>JBGQEL010000021.1:0-55210 GCA_041496385.1 Methylomirabilia bacterium | reverse complement strand
TTGTTCTTCGTGTGCAACACCTTCGTGATCGCCGCCGTCAACGTCGTCTTCCCGTGATCGATGTGCCCGATCGTCCCAATGTTCACGTGCGGCTTCGTCCGCTCGTACTTCGCCTTCGCCATGCGCGCTACCTCCCGTTGGCGGTCACGACTGCGCTATTCGAGATGGAGCCCATGTCCGGGATTGAACCGGAGACCTCGTCCTTACCAAGGACGCGCTCTGCCGACTGAGCTACATGGGCGATCCCACAAAACCTGGAGCGGGAAACGGGATTCGAACCCGCGACCCCCAGCTTGGAAGGCTGGCGCTCTACCGCTGAGCTATTCCCGCCCTTCCGTATCCCCGGTTCGTCATCATTCGAGGTGGTGGGGAGGGGAGGATTTGAACCCCCGAAGGCGTACGCCAGCAGATTTACAGTCTGCCCCCTTTGGCCACTTGGGTACCTCCCCGAATCCGCCGGCATGCGATGGAACCCCTTGAAAAAGCTGGCGCTGGCGGGAGGATTTGAACCCCCGACCCACTGCTTACAAGGCAGTTGCTCTGCCACTGAGCTACGCCAGCACAGACAAAACTTCACTTTATTCGTGAGTGTTCGTTTAGTCAAGAGGTTTTACCTCGCAGGGCCCTCTGCCGCGCGACTTCGTAGCAGAGTGCGGCGCCGGCGGCACCAACGTTCAACGAGCCGACCCGCCCCGCCATCGGGATCGTCAGGACGACGTCGCATGTGCGCGCGACCAACGGGCGGAGTCCCTCGCCCTCTCCCCCGAAGACCAGACAGAGCGGCCCCGTGAGATCCGCCTCCCACGCGGGCGTTCCACCGTCCACCGCGCTCCCAAAAATCCAAACACCTGATTTCTTGAGTATTTCAAGGCCTGCCACCAGATTCGTTTCTCGAGCGACCGCCACGTACTCGACCGCTCCCATCGCGCTGCGGACGGCGGCCTCCGTGAGACCGACTTGATGGTGCTTGGGCACGATGACCCCGTGGGCACCAAAGACCTCCGCCGTCCTCAGGAGCGCGCCGAAGTTCCTCGGGTCCTGGACTTGGTCGAGGGCCACGAAGAATGCGGGCTCGCCGCGACTCGTCGGAATCTCGAGCAGTTCGCCGAGGTCCGTGTACTCCGCCGAAGCCACCCGCGCGACCACGCCCTGATGGCGCTCGGTCCCGGCGATCGCCGTGAGCTGCTCGCGGGTGCGGAAGGAGACTTTCACGCCGGCACGACGCGCCAGCGCGACCACCTCGGCGAGAGGGCCCCGCGCACCAGCCAGCACGGCGATCTCATCGGCGCGACGCCCGCCGCTCCGGAGCAGTTCGAGCACCGGGTTGCGGCCGTAGATTCTACCTCCCTCGGTCACTTCGGTTCCCATTCGGTGCCGGCGGGCGTGTCCCTGATCACCACGCCCATGCCCTCGATCTCGGCACGGATGGTGTCTGCCTCCTTCCAGTCGCGCCGGCCGCGGGCCTCGGTCCTCCGTCGTATCAGCGATTCGACGCGATTCGCCAGATCGGCGGGGAGCCCGTGCCGACGCGGGCCTGAGAAGCCCAGCGCGCCGGCCAGCGCCTCGAGTTCGGCCGCGCCACGAACGAAAGCCTGAACGCTCCGCTCGCCCTGATTCAGGAGGCGCACCAAGTCGAAAAGGACGCTCAGCGCTTGCGGAGTGTTGAAGTCGTCGTCCATCGCCGTCACGAAGCGCCCCGGGAACTCGGCGAGCTCGGACGGCAACGGCGCCGTGGCCGCAGACGCGAAGGTCGACGAGCTCTTGTATTTCTTCGCCTGCTCGATCGGTCCCCAGAGCCGGTCGAGGGCTCGAGCCGCCTCCTGCACGCGCTCCTCGGACCACTCGAGCTGGTTGCGGTAGTGCGTGCCGAGCATCCAAAGCCTAAGGGCGTCGGACTGATGGCGCTTGACGAGCTCCCGAATCGCGAGCGTGTTCCCGACCGATTTCGACATCTTCTCGGCGCCTAGATTCAGCATGCCGTTGTGCAGCCAATAGCGCGCGAAGGTCTTGCCCGTGTCGGCCTCGGACTGCGCGATCTCGCACTCGTGATGCGGGAAGATCAGATCGGTGCCGCCGCCGTGGATATCGAACGTCTCGCCGAGATATCGCATGGCCATCACCGAGCACTCGATGTGCCAGCCCGGGCGGCCGGGCCCCCACGGACTGGGCCAGAACGGCTCACCGGGCTTGGTGGCCTTCCAGAGAGCGAAGTCGCGCGGATCGCGCTTGCGTTCGTCCACTTCAACGCGTGCGCCGGCGAGCAGTTCGTCGACATTTTTGCCAGAGAGCTTGCCATATGCGGGGAAGCGGCGGATCTCGAAGTACACGTCGCCGTCCACGACATAGGCGATGCTCTTCGCCACGAGTCGCTCGATCAGCGCCACCATCCCGGCGATGTGCTCCGTCGCCTTGGGCGCTACGGTGGGTGGCATGACGTCGAGCGCTTGCATGTCGTGCCACTCGGCCTTGATGAACCGCTGCGACACCTCGGTCGCGGAGACGCCCTCCTGGTTGGCGCGTCGGATGATCTTATCGTCGACATCGGTGTAGTTCCGCACGGTCGTCACCCGGAAGCCCTTGTATTCCAGCCAGCGGCGAATCACGTCGAAGACGACGGCGCTGCGCGCGTGGCCGATGTGCGAATAGTCGTATGGCGTCACGCCACAGACGTAGATGCGTGCCTCGTTGGGCGTGACCGGAACGAACTCCTCCTTGCCACGGGTCATCGTGTTGTAGATCTTCACGGAGCCTCCACGCTCACCACGGCCATCGCCGCGATGCCTTCGCGGCGGCCGACCAGGCCGAGCCCCTCGGGACTCTTGGCCTTCACGCTGACCCGGGCGAGTGCGAGCCCCAGCGTCTCGGCGAGCCGCTTGGCCATCTCGGGCAGGTGAGACGCGAGCCTCGGCGCCTGGGCGAGCACCGTCGCGTCCACGTTGACGACGGTGCCGCCGCGCTCGGCCACGAGTCCCGCCACGTGCCGCAGCAGCACGAGGCTCGAGATCCCGCGGTAGCGCGGATCCGTGTCGGGGAAGTGGTGGCCGAGGTCGCCGAGCGCAAGTGCTCCCAGCAGCGCCTCGGCGACCGCGTGGGAGAGGACATCGGCGTCGGAATGGCCTCCGAGGCCGCGGTCGCTCTCGACCGTCACGCCCCCGAGAACCAGGGGCCGGTCCGCAACGAGCGGATGGAGGTCGAAGCCGAAGCCCGCGCGGGTCATCGGCGTGCCGCGCGCCGCGCCCGACGGAGATCCTCGGGCGTGGTGATCTTGACGTTCTCCGGAAGGCCGGGCACGACGCGCACCGGCTGGCCGAGCCGTTCGACGAGCATCGCGTCGTCCGTGCCGACGACACCGTCGCGCCGTGCCTTCTCGTGTGCCTCGCGGAGCACGTCGGCGCGGAAGACCTGTGGCGTCTGCACCACCCAGAGATCCGCACGGTCGAGCGTCGCCTCGACCACACCGCTTCGCACACGCTTGACGGTTTCGGTCACGGGCAAGGCACAGACCGCGGCGCCCGACGCCTCGGCGGCCGCGACGACGGCATCGATCAGCCGGCGTGTGATGAGCGGCCGGACTCCGTCGTGAACGGCCACGAGGTGCGCGTCTGGCGGCACGACCTGGAGCGCGAGCCAGACCGAGTCCTGCCGGGTGGGGCCTCCGGGGACGACGGTCAGGGATGTGCGGCGCGCCACGGGCCCGAGGATGCGGCGGGTGCGGTCGACGTAGGCCTCGGGAGCCGCGACGACGATCGCGCCCACCGCCGGGTGCGCCGTGAAGTGTCGGACGGTCGCCGCGAGGATCGGCATCACGCCGAAGCGCAGGAACTGCTTGGGTGTGCCGCCACCGAAACGCGTGCCGACGCCCCCGGCGGGAATGACGACCACGAGACTAGTCATCGTGCGCGACCGACGCTTCCTCGCGCGACCGGGTGAAGACCATCCGGCCGGCCGGTGTCTGGAGGACGCTCGTGACCACGACGTCGAGCGGCTGCCCGATGTAGCGCTTGCCCTGCTCGATCACGACCATCGTGCCGTCGTCCAGATAGGCCACGCCCTGTCCCGGCTCCTTCCCCTCGCGGAGCACCTGGACCGTCATCGCCTCCCCTGGTAGGGCGACCGCCTTGAGCGCGTTCGCCAGCTCGTTGATGTTCAGCACCGGGACGCCGCGGAGCTCCGCCAGCTTGTTCAGATTGTAGTCGGTGGTGACCAGACGCGCGCCGCGCGCGCGGGCGAGCGCGATCAGCTTGGCGTCCACCTCGGGCTCGCTGGCGCCGCGCTCGTCGATCTCGATCGCGACCTTCGCCGACCGCTGGAGGCGCTGCAGCACGTCGAACCCGCGCTTGCCGCGATTGCGCCTGAGACCGTCCGTCGAGTCGGCGAGCCGCTGGAGCTCGCCGAGCACGAAGCCTGGCACGACGAGCGTGCCATCGAGGAGGCCCGTCTCGCACACGTCCGCGATTCGACCGTCGATGATCGCCGAGGTGTCGAGCACCTTGTCGAGTCGGCGGCGGTCCGCCCCGGGGAAGAGCCGTCGGGAGAGCGCGCTGAGATCGGCGAGGCGCGCGAGCGCCGCTGTCACGCCGACGTACGCGCCGAGACCCACGCCGAGCGCGACCGTGATCCCTGCTGCGCCGGACGGCACGAGCCCCGCCGCGGTGACGCCAAGGGCGATCCCACCGACGAGGCCGGCGATGCCTCCCGCGGCACCCCAGAAGAGTCGCTCGATCGCGAGCGACGCGGCGCCGAGCTCGAGGAGGACGGCGACCACGCCGACGAGCCCGCCCGCCACGGCGCCGCCGGCGGCCGGCGCCTCGAGCGCGCGCGCGGCGAACACCCCCGCGAGGGTCGAGCCGACCAGCACCAACACCCGGACGACGTTCCTGATCATGATGCCCATCCCGTCATGCGCTCAGCCGAGCAGCGCTTCGAGCGCCTCGGTGACCGTGGCCACGCCACGGATCTCGAGCGGCAGCTTCGCGTGAAGGTCGGTCGCGCTGTTCCGCGGAACGACAGCGTGGCGGAACCCGAGGGCGGCAGCCTCCTTCAGGCGGAGCTCCACCCCGCTCACCGCGCGCACCTCCCCGGTCAGCCCGACCTCACCGAGCACCAACACGTCGCTGGGCACGGGTCGGTCCATGTAGCTGGACGCCGCCGCGACGACGATGCCGAGGTCGGCCGCCGGCTCGGTGACCCGCCCGCCGCCGGCGACGTTGACGAAGACGTCCTGGCTCGCGAGCGGCATCCCGCCGAGCTTCTCGAGCACCGCGAGCAGCAGGCAGACGCGATTGTAGTCCGCGCCGAGGACGGTCCGCCGCGGCGTGCCGAAGGAGGCGCGGGCGACGAGCGCCTGGAGCTCGAGCAGAAGCGGGCGCGTCCCCTCGAGGCTCGAAACGATGACCGAGCCGGCGGCGCCCCGCGGGCGCTCCGCGAGGAAGAACCCCGACGGGTTCGTGACCTCGGTGAGCCCCTGCTCGCCCATCTCGAAGACGCCGATCTCGTTCGTCGAGCCGAAGCGGTTCTTGACCGCGCGCAGGATGCGGTACGCGTGGTGACTTTCGCCCTCGAAGTAGAGCACGGTATCCACGAGGTGCTCCAGCACGCGCGGCCCGGCGAGCGCGCCCTCCTTCGTGACATGGCCGGCGAGAAACGTCGCGATGCCGAGCCCCTTGGCGAGCGTCATGAGGCGCCCGCCGCACTCGCGCACCTGCGCGACGCTCCCCGGCGCCGACTCGAGCTCCGGCAGGAACACGGTCTGGATGGAGTCCACGATGAGCGCGCGCGGCTTGACGTCGTCGAGGGCCGCCTGGACCGCTGAGAGGTCCGTCTCGGCCCAGAGCAGGAGCCCGTCGGCCGCGATCCCGAGCCGATCGGCCCGCAGCTTCACCTGTGCCGCCGATTCCTCGGCGGACACATAGAGGACGGGCGGCGCGACCCGCGCGAGGGCACGCGCGGCCTGGAGCAGAAGCGTCGACTTCCCGATGCCCGGATCCCCCCCGATCAGCACGAGCGAGCCGCGCACGACGCCGCCGCCGAGGACGCGGTCGAGCTCGGCCATGCCGGTCGCGAGGCGGTCGCCGCGCTCCAGCGTGATGTCCCGCAGCGGGCGCGGCCGCTCCTGCGGTACGGGCACACGCCGCGGGCCGCGCGCCGGCGCCGCGCGCTCTTCGACGAGGGCCGTGAGCTCCCCGGTGGCGCGCTTGCAGTCCGGGCACGTGCCGGCCTTCGGGCTCGCGAAGCCGCACTGCTGGCAGCGGTAGACGCTAGTATCGCGCGCCTTCATCGCCTGGGCTCGGCCCCGCCCTCGCCGAGGCTCCGGATGAGCGAGCGCAGCAGGAACGACCGCTGGGCGCCCTCGAGAATCGTGACGAGGCGCTCGTAGACCGTCGGGTCGGCCACGAGGGCGCCGATCGTCCCCTCGCCCGCGTCGATCTTCGCGCTGACCGACCGGAGGTTCTGGACGGCGGCCTTCAGGTCCTGGACCACGCTCCGGAGACCATCCTCGTCCGTGTCGCCCACGAGGGCGCCGAGGGCGCCACGGCCGCCCGCGACCCGATCGGAGATTTCCCGGAAGTTGCGCGCGGTCGCACGGAGATCCTCGAGCGTGCCCTTGTATTTCGGGTCGAAGAGCAGGCCCGGCAGCAGCCCCTCCTCGCCCTCCGGCTTCTCGACCATACGCGCGAGCCGGTCCATGGCCGCGACGAAGCGCCTGGCGGCCGCGGTGCCGTCCTCCGACACGAGGACACCGGCGGCGCCCTGGCCCCGGTCGATCCTGTCGAGCAGGGCCTGGGTCGTCACGATGGCCTCGTTGAGCTTGCGGAGCGCGACCGGCTCCTCGTAGAGGAGCGTGTGGGCCCAGCCGCGACCGTGCTCGACCTGGTCCACGACGCGGTTGATCCGGTCCACGGTCTCTGACGTGTTCTCGATCAGCCTCGACCGGTTCAGCGTCTCGGCGGACTTCTTGAGCGCGGCCACGAGCTCACCAATGTCCCTCGCGGTGCCCGCGCTCTCGCTGATCACGCGGCCGAGGTCGGTCGGGTCGCGTGCCGCAAGAACCTCGCCCGTCTTGAGCGCCGGCGCCGCCGCGGTTCCGACGGTGATCTCGACGACCTTGTCGCCGAGGAGCCCCTGCGTCTCGATCCGCGCCAGCGAATCCTTCCGGATCCGGTCGGCGTAACGGCGGGCGATGTCGAGGTCCACCCGCACCTTGCCGCCGGGCGCGCCCGGCAGGAGCACGCTGCTGACACGCCCGATCTGTACCCCGGCCAGCCGGACGGTCGCGCCCTCGGTGAGTCCGCCCACCTCCGTGAAGTCGGCGTGGATCACGTAGCGCGACTCGAACAGCCGTGCCCGCGCGCCGAGGGCGTAGATCGTGCCGAGGAAGACGGCGAGCGCCACGAGGACGAAGACACCGACGCGGAATTTGAGGCCGAGCTCGCGCCGCTCGTCGTTCACGGGCTCACCGCGCCTCTCCGGCCAGGAACGCCTGGACCGCCGCGTTGTCGGTCTCGAGGATCTCCGCGACAGGCCCGATCGCCGCGAACCGCCCGTCGATGAGGACCGCGACACGGTCCCCGACCGTCTTCGCCAGCTCGAGGTCGTGGGTGACCACGATCGCCGTGTCGCAGACACCGCCGTGCAGCGCCTGGATCAGCTCGGCCACGAGCTTCGAGTTCGTGGGATCGAGGCCGGCCGTGGGCTCGTCGAAGAGAAGCAGCTCGGGAGACGCCGAGAGCGCGCGCGCGATCCCGGCGCGCTTCTTCATCCCGCCGGACAGCTCCGAGGGCAGCAGCCGGAGGACCTCGCGACCGAGGCCGACGAGCCCGAGGTTCCGCACGACGCGTGCCTCGATCTCGCCCTCCCGCAGGCTCGTGTGCTCACGCAACGGGTAGGCTACGTTTTCGTAGACCGAGAGCGAGTCGAAGAGCGCCGCGCCCTGGAAGACATAGCCCATCCGCCGGCGGACCGGGAGGAGCTCCTCCTCGCGGAGCCGCTCGATGCTCCGGCCGAAGAGCCGGATCTGTCCAGCGTCCGGACGGATCAGGCCCGCGATCAGCCGGAGCAGCACCGTCTTGCCCGAGCCGCTGCCCCCCATCACCACGAGCGTCTCACCCTTCGCCAGCGCGAACGACACGCCGCGGAGCACATCGATCGTGTCGAAGCTCTTGCGCACACCCTGCAGCTCGACGACCGGATCCGCCATGCCCGCCTCAGTAGAACAGCGTGAGAAACAGCTTGGTCAGGAAGAAGTCCGACACGATCACGCCCATCGTCACGTGGACGACGGTCGCCGTCGTGGCGCGCCCGAGGCCCTCCGTCCCCCCTTCGGTGCTGAGTCCGTTGTAGCATCCGATCAGCGTGACCACGGCGCCGAAGAAGACCGCCTTGCCCACGCCCGTCAGGAAGTCCTTCGGCACGACCCAGTAGGTCGTCGTGTTCCAGTACGCCCACATGTCGGCGCCCCGTTCGAGGTACATGATCGCCATGCCCCCGAGGACGCCGACCGCGTCGGAGAGCACGGTGAGGAGCGGAAAGACGACCAGCGACGCGAGCACGCGTGGCACGACGAGCCGCTTGACGTGGTTCACGCCGAGGGTCCGGAGGGCGTCGATCTGCTCGGTGACCTTCATCGAGCCGAGCTCCGCGGTGATGCCCGAGGCGACCTTGCCGCCGACGAGGATCGCCGTCAGCACCGGACCGAGCTCACGCAGGATGGCGAGCGCCGCGACGGGGCCGACGTAGCTCTCGGCCCCGAAGCGCGCCATGTTCACGGCGCTCTGGAGCGTGAAGACCATGCCGGTAAAGATCGCGGCGGTCAGCGCCACACCGAGCGACTGGACGCCCATCACCTCCACCTCGCGCACGACGAGGCGGAAATACTTGGGCGGCAGCGCGAGGCTCCTGAGCACGTGCCCCGTGAGCAGGCCGACACCCCCGTACCAGACGACCGTGCGTCTGAGATAGGTCTCCATGCCGGGTTACTCGCTGGCGAAGCTCTCGACGAGCCGCCGGAAGCCGGGTCGCCAGGTCTCGAACGTCCCAGGCGGTGCGACGTACGCAAAATCGTAGACGCACCGCGCGTCCTTGAGCACGTACGTCTCGACGCGCACCGGGGCGTCACCGGGTCCGAGGCGGCCGTCGACGACCGTGTGCGCGGCGCGCCGGTCACTGACGTCCTCGTCTTCGCGCTCGAGGGTGACGCGGCCCCGGAAGCCCAAGAGCAGATGACGCGTCAGCGCGTCGAGGCTCGGCCTGGCCGCGCCGTTCCCGCACGAGGCGTTGGCGAGGATCCCGGCCGCCCCCTCGCGGTGCCTCAGCTCGAGATCCGCCCGCCCGCCCGCTGCAACGGTCCACTCCGGTCCCGGAAGCGTCACGCGATACCCCTTCGGTGAGTGAAAGACACCGCTCTCGATGCGACCGCCCGCGCAGCCCGCGAGGGCACACGCGGCGGCGGTGCCGGCCACGAGGGCGACGAGTCCGCGGGCGTCCACGACGGGCTCAGCGATCCGGCGTGGCGCGCCGCGCGTGGCGCCGCGCGAGCTCCTCCACCACCTCGCGAAGCGTGATACCGCGCGCGCCGAGCAGGACGAGCGTGTGAAAGAAGAGATCCGCCGTCTCCTCGACGACGCGCCGGTCGCCCTCACCCCCGAGCGCCGCGGTGATCACCTCCGTCGCCTCCTCGCCGATCTTGCGGCAGATCTCGCGCTGGCCCGCCGCGAGCAGCGTCGCCACGTAGGAACCGCCGGGTGGATTCGACTTCCGCGCCGCGATCGTGCGCTCCAGGCGCTCCAGCATGTTCGCCGGCGCGACGGGCCCGCCGGTGGCCGCGTCCGCGCGCAGCGCGTTGAAGAAGCACGTCCGCTGCCCCGTGTGGCAGGCGACGCCCTCCTGGTGCACCTGGACGAGCAGCACGTCGGCGTCGCAGTCGGCGTAGACGGCCTCCACGTGCTGTGTGTGACCGGACGTCTCCCCTTTGCGCCACGGCACGCCGCGTGAGCGGGACCAGAAGTGCGTCACCCCGCTCGCGAGCGTGCTCTCGACCGCCGCGCGGTCCATCCACGCGACCATCAGGACCTCGCCCGAGTCCGCCTCCTGCACCACGGCCGGGAGGAGTCCCTGGGCGTCGAACGTGAGCTCGCCCGGCGTCACGGCTCGCTCCGAACGGGCACGCCACGCTCGCGCAGATATGCCTTCGCCTCCGCGATCGTGTGGATGCCGAAGTGGAAGATGGAGGCCGCCAGGACCGCGTCGGCACGCCCCTCGACGAGTCCCTCGTAGAGATGCGGGAGCGAGCCCGCCCCGCCCGACGCGATCACCGGAACCGACACCGCCTCGGAGACGGAGCGCGTCAGCTCCAGATCGTAGCCGTCCTTGGTCCCGTCGCGGTCCATGCTCGTCAGGAGGAGCTCGCCCGCTCCCAGTGCGACCGCCTCCCGCGCCCACGCCAGCGCGTCACGCCCGGTCGGCCGCCGGCCGCCGTGCGTGTAGACGCCCCATCGGACGATCTCCCCGCCGCCGGCCTCGCGGCGCGCATCGATGGCGACGACGATGCACTGGCTGCCGAAGCGCTCCGCCGCCTCGCGGATCACCGTGGGCCGCTCGAGCGCGGCCGTGTTGAGCGACACCTTGTCGGCGCCCGCGCGAAGCAGCAACCGGACGTCGTCGATCGATCGAACGCCGCCGCCGACGGTCAGCGGCATGTAGATCCCCTCCGCGGTCCGGCGCACGACGTCGAGCATGATCGCGCGGGCCTCGTGGGACGCCGTGATGTCGAGGAAGACCAGCTCGTCCGCGCCCTGCGCATCGTAGGCGCGCGCCGCCTCGACGGGGTCACCGGCGTCGCGCAGGTCGACGAAGCGCACGCCCTTGACGACACGCCCGTCCTTGACGTCGAGGCAGGGGATGATCCGCTTCGCCAGCATTATCGCCGCGTGGGCCGCGAATCCGTCTCGGACCGCGGGTGGCCCGCCACGGCCGCGGACGCGAGATCCCGCAGCGCCTCGGCCAGGTCGATGGCGCCGGTGTAGAGCGCGCGGCCGACGACGCAACCCGCCACGCCGGGCACCGCCGCGAGCCGCCTGAGGTCGTCGAGCCGCGCCACGCCGCCCGAGGCGATAACGGGCAGCGCCACGGCACGGGCGAGCGCGGCGGTGTCCTCGACGTTCGGGCCCACCCCGGTGCCGTCGCGACTCACGTCCGTGTAGAGGAGCGCCCCCGCGCCGGCGTCGAGCGCCCGCCGCGCGACGTCCACGACGGTCTCGTCGGCGACCTCGGTCCAGCCCTTGACGGCCACGCGTGAGCCGCGCGCATCGACGGCGACGATGATTCGTTCGCCGTGCGCGCGGCACGCCTCGCCGAGGAACTCGCGGTCCAGCACCGCGCGCGTGCCGAGGACCGCCCAGCGCGCACCGGCCTCGAGCACGGCGTCGATGGCCTCGAGCGTCCGCAGCCCGCCGCCGGCCTCCACGGGCACGGGCGCGACCGCCGCGACGATCTTCGCGATGAGCGGCGCCTGGCGCGGCGCGCCCGCGAAGGCGCCGTCGAGATCCACAACGTGGAGGCGCGCCGCGCCAGCGACGGCCCAGCGCGTCGCCATCGCGACCGGATCGTCCGAGAAGACGGTCTCGGCGTCCGCCCGTCCCTCGCGGAGCCGCACCGCCCGGCCTCCGCGGAGATCGACGGCGGGAATGACGATCATCGCGCGGCGCTCCCTCGACTGGACTTGACGACCGCGGCAAAATTCTCCAGGAGGCGCAGTCCCGACCGCTGGCTCTTCTCCGGGTGGAACTGCGTCGCGTAGAGGTTCCCGCGCTCGATCGCCGCGGCGAACCGGATGCCGTAGTCGCACCACGCCACGCGCAGCTCGGCGCCCTCCCGGATCACCGGGTAGTACGAGTGCACGAAGTAGAAGTGCGCGCCCGAGGGAACGTGCTCGAAGAGCCGCTGGTCACCCGCGTGCTCGACGCGGTTCCACCCCATGTGGGGGACCTTCTCGCCGGGAGGGAAGCGCCGGACCGCGCCCGGGATCACGTCGAGCCCGCGGCCCTCGCCGAACTCCTCGCTCGTCGAGAAGAGAAGCTGGTAGCCGAGGCAGATCCCGAGGAATGGTCGCGTCCCGTCGAGCGCGCGCCGGAGCGAGGGCAGCAGCCCGAGCCGACCCAGATTGGCCATCGCGTCGTGGAACGCGCCGTCGCCGGGCAGCACGACGGCCTCCGCCTCGTCCACCGCGCGGGGATCCTGGGTGACCACGGCGGGCACGCCGACGCGCACGAAGGCCTTCTCGACGGAGCCGAGGTTGCCGCGTCCGTAGTCGACGATCGCGATCACAACGCGCCCTTGGTCGTGGGCAGGATGCCGGCGATGCGCGGGTTGATCCGCGTCGCGTCGGCGAGCGCGCGACCGACGGCCTTGAAGACCGCCTCGGTGATGTGATGGAGGTTGTGACCGTAGTGCATGGTGACGTGGAGGGTGATCTCCGCGTTGAACGCGAAGGCTCGGAAGAACTCCTGCAGCAGGTCGAGGTCGAAGTTCGAGACGCGCGTGCGCGCGACCGGGACCTGGAAGACGAGAAACGGCCGCCCGGACACGTCCACGGACGCGGACACCAGGGTCTCGTCCATGGGCACGAACACGGTGCCGAAGCGCACGATCCCGCGCTTGTCGCCGAGAGCCTGGCGCAACGCCTGGCCGAGCACGATGCCGACGTCCTCGACGGTGTGGTGCTGGTCCACCTCGATATCCCCCTGCGCATCGACGACGAGATCCACCAGGCCGTGCTTCGACCAGGCCTCCAGCATGTGGCTGAAGAACGGGATCGGCGTGCGCACCTTCGCGGCGCCGGTACCGTCGAGGTTCAGCTGGAGCACGATCTCGGTCTCCTTCGTCTTGCGCTCGACGCGCGCCTGGCGGGCCTCGCTCTCCGGGCTCATGCGCTGGTCCCCCTCTCCTTCGTGAGTCGCGCCTCCGCGGCGCGCCCATGGCCGACGAGCCCCTCGACGCGCGTCAGGGCCGCGAGGTGCGGCGCCGCCGCCGCGAGTCCACGCGCCGAGTACTCGATGACGCTCGACCGTTTGACGAAGTCCTCGATCCCGAGCGGTGACGCGAATCGGGCCGTGCCCGCCGTCGGCAGCACGTGGCTCGGCCCCGCCACGTAGTCGCCGACGACCTCCGGCGTGTGGCCTCCCGCGAAGACGGCGCCGGCGTGCCGGACGCGTGGCAGCAGAGCCGCGGGCGCCTCGACCATCAGCTCGAGATGTTCGGGCGCCAGGCGGTTCGCGAGATCCACCGCCTGGTCGAGGGTCGCGACACGGATGAGGGCGCCGTGCGCCGCCAGCGCCTGCGCCGCGATCTCCCGGCGCGGGAGCGCCGCGAGCCGGCGTTCGAGCGCCGCGGCGACGCGCGGGAGCAGCGCGTCCGCGTCGGTGATGAGCAGCGCCCGCGCCATGGGATCGTGCTCCGCTTGCGCGAGCAGGTCGGCCGCGGCCCAGTCCGGGTCGGCGGCGCCGTCGGCGACAACGACGACCTCGCTCGGGCCGGCCACCATGTCGATGCCGACCTCGCCGAAGACCCGGGTCTTGGCAAGGGCGACGTAGATATTGCCCGGGCCAACGATCTTGTCCACCCGCCGGATCGTCGCGGTCCCGTACGCGAGCGCGCCGATCGCCTGGGCGCCCCCGACGCGCCAGCCCTCGGTCACGCCCGCGATCCTGGCCGCCGCGAGCACCGCCGGCTCGACGCGACCGGCCGGCCCGGGTGGCGTCGCGAGGACGATCTCGCGTACTCCCGCGACACGGGCGGGAATGGCCGTCATCAGCACCGTGGACGGGTAGGCGGCGCGTCCGCCCGGGATGTAGACGCCCACGCGCTCGAGCGGACGAACCTCCTGGCCCAGGACCGAGCCGTGCTCGTCGGTCATGCGCCACGACTTCGGCGCCGCGGCGGCGTGGTAGCGCTCGATCCGCTCCGCGGCGTATTCGAGCGCCCCGCGGACCTCGGGGGGCAGCGCGCGCTCGGCCGCGCCGAACTCGGCGGCCCCGATCGCGAGCGCGGGCGCCGAAGGCGCGTCGAAATCGTCGAAGCGCGCGGTGTACTCGAGCAGGGCCTCGTCCCCCCGCGCGCGCACCGCCGCGAGGATCTCCTCCACGGCGCGATGGATCTCCGGCGCCACCGCCTCCGGCGAGCGCTCGAGCATACGGACGACGGCGTCGACCCCCAGCACGCGGGCGTCCAGCACTCTGATCATGCGCGGGCCCCGGGTCCGACGTGAGCGCGCATCTCCTCGATGAGTCCCGTCACCCGCGCGTGCTCCGTCTTCATCGACGCGCGGTTGACGATGACGCGCGCGGTCGAGCGCGTGATCTCGGCCACCTCGACGAGGCCATTCGCGCGCAACGTCTCGCCGGACTGGACGAGGTCCACGATCCGCTCGGCGAGGCCGACGAGCGGCGCCAACTCGATCGAGCCGTCGAGGCGGACGATCTCGACCTGGATGCCGCGGTTGGAGAAATACTGTTCGGCGAGCCTCGGGTACTTGGTCGCCACGCGTACCCAGGACCACTTCGCCGGGTCGTCGCGCTCCCAGAGCTCCCGAGGCTCCGCCACGACGAGCCGGCAGAAGCCGAAGCCGAGGTCGAGCGGCTCGTAGACGTCGGGCTCCTGCTCGAGGAGGATGTCCTTCCCGACGATGCCGAGATCGGCGGCGCCGTAGATGACGTACGCGGGGATGTCGGCGGGCTTCAGAAGCAGCATCCGGAGGTCGCGCCGGCCGTCGGTGAAGATCAGCTTCCGCGAATCGGCGTCGAGCCCCTCGACGCCGAGGTCGCGCAGCAGCTCCAGCGCGCCGTCGAGCAGCCGGCCTTTAGGAAGCGCGAGCGTGAGAGGGTCGTTCACGTCCGGCGCTCGATACGGGCGCCGAGCGCGCCGAGCTTCGTTTCGAGCCGCTCGTACCCGCGGTCCAGGTGGTAGACGCGGGACACCACCGTGCGGCCTCGCGCCGCCAGGCCCGCGAGTACGAGCGCCGCCGACGCGCGGAGGTCCGACGCCATCACCGGGGCACCCTCATAGCTGTCGACTCCCCGGATGATCGCGATCGATCCGTCGGTCGAGATCCGCGCGCCCATCCGTGCCAGCTCGGCCACGTGCATGAACCGGTTCTCGAAGATCGTCTCCGTCACGCGCGACTGGCCGTCGGCGAGCCCGAGCAGGGTCATGACCTGGGCCTGCATGTCGGTGGGAAAGCCCGGGAACGGGCTGGTCGTCACGTCGGCCGCGAGGGGGCGCTGCGGGCCTCTCACGCGCACCGACGTCGCTCCGACCTCGAGCGCCACCCCGAGCTCGTCGAGCTTCGCGAGCACCGAGGAGAGGTGATCCGGCACCAGATCGGTGACCGTGACGTCCCCGCGCGTGATGGCGCCGGCGACGATGAGCGTGCCCGCCTCGATGCGATCGGCCACGATCTTGTGCGTGGCGCCCGCGAGCTCCGGCACTCCCTCGATCTCGATCCGCGCCGTCCCGGCGCCGTGGATCCGCGCGCCCATTTGGATCAGCAGCGCCGCGAGGTCACTCACCTCGGGTTCGCGGGCCGCGTTGTCGATGACGGTCGTTCCCTCGGCGAGCGACGCGGCCATCATGAGGTTTTCGGTCCCCGTGACCGTCACCAGATCGGTCGCGATCCTCGCGGCCTTGAGCCGGCTCGCGCGCGCGACCACGTAGCCGTTCTCGATCGTGACCTCGGCGCCGAGCTTGGCGAGTCCCTTCAGGTGCTGGTCGATCGGACGGACGCCGATGGCACACCCGCCCGGAAGGGCCACGCGAGCCGACCCATGCCGGGCGACGAGCGGCCCAAGGACGAGCACCGACGCCCGCATCGTCGAGACCAGCTCGTACGGCGCCAGATCGTTCGTGACGCGCGCGACGCGCGCTCGGATCGAGCCGCCCTCCCTGATGACCGTCCCGCCGAGGGTTTCGAGGAGGCGCCCCATGGTCCGCACGTCGGCGAGATCGGGCGCGTTCGTGAGCACGACGGGCTCGGCCGTCAGGAGCGCCGCCGCCAGCGCCGGGAGCGCGGCGTTCTTGGCCGCGCTCACGCCGACCGTGCCGCGCAGCGGAACGCCGCCCTCGATCTCGAGCCGCGCCGGCATCAGGTCCTCCCCGCGACGAACCGGTCCACGCCCGCGAGGTCGGCCCGGACCGCGACGTCGTGAAAGCCGGCGGCCCGCATGAGCGACGCCACGCACGCGCTCTGGGCGCCGCCCGCGGTCTCGAGGACCAGCGCGCCGGAGGCGTTCAGGCGGCCGCGCGCTGCGGCGACGATCCTCCGGGTCTGCGCAAGACCATCGGGACCGCCGTCGAGCGCGGCGCGCGGTTCGTGCAGGGCCACCTCGGGCTCGAGATCCTCCGGGAGCGCGCTCGCCAGATAGGGAGGGTTGCTCACGACGAGGTCCGCGCGCGCCGGACCGAAGGCCTCGAGGAGGTCGCCCGCCACGACGCGTACGCGCCCGCCGAGGGCCAGGACGTCGGCGTTCTCACGCGCGACCAGCGCGGCGGCCCTCGAGAGGTCGACGGCGACGACGTCCACGTCCGGGCGTTCCGTCGCGAGCGCGCAGGCGACGCAACCCGAGCCCGTGCCCACGTCCACCACGAGCGGCCGCCGTCCGGGCGCCGGCGGCGCCAGGAGCTCGAGCGCCCACTCGACGAGCATTTCGGTCTCGGGCCGTGGAACGAACACGTCGTCGGTCAACCGGATGCGGAGCCCGCGGAACGCCTCCCAGCCGAGAATCCGCTGGAGCGGCTCGCGGCGGGCGCGGCGGCGGACGGCGCTGTCGAACCGCTCGGCGAGCACCGGCGGCAGCGCGGCACCCACGAGACCGACCTCGAGCCTTCCGACTCCCAGAACGCCGGCGAGCAGCCACTCGGCGTCCACGCGCGGGGTCGCGATGCCCGCGCGGCGCAGCGTCTCGACCGCGGACGCGAGCCGGGAGCGCACCGTCGGCACGTCCGCGACCGAGGCCATCAACTCGCCACCCGCTGGAGCCGCTCCGCCTGCTCCGCCGCCGTCAGCGCCTCGATCAGCTCGTCGAGGTCGCCCTCGAGCACCGCCGGGAGCCGGTGCAGCGTGAGGCCGACGCGATGGTCCGTCACGCGCGTCTGCGGGAAGTTGTAGGTGCGGATCCGCTCGCTCCGCTCGCCGGTGCCGACCTGGCTCCGCCGGTCGGCCGCGATGGCCGCCTGCTGTTCCTGCTGGGCGCGCTCGAGGAGCCGCGCCTTGAGCACGCGCATCGCCTTCGCGCGGTTCTTGATCTGCGATCGCTCGTCCTGGCACGTCACGACGAGTCCGCTCGGCAGATGCGTGATACGCACGGCCGAGTCGGTCGTGTTGACGCCCTGCCCACCGGGTCCCGAGGATCGGTAGACGTCCACCTTGAGGTCCCGTTCGTCGACCTTCACCTCGACATCCGCGGCCTCGGGAAGCACGGCGACCGTCACCGTGGAGGTGTGGATCCGGCCGCTGGCCTCGGTGGCGGGCACGCGCTGGACCCGGTGCACGCCGCGCTCGAACTTGAGCCGGCTCCACGCCCCGCGTCCCTGCACGAAGAGCACGACGTCCTTGAAGCCTCCCGTGCCGGTCTCGCTGGCGTCCATCACTTCCATCTTCCAGCGCTGGCGCTCGGCGTACTTCGTGTACATGCGCGCGAGCTCCGCGGCGAAGAGCGCCGCCTCCTCCCCGCCCGCGCCGGCGCGGATCTCAACAAAGACGTTCTTCTCGTCGTTCGGATCGCGCGGCAGGAGCCGCTGCTTCAGCTCGTCCTCGAGCGCCGTCTGGCGTGCGCCGAGCTCGTCGATCTCCGCCTGCGCCAGCTCCTGCAGCTCGGGGTCGCCGCCTTCGGCGAGGATGTGCCGCGCCTCGCCGAGGCGCTTCAGGACGTCGCGGTACTCGGTGAATCGCTCCACGACCTCGACCGTCTCGGCGTACTCCTTGCGGAGCCGCGCGTACTCGGAGGGCTGGACGAGGACGGCGGGGTCGGCGAGCGCCTTGGCGATCTCGTTGGAGCGCTCCTCGATCTGGCGGAGCTTGTCGAACAGCATCACGGCTCGATACGCGCCTTTCTCAGGCCGCCCACGGTGGGAGCCAGCCTCGCGGACCCCGCTACAAAATAGAAAACCGGCGGGAGGCACTGATCCCAGCCGGTTCCGGAGCGTTCGCTACGAAGACGCGGTCTGCCGCTTGTACTTCCGCTGGAAGCGCTCCACGCGTCCGGCCGTATCCACGAGCTTCTGCTTCCCCGTGTAGAAGGGGTGGCACTTCGAGCAGATCTCCACCCGGATGTCGGGCTTGGTCGAGCGGGTGTGCACCACCTCGCCGCACGCGCACGTGATCGTCGTGTCCACATAGTCCGGATGAATGCCCACCTTCACGGCCGCCACCTCCTCGGGAGCATCACGATACCAGTGCCTTGTGGAAAGCGCAAGGAATCCAAAGACTTCGGGTCTGGCACGGTGTCTACCCCATGGTGTGCATCGAGGCCAGGAACTCCTTGTTCGACTTCGTGAGCTTCAGCTTGTCGAGCAGGAGCTCCATGCCCTCGACGGGGTTGAGCTGCGAGAGCGCCTTTCTGAGGAGCCACACCTTCTGGAGCTCGTCCTTCTCCAGAAGGAGCTCTTCCTTCCGCGTGCCCGATTGTTCGATGTTGATCGTCGGGAAGATGCGCTTGTCCATGAGGCGCCGATCGAGGTGGACCTCCATGTTGCCGGTGCCCTTGAACTCCTCGAAGATCACGTCGTCCATCCGGCTGCCCGTGTCCACGAGCGCGGTCGCGATGATCGTGAGCGAGCCGCCTTCCTCGATGTTGCGGGCCGCGGCGAAGAAGCGGCGCGGCCGCTGGAGCGCGTTGGCGTCCAGGCCGCCCGAGAGCACCTTGCCCGAGGACGGAATGATCGCGTTGTGGGCGCGCGCAAAGCGCGTGATCGAGTCGAGGAGGACGACGACGTCCCGCTTGTGCTCGACGAGGCGCTTGGCCTTCTCGATCACCATGTCGGCCACCTGCACGTGCCGCGACGGGACCTCGTCGAAGGTCGACGCGATGACCTCGCCGCGCACCGAGCGCTGCATGTCGGTGACTTCCTCGGGCCGCTCGTCGATGAGGAGGACGATCAGATAGACCTCGGGATGATTCGTCGCGATGGCGTGGGCGATGGACTGGAGCATCATCGTCTTGCCCGTCCGTGGCGCCGCCACGATCATGCCGCGCTGGCCCTTGCCGATCGGCGAGAGCAGGTCCATCACCCGGGTCGTGAGGTTCTCCGGATCGTGCTCGAGGCGCAGCCGCTCCATCGGGTAGAGGGGCGTGAGGTTGTCGAAGAAGATCTTCTCGCGCGACTGATCCGGCGTCTCGAAGTTGATCGCCTCGACCTTCAGCAGCGCGAAGTACCGCTCCGTGTCCTTCGGCGGGCGGACCTGGCCCGAGATGGTATCGCCGGTGCGCAGGTCGAAACGCCGGATCTGGGACGGTGAGACGTAGATGTCGTCGGGGCCCGGCAGGTAGTTGTAGTCGGGCGCGCGCAGGAACCCGAAGCCGTCGGGCAGGACTTCCAGGACGCCTTCCGCGAAGATCAGGCCGTCCTTCTCCGCCTGCGACTGGAGGATCTTGAAGATGAGCTCCTGCTTCCTGAGCCCGCCCAGGTTCTGGACGTTCAGATCGCGTGCGATCTGGTTCAGCTCAGGGATCGCCCTCTCCTTGAGTTCGGACAGGTTCATGCCGTTCGCTTCCGGGTTCTGCGGGGGGGTTCCTTGGGATCGCTCTCGGCGGGCGCTCATCAGCGGGCTCCGGGCGCGGCTACTGGACGCCGCACGCTAGTGAGTGGTTTAGCTCTAAGTGCAGACTTCCTGCGGGGTTAGAAGGATAACGCCAAGCGTTATCCTCCCATCGGGCCGGACAAATGTCAAACTTTTTTCACAACCGGACTTCGATGACCGCGCGCTGCTTGATTTCCTTGATCCAGGCGTCCAGCCGAGCCTCGTACTTCTCGCGGAAGAGGATATCGCGAATCTGCGCCTGGGCGCGCTGCAGGCCCTCGCCCTCCAGCCCGTCTTTCGATTCGAGCCTGAAGATGTGGTAGCCGAGCGCCGATCGGTAGGGCTTCGAGATCTCGCCCGACCGGAGGCTCAGGATCTGGGACTCGACGTCCTGCGCGAGCTCGCCTCGCTTGAGCGTGCCGAGGTCCCCTCCGTCCTTGGCCGTGGCATCCTTCGAGTGCTGGCGGGCCAGCTCCGCGAAGTCCGCGCCCTGAAGGAGCTGGGTGCGGAGAAGCTCGGCCTTGATGCGCGCCGCCTCCCAGGCGGCGTCCGAGTCGCCGACCTCAGGGGTCACCAGGATGTGCCGTGCGTGGTAACCGAGACCCGTCTCCAGCTTCTCGCGGTTGGCCTCCAGATAGCCGGAGATCTCCACGTCGGTCACCGAGATGCGCGCGGTCACCTTGCGGCGGATCAGGCGGGTGACCTTGAGCCCGTCGCGGATCCGCTTCTTGATGCCATCCATGGAGAGCCCCTGCGTCTTGATGAGGCGCTCGAACTCCTCGCGGTTCCGGACGTTGATCTTCTTGATCCGCTCGGTCAGCTCCTCCTCGACCTCGGCCTCCTCCACGACGATCTTCTCGCGCTCCGCTTCCTGCAGCTGCAGCCGACTCTCGATCATCCGCGCGAGGAATTGCTGGATGAGCTCGTCCGACGGCTCCGCGGCCTGGCGGTTCTCGTACCTGTACGCCGCGATGGCCTCCTGCAGCTCGGCGAGCGTGATCGCGTCGTTGTTCACCACGGCGACGACACGGTCGGAGACGCTCTCGTCGGCCGGCCGGGCCGGGCGGGGCTCGGCCAGCTTCTCGACCTTGGAGGTCGTGACGTCCCGGGCGGCGGCGTTCGCGGCGGCCTCCCGGGCGGCCTCGGCCACGACCGGACGCTTCGGGCGGTCCTGCTTTGTACCGAGCCACGGCACCCACCCGGGCACCGCGCAGCCGCCCAGCGCCAGCCCGAGAAGCGCCAGCCGCGCGAGCCGCAGTCTCATGCGCGTCCGAGCGTGGCCAGGAGCGCCAGCAGCGAATCGCGGACGCGGGGCCACTCGCCGCGCTCCACCGTCGCCTCCATCGTGAACTCGCGCTTCATGCGGAGCCGCCCGCGGCTCGCCTGGATCGCGCCGACGAGGCGCTTCGGGTCGAGGGGCGTCCCTGGAGCGAACGTGAGGAGGGCCCGGCCGTCGCCGGATTCCACCTTTTCCACGCCGAGCGCCCGGGCCGCGACGCGGATCCGTACGATATCCACGAGCCGCTCGGCGGGCTCGGGCGGCGGGCCGAAGCGGTCGACGAGCTCCGCCCGCAGCTCGGCCACCTCGGCGTCCGTCGCGGCGCCGGCGAGACGCTTGTAGAGTGCGAGTCGCTGGTTGACCTCGGAAACATAGTCGTCGGGCAAGTAACCTTCCGCCGCCACGCTGATGACGGGCTCGACGTGCGCGGAGGCCGGTTCGCCCTTCAATTCTCGCACGGCCTCCGCGAGGAGTTTCGAGTAAAGATCGAACCCGACGGCGGCGATGTGGCCGTGCTGCTGCGCGCCCAGGAGGTTGCCGGCGCCCCGGATCTCGAGATCGCGCAGGGCGAGCTTGAACCCGGAGCCCAGTTCGGTCAGCTCCTGCAGCGCTCGGAGACGGCGCTGCGCCTGTTCGTCCACCCGTCCATCCGCGGGCACCAGCAGGTAGGCGTACGCCTGCTGGCGCTCGCGCCCGACGCGGCCGCGGAGCTGGTAGAGCTGGGCCAGGCCGAAGCGGTCCGCGCGGTTCACGACGATCGTGTTCGACGCGGGAATGTCGAGCCCCGACTCCACGATCGCCGTCGAGACCAGGACGTCCGCCTGGCCGGTCACGAACCTGACCATGGCGGCTTCGAGCTCGCGCTCCCTCATCTGGCCGTGCGCCATGATGACGCGCGCGGCCGGCACGAGCTCCTGGACGAAGCGCACCATGGATGGAAGCGACTGGACCCGATTGTGCACGAAGAAGACCTGGCCGCCACGCTCGAGCTCGCGCTCGAGCGCCTCCCGGACGACGGCCTTGCTGAACCGGCGCACGACCGTCTCCACCGGCAGCCGG
The DNA here is from genome assembly GCA_041496385.1 of Methylomirabilia bacterium. Taxonomy (GTDB): domain Bacteria; phylum Methylomirabilota; class Methylomirabilia; order Rokubacteriales; family CSP1-6; genus AR19. The sequence continues at coordinate 33,086 of JBGQEL010000021.1, read as the reverse complement.
TCGAGCGGCGGCGTCTCGATCACCGACATGTCGCGCGCGCCCGACAGCGACATGTAGAGCGTTCGCGGGATCGGCGTCGCCGTCAGCGACAGCACGTCGACCGACGCCCTGAGCTTCTTCACCCGCTCCTTGTGGGCGACACCGAAGCGGTGCTCCTCGTCCACGACGAGAAGCCCCAGGTTCTTGAAGGTGACGTCCTTCGAGAGCAGGCGGTGCGTGCCGATCACGACGTCGACCGTGCCCCCCCGGAGCCCCTCGACGACCGCCTTCTGCTCCTTCGGCGACCGGAACCGCGAGAGCAGCTCGACGCGCGCCGGGAAGGCCGCGAAGCGGTCGGCGAACGTGGCCCAGTGCTGCTGCGCCAGCACCGTCGTGGGCACCAGGACGGCCACCTGCGTGCCGTCGGCCACCGCCTTGAACGCGGCGCGCAGCGCGACCTCGGTCTTGCCGTAGCCGACGTCGCCCGCGACGAGGCGGTCCATCGGCCGGCCCGATTCCATGTCACGCTTGGCGTCCTCGATCGCGCGGAGCTGGTCGGGCGTTTCCTCGAACCTGAACGCCGTGTCGAACTCGCGCTGCCAGGGTGTATCGGGCGAGAACGCGTGGCCCTCGGCGACGGCGCGCTGGGCATAGAGCCGGAGCAGCTCCTCGGCCATCTCGCGGAGCGCGGCGCGCACCGATTCCTTCACCCGCTGCCACGACGCGCCCCCGAGGCGGTCGAGCCGCACCTGACCGCCGTCGGCGCCCAGGTACTTGGAGATCAGGTCGAGGCGCTCGACCGGCAGATAGAGCTGGTTGCTCTCGGCGTATTCGAGCAGGAGGAAGTCGCCCTGCCGGTCGCCGATCGTCATCGTCCGGAGCCCGAGGTAGCGCCCGAGCCCGTGATCCTCGTGGACGACGACGTCGCCGACCTCGAGGTCCGTGAACGCGGTCAGCGCGGCGCCCCGCTGGTACCTGGGCCGCTTGAGCGACCGGCGGCGCCCGCCGAAGAGCTCGTGCTCTGTGAGCACGATGACGCCGAGCGCGGGGATGGAGAACCCGCTGCCCAGCTCGCCGACGACGATGGCAAGCGCGTCCGGCCCGTCGAGCGAGGGGGCGCCCGCGACTTCGAGCTGATGCTCGCGCAGGATCTGGCGGAGATGCTCCGCCTGCCGTTCGTCGGCCGCGACGAGCCGCGTCCGAAACCCCTCCGCGCGCCAGCGCTCGAGCTCCGCCTGGAGGTGGTTGAAGCGTCCGTTGAACTGCGGAACGGCGTGCGCGTCGAGCGCGAGCTCGACCGCGCCCGGCGCGCGTCCGGCCGGCGCGCTGGAGGTCTCGCCGACGAGCTCCAGCTCCACGAGCTGGCGCCCCGCGAGCCGCTCGCGTAGCGGGCCCGCGCCCGGATCCGTCTCGGTCGGCGCATCCAGCACGCGAGGCGCGTCCACGACGACCGGCACGGTCGCCGGCAGGTGGTCGAGGAGCCGCGCGCGCCCGTCGTCGGCGGCGACAAGGGGCAGGACACTAAGACCCCGGAGCGTGGCCGTGGAGCGCTGGGAGGTCGGATCGAAGAGGCGGATCGATTCGATCTCGTCGCCGAGGAACTCGACGCGCGCCGGGTTGGGATGGCTCGGCGAGAAGACGTCCACGATGCCGCCGCGGAGGCTCCACTGGCCCACCTCGACGACCGTGTCCACCCGCTCGTAGCCGCCGCGCTCGAACGCCTCGATCAACAGCTCGCGATCGAGCGCGTCGCCGACCTCGAGCCGGACGGCGCGCTCGGCGAACTCGCGCGGCGCCAGGAGCTCGGCATCGAGCGCTGCGGGCGTCGCGACCACGATCAGCGGCTCGCCCGCGTCCAGCCGCTGGCAGACGACGGCGCGCTCCGCATCGGCCTCGCGCTGACGCCCGCCGCGCCAGAGGCGCGGCTCGCGCTCCGGGAACTCGAGCGCCGGCGCGCCGAAGAACCTGAGGTCCTGGGCCCAGCGGTGGGCGTCGACGACCGACGCGACCAGGACGAGCGCGGACCGCGGGGGCGCCTGGAGGAGCTCGGCGACGGCGAGCGGACGCGCGCCTCCGGTGAGGCCGACGATGCGCAGGCAGACGGGTCCCTCGGCGAAGGCCTTCCCGAGGTCGTGAAACGCGGACCAGTCCTTCAACATCCCGAGCCTTCCCGAGCGTACCAGACTATCGGGCGCCCTTGGCGAGGTAGAAGCTGAGGGTCTCCAGCTCGATCGAGAGGTCCACGTTCTTGAGGCGCACGTCACGCGGGGTCTTGAGCCGGGCGGGCGCGAAGTTGAGGACGCCGCGGATGCCCGCGGCGACGAGCTGGTCGGTCACGGCCTGCGCGGACTCCGCGGGGACGGCGAGGATCGCGATCTGAACGCCGCGCGCCTTCAGCTCCCGCCCCATGTCGCGGCTGGTGATGATCGGGACGCCGTCGATCTCCCGGCCGGCCTTCGCCGGATCGTCGTCCACGATCGCCGCGATCTTGAACCCCTGGCGCGAGAAGCCGCGGTAGTGGAAGAGCGCCGAGCCGAGGTTGCCGAAGCCGACGAGCGCCACCGGCCACGCGCGATCGAGGCCGAGGATCTTCTGGAGCTCCGCCTTGAGGCCCGACACGTAGTAGCCGACGCCGCGCACGCCGAACTCGCCGAAGAAGGCGAGGTCCTTCCGCACCTGGGCCGAGTTGAGGTTGAACCGCTCGGCAAGCTCCTGCGAGGAGGCGGTCTTGACGCCGTCCTCCTCGAGCTGGATGAGACAACGCGTGTATATCGAGAGACGACGGATCGTCATCTCGGGAATCTTCGGAAGCCGGTTGTTCGAGTGTCGGGGCATCGCCGGAAGCGTGGCGGGCGCCGCCACGCGGCGGCGCCCGATCCGTCGTCGGTCCGCTACATGACGGACATCACGAGAACTGGATGCCCTTCACGAACAGCAAGATCAGCGCGATGACCAGCGTGTAGATCGCGAGCGACTCGATCAGCGCGAGTCCAATGATCATCGCGGTCTGGATCCGCGCCGCCGCCCCGGGCTGCCGGGCCATCGCTTCGACCGCCGCCGCCACCGCTCGACCCTGACCCAGCCCGCACAGACCGGCCGCGATCGCCATGCCGAGGCCGGCGGCGATGACGGCGAACGGCCCGATCCAGCCGCCGCTGGCCGCGGCCCCTTCGGCCGCGAGTGCCTGGCCCGGGAACGCGGCAACCAGAAGACTTCCCAGAATCAGTGAACGTCGCACGACCGCCCTCCTCTATGTACGTGTGATCTGCTAGTGGGGTTCCGCGTGGTGCTCGGCCTCTTCGAGGGCCCCCGAGATGTACAGCATCGTCAGCATCACAAAGATGAACGCCTGGAGGAACGACACCAGGATCTTGAGGGGGTAGAGAAAGCCCACCGTGAAGACGATCGTGACCACGCCGCCGATGCCGCCGACCACGGCCCCGGCGAGGCTGCCCGAGAGCGCCCAGCCGATGAGGCCATCCAGGCCCATGAGGAGGAAGATGACCGCCAGAAGAATGTGGCCACCGACCATGTTGCCGAAGAGCCTCAACGTCAGTGACAGGGGCCGCGCGAGGTGGCTGATGATCTCGATCACGAACATCAGGGGCTTCAGCGCGAGCGGCACGGGCCCCGCGAAGTGCTTGAGATAGGCGAGCGCGCCCTGCTTCCGCACCCCGATCGCGTGGTACGCGACGAAGACGATGAGCGCGCAGGCCGCCGTCGTGTTGAGGTTGCCGGTCGGGCCCGACAGCCCGGGCACGAGGCCGATGAGGTTCCCGGTCAGGATGAACAATCCGAGCGTCGCGAGGAGGGGCAGGTAGCGCCGGCCCTCGTGCCCCATCACGTCATCGATCATCCCGAGGAACTGTTCGAGCACGACTTCCAGGAAGTTCTGCAGACCGCGTGGGACGAGCTGGAGGTTGCGCGAGGCGCCGAACGCGACGGCGGTCAGGATCACCATGACCAGCCACGTGTAGGTCACGTGATCGGGGATGCCTGGAAGCCGGAAGATCGGCGGGTGCTCGACGGCGCCCAACGGGCTAGCCCTCTTTCCCGGAGGCGGAGAGCCCGAGCCGCACGACCGCACACGGCAGGACGGTGACGCCGGCCAGCAGCGCCAGCGGGTGCGCCCAGCCTGTCGCGAGCAATGCGCCACACGCCGCCATCGACGCGCCGAAGCGCAGGCCTGCCGCGGCGAGCCAGCCGCCGCGGGCGTGACCGCCGACGGCGGCCGCGGCGCGCGCCGCGAGCCAGCGGAAGCTGAGGACGGCGAGCGTGCCGCCGGCCAGGAAGCCGAGCGCGCCCGCGGGACCGCCCAGCGACGCCGCCGGGCCCACCAGCACGGCGGTCACCACGCACGTTTCACGCGTCACTCGCGCCACGAGCTCACTCGGAGTCATCCAGCTCCCGTTCCGCACGGTTGACCGATCGAAAGAGATTCACGAACCCCGCGACGATTCCCAGGCCGAGCCCGAGCAACGTGAGCCAGGGCTGGGTGCCGAGCCATCGATCTGCGTAGTAGCCGGCGACCAGGCCTATCACGGTCGCCAGGACCAGCGCCATGCCGATCGAGGACAGCTCACCGAGCGACCGCCAGGCTCCCTTCTCCCCGGACGGCGTCATGTGAACAAGGACGCTAGCATAGGGCGTCCCACCGCACAAGCAAGGGCAAGTAGTTGATTTCCTGCCTCGTTTGCGCAGGCCGTCCGGCGACGCTCGGCACAACCTACCCGAACATGCCCCCCATGCGCGCGCCGGCGACACGGTTGATGACGACGAGGCTCAGCGTGGCGACGACGATGAGGATCACGCCGAGCGCCGCGGCCTCGTTCGCGCTCCCGGCGATGTAGAACGAGAAGATCCCGACCGTGATCGTCTCCCAGCCGCCGAGCGAGAGGAACAGCACGGCGGAGGCCTCCTGGAGCGAGGTCATGAAGGAAAAGAGCGAGCCCACGAGCACCCCGCGCCAGATGAGCGGCAGCGTCACGTCGCGGAAGGACCGCGCGCCGGTCGCGCCGACGCTCGCCGCGGCCTCCTCCATGGAGCGGTGGACGAGCAGCAGCGACGCGTAGGAGCCGCGGACCGTGTAGGGCAGGCGCCGGATCGCGAGCACGAGCGGCAGGACGACCCAGTAGCTCGTGAGCCCGTGGTCGAGCCACGGCAGGTCGAAGTGGAACGCGCGGATGTAGGCGATGCCGATCGCCGTGCCCGGCACCGCCAGGATCAGCGTGTTGAGCCCGTCGAGTGCGTCGCGCCCGGGCAGGCGCGTGCGCGCCAGGATCCACGCGATCGGCACGCCGACCGCCACGCAGAGGGCGACCGCGAGCGCCGAGTAGAGGAACGTGTTCACGATGTACTTCGGCGTCTCGACGATGACCCGCTCGAAGTACTGCAGCGTGTAGCGCACCGGCAGCGGCGTGAGCGACCAGCCCTTCCCCACCGAGGCGAGCAGGACGCCGAGGTACGGGATGGACGACAGCAGCATGACCAGCGAGAGGAACGACACCGCCGCCGCCTGTTGGAGCGGTGAGAGCCGCACGCGCGCAATCTTCGAATACGAAAGCGATGAGTAGTCCTTGATCGCCACGTACCGGCGCGCGGCGACCAGGAACAGGAGCGCCAGCACCACCATGAGCGCCGAGATCACGATGCCCATCCGGAAGATACGCCGGTCCACGAACTGCACGATGTTCAGGTACGCCTGGGCCGCGAGCACGTCGTGGACGCCCAGCACGAGCGGCGTCGCGAAGTCGGAGAAGGTCCAGATGAAGACGAGCAGCGCGCCCGCGACGTAGCCCGGCGTGGTGAGGGGCAGCGTGATCGTGCACCACTTCCTGAAGCCGCGCGCCCCGACGCTCTCCGCGGCCTCCTCGAGCGCGGGATCGATCTTGGCGAGCGCGTCCACGACGTTGAGCGTGATCATCGGGAAGAGATGCAGCGTCTCGACGAGCAGCACGCCGTGGAGGCCGTAGACGAAGTTGATCGGCTTCGCCAGCCCGAACCAGTCCTCGAGCAGGATGTTGACCGTGCCCGCGCGCCCCATGATGAACGTGAAGCCCAGCACGCCGACGAGCGGTGGCGAGATGATCGGAATCAGCGTGAGGTAGCCGAAGAGGTTCCGCCCGACGAAGTCGCAGCGCACCAGGAGGAACGCGACCGCGAACCCGACCACCGACGTGGCGGCGACCGTGCCGAGCCCCAGCACGAGCGAGTTCACGAGCGAGCGGACATAGAACGGGTCGCGGGCGAACTCGACGAAGTTCGCCGCGGTCAGGCGTCCGGCCTCGTCGCTGAACGCGTCGTAGAAGATGCGCAGCAGCGGATAGACGAGGAAGACGAGCAGGAAGAGCCAGATCGCGCCCACGCCGAGGACCGGGAGGACGGGCCGGCGCCGAGCGGGGGCCGAGGGCACGCTCAGTCCTCCGGCAGCGTGAGGGCGGCCGAGGCCGGAAAGCTGATTCGCACCCGCGCCCCGGCGGGCAGGACGTCGTGATGCCACGGATCGCCGATGTCCACCTTGAGCGCGACCCCGCCGGCCAGCTCGACCTCGTACCGCACCGCGTTGCCGAGGTAGGAGGACAGGGTGACCCGCCCGTCGAACGTGTTCTCCCCGCCGGCAGCGAGCGCGACGTTCTCGGGCCGCACCGCGAGCACGCAGCGGTCGCCCTGCGCGACGCCCGGGCCCGGGCTGGCGCGCACCGGACCGATGGCGGTCTCGATCAGCACCCGGCCCCCGTCCGGCGCGCGGCAGACGCCCGCGAGGAGGTTGTTGGTGCCGACGAAGTCGGCGACGAAGCGGTTCGCCGGGCGCTCGTAGAGCGTCTTGGGCGGCGCGAGCTGCAGCACCTTGCCGTCGCGCATGACCGCGACGCGATCGGAGAGCGAGAGCGCCTCCTCCTGGTCGTGGGTCACGTAGACGGTCGTGATGCCGAGCTCCCGCTGGAGCTTCCGGATCTCGGCGCGCACCTGGATGCGGATCTTCGCGTCGAGGTTCGAGAGCGGCTCGTCGAGCAGGAGGATGTCGGGGTTGAGCACGAGCGCGCGCGCGAGCGCGACCCGCTGCTGCTGCCCGCCCGAGAGCTGGCCCGGGTAGCGGTCCTCAAGGCCCGTCAGGTTCACCTTCTCGAGCCCCTCCCGGAGGCGCCGCGCGAGCGCCGCGGCGTCGAGCCTCCGGAGCCGGAGCCCGTAGGCGATGTTCGCCCTCACGGTCATGTGCGGCCAGAGGGCGTAGTTCTGGAAGACCATGCCGATGTTGCGCTCGTAGGGCCGAAGCCCGTCGACGCGCCGGTCACCGAAGCGGATCTCGCCACCGTCCGACGCATAGAACCCGGCGATCAGCCGGAGGAGGGTCGTCTTGCCGCAGCCCGAGGGTCCGAGCAGCGTGAAGAGCTCGCCGTCGGCGATCTCCAGCGTCGCGTGATCCACGGCCGTGACGCGACCGAACATCTTGGTGACCCCGTCGAGGACGATCTTCATCGCCGCACGCGGGTCGTCAGGGCTTCTTCCAGGTCGCCTCGATCTCCGAGCGGAACCTCGACTTCAGCGCGTCCGAACGCTTCTGCGCGGCGGCCTCGTCGTAGACGTTCGACACCTCGCGGTCGAAGTAGCTCCGGACGCCGCCGGTGAACTCCACCGCCATCTCCGCGGTCGAGCCCGGCGGGCCCTGGACCTTGTACTTGGGCGTGACGGGGAAGAGGCCGCGCTCCATGAACACCTTCTGACCACGCTCGGTCAGCAGGAACTCGATGAAGGCACGCGCCGCCTTCGGATTGCGGGCGCCGGCGAGGATCGCCATCGGCTCGGGCGTGACGAACGCGTTCTTCGGCGCGACGAACTTGATGTCGAATCCGGCGAGCTTCTCCTCGAAGGCCATGTAGGACGGTACCGCGAAGCCCGCGGTGTACTCGCCCTTCGCGACGACCGTCGGCACGTCGCGGCTGCGCGCCGTGAAGTGGCCCGTGTTCTGGGCGAGCTTCCGGAGCCAGTCCCAGCCCTTGTCCTCGCCGTACATCGAGAGGATCACCTCGTAGGTCGCGTTGGAGGACGAGGATCGCGTGGGCGCGCACTGGGCGACCTCGCCGCGGAGCTTCGGGTTCAGGAGGTCGTCCCACTCCCGCGGCTCCGCGATCCCGAGCTTCTGGATCTTCCTGGGGTGGTAGACGAGCCCGTAGGGCTCGAGCGCCGTGCCGACCCAGAAGCCGTCCCTGTCCTTGAGTGGGATGGCCTTCGGCTTGCCGATGGAGGCGGGGATCGAATCCCAGACCTCCTTCGAGATCTCGACCTTCTGCAACAGCTTCTGCTCGGCCAGCTTCTCGAAGAGCGCCGACTCGCCGCCCCAGAAGATGTCCACCTCGGGCTTGCCCTTCCACTCGACGACGCGGCCGTACGCGACGGGCGTGCCCGCCGGGATCGCGCTCACCTTGAGCGTGACGCCCCATTTTTCTTTCGCGTAGTCGGCGAACGCCTTCAGCGCCGCGTCGTGGATGAACTTCGACACGGGGGTGATCAACGCCAGCTCGCCCTCGATCGGCGCCTGGGCGCGCGCCGCACCGGCCGCGCCCGTGACCAGCAGAACCGCGAGGGACAGAATGCCGAGTCGTTTCATCGTCCTCTCCTCATTGAGGTTGATCGCCCGCCCAGCCGCGCGCCCGCTCCACCGCCCGCCGCCATCCCTCGACCCGCGCGGCGCGCTCCGCCGGCGGGAGCGCCGGCGTGAAGCGCCGCTCGAGCGTCCAGCGGCCGGCGAGCTCGTCGAGTGAGCGCCAGAGCCCGGCGCCGAGGCCCGCGAGGTACGCGGCGCCGAGCGACGTGGTCTCGATCACCGCAGGCCGCAGTACGGCGACGTCCATGATGTCAGCCTGGAACTGACACAGAAAGTCGTTCGCCGCGGCGCCGCCGTCCACGCGCAGCTCGCGGATCGCGACGCCCGCGTCGGCCGCCATCGCGACGAGCACGTCGCGGCTCTGGAACGCGATCGCCTCGAGCGCCGCGCGCGCGAGGTGCGCGCCCGTCGTCCCGCGCGTCAGGCCGACGATGGTGCCGCGCGCGTACATGTCCCACCAGGGCGCTCCGAGCCCGACGAACGCGGGCACGAAGTACACGCCCCCCGCGTCGGGAACCGAGCGCGCCAGCGCCTCGCTCTCCGACGCGTGCTTCAGGATCCCGAGGCCGTCGCGGAGCCACTGGATCGCCGCGCCCGCGACGAACACGCTGCCCTCGAGAGCATACGTCGTCTCGGCGCCGATGCGCCACGCGATCGTCGTGAGGAGCCCGTGCGACGACGCCACGGGGGCGCTCCCGGTGTTGAGCAGCATGAAGCCACCCGTGCCGTAGGTATTCTTCGCGGCGCCCGGCGCGTAGCCGGCCTGGCCGAAGAGGGCGGCCTGCTGGTCACCCGCGATCCCGGCGATGGGCACGCCGCGGGGCAGCCAGCCGAGGTCGACCGTCTCGCCCAGCACGCCCGAGGAAGCGACGACCGCCGGCAGGAGGGCGCGGGGGACGCCGAAGATTCCCAGGAGCTCGTCGTCCCAGTCGCCCGTGCGGAGGTTCAGGCAGAGCGTGCGCGAGGCGTTGCTCGCGTCGGTCGCGTGCACACGCCCGCCCGTGAGCTTCCACAGCAGCCAGGCGTCGACCGTGCCGAACGCCAGCTCGCCGCGGCCGGCGCGCGCGCGGGCGCCGGCGACCTCGTCGAGGAGCCAGCGGATCTTCGTGCCGGAAAAGTAGGCGTCGAGGACGAGCCCGGTCCGCTCGCGGACGAGCGGCTCGACGCCGTCGGCGCGGAGCCGCTCGCAGAGCCCGGCCGTGCGCCGGCACTGCCACACGATCGCGCGGTGGATCGGCGTCCCGGTCGCGCGCTCCCAGAGAATCGTCGTCTCGCGCTGGTTCGTGATCCCGAGGGCCGCGACCTCGCCGCCGGTGACGCGGCCTTCCCCGAGCGCCTGGCGCGCGGCCCGCTCGACGGTCGCCCAGATCTCGCCGGGCTCGTGCTCGACCCAGCCGGGCCTGGGGAAGTACTGCGGGAGCTCCGCGTAGCCGCGCGCCACCACGCGCCCGTCGGGATCCACGACGAGCGCCGTCGAGCCGGTCGTGCCCTGGTCGAGTGCCAGAACGTAACGGCGCGCGGTCATTGATCGGGTGCCGCGAGCCCGGCGCCCGCCGTGGGGGGCCTGACAATGGCGCGACGCGCGGTCATTGATCGGGTGCCGCGAGCCCGGCGCCCGCCGTGGGGGGCCTGACAATGGCGCGACGCGCGGTCATCGTCCCAGCAGGCGTTTCAGGAGGTCGGGTCGGTCGGTCATGATCACGTCGAGGCCGAGCCCGATCGCGCGCCGAAGATCCGCCTCGTCGTTCACCGTCCAGGCCGAGAGCCGGACCCCCGCCGTCCGCGCGGCGGCGACCACCTCCGCATCGATGAACCGATGGTCCATCCCGAGGTCGGTCGCGCCGACCTCCGCCGCCCAGCGGACCGCGTCGCGCGGCGCGGCGCGCTCCTGCTCCACGCGGCCGCGGCCCACCAGGAGCATCGTGCGCAGGGAGGGCTCGAGGGCGCGCAGGCGCCGGATCGTCTCCACCTCGAAGGCCTGCACCGTGGCACGCCCCAGCATGCCGCGCGCCCGGAGCAGGGCCAGGACCTTCGCCTCGATGCCGTCGTACCGCGCGCGCGCGGGACCGTTCTTGATCTCCGGCAGGATGGCGACCGCCGTCGGCACCGCGAGATCGAGCAGCTCGGCGAAGGTCGGCACGGGCTCCTCGGTGACGCCGCCGTCCCGCGCGCGGAGCCGCGCCGCGGCGAGCTCGGCGCGTGTGAGGTCGCGGACGGCGCCACGCGCCGTCGTCGTGCGCTCGAGCGTCGGATCGTGGATCACCACGACCTCGCCATCCCGCGTCATGTGCAGATCGAACTCGAGGAAGTCCGCGCCGAGCGCCAGCGCGTTCCGGAACGCGCGCAGGCTGTTCTCGGGCGCGAGGGCCGCCCCGCCGCGGTGGGCCGCGATCAGCGGCGGCGCCTGGGCGAGACCCGGGCCGGCGGCGACGCCGAGCAGGAGCGCGGCGAGCGCGAGCGCGCCTCTCACGGCGAGCGCCCGAGCACACGCTGGAGAAGGTCCGGACGATCGGAGGTGATCAGGTCGACGCCGAGCTGTACGGCCCGGCGCATCGCGGCCTCGTCGTTCACCGTCCACACGCCGAGCACGAGGCCGGCCGCGCGCGCCGCGCCGACGACCTCGGGGCTCAGGAGTGTGTGCTGCAGGCCCAGGTCCGTCGCGCCGCAGCGCACGGCCCACTCGACCGTCTCCTCGGGCCGGACGCCGGTTTCGGCGACGTGGTACGCCCCCACCAGGAGCGTCACCCGCTGCCGGGGGGCGAGCTCGCGGACGCGCGCGATCACATCCGGGTTGAAGGCCATCACGATCGCCCGGTCGCCGAGTCCCGACCTCGCGAGCCTGGCGAGGACCGCCTCCTCGAGACCCGCATAGCGAGGTCCGGGCTCGGGGCGCGCGCCGCCGGCCTCGCCGCGCCAGCGGACTCCGAAGCCCGGCTCCGGCCCCTTCACCTCGACCAGCAGCGCCGCCGGGGACGGCGCCACCAGCGCGAGCGCCGCGTCGAGGAGCGGGACGTGCTCTCCGGTGAGCGCGCCGTCGGGCCCTTTGAGCCTGACCTGCGCGAGCTCGGCGGCCGTCCGCTCGGCCACCCGACCGGTGGCGTCGGTCGTGCGGTCGAGCGTGGGGTCGTGGATCACCGCGACCTCACCGTCGGCGGTCGGGTGCACGTCGAGCTCGAGCAGGTCGCTCCCGAGCGCGAGCGCCCGCCGGAACGCGAGGAGGCTGTTCTCGGGCCAGAGCGCGGCGCCGCCGCGGTGGGCGACGAGCATGGGTCCGTCGGACATCTACTTCTCGGTCTCGATCAGGCCCTTCACGAACCAGCGCTGCATGAAGAGGATGACCGCCACCGGGGGCAGCAGCGCCATCATCGCGGCGGCCATCATGATATTCCACTCCGGGATGTGCGTGCCGGTGCGCGGAATCAGGTCTTGAAGCCCGATGACGACGACGCGCATCGCCTCCGTGTTCGTGATCATCAAGGGCCAGAGGTACTGGTTCCAGCCGAAGATGAAGAGGACGACGAAGAGCGCGGCGATGTTCGCCCAGGAGAGCGGCAACAGGAACGACCAGAGGAAGCGCAGCGGTCCGACCCCGTCGAGCTGCGCCGCTTCCACCAGTTCGTTGGGCACGGTCATGTAGAACTGACGGAAGAGGAACGTCGCGGTCGCGGACGCCATCAGGGGGACGGTGAGTCCGGCATAGGAGTTGAGCCAGCCGAGGTTGCCGATCACCTCGTAGGTGGACATGATGCGGACCTCGACCGGGAGCATGAGCGTGATGAAGATCATCCAGAAGGCGACCGTCTTCCCGCGGAAGTCGAAGTAGACGATGGCGAAGGCCGAGAGCATCGAGATGGCGATCTTGCCGACGGCCGACACGACGGCCACGATCGCGCTGTTCCAGAACAGCCGCGCCATGTGGGCGCGATTCCACGCGTCGACGTAGTTCTGGAACATGTGCCCCGACGGTCTCAAGACCGGCGGCCGCGCGATGACCTCCTCGACGGTCTGGGTCGAGATCACGAACGCGTAGTAGAGCGGGAAGGCGATCACGGCCACGCAGGCGAGCAGGAGCGCGTGCACGACGACGGCGCCCCAGTCGAACCGCGCGGGGCGCCGCGCGGCGGACGCCCGCGGCAGCACCCCGACGCGCGCCGCGGCGGCAAGCGCACCGTCCGGGCTCACGAGTACGTCACCCGCTTCTCGACGAAGCGGAACTGCACCGCGGTCAGGGCGATCACGACGAGCATCAGCAGCACCGACTGGGCGGCGGACGACCCCAGGTTGAGCCCGATGAAGCCGTCGTTGTACACCTTGAAGACCATGATCTCGGTCGCGCGGCCCGGCCCCCCCTGGGTGACGGCGTGGATCACGCCGAAGGAGCCGAAGAACGAGAAGATCAGGTTCACGACGAGCAGGTAGAAGGTGATCGGCGAGAGCAGCGGGAAGATGATGGAGCCGAAGCGCCGGACGGCGCCCGCGCCGTCGACGCTCGCGGCCTCGAGCACCGAGGCCGGAATGGCCAGCAGGCCGGCGAGGAAGAAGGCGATGTTGTAGCCGACGTGGGTCCACGCCGTCGCGACGATCACGAGCGCCATCGCCACCCAGCCCTTCAGGAGCCAGTTGAACTCGTACGACACCACGAACGACAGCCAGTACGGGAGCACGCCGTACGAGGGGTGAAAGATGAAGAGGAAGATGATGCCCGCGATGGGCGGCGCGATACCGTAGGGCCAGAGCACCGCCGTCCGGTACGCGGCGAGCCCGCGGACCTTCTGGGTGGCGAGCGCGGCGACGAAGAGGCCCATCCCCAGGCCGAGCGCGGTGACGCCGAAGGCGAACACGAATGTGTTCACGATCGACTGGTAGTACTCCGCCGAGACGAGCAGCTTCCGGAAGTTCTCGAGCCCGACGAAGAAGGTCTTGTCGCCGAAGGGAGAGGTCCGGAAGAACGAGAGGCGCAGCGACTCGAGGGCGGGCCAGAAGAAGAAGACGATCGTCACCGCGATCTGGGGCAGCACCAGCAGATACGGCAACCACCGGCTCTTGAAGACGGCCCGCTTCATCGCCACGCGCGCCAGACTATGGCTTGTTCGCGGCGGCGAACTCCTTGAGGATCTCGTTCCCCTTCGCGACCGCGGCGTCGAGCCCTTCCTTCGTGGTCTTCTTGCCAGCGAAGACGCTCTCCATCTCGCTCTCGATCGCCTCGCGGATCTGCACGAAGTTCCCGAGGCGGTGGCCCAGGCTGTTGGGCGTGGGCTTGGCGGAGAGCTGGCTGAGCGCGGTCCACTGCTCGGGGTTCTTCTTGAAGTGGTAACCGGCTTCCAGGTTCTTGATCGCCGTGTGCGTGACGGGCACATAGCCGGTCGTGACGCTCCACCACATCTGCTGGTGCGGCTCGGCGATGTACTTCATGAACTGGGCCACGCCCTTGTAGTCGAGGCTCTTGTGCCCCTTCATCACCCAGAGCGTGCCGCCGCCGACGATCGCGTTCTGCTTCTTGTAGGGCGGGCCCCAGTGTGGCAACTGGCCGGTGCCCCACTCGAACTTCAGCGACTTCTTGAAGCCGCCGATCACGGCCGACGACTGCACGAGCATCGCGCAGTCACCGTTGATGAACTTCGGGTCGGGCTGGCCCTGGCGACCGCCATAGGAGTAGACGCCTTCCTTCTGCCACGCGGCGAGCTGGCCGATGTGCTTCACGCCGAACTCGCCGTTGATCAGGAGCTTGGTGTCCAGGCCGGTGTAGCCGTTCTGGTTGGTCGCGAAGGGCTGGTCGTGCCACGGGAAGGTGTTCTCGAGCATCGTCCACGACGGCCACGACGTCGTGAAGCCGCACTTCGCGGCGCCCGCCGCGATGATCTTCTTGGAGGCCTCGCCGACCTCCTTCCAGGTCGCGGGCGGCTTGTCGGCGAGTCCCGCCTTCTTGAAGGCGTCCTTGTTGTAGTAGAGGATCGGGCTCGACGAGTTGAACGGCATCGAGTAGAGGTTGCCGTCCTTGGAGTAGTAGCCCGTGACCGGCTTGATGAAGTCGCCCCAGTCCACCACGATCTCCTGCTCCTTCATCAGCTGGAAGATCGGATGGATCGCGCCCGACATCAGCATGGTCTGCGTCCCGACGTCGAACATCTGGACGATGTGGGGCGGGTTCTTCTGCCGATACGCCGCGATGGCGCCGGTGAGAACCTCCGGGTACGTCCCCTTGTTCAGCGGCTTGACCTCGTACTCCGACTGGCCCTGGTTGAACTGCTTCACCAACTCGTTGACGGTCTCGCCGAGCTGGCCCCCCATCGCGTGCCAGAAATGGATCTCGGTCTTCGCGAACGAGGGAGCGGGAGCGCCCAGGAGCACGACGGCGGTCAGAGCGGCGACGATGCCGGCCCATCGCTTCATGCAGACCTCCATGCGCGACCGATGTCGGTGACGCGTCAAGTGCGCCGCACTATAGCACACGCTCATGACGCTCCTATGACGCCTTGAATTTGTGCGAGCGGGCGACGTAGGCGTAGTAGGCCTCGAGCTCGGCGGCGAGGCGCCGCGGCGTCCAGCCGAGAAGCTGGGCCATGCGCCCGCCGATCGCCTCGGCGCAGTCCGCGCCCTGGCAGCGGCTCGTGCCGATCACCGTGCGCCGGAGCAGGACGTCCTGGAGCGAGACCGCCAGCTCCTCCTGCACCGCCAGGTGGAGCTGGGCGACGATATCCGGATTCGACGGGCAGAGCCGCTCGGCGCCGCCGGGCACCTTGCCCGCGAGGTCGATGACGCGCGGGTACGCGCGCCCGTGGAGCGTCGCCAGCGTCTCGAGGGTCTCGCGCGCGAGGCCCGAGGCGGCGAGCTCGGGTCCGACGTCGAGCCAGGCGCGCGCCTCGACGCGCCCCGCCTCCTCGTCGAGCCCGTCGAGCGTGAGCCGGTCCGTCCGCGCCGGTCCACCCCGCCCGAGCGTGCGCGCGACCTGATCGCCGAGCGCGGCCGCGAGGCTCCGGAAGCACGTGAGCTTGGTGCCGGTGATCGAGAGAAACCGCCCGCCCTCCTCCGGGACGACCTTGTGGGCGCGCGACACGTCCGACTCGCGCTTGCCCGCCTCCCAGGAGAGCGGGCGCACGCCGGCGTAGGTGTAGGCGACCTGCTCGAAGGCGACGCGCGGGTCCGGGAGCACCTTGCGCACCTCGCCGAGCAGATAGCTCACCTCGTCCCGGGTTGCGTGCAGGCGGTCGAGGTCGCCGTCGAAGTCGGTGTCGGTCGTGCCGACGAGCGAGAACTCGCGCCACGGGATGACGAAGATCATCCGGTCGTCGCTCGTCGCGTGATAGATCGCGCGCTCGGTCAGCCGCGGCAGCAGGCAGTGGATGCCCTTCGTCCGGCGGAGCACGCGCGGGCCGCGCTCCGCGACACCGGCGAGCGCGCGGAGCTCGTCCACCCACGGCCCGGTCGCGTTGACGACGACGCGCGCCCCGAGGCGCACCACCCGATCCGTGAGGAGATCGCGCACGCGCACGCCCGCGAGGGCGCCCCTGGTGTCGCGCACGATCCCCTCCACGTGCGCGTAGTTGAAGGCGCGCGCGCCGTGGCGGCAGGCGGAGAGCACGTTCTCGAGGCAGAGCCGCTCGGGGAACACGAGCAGGTCGTCGAAGTAGTAGCCGGCCCCGCGCAGGTCCTCGGCGCGGATCGCGGGCTCGAGCGAGAGCGTGTCGATCGGCCGGAGCACGCGATAGCGCTCCCGGTTCCGGCCCGGCGTCAGCCAGTCGTAGACCCGGAGGCCGATCCGCACCTTCACGAGGCTGCGCGACGAGGCGCGGTAGATCGGCACCAGGAACGGGAGCGGACGGACGAGATGGGGCGCGAGGCGGCCGAGCGTCTCCCGCTCGCGGAGCGACTCGCGCACGAGGCCGAAATCGAAGAGCTCGAGGTACCGCAGGCCGCCGTGGATCAGCTTGGAGGAGTACGCGGTCGTCCCCGAGGCGAAATCGCCCTTCTCCACGAGCGCCACCGAGAGGCCGCGGAGCGCCAGGTCGCGCGCGCAGCCGGCGCCGGCCATACCGCCGCCGACGATGACGACGTCGTAGTCGGCGTCGGCGAGCGTCCGGATCGGGGCGTTCATCGCTCGAAGATTTCTCCGATCGATCCTAGCACGAGGTCGGCGCCGAGTCCGGCGATGCGCGGATCGTCGGGGCGCGTCACGCCCGTGAGCACGAGCACGGTCGCGAGACCGCCGCGCTTGCCCATCGCGATGTCGGTCTCGATCCGGTCGCCGACGATCACGCAGTCCGCGGCCGGAACGCCCAGCCGCGCGAGCGCGACCTCGAGGATGATCGGCGAGGGCTTGCCGACGACGGTCTCGACCCGCCGCCCGGTCACCGCCTCGACGGCGGCGATCATGCCCGCGCAGTCGGGGATCTCGCCCTCCTCCGTCGGGCACGTCCGGTCGGCGTTGGTGGCGATCAGCCCCGCGCCGCCGCGCACCGCCTGCAGCGCTGTGTTGAGCTTCGCGTAGTCGAAGGTCCGGTCGAACGCGATCACGACCCAGCGCACCCGCGCGTCCGCGCGCACCTCGAGGCCGTGCGCGCGCAGCTCCCCGAGCAGCGGAGGCTCGCCGATGACGAACACCGGCGCGCCGGGATCGAGCCGGGCCAGGTGGCGGGCGAGCACGAGCGAGGAGTTGATCACGTCGTCCGCCGCGGTCGGGATCCCGAGGCGCGTCAGCTTCGCCGCGTAGTCGGCGCGCGTGTCGAGGGGCTTGTTCGAGAGAAACGCGACGCGGCGGCCCGCGCGGCGCAGCCCGGCGATCGCCTCGTCGGCGCCCGGGACGAGCGCCGCGCCCCGGTAGACGGTGCCGTCGAGGTCGAGGAGCCAGCCGCGATGCGGAAGCCGGAGCCTCACGCGCGCGCGGCCCGGACGTTCCGCCCCATCGCGCCGCCTCAGCGCAGCAGGGGCGCGACGGCGGCCTGGGCGAGGTCCACGAAGGGCGCGGGCATCAGGCCGAGCAGCACGATGCCGACCAGCGCGATCGCCAGCGCGAGGCCGCCGGCGAACGAGGGCACCAGCGCGGCACCGGCTCCGTCCGGCTCGCGCATGTACATGTAGACGATCACGCGGAGATAGTAATACGCCGCGACCGCGGAGTTGAGCACGCCGATGACGGCGAGCCAGACGTATCCGGCGCGCACGGCCGCGCCGAACAGGTAGAACTTCCCGACGAAGCCGGCGAGCGGCGGAATGCCGATCAGCGACAGGAGGAAGAGGCCCAGGCCCGCGGCGAGCAGGGGGTGGCGCCGCCCGAGCCCGGCGTAGTCGTCGACCTCCACCGCCTCGGCCCGCGCCCGCTCGCACAGCGTGATGACGCCGAAGGCTCCCGCCGTCGTGAACGTGTACGTGAGCAGGTAGAAGAGCACCGCGCCCGTCCCGGCGCTCCCGCCGGCGACGACCCCGACGAGCATGTACCCCGCGTGGGCGATCGACGAGTAGGCGAGCATGCGCTTGAGGTTCGACTGCGCGATCGCGACCACGTTGCCCACCGTCATCGTGAGCACCGCGACGCCCCAGAGGAGCGGCGTCCAGTCGGGCTGGGCGCCGCGGAGGGCCGTGACGAGCACGCGGATCAGCGCCGCGAACGCCGCCGCCTTCGACCCGGTCGCGATGAGCGCGGTCACGCTCGTCGGCGCGCCCTGATAGACGTCCGGCGTCCACATGTGGAAGGGCACCGACGAGATCTTGAAGCCGAAGCCGACGAGCAGGAGGCCGAGCCCCACGACGAGCAGCGGCTCGTGGGCGCGGCCGACCGACGCCGAGGCGATCCGGTCCAGGTTCGTCGTCCCCGTCGCCCCGTAGATCAGCGCGATCCCGTAGAGCAGGAACGAGGCGGCGAACGCGCCGAGGATGAAGTATTTCATCGACGCCTCGGACGACGCGAGCTCCCGCTTGAAGAGACCGGCGAGGACGTAGAGCGAGAGGGACATGAGCTCGAGCGCCAGGAAGAGCACGATGAGGTCGCCGGCCGCGGCCAGCAGCATCATGCCGCTCGTCGCGAAGAGGACGAGCGCGTAGTACTCGCCCGTCTCCGTCCCGCTCCGCCCGAGATAGTCGATCGAGAGCAGGACGACCAGCGCGGCGGCGTAGCAGATCACGACGTTGACGAAGAGCGCGAATTCGTCGACCACGATCATGTCGTTGAAGGCGCGCCCCGGCGTCCCCCACCGCGCGAGCGACACCAGCAGCGCGCCCACCACGCCCGCCAGCGCGACCGTCGCGACGAGCTCGCGCCCCAGCGCGCGCGGCAGGAGGTCGAGGAGCAGTACGAGCCCCGCCGCGCCGAGGACGATCAGCACCGGGAGCAGCGGCCCGAGGGCGATGGGCGGGGCGGGGATCACTTCACGCCGGCCTTCGACTGAACCTGCGCGATCAGCGCGTCGACCGTCGCCCCGGTCTTGCCCGTGAACGCGCTCGGGTAGACACCGATCCAGACGATGAAGACCAGGACGGGGACCAGCACGGCCCACTCGCGGAGCGAGAGGTCGGCGAGTCCCTGGTTCGCCGGCGCGACCTCGCCGAAGATCACCCGCTGGTACATCCAGAGCAGGTAGACGGCGGCGAAGACGATGCCGGTCGTCGCCACGGCGGCGAGCCAGGGGCTCACGCCGAAGGCGCCGACGAGGATCAGGAATTCACCGACGAACCCGTTCAGACCCGGGAGCCCGAGCGACGAGAGCACGACGACGAGGAAGAGCGCGGAGAAGGCCGGCGCCACCTTCCAGAGCCCGCCGAAGTCGTCGATGAGGCGGGTGTGGCGGCGCTCGTAGATCATCCCGACCATGAGGAACAGCGCGCCCGTGGACAGGCCGTGGTTGACCATCTGGATCACGCCGCCGACGAGCCCCTGCGGGTTGAAGGTGAAGATGCCGAGCATCACGAAGCCCAGGTGGCTCACGCTCGAGTAGGCGACGAGCTTCTTCATGTCGGGCTGGACGGTCGACACCCAGGCGCCGTAGACGATCCCGACGACGGCCAGGAAGAACACGTACGGCGCAAACGCCAGGCTCGCGTCGGGAAAGAGCGGCAGGCAGAAGCGCAGGAAGCCGTAGGTGCCCATCTTCAGCAGCACGCCCGCGAGGATGACGCTCCCCGCCGTCGGCGCCTCCACGTGCGCGTCGGGCAGCCACGTGTGGAACGGGAAGAGCGGCACCTTGATCGCGAACGCCAGCGCGAACGCGAGGAACATGAGGTTCTGCGCGAGCCCGGGCTCCATGATCCAGCGCGCGAGCATCGGCAGGTCGAAGGTGTAGACGCCGGTCGCGGCGCCGTGCTGGTAGTAGAGCGCCAGGATCGCGACCAGCATGAGGGCCGAGCCCGCCATCGTGTAGAGCACGAACTTCACCGCGGCGTACACGCGGTTCGTCCCGCCCCAGACGCCGATGATGAAGTACATCGGGATCAGCATCGCCTCCCAGAAGACGTAGAAGAGGAAGAGGTCGAGGCTCACGAACACGCCGAGCATCCCCGTCTCGAGGATGAGCATCGTGATCACGAACTCCTTCACCCGGTCCTCGATCGCGTGCCAGGCCGAGGCGAGCGCGAGCGGCGTGAGAAAGGTCGTGAGCAGGACCAGCAGCACGCTGATGCCGTCGACACCGACGTGATAGGAGACGCCCAGCGTCGGCATCCAGGGCCGCTGCGCCTCGAACTGGACCTCGGCCGAGGCGCCGTCGAAGGCGAAGTAGAGCGGCAGCGAGGCCGCCAGCGCCAGGAGCGCGACGAGGAGCGCGGCGGTCTTGAGGAGTTCGGTGCGCTGCCGCGGCACGAAGACGAGCGCGAGGCCGCCGACGGCGGGGAGGAACGTCACCACCGTGAGGAGCGACCTCATCGGCTCAGGAGGAACGCGAGGACCAGGACCGCGCCCGCCAGCATCGTGAGCGCGTAGTTCACGACGTATCCCGTCTGGAGCCGCCGCAGGGCGGCGGCGCCGCCGAGCACGGCGCGTCCGAGGCCGTTCACGAGCCCGTCGATCACCCCGAGATCGAAGACCCGCGCGAGGAACCCGCACAGCGCGAAGAACGGGCGCACGACGACCGTGTCGTAGAGACGGTCGACGTACCAGGCGTTCAGCAGGAATGCGTGGAGCGGCGAGCGCGGCGCGCCCGCGGACGCGGCGCGCACGGGGGTGGACATGTACATGAACCACGCGAGCGTGATCCCGGCGGCCACGACGACGGCCGAGAGGATCAGCAGCATGTACGCCACGAATCCGCTGTGCGCCTCGGCGCGCAGCGGAAAGACGGGCGCCAGGAAGCGCTCGAAGCGCGTCCCGTGATCCGACGGGATGCCGAGCGCCAGGCCTGTGGCCGCGGTCAGGAGCGCGAGCACGGAGAGCGGCAGCGTCATCGTCCGAGGCGACTCGTGGACGTGATGCGCCGCGTCCTTCGACATGCGCGGCCCGCTGTAGAAGGCGAGGAAGAGCAGCCGCGCGGTGTAGAAGGCCGTCAGGAACGCGCCCAGCAGAAGGAGCGCCCACATCGCGCGATGGCCGTGGAAGGCCGCGGCGAGGATCTCGTCCTTCGAGAAGAAGCCGGCGAGCCCCGGAACACCGGCGAGCCCCAGCCCGCCGATGGTCGTCGTGATCGTCGTCGTCACCATCCGCGACGAGAGCCCGCCCATCTTCCGGAGATCCTGCTCCCCGCCCAACCCGTGGATGACGCTCCCGGCGCCGAGGAAGAGGAGCGCCTTGAAGAAGGCGTGCGTGACCAGATGGAAGACGCCCGCCGCGTAGGCGCCCAGGCCCACCGCGGCGAACATGTAGCCGAGCTGGCTCACCGTCGAGTAGGCCAGCACGCGCTTGATGTCGGTCTGCACGAGGCCGACCGTCGCGGCGAAGAGCGCGGTGGCGACGCCGACCCACGCGACGACCTCGAGGGCCGTGCCCGAGCGCTCGAAGATCGCGTGGCTCCGCGCGACCATGTACACGCCCGCCGTCACCATCGTCGCGGCGTGGATGAGCGCGGAGACCGGCGTCGGGCCCTCCATCGCGTCGGGAAGCCACGTGTGGAGCGGGAGCTGCGCCGACTTGCCGCAGGCGCCCATGAAGAGGAGGAGCGCGATCCCCGTCGCGGCCGCGGGCGGAAGCGCCTCGACGCCCTTGAACACTGCGGCGTAGTCGAGCGTCCCGAGCGCGGTCCAGAGCCACATGATCCCGAGCCCGAAGCCGAAATCGCCCACGCGGTTGACGATGAACGCCTTCTTCCCCGCCTGCGCCGCCGCCGGGCGCGTGTACCAGAAGCCGATCAGGAGGTACGAGCAGAGGCCGACCGCCTCCCAGAAGACGTAGAGGAGGAGGAAGTTGCCGGCGAGCACGAGCATCGTCATCGAGAAGACGAACAGGTTCAGATACGCGAAGAAGCGCGCGTACCCGGGATCGTCGTGCATGTAGCCGGCCGAGTAAAGGTGGATCAACGCGCCGACGCCCGTGACGACGAGCAGCATGACGCCGGTCAGCGGGTCCACGTGCGCGACGACCGACGCCTCGAAGGCGCCCGCGACGATCCACGTGAAGAGCGGGTGCGTGAAGGTCCCGCCGTCCCAGACGTGCGCGAACGTGACGCACGAGGCGATGAAGGCGACGGCCACCGCGGGCACGGCGACCCAGTGCGCGCGCCGCCCGATGAGTTTGCCGAAGAAGATGTTGAGGAGCGCGCCCGCGAGAGGAAAGGCTGGGATCAGCCAGACGGTGGACACCGCGACATGCTACGAAGGGCGCCCAGGGGTGTCAAGCACGCGGCCAGTACATGATGACCGCGACGCCCGCGAGACACAGGGCGCCGCCCGCGAGGTCGAACCGGTCGGGCGCCTGGCCCGCGACGCGCCAGCCCCAGGCGAGCGAGAGCACGACGAAGACGCCGCCGTACGCGGCGTAGACCCGGCCGAACGCCGCGGGCTGGAAGGTCGGCACCACGCCGTAGAGACACAGCACGAGGGCGCCCGCGACGCCGAGGAGGGCGCTCCGCCCGTCGCGCAGCCAGAGCCACACGAGGTAGCCGCCGCCGATCTCGCAGAGTCCGGCGAGAACGAAGAGCGCGGCGGAGCCGAGCGCGAGCGTGACGGTCATCGCGGGCCTCCCGGGGTTGGCGTTCGGCGGCATGGTATCATTCGTTCCCGTGCCGCCGCCGTCCCGCGCCAAGTTCTGGTTGCTCGTGCTCCTCCTCCTCGTCTTCTCGGTCGTGGGTACCGTGTCCTATCTCGGCTGGCGCCAGTCGGTGCCCGGCGTCCACGCCGTCGGCACGCCCCCACGCTTCGTCGGCCAGAAGACGACGCTCACCGTCACGCTCGAGGCGCGGCGCGGAAACGTCGCGCGCGTCGAGGCCCGCATCGTGCAGGGCGGGAAGTCCACGGTCCTCGCCCGGCAGGAGGGCGCGTTCGGGCGCCACGTCGAGATCCCGCTGACGCTCGAGAGCGCGGCGCTCGGACTCCGCGAGGGCGGCGCGACCCTCGAGGTGTGGGCGCGCGACGACTTCTGGCGCCCGCTCCGCATGAACGACCGCGCGATCGCGAGCTATCCGGTCACCGTGGACCTCACCCCGCCGAAGATCGAGATCCTCGCGGCGACCCGGTACGTCTCGCCCGGCGGAAGCGGCCTCGTCGCGTTCCGCGTCACGGGTGCCGCGCGGGCCGCGGTGACGGCCGCCAAGCTCGTCCAGCCGAGCTTCGCCTGGGGGCCGGCCGAGCGCGGCGCGCGCGTGGCGCTCTTCGCGCTGCCCTGGGACGTCGAGGCCGGCGTCCCGCTCGCGATCACGGCGGAGGACGAGGCGGGCAACGTCGCCTCGCGCGGCATCCCCGTCGAGTTCAAGCCGCGCCGCTTCCCGCGCGACACGATCGAGATCAAGGACGCCTTCCTCCAGGCGAAGGTGCCCGAGCTGCTCCCGCAGTCCCCGGCCGACAAGCCGCTCGTCGAGGGTTTCCTGACGATCAACCGGGACCTCCGCCGGCAGGCGGAGGAGGAGAAGCGGCGGATCGGCGGCACGACCGCCGACAAGCCCCTGTGGGCCGGGGCGTTCACGCAGCCTCGCAACACGAAGGTCTTCGCGAACTTCGCCGAGACGCGCACCTACGTCTACGGCGGCCGCGAGATCGACCGGCAGGTGCACTACGGCTTCGACCTCGCGTCCACCAAGCTGTCGCCCGTGCCCGCCGCGAACACGGGCGTCGTCGGCTTCGTCGGCCCGCTCGCGATCTACGGCAACACCGTCATCGTGGACCACGGGCTCGGTCTCCAGACACTCTACGCCCACCTCTCGAGCATCGAGGTGAAGGTCGGCGACGCGGTCGAGAAGGGCCAGGAGCTCGGCCGCACCGGGAGCACCGGCCTGGCGATCGGCGACCATCTCCATTTCGAGGTGCTCGTGAACGGCGTGTCGGTGACGCCGCTCGAGTGGTGGGACGCGAAGTGGATCCGCGACCACATCGGCAAGCCATTGAAGGAGGCGGGCCTGCCCGAGATCAGCGGTGCCGAGTCGCGCGACGAGGAGCCGGCGCGGCCCGCGCGCCGCCGCGGCCGGTAGCGTCTAGAAGCTCCCGAACTTCTCGTAGGCCTCCAGCGGCGTCAGCCCCCGCGTCACCGCGCGCCGCACCTTGTTCTCCGTGCCGACGAGCTTCTCGCAGCGCACCAGGACCTCGTGGGCCGCCCTGCGCGGGACCACCACGACGCCGTCGAGATCGGCGACGACGATGTCGCCGAGGCTCACGCGCACGCCCCCGATCGTCAGCGGCTGTCCCCAGTCCTGCACGCGCCAGCGGGGCACCGAATCCTGGGGCGTGCGATAGCGGACGAACGTCGGGAAGCGCATGCGCGCGATGTGGGCCGCGTCGCGCGTCGCACCGTCCACCACCGCGCCACGAACCTTCCGGGCGCGGAACCACGCGGCGCTGAGCTCGCCGAAGTGCGCCGCCGCGGCGTCGTTGGCGGCGAGCACGAGGATCGAGTCGGGCGGCACCGCACCGAGCATCTTCAGGAAGCGACGGAGCGTCTCGTCGCGCTCGCGCGGCGTCCCCCGATGCGGCCGGCCCCGCGCGGTGAAGGCGAAGCCCGCGGCGCGCATGTCGGAGGTCAGCGGCTGGATCGCCGGGGGCAGCGTCTGGCGCTGGAGCCCCATCTCGTCCATCACGTCCGTGATCGCCGCGGTGTAGATCCGCGCGAAGCGGCGCGGCAGGTTGTCCGATCGGCTGGCCATCCCTCGCCCTCCCGGTCAGGGATTCTAGCGCAGGAGGCCGCCCAGCAGCGCGCGCGGCGGGACGTAGTCGCCGATGACGCCGAGCAGGAGGTCGAGCCGCGCGGGCCGACGCGCGAGCCCGCGCGCGACGAGGTTCGCGAGCGCCCGGTGCCGGACGACCACTTGCAACGCGCGCGTCACCCGCTCCTTGCCGGCGAAGGTCCGGCGCCGCGCGTGCGTGTAGGCGGCGAGCGCCTCGCGCGAGCAGTCGCCGGCGCGGAGGGCGCGGACGGCGGTCTCCGTCGCCAGCTCGGCGCCGCGCAGCGCGGCGAAGATCCCTTCGCCCGTGAACGGGTCGTAGAAGCCCGCGGCGTCGCCGACGAGCAGCACGCCGCCCAGCTTCGGCGGCCGGACCGTGTACGCGAGCGGCCCCATCGCGCGGACGGGCGCGACGAGGCGCGCGCCCGCCAGCCGGCGCGCCAGGTGGGTGAGCTGTCGCGTCCGCGCGGTGAAGAAGTCCTCGAGCCGCCCGCTCCAGGGCGCCGCGTGCGCCAGCGGCACGACCAGCGACAGGTTCGCGCGATCGGGCGCCACCGGATTCAGGATCGCGTAGTCCGGCGGATCCACGAAGATCTCGCCGCGGTCGCGGCACCCCTCGACGTCCGTGACGTACGTGACCAGCGCCATCCGGCGGAGCCGGTGCGCGCGCCGCAACCCGAGCCGCTGGGCGATCAGCGAGGCCCGCCCGTCGGCGGCGATCACCAGCGGGGCGCGGAGCGCGAGCGTCGCCCCGGCGGCGTCCACCGCCTCCACGCCCGCGACACCCTCGCGCGCGATGACGACGCCGGTCACGCGGATCTCCTCCCGGAAGTCGATGGGCAGCGCGCGCACGCGGTCGACGAGGAGCGCGTCGAGCGTCTCGCGCGGGATCGCCATCGCGTGCTCGCGATACGGGCGCCACGGGCCGAGCGCGCGATACGTGCCCTCGACCTCGGTGCCGTCCGGGGCCGTGATGCGCATGCCGGCGAGCGGCACGGCGCGGTCGTCCACGGCCTTCAGCACGCCGAGGCGGTCGAGCACGCGCGGCGCCTCCGGCGAGAGGTACTCGCCGCAGACCTTGGGCCGCGGGAAACGGGCGCGGTCGAGGAGCGTGACGGCGACGCCGTGCTCGGCGAGCAGGATCGCGGTCGCGGCCCCGGCCGGGCCCGCGCCGACGACGATGACCTCGGCCGCCCTCATCCCATCACCGCGACCAGCCGGCCGAACGCGGGATACTCGCGGATCGCGAGCGTCCGGATACCGGCCTGCTCGGCGAGTGCGGTGAGCTCCGCGCGCGAGTACGCCCGCCGCACCGACAGCGGGCCGTCGTGGCGGGAGATCGGATGGCAGCGAAGAAGGCGCGTCGCGAGCCAGACGAGCCCCAGGGCAGAGCGCGTGCGCCGCAGGTCGTTGACGACGACCGCGCGGCGCGCCACCGCCGCCATCTCGTGCAGCGCGCGCACGGCGTCGTCGGGCTCGAGGTGGTGGAGCGTGAGCGACGCGGTCACGACGTCGGCGGCGCCCGCGCGGAACGGCAGCGCCGTCGCGTCGGCGCCGACGAGCGCGATCTCCGCGTACGCCGCGCACGCGCGCCGCGCGAGCCGGAGGGTCTCGGCGTCGCGCTCGACCACGAGGACGCGGATCGCGCGGCCCCGCCGCCGCGCCCGGCGCACGAGGCGCACCGCGAACGCCGCGTGTCCGCCGCCGACGTCGAGCACGACGAGCGCGCGGCCCGGCGCGGCGAGGCGGCGGATCTCCCGGAACGTCAGCGCGTACCCGCCGAACCAGGCGTTGAGCCGGTCGATGTCGGCGAGCGACGCCGCGCGCGCGGCCGGTTCGACCGGCCGGTCGAGGAGCTCCAGCGCGCCCGCCGCCCTCAGCACGCGGCCGTCACCACCGGAGCAGCGCGCCCTCGGCGGCGAAGCCCGGGCCGAGGGCGATCATGAGTCCCCACTCCCCGTCCACGGGCGACTCGCGCCGCAGTGTCTCCTCGAGCACGAAGAGGATCGTCGCCGACGACATGTTGCCGTAGCGGCGCAGGACCGCGCGCGAGTGGCTCACGTCGGCCTCGGAGAGCTCGAGCAGGGACCGCGCGCGGTCGATCACGCGCCGGCCGGCCGAGTGGAGCACCCAGTAGCGGACGTCCTCGCGCTTCAGCCCCTGCGCGGCCATGAGGAGCGCGGCCATCTCCCCCATCATCTGGGCGCCGATGCGCCGTACGTCCTTCGAGAGCACGACGCGCGGCCGCCCGCCCGGATACTCGAACCCCATCGCGCCGAGGTGCTCGGAGCGGAAGCGCGTCCGGTGGGCGACGATCGCGGGCCCCCCGCCCTCCGTCGCGAGCGCCAGCGCGCCCGCGCCGTCGGCGAAGATCGCGTGCGCGACCGCGCTCTCGAGCCGGTCGTCGAGGACGTAGGCGGCCGAGCAGATCTCGGCGGACAGGACGAGCGCGCGACCCCCCGGGTGCGCCCGGAGATAGTTCGACGCCTGCTGGAGCGCGACCATCGCCGAGGCGCAGCCCGTGTCGCCGACGTGGACCCGCTGGACGTCGGGCCTGAGGCCGAGGCGCGCGATCAGGTGGGCGTCGAGGCTCGGCGTGAGCCGCCCGGTGCACGTCGTCGTCGCGATGAAGTCCACGCCGTCGGGGCTCCAGCCGGCCCGCGCGAGCGCGCCGCGCGCCGCCGCCTCGCCCAGCTCGAGGGCGCCGCGGCGGAAGCGTTCGTTGAGCTCGTCCACGCTCTCGTCGGCGCGGAACGTGGCGCGGTCGATGTAGAGATGGCGGCCCTCGATGTCGCTCCGGCTGAAGAAGCCGCGGCGCCGGGCGTCGCCGTAGCCGGCGAGGGCGAGCAGCTCGTCCTGGGTGAAGCGCTCCCGCGGCGTCGCGGTGGCGACGGCGACGATCCTCGGCGCGGACATTCGGACCTC
This sequence comes from Methylomirabilia bacterium, assembly GCA_041496385.1. Taxonomy (GTDB): domain Bacteria; phylum Methylomirabilota; class Methylomirabilia; order Rokubacteriales; family CSP1-6; genus AR19. The sequence goes on along the minus strand of JBGQEL010000021.1, from coordinate 5,360 downwards.
CAAGTCGCACGGGGTTCGCGTAAGATGGGAGCCACTCCGAGCATACTGCGAGGGTCCAGCCCATGCCACTGTTCAGCTTCGAGGGAAAGAGCCCGACGGTGCATCCGACCGCGTTCGTCGCGCCGACGGCCGTGCTCATCGGCGACGTGACGGTCGAGGAGCGCGCGTCAATTTGGTACAACGCCGTCCTCCGCGCGGATTTCAATCCGATCGTCGTGCGCCGCGGCGCCAACGTGCAGGATTGTTCCGTCGTCCACGTCACGCCGCGCCAGGGCGTCGAGGTCGGGCCCGGCGCGACGATCGGCCACAACTGCACCGTGCACGCGGCGTTTCTCGGCGAGGAGTGCCTGGTCGGCAACGGCGCGACCGTCCTCGACGGCGCACGGATCGGTGCGCGCGCCATGGTCGCCGCGGGCTCGCTCGTGACGCCCGAGACCGAGATCGCCGACGGCATGCTCGCGCTTGGCTCGCCCGCGAAGGTGCGCGGAGCGCTCGCGGGCACGCCGGCCGAGTTCTGGGTGCGCGTGAACCCCGAGGGCTACCAGGCGCTCGCGCAGCGCCACAAGGCGTCGGTCAAGCCGGCCTGACCCGATGACGCCGAGGCGCATCGCGTTCCTCGTCTTCCCGCGCCTGACGTTCCTCGACTTCGTCGGCGCGTACGACGCCCTCCGCCGCGTGGCGTCGATGTCCGTCGATCCCGGCGTCAGCCACCGGATCATCGGCACCGCGCCCCTGATCGAGGACGAGACCGGCCTCGTCGTGAAGCCCGACGCGGTCTACGAGGACCTCGCCGGCTTCGACCTGCTGTATGTCCCCGGCGGCTTCGGCACGCGCGCGCTCGTGGACGACCCGCGCGCGATCGACTATCTGAAGTCCTGGGGCGGCGAACGGCCCCTCGCGTCGGTCTGCACGGGGGCGTTGCTGCTGGGACGCGCGGGCTATCTCCGAGGCCTGCGCGCGACGACGCATCACAACGCCTTCGACCTCCTGCGCCCGCTCTGCCGCGAGGTCGTCACCGGCACGCGCATCGTGGACGAGGGCCGGGTGGTGACGGCCGGCGGCGTCGCCTCCTCGCTCGACCTCGGCCTCTATCTCGTCGAGAAGTTCTGGGGCGCGCCCGCGCGCGAGAAGATCGCCGCGCAGATGGAGTATCGCGCCTACTCGCCCGTCTAGGAGGATCCGGCCGTGACCATCGACCCCGCCACGCTGACCGCGCACCACAAGGGCTGCCTGCCCGAGCTGCTGGGCATCCGGTTCACCGAGGCCACGCAGGACCGGCTCGTCGCCGAGCTGTCGATCCGGGACGACCTCAAGACGTTCGGCGGGCGCCTCCACGGCGGCACGATCATGGCGTTAGCCGACACGGTCGGCGCCACCGCCACGGCGGTCAACCTGCCGCCCGGAGCCTCGACGACGACGCTCGAGTCGAAGACCAACTTCTTCGCCGGCGCGACCGAGGGGGTCGTGCGCGCCGAGGCCACACCGCTCCATCGCGGCCGCACGACCATGGTCTGGCAGACGCGCGTGACCGACGCCGGCGGCCGCCTGCTCGCGCTCGTCATCCAGACCCAGATGGTGCTGCCGCCGCGCTGATCCGGCCCGCGCTACCGCCCCTGGAACCTCGGCGGGCGCTTCTCCTTGAACGCGGCTACGCCCTCGGCGTGGTCGGCGGTCTGGCGGACGATCGACATGTGCGAGCTGACCAGATCGAGGTGCGTCCGGAGATCGAGCCTGAGGCTCTGATAGACGAGGCGCTTGATCATGCGGATCGGGACCTGCGGGCCGTCGGCGATCTGGCGCGCGAGCGCGTAGGTCACGTCCTTCAGCTCGCCGTCCGGCGCCACGCGCTGCACGATGCCGAGCCGGTGGGCCTCCGGCGCCTCGATGAAGTCGGCGGTCCAGAGGAGCTCGAGGGCCTTGGCGGCGCCGACCAGGCGCGGCAGGAAGTAGGTGTCGCCGTCGCCCGGCACGAGCCCGACGCGCACGTAGCCCGTTGAGAATCGGGCCGACTCGGCGGCCACGCGCATGTCGCACATGACGCACATGCCCATGCCGGCGCCGACCGCGAGCCCGTTGACCATGGCGATGACGGGCTTGTCCATCGCCTCGAGCGCCTTCGGCACCCGGTGGACGCCCTCCCAGAGGCTGTTCTTGCCGTCGAGCGCCGTGGGCGCCGCGTCGGCCGACCGCATGCGGCCGACGTCGCCGCCCGAGCAGAAGGCGCGCCCGGAGCCCGTGACGACGACGACGTTCACGCCGTCGTCGGCCTGGGCCTCGGCGAGCCCCTTCGCCCAGGCCTCGATCATGTCCCCGGTGAACGCGTTGAGCTTGTCGGGACGGTTCAGCGTGATCGTGGCGATCCTGTCCTTCACCTCGTAGAGCAGGTCACTCATCTCGGGGGTCCTTTCGACTAGTCTTTCGGCAGGCCGAGCACGCGCTCGGCGAGGATGTTGCGGAGGATCTCCGAAGTCCCGGCGCGGATGCCGCTGCCGCGCGCCAGCAGCTCGTAGAACTCCCACTGGCCGTCGTCCGGCGCCCAGGGCGAGCCCTCCGCGATCTGGGAGTACGGCCCGATCACCTGCGTCGCGGTCAGCGCCAGGTCCTGGTCGAGCTGGCTCCAGAAGAGCTTGGAGGTCGAGCCCTCGGGCCCCGGCTGCCCGCCCTTCAGGATCTTCGTGAGGCTCCGGTAGCCGTTGAGCTGGAGCGCCTGCTCGCCGATCCAGAGCTCCGCGATCTTCTGGCGGATCACGGGATCCGCGCCGCGCCCGCGGCCCTTCGCGAGCCGGACCAGCCGGTGGAGCGCGTTGCGCAGCGAGATGTGCCGGATGAACGTCAGGAGGTCGCGCTCGTAGGCCAGCGTGGTGATGGCGACGCTCCACCCTTCGTTAAGCTTGCCCACGAGGTTCTCCCGCGGCACGCGCACGCTGTCGAAGAAGGTCTCGTTGAACTCGGCCTCGCCCGTGATCTGGCGCAGCGGGCGCACCGTGATGCCCGGCGTCTTCATGTCCACGAGCAGGAAGCTGATCCCCTTGTGCCTGGGCGCGGCGGGATCCGTCCGCACGAGCAGGAAGCACCAGTCGGCGACGTGGCCCATGCTCGTCCACACCTTCTGGCCGTTCACCACGAAGTGATCGCCGTCGAGCACCGCGCGCGTCTGGAGATTCGCCAGATCCGAGCCCGCGTTGGGCTCCGAGAACCCCTGGCACCAGAGATCCTCGGCCGTGAGGATCCGCTGGAGGAAGCGCGCCCGCTGCGCGGGGGTCCCGAGCTTCATGAGCGTCGGGCCGAGCATCGAGACGCCGCCGCGGTTGACGAGCTGCGGCGACTCGGCGCGCGCCATCTCCTGGTAGAGGATCACCATCTCCACGATCGAGGCGCCGCGGCCCCCGAACTCGCGCGGCCAGTCCATCCCGACGTAACCGGCCGCGTGCATCGACTTCTGCCAGGCGCGCAGGCGGGCGACTTCGGCCCGGTCGGCGCGCGAGGCGGCGAACGCCCGGCCGCGGAGGTCGTCGGGCAGGTTGGCCTCGAGCCAGGCCCGGACCTCCTTGCGGAAGCCCTCTTCCTTCTCGGCGAAGTCGAAGTTCATGGCGTCACCACATGACACATCCGCCGTCGACCATGAGCGCCTGGCCGGTGATGTAGCGCGCCTCGTCGGAGGCGAGGAAGACGGCCGCCGCGCCGATGTCCTCCGGCTCCTGCTCGACCTTCATCGGGATGACGTCCGCCACGCGCTTGTCGAAGACCTGGCGGGCGCTCATGCCCTTGAACGCGGGATTCGTCTCCGCGATGTGCGCGGCGAGCTTCTGCCAGAAGTCGGTCCAGAGCACGCCGGGGCAGATGGCGTTGACGGTGATCCGGTGCGGGGCGAGCTCCTTGGCGACGATGCGCGTGAACGTGATCACGCCCTGCTTGGCCACGCTGTAGGCCGGCATCGTGACCGCCGCGAGCGGACCCGCGATGGACGCGATGTTGACGATCCGCCCCGCCTTGCGCTCGATGAAGTAGGGCGCGACCGCCTTGCACGTGAGGAAGACCGACTTGGTGTTGACCGTGAAGGCGCGGTCCCAGTCCTCTTCCGTGTTGTTGGTGAACGGCATGCCGGGCGGCGCCGCCATGCCGGCGTTGTTCACGAGGATGTCGATCTTGCCGAGCAGGTCGCGCGTCCGGTCGACCATCGCCTTGACGTCGGCCGCGCTCGTCACGTCGGTCTTCATGGCGATGACCTTGCGCCCGAGCGCCTTGACCTCGCCCGCGACCTTCTCGGCGTTCAGCACCTGGATGTCGGGGATCGCGACGTCGGCGCCCTCACGCGCCAGCGCGAGCACGATGCCGCGCCCGATGCCGCTGCCTCCGCCGGTGACGACCGCGACCTTGCCCGCGAGCCGCATGTGGACTCCTTTGTGGTGGGGTCCGCGAGGCCGGTTCGCTCCGGCTCCGTCCGTCCTCGTATAATCGACGCCCCGGAGGCCCACATGACACCACACCCGCTCAGAAGCCGCAACTGGTTCGGCCGCAACGACCTCGACGGAATCGCACACCGCTCGTGGCTCAAGACCGAGGGCTTCAGCGACCACGTCTTCGACGGCCGCCCGGTCGTCGGCATCGCCAACTCCTGGTCCGAGCTGACGAACTGCAACGCGCATCTGCGACAGGTCGCGGAGGCCGTCAAGCGCGGCGTCTGGTCCGCCGGCGGCTTCCCGCTCGAGTTCCCGACCATCTCGCTGGGCGAAGTGCTCATGAAGCCGACGACGATGATGTTCCGGAACTTGATGGCGATGGACGTCGAGGAGTGCATTCGCGCCTATCCGCTCGACGCGGTCGTGCTGCTCTCCGGCTGCGACAAGACGACGCCGGCGATGCTCATGGGCGCCGCGTCGGCCGACGTCCCGGCCCTCATCGTGACCGGCGGCCCGATGCTCAGCGGCAAGTGGCGGGCCGAGGAGCTCGGCTCGGGCACCGATCTCTGGCGGCTCTGGGCCGAGCGCCGGGCCGGACGCCTCACCGACGAGGAGCTCTGCGAGGCGGAGTCGTGCATGTCACGCTCGTCGGGCCACTGCATGGTGATGGGCACGGCCTCCACGATGGCCTCGATGACGGAGGCGCTCGGCATGGCGCTGCCGGGCAACGCGGCGATTCCCGCCGCCGACTCGCGGCGGCTCGCGCTTGCCGAGCTCTCCGGCCGGCGGTCCGTCGAGATGGCGCGGGCCGGCGGGCCCCGGCCCTCCGAGATCCTCACGGCGCCGGCCTTCGACAACGCGATTCGCGCGGACATGGCGATCGGCGGATCGACCAACGCGATCATCCACCTGGTCGCGATCGCCGGCCGCGCCGGCGTGCCGCTGCCGCTCGAGCGGTTC
>JBGQEL010000020.1:0-55583 GCA_041496385.1 Methylomirabilia bacterium | reverse complement strand
GACGCCATAGACCGAGAAGTGATGCTCGGCGAGCCAGACAGCGTGGAAACCCAGCTCCTCGGCGAGGCGGGCCTCCTCCAGCGCGTGGGCGTAGACCTCGGCCTCCGTCTGCCAGTCGCGGAGCGTCAGGAGCTGCTGGATCGAGAATTTCATCGGGGTCCTCACTCTCCCTGGAACAGCGGCTTCCGCTTCTCGAGCATCGCGCGCACGCCTTCCCTGGCGTCGCGGCTCCGCCGCGCGCGGGACGCGAGGGCGTCGAGATCGGCGTGCTCGACCCTCTCCCGCGCCGACACGGCGCGGAGGACCGTCTGCTTCATGCCCGCCAGCGCGAGCGGCGCCGCCTCGGCGATGCCGCGCGCGAGATCGCCGGCCACCCGCTCGAGGTCCGCGGCCGGGACGACCTCGTGGACCATCCCGATCTCCCACGCGCGGCGCGCCGACACCGGCCGTCCGGTGAGGAGGATCCAGCGCGTCATCGCGGCGCCAACGACCTCGACGAGCTTCTGCCCGAGCGGGAACGGCACGACCAGCCCGAGGCGTGGGAGAGGCATCGCGAAACGCGCGCCGTCGGCGGCGAGTCGGAGGTCGCAGTGCAGCGCCAGCTCGCAGCCGCCCGCGAACGCGTCGCCGTGGACGACCGCGATCGTCGGATGGCGGGAGCGCTCGATCCGCTGCAGCGTCGCCACCACCGGGGCCTCGGGGTCGTCGTCGGCGTCCTGGAGCCGCGACAGCTCGTCGAGGTCCATGCCCGCGCAGAACGCCGGGCCCGCGCCGCGGAGGACGATGACGCGCACGTCGCGGTCGGACTCGAGCCGGTCGAGCCTCGCGTCGAGACGCGCAAGCAGGGCGCGGTTGAGCGCGTTCCGCTTCGTGGGCCGGTTGAGCGTCACGCTCGCCACGCCGCCGGCGACGGAGCAGAGCACCTCCACTAGATCCTCCCGTGTGGTCACGGCATCCTGAATCCGGCGGCACTCTAGCACAAGCAAGCTCGGGGGCGACTACCGGGAGGCGTCGAGGGCGAGGCCCGCGACGACGCGGGCCCCCGGTACGCGGCGCAGCACCTCGGGCGACGCCCGGATCTTCGACGCCCGGCTGCCGCTGCCGAGGATGATCCAGTCGTGGAGCATCAGCCGGTCGTCCACGTAGATCGGGAGATCCTCGGGCAGCGCGAAGACCGTCACGCCGCCGATCATCATGCCCGTGAGCGCCTGCGTCTCCTCGGCCGAGGCGAACGAGAGGCGCGAGACGCCCATGAGGTCGCGCACGGCGTGGTTGACGTCGAGCCGCGTCGTCGCCTTGACGACGCAGGCGGCGTACTGTTTGGGCTCCTTCTTCGACGCGACGATGATCGTGTTGCCCGAGCGGTCGAGCGGCACGCCGTACTTCTCGCAGTAGGCCGCGGTGTCGGCGAAGTCGGGATCGATCGGGAGCAGCTCATAAGGCACGCCGAGGCGGTCGAGGACCTCGACCACCCGCCGCTCGACGTCGTCGAGCGGACGCTCACCGGACCCCGAGGACATTGATGCCTCCCAGATCGGTGTAGGCGAACCAGCCCGGGCCGAGGAACGCGAGGCTCGAGCGCGTGTACTTCGGGAAGTACTTGCGGAACACCTCGCGCCCGTCCGCCGTGCCGAGGACGTAGACGGCGTCCTGCGTCGAGCCGATGTTGAGGCGGCTCGTGACCGAGAGCCCGACGAAGCGGCCGTCGGGGCTCGCCGCGAGCGAGGTGATGCCTCGGCTCCGCGGCACGCGGTGCGCGCCCGTGCCGGGGCCGAGCGACCACGCGACGCGATAGGACTCGGCCTCGCGGTAGCCGTCCCACGCGATCCAGCCGCCCGGGAGGAACCGCACCGTCTCCGGGTGCGGGTCCACGCCCTCCGGCCGCGGCAGCGGGGCGCGCGGGCGACCGTCGACGCCGACCCGGAACAGCTCGCGCAGCCCGCGCGCAAGGACGAGCTCGCCGGCCTCCGTGTCGGCCTCGACGAGCTGGAGCAGGCCCTCGCGGCCGAGCTCGCCCAGGCCGATCACCCGCTCGGCTGACCCGTCCACGCCGTGGATCACGGCTTCGTGGTGGACGGGCGACCCCGAATCCGCCACGGGGCGCAGCCACACGACGGCGCGGCCGTCGCGCGAGAGAATGGGCGCCGCGCCCTCGCCCACGTCGAGGGGAATCCGGGCGCCGGAGGCCGCGTCGAACACCGACCACTGCTGCTTGCCCGTCGCCGGCGCGATCGCCACCACGAGCGCGCGGTCCCCCGCCACCTGCGTGGCGTAGACGTTCGCGGACTGCGTGAGCTCCAGCATCCGCACGACGCAGCCCGGCATCGAGAAGAGCCCGTAGCGGTAGGGGGCCTTCACCTCCAGGACCCAGAGCGGCTCGGGCCCCGCCACGGCGGTGGCGGAGGTGCGAAGCTGCGGGATCCAGACGTCGCGCAGCGAGCACTCGAGCGGCCAGCCGGCGCGCTCGGGCGTCGTGTCGGGCTCGATCAGGAAGCGCATCGGGACCGCGACCAGGAAGGCGTGGTTCAGGAGGATGATCGCCGGGAAGACCGGGGCGACCACGGCCAGACCGCGCCGCCATCCCGGCCGCCCGACGAACCACCAGAGGAGAAGGCCGAAGACGGCCTGCGCGGCGAGCGCCACGCCGAGGTCGGTCGCCACCCAGCCGAGGTCGCGGGCCGCGCGGCCCGAGAGCGCGCCGCCGAGCTCGCGCAGGATCACGGTCCCGAGGAGCCAGCCGTCGTGCGGCCCGACGAGCGGCACGAGGTAGACCGCGAACGACAGGACGAGCGCGGCCGCGGCGCGCTTCACTCGCTCACGGTCCTGCGGCCGCGCTAGAAGATCGCGAGCGGGTGCGCGGGGGCGCCGGTGCTCCCCACGAGCCGGATCGGCGTCGCGGTGAAGAGGAACTCCCAGCGCCCCTCCTCCGTGCACGCCTTCGCCAGCCGCTCCGGATCGGTGTTGTCGACGAGCGCCAGCCCGAGGAACGGGATCGCGAGGTGGACGCCCATGCCGAAGCCCGCGTAGCCGATGGGGCGCTCGTCCATCATGTCCCACGCGATCGCCGCGATGTCCTTCTCGCGGAACCACTCGAGGCAGGAGAGATGCAGGCCGGGATGTGGCGACACGCGTGGCACCCATTCCGGATGGGCGCGCCGGAACACCGCGTCGCCGCTCCGCACCACGACGACGTCACCCGCCTCGACCCGGATCCCCGCGCGCGCCGCCGCGGCGTCGAGCTCGCCAGGCGTCACGGGGCTCCCGACCGTGACGTGGCCGTCCTTGCGCCCGGCCGCGACGTCGAGCAGGACTCCGCGCGAGGTGATGCCGTCGAAGAGCGGATCGATCGGGCACCACGTGGCGCCGGCCGCGCTCAGGCTCTGCATGAACGGTCGGCCGTTGTAGAGCTGGCCGTCCCACGCCACGTGGCAGAGCGCGTCGATGTGCGTGATCGAGAAGCCGTGGTAGACGAGGTCGAAGCGGTCGAGCACGACGTCGGCGCGATCGCGGTTCGACGGAAAGGTCGCGTGGTACATGAGCGCGGGCTGCGGTCCGATGTCGCGCGCCAGCGAGACGGTCCGCCCCGTCCGGACGAGCTGCTGGGCCCGCGCGCGCTTGGCCGCCGTGATGAGATTCACGGTGCCGACCTGGTCGGCGTCGCCCCAGCGGCCCCAGTTGTTCAGCTCCTTGAAGTAGCCCTCGACCCGCGCCTGCGCCGGCGGTGCCCAGTCGGTCATGTCGTCGCGCCTCCCGCGCGGCACCATAACATGGATGTGACGTCCTTGACGCGCGCGCGAGGGATCGACTACGTTGGCCACGGACCATGCCGGCGATCTCCCTCCCGCGGGTCACAAAATCCTGGGGCGCCACGCGCGCCGTGGACGACGTGAGCTTCGACGCGGCCGTCGGCACGCTCGCGGTGCTCCTCGGCCCGTCGGGCTGCGGCAAGTCCACGACGCTACGGCTCATCGCCGGGCTCGAGGCGCTCACATCGGGGCGTGTCACGATCGGCGACGCGGACGTGACGGGGCTCCCACCCGCGCGGCGCCTGGTGGACCACATCGTGGTGATGGCGAAAGGCGGCCCCGACAACGCGAGCGCGCTCCTCCTCCTCTACTACATCTACGACGTCGGCGCCGTGTGGACCGCCTTCCACCCGGCCGAGTACTCGGCGCGCTTCGTGCCGACGGCGCCGCTCACGCTCCAGAACTTCGCCAACGCATGGAGCGCGGCGCCTTCGCGCGCTTGTCGTTCGCGGGCCGCGACGCGCTCTTTCTGCTGGTGCTCGTGCAGCTCATGATCATGCCCGACGTGCTCATCGTCGAGAACTATCGGACGATGAGCCGTCTCGGGCTCCTCGACACGATCTTCGCCATGGGCCTGCCCTACATGGCCTCGGCCTTCGGCATCTTCCTGCTGCGCCAGACCTTCAAGACGGTGCCGACGGAGCTCGACGAGGCGGCGCGCGTCGAGGGCGCGCGGCCCCTCACCGTGGGCCTGCAGATCTTCGGGTCCACCGACCAGGGAGTAGACTGGTCCATCATCACGGCGGCGACGCTGCTGACCTCGGGACCGCTCCTGCTGGCGTTCCTCCTGTTCCAGCGTCAATTCGTCCAAAGCTTCATGCGAGCGGGGATACGCTGATGGCGTCAGGACTAGACGACAAGTTCACGACCCTCCACGAGATCGTGCGCGCCGCGCGCAGCAACCTGGCGCCGGGCCCGTGGGACTACCTCATCGGCGGTGCCGAGACCGAGACGACGCTCCGGCGCAACCGGCAGGCGCTCGACTCGGTCGCCTTCCGGCCGCGCGTCCTGCGCGACGTCTCGAAGGTCGAGACGGCCTCCACGCTCCTGGGGCGGCGCGTGCGCCTGCCCGTGCTGCTGGCGCCGATCGGCTCGATCGAGACGTTCGCCGAGGGCGGCGGCGCCACGGCGGCCAAGGCCTCCCAGGCCTTCGGCGTGCCCCAGATGCTCTCCTCGGTGTGCAACCCCGGCCTCGAGGCCGTGGCCAAGGCGGCCGACAACTTCCGCATCTTCCAGCTCTACGTGCGCGGCGACGACGCCTGGGTCGACGACTGGGCCAAGCGTGCGAGCGAGCACGGCTACGCGGGCTTCTGCCTCACCGTGGACACGGCCAGCTACAGCCGGCGCGAGCGCGACCTCGCCCGGCGCTTCGTCAAGCCCTGGCGCACGCGGGCCGGCGGGTTCGAGTTCCAGGCCGGCCTCAGCTGGGACCACGTAAAACGCTTCAAAGACACGCATTCGATCCCTCTCCTGCTGAAAGGCATCGCCACGGCGGAGGATGCGGCGCTCGCCGTCGAGCACGGTGTCCAGGCGGTCTACGTCTCGAACCACGGCGGTCGCCAGCTCGACCACGGCCGCGGCTCGCTCGACGTGCTCCCCGAGGTCGTGGCGGCCGTGGGCGGGCGCGTGCCCGTCATCGTGGACGGCGGCTTCGTCCGCGGCACCGACGTCGTCAAGGCGATCGCGCTCGGCGCCCAGGCCGTCGGCCTCGGACGCATCGCCTGCTGCGGCCTGGCCGCCGCCGGCCAGCCGGGGCTCGAGCGCGTCCTCGAGCTGCTCGAGGAGGAGGTCCGGATCGCCATGGCGCTCCTGGGCGTGAGCCGCCTGGGCCAGCTCGATCGCTCCTACATGCATCCGGCCACGCCCGTGACGCTCCCCCACGCGACCAGCGCGTTTCCCCTGCTCCACGAGGAGGGCTACTAGACCATGAGCGTGGACCCCAAGCGACTCTCGATGACGGTCGGCGAGGCCATGTTCACGCAGCGCGCGATCCGCCGCTTCAAACCCGATCCGATCCCGGCGGAGGACCTCCGCCTGATCGTCGAGGCGGCGGTGAAGGCGCCGAACGGCGGCAACCGTCAGGTCGGCCGCTTTCTCGTGATCACCGACGGCAAGACGCTCCAGGAGTTCGGCAAGCTCTACCACGAGGCCTGGTGGGCCAAGCGCCTGGACGAGAAGGGGTGGAAGACCCTCGACGACATCCCGCCCGAGGAGAAGAACTACCGCCTGGCCGCGGGGCTCGCCGACCACATGAAGGACGTGCCCTGCGTCGTCCTCGCGCTCGCGGTCGGCGGCGGGCCGGCCAACTCGGTCGTTCCCGCTTGCCAGAATCTCATGCTGGCGGCGCGGGCTCTGGGGATCGGCTCCGTGCCCACGACGCTGCACCCCAAGGTGATGGACCGCGTCTGGGCGCTCCTCGGCCTTCCCAAGGACGTGAGCTTCCACTTCTGCATTCCACTCGGCTATCCGCAGGGGAGCTTCGGCCCGAACCGGCGCCTGCCGACGTCGGAGACGACGTCCTGGAACCGCTGGGGCGCGCGCGTCCCCTGGGCGTGAGCCCGGCGCCGCGGTGAGCCCGGAGTGGCGGCCGCCGCTACCCGATCCCCTCCCGCCGGGCCCGCTCGAGCTGCTCGAGGGCTGGATGCAGGAGGCGTTCGGTTCCATCCGGAATGCCAACGCGATGGCGCTCGCGACCGTCGCGCCCGACGGGCGGCCGTCGGCGCGCATGGTGCTCTGCCGCGGCTTCGACCCGGGGGCCGGCTGGCTCGTCTTCTACACCGACCGCGAGAGCGCCAAGGGGCGCGCGCTCGCGAAGACGCCGCGCGCCGCGCTGGTCTTCCACTGGGATGCCTTCGAGCGCCAGGCGCGGATCGAGGGGCCGGTGACGCTGACGCCCGACGCCGACTCGGACACCTACTGGAACTCGCGACCGCTCGACGCGCGCCTCGCCGCGACGGCGAGCGAGCAGAGCCGGCCCGTCGGCTCGCGCGCCGCGTTCCTGGCGAAGATCGCCGAGCGCGCCGAGCGGGGCGGCGAGTTCCGGCGGCCGCCGCGCTGGGGCGGCTACCGGGTCTGGGCCGAGCGCGTCGAGCTGTGGGTCGGCCAGCCCGCGCGTGCGCACGACCGGGCCGTCTGGACGCGCGCGCTGGCGCCCGCGCGCGGCGGGTTCGAGGGCGGCCCGTGGACCGCGACGCGGCTCCAGCCGTGACGGTGTTGTAGAGTCTTGGCGTGAGCGCCTACCTCCCGGCGACCGACATGCCGCGGTTCATCCGGGAGCTGATGGAGTTCGTCGGGCTCGACGAGGACGAGATCGCCGTCGTGCGCCGCACCGCGCCCGTCGTGCTCGCCCACGAGGCCGCGTTCACCGACGCGCTCTACGAGCACTTCCTGAAGTTCCCCGCCAGCGCGCAGTTCTTCCTCGGCGAGGACGGCGAGCCCGACGCGGCGCGGCTCGCCCGCCGCAAGCACAGCCTCGCCCGCTGGCTCCGCCAGACGGCCGAGGTCGCGGTGAGCCAGGAGTTCTCCTACTACCTCCTGGCGATCGGGCTCTCGCACAGCCACCGGACCCACGGCCCCGGTGGGGTGATCCCGCCGCACTTCATCGTCGCCGCGATGAGCCTCGCGCAGACCGCGCTCGCCGGGCTCTTCGAGGCCGAGCTGGGCGACGCGCGCGCCGCGCTCGAGGCGAGCCGCGCCTGGAACAAGCTCCTGCTCGTCCATCTGGCTGTGCTGCTCCTGGGCTACCTCCCGCCGTCGCGCCGGTGACGCCGCAGGAGCACGTCCCGCTCGCGCCCCGCACCACACTGGGCGTCGGCGGCGCCGCGCGCTGGTTCGTCGAGGCCCACGACGAGTACGCGGTGCTCGACGCGCTCGACTGGGCGAAGACGCACGACGTCCCGCTCCGGGTCCTCGGCGGCGGCTCGAACCTCGTCGTCGCCGACGCCGGGGTGGACGCCCTCGTCGTGAAGATCGACCTGCGTGGCGTGTACAGCCGCGAGGTCGACGGCCTCATGGAGGTGACCGCGGCGGCCGGCGAGCCTTGGGACGACCTGGTCCGCCGGGCCGTCGTCCAGGGCTGGGCCGGCCTCGAGTGCATGAGCGGGATTCCGGGGCTCGTCGGCGCCACGCCCATCCAGAACGTCGGCGCCTACGGCCAGGAGGTCAGCGACACCCTCGTCGAGGTCCGCGCCCTCGACGCGCAGAGCGGCGAGATCGCGACGCTCGCCAACCGCGACTGCTGCTTCGCCTACCGCGACAGCCGCTTCAAGAGCGTCGAGCCGGGGCGCTGGGTCGTCCTCTCCGTGAGCTACCGCCTGCAGCCCGCCGGGCTCCCGACGGTGCGCTACGCCGACGTCGAGCGCCACCTCGAGGCCCGGCGCGTCTCGGCGCCGACGCTGGCGGACGTGCGCGAGAGCGTGCTCGCGATCCGCCGCCAGAAGTCGATGGTGCTCGACGATCCGCGCGATCCGAACCGCCGGAGCTGCGGCTCCTTCTTCACCAACCCGATCGTCACCGAGTCCGAGCTCGCCGAGGCGGAGCGGCGCGTGGGCGATCGGACGATGCCGCGCTGGCCCCAGGCCGACGGGCGCGTGAAGCTCTCGGCCGCCTGGCTCATCGAGCGCGCGGGCTTCACACGCGGCCACCATCACGGCCCCGTCGCGCTGTCGACGCGTCACGCCCTCGCGCTCGTCTGCCACGAGGGCGCGCGCGCCCGCGACGTGCTGGACTTCGCCGCCCACCTCCAGCAGACGGTCGAGGCGCGCTGCGGCGTGCGACTCACGCCCGAGCCCGTCGTCTGGGATCAGGCGAGCCGGTAGACCTCGACCTCGACCGTCCTGCCCTTCACGCGCACGGCGGGCAGCGGCGCCAGCGCGAAGGCCCCGTCCAGCAGCCGGCCCGTCGCGCCGCTCACGAGGACGTCCGCGCCAAGCTCCTTCGTGAGGCTCTGGATGCGCGAGGCGAGGTTGACGGGATCGCCGACGAGCGCGTACGAGAGCCGCTCGCCGCCCCCGATGTTCCCGGCGAGCACGCGCCCGGTGTGGATCCCGATCCCGTGGCGGAGGGGCACCTTGCCCGCGCCCGCGCGCTCGGCGTTCAGCCGCGCCAGGCGCGCGCGCATCTCGAGCGCGGCCCGGACCGCGCTCCCGGCGTGGGCGGGGTCGGACACCGGCGCGCCGAAGACGGCCTCGATCTCGTCGCCGATGAACTGCAGCACGAGCCCGCGCTGGCCGCGGATCGCCTCGTTCATCTCGGTGAAGTAGTGGTTGAGGTCACGCACGACCTCCTGCGGCGCCGTCGCCTCCACCCACGGCGTGAAGTCGCGGAGGTCGGCGAAGAGAATGGTCACCTCGCGCGTCTGGCCCTCGAGCGTCAGCCGGCCCGAGAGGATCTCGTCGCGCACCTCCGGGCTCACGTACTTCCCGAACGTCTCCTTGAGGAGCTCGCGCTCGCGCAGACCGCCGACCATGCGGTTGAAGCCCTCGGCGACGGCGCCCAGCTCGTCGTTGCCGACGACGGGGCAGCGCGCCTCGAGGTCGCCGTCCGCCACCCGGGCCATCGAGCCCTGCAGGTCGCGCAGCGGCGCGGCCACGCTGCCCGCGACGAAGACCGCGAGTCCGATCGCCGAGAGCACGCCGGCCACGACCATGAAAACGATCGTCACGAGCATGTTGCCGATCAGCTGCGGCGCCGCCGCGGCGCCGGCCGCGAGCAACGCCTCGGCCCGCCGGTAGGCCATCACGCCGAGCAGCGAGAGCGGGACGGTGCCCAGCATCAGGAAGATCACCAAGAGTCGCGTCCGCACCGTGAGCCTCACCACGCCCGGCACCGCGCTCACGTCGCCCTGGGGAAAGAACGCCGGCAATCTTCGGCGCCAGATGCGCTCCGACGAGAAGAACACGAAGGCCGTGGTGACGAGCCCCGCGACGAACGTGATGCCGAACATCTGCCGGAGCGCGCGGCCGACGCTGAAGTGGCCGGCCAGGAGGGGCCAGAGCACCCCCCACATGAGGCCGGCCAGCGTCCAGCCGGCGACAGCGATCAGCGCCGTGACGTACGGGAGCAGCACCGCCCTGCGCCGCACCTCGTCCCTCTCCGCGGGCGACATCGTATCGTCGGGCAGGCGCTCGAGCCCGCGCGCAAAGCGGATGGACCACGCCGAGCCGAGGGCGGCGAGGAAGCCGAAGCCCACCACGAAGAACGCGATCGCGCCCGCGCTCAGGCTCTCCGAGCGCGGGAGCGCCTGGTCGTCGACGAAGACGAAGTAGAAGTACGCCAGGAGCGCGCCGGTGAGGTGCGCGATCAGCTGGGCCGCGAGCATCCGGCCGCGGACCCGCGGGGCGTCCATCAGAGGGCACGACCGTGGCGAACGAGATAGAGCCTGACCATGTACACTCTCCCCGACATGATAGGCGCCTCGCCCCTCCGGAAGGAAGACCGGCGGCTCCTCACGGGCGCCGGCCGCTTCGTGGACGACCTCGCGCGCGACGGGATGCTCCACATGGGCGTGGTCCGCAGCATCCAGGCCCACGCGCGCATCGCGAAAATCCAGGCGGCGAGGGCGCGCGCGCTGCCCGGAGTCCTCGCCGTCTGGAGCCCCGCCGACCTCCCCGAGATCGCCCGGCCCCTGGCCGGCGGGACGGCGAGCCGGCCCTTCGCCCAGCCCGTCCTGGCGCGGGACGTCGTGCGGTACGTCGGCGAGCCGCTGGCGGTCGTCGTGGCCGACAGCGCGTACCGCGTCGCCGACGCGCTCGAGATGGTCGAGATCGAGTACGTCTCCCTGCCGCCCATCGCGTCGGTCGAGGAGGCGATGCGGACCCGCACGCGGCTGCACGAGGGCTGGCCGGGCAACGCGGCGCTGGACGTGCGGGGCGCCGTGGGCGACGCCGCGCAAGCGATGGCGAAGGCCGACGTCGTCATCCACGAGCGGCTCCGGCACCCCCGGCTCTCCGCGGTGCCCATCGAGACGCGCGGCGCGCTCGCCTACACGGACGCGGAAAGCGGCGGCCTCGTCGTCTGGTCGTCGCACCAGAACCCGTATCGCGTCCGCGACGCCGTCGCCTCGGTCCTGGGGCTGGCTTCCGAGCGCGTGCGCGTGATGCTGCCCGACGTGGGCGGCGCCTTCGGCCCCAAGGGCTCGGTCTACAGCGAGGAGGTGCTGGTGGCCGCGGCGGCGCTCCGGCTCGGGCGCCCCGTGAAGTGGGCCGAGACGCGCCGCGAGGACTTCGTGAGCCTCGGCCACGATCGCGACCAGGTGCACGAGGCACGGCTCGGCCTCGCCGCGGACGGCCGGATCGTCGCGCTCGAGGACACGTTCCTCGCCGACGTCGGCGCCTATCCGGCCGAGGGCTCCGGGCTCAGCGCGAACACCGTGAACCACATGCCGGGCCCCTACCGCGTCCCCGCCTACCGCGGCGCGGGCACGAACGTCGTCACGACCAAGACGGTCAACGCCGCGTACCGCGGCGCCGGACGCCCCGAGGCAGTGTTCGTGATGGAGCGTCTCATGGATCTCGCCGCGCGCCGTCTCGGCCTCGACCCGGCCGAGCTCCGCCGGCGCAACCTGGTGCGCCCCGAGGAGATGCCTTACCGTCCGGGGCTGACCTACAAGGACGGTGTCGCGGTCGCGTACGACCCCGGCGATTTCCCGCGCGCCTTCGAGCGCGCGCTCGCGCTGCTCGACTACGACGCGTGGCGGAAACGCCAGAAGGCGCAGGCACGAACGGGGCGCCGCATCGGCGTGGGGCTCGCCTGCTACGCGCAG
Source organism: Methylomirabilia bacterium (assembly GCA_041496385.1). Taxonomy (GTDB): domain Bacteria; phylum Methylomirabilota; class Methylomirabilia; order Rokubacteriales; family CSP1-6; genus AR19. The sequence continues at coordinate 44,015 of JBGQEL010000020.1, read as the reverse complement.
GGCACGGGTCTCGGCCCGTTCGAGGGCGCGACGGTGCGCGTGGACCCGGGCGGCACGGTCTACGTGCTGATCGGCGTCGCCGCCCAGGGCCAGGGCCACGCGACGACGCTCGCGCAGATCGCGGCGCAGGAGCTGGGCGCGGCGTTCGACGACGTCGTCGTGAGCGCGGGCGACACGGCCGTCTTCCCCTACGGCATGGGCACCGGCGGCAGCCGCGTGACCGCAAACGCGGGCCCCGCGGTGGCGCGCACGGCGCGCGAGGTCAGGGAGCGCGCGGCGCGCGTGGCGGCCGAGCTGCTCGAGTGCGCGCCCGAGGACGTGCGCATCGCGGAGAGCCGCGCGCACGTGGCCGGCGTGCCCGACCGCTTCGTCACGCTCTCTCGCCTGGCCCAGGCGGCGGTGAAGTCGAAGGCGCTCAAGCCCACGGGCGAGCCGGGGCTCAACGCCTGCACCTACTTCTACCCCGACACCGTCACCTGGGCCTTCGGCACGCAGGCCGCCGCGGTCGAGGTGGACGTCGAGACGTGCGCCGTGCGCCTGCTCGCCTACGCGATCGTCCACGATAGCGGGCGCGCCGTGAATCCCGCCATCGTCGAGGGCCAGCTCCAGGGCGGCGCGGCCCAGGGGATCGGGGCGGGACTCTGCGAGGAGCTCGTGTACGACGAGAACGCGCAGCTCCTGACGGGCAGCCTGATGGACTACGCGATCCCGAAGGCCGATCAGCTCCCGTCGCTGCCGGTGGCGCTCGAGGAGCACCCGTCGGCCATCAACCCGCTCGGGGTCAAGGGCGTGGGCGAGAGCGGCGCGATTCCCGGCGCCGCGGCCATCGCCAACGCGGTCGAGGACGCGCTCGCCGACCTCGGCGTCGTGATCCGCGAGGCGCCGGTGACGAGCGCCCGGCTCCACGCGCTGCTCCGCGCCGTCAGAGCGTGACGCGCCGGGAGGGGTTCACCGCGGCGTCCTAGACGCCCGTCACGCCGAGCGCGTCCGGGGATCCAGCAGGTCGCGCAGGGCGTCGCCGACGAGGTTCAGCGCGAGGACGACGACGAAGATCGCCAGGCCGGGCAGGAGCACGACGTGCGGGCTCAGCACGACGAACTGCCGGCCGGTCGCGAGCATGCTGCCCCAGTCGGCGGTGGGCGGCTGCGTGCCGAGCCCGAGGAAGGAGAGGCCCGCCGTCGCGAGGATCTTGACGCCGACGTCAAGGCTGAAGGCGACGACCACGGGCGAGATCACGTGAGGCACGACGTGACGCGCGAGGATCAGCGCGTCGCCGACGCCGAGCGCGCGCGCGGCCTCCACGAACTCGCGCTCGCGGATCGAGAGGACCACGCTCCGGACGAGGCGCGTGTAGACGGGAAAGCCGACGATCGCGATCGCGATCATCGCGTTCCGCAGGCCGGGCCCGAGCCCGGCGACGATCGCGACGGCGAGCAGGATGTAGGGAAACGCCATCAGGATGTCCGTGAGCCGCATGACGAGCGCCTCGATCCAGCCGCGATAGTAGCCGCCGACGACCCCGAGCAGCACCCCGACCAGCATCGACGCGACCGCGCTCGCGACCCCCGCGAGCAGCGAGACGCGCGCGCCCCACACGAGCCGCGCCAGCAGGTCGCGCCCGAACTCGTCCGTGCCGAGGAGGTGGCCCGCGGTCAGCGGCGGCTGGAGGCGGTGCGGCGTGTTCACGGTGTCCGGATCCGCCAGCGGCAGGTACGGCGCCGCGACGGCCGCGAGCACCGCGGCGGCGAGCGCGAGCATGGACAGGACGGCGAGGCGGTTGCGGCCGAGCACCTTACGCATAGTGGATGCGCGGGTCGAGGAACGCGTAGAGCAGGTCCACCGCGAGATTGATGAGGACGAAGCTCAGCGCGACGACGAGCACGCAGCCCTGCACCAGCGGGAAGTCGCGCGCGAGGATCCCCTGCACCATCAGCGTGCCCACCCCCGGCCAGGCGAAGACGGTCTCCGTGAGCACCGCGCCGCCGAGCAGGTAGCCGGCCTGCACGCCGACCACGGTGACGATCGGGATGAGCGCGTTCTTCAGGCCGTGGCGCAGCACCACCGCCCGCTCGACCAGCCCCTTGGCCCGCGCCGTCCGGACGTAGTCCTGCCCGAGGACCTCCAGCATCGTCGCCCGCGTGAGGCGGGCGATGATGGTCGTCGAGGCGGCGGCGAGCGTCACCGCGGGCAGGACGAGGTGGCTCAGGAGGTCGCGGAGGCCGCCGCCCCCGTAGGGCGCCCACATGCCCGAGGCGGGCAGCCAGCCGAGCCAGAGCGAGAAGACGACCATGAGCATGATGCCGAGCCAGAAGACGGGCATGCTCGCGCCGAAGAGCGAGGCGACCGAGCTGGCCCGGTCGAGCAACGAGTTGGGCCGCGTCGCGGACGACACGCCGAGCGCCAGACCGACGGCCGTCGAGAGCAGGAGCGCCGTGCCGGTGAGAACGAGCGTCGCCTGGAACCGGCCGGCCACCTCGACGAGCACCGGCCGCTTCGTCCAGAGCGAGCGGCCGAGATCGCCGCGCAGGACGTGGCCGAGCCAGCGGACGTACTGCACGCCGAGGGGCTCGTTCAGGCCCAGCTCCTGCCGCAGGCGCGTCAGATCCGCCTGCGTCGCCTGCGAGCCGAGCATGATCTCGGCGGGATCGCCCGGCGAGAGATGGAGCACCATGAAGACGACGACCGACACGCCCGCCAGGACGGGCACGAGCAGCAGCAATCGCCCGGCGACGTAGCGCCTCACCGCCGCGGCGCGCGGGTCACTTCAGCGAGATGGTCTCGACACGCAGGTCGAAGCTCGGGTGGAGCTTGAACCCCTGGACGCGCCGCGCGAGCGCCGCGATCTGGATCTCGTGATCGATGAAGATCCACGGCGCGTCCTCGACGAGGAGCTTCTGCGCCTGGCGATAGAGCGCCGCCCGCTTGGCCTGGTCCGTCGTGTGGCGCGCCTCCGTGAGCAGCTCGTCGAACTTGTCGTTCTTGTAGAGCGCGCGGTTGGGGCCGTTGGGCGTCCACTGCGAGCTGTGCAGGAGCGGGTAGAGCACCATGTCCGGGTCTTCCATCCCGGCCATCCAGGAGAGCGCGAACAGCTCCTGCTCCTTGCTGCGCAGCTTGGCGAGGTAGGCACCCCACTCCATCGTCTGCATGGTCACGTTGACGCCGACGGCCTTGAGGTTCGACTGGATCACGGTGGACATGGCCACGGGCGCCTGCATGCCGGAGCCGGACTCCGGAACCCAGAGGGTGGTCGAGAACCCGTTGGGGTAGCCGGCCTCGGCGAGCAGCTTCCTGGCGCGCGCCGGGTCGTAGGGGTAGGCCTTCAGACCGGGCTCCGAGCCCCACGTGTTGGGCATGACGGGGCCGCGCGCCGGGGTGCCCGTCCCCTTCAGCACGTCGCGGACGATGGCGTCCTTGTCGACCGCGTAGTTCAGCGCCTGGCGCACGCGCCGGTCGTCGAGCGGCTTCTTCTGGTTGTTGATGCCCAGGTACCAGACGTGCACGCCCGTCTGCTTGAGCACGCTGACCTTGGGGTTGCCCTCGAGCTGGCCGACGAAGTCCGCGGGCACGCCGACGATGAGGTCGAGCTGACCCGTGAGCAGCTCCGTGAGACGCGCCTGGTCTTCGACGATCGGCCGGAACACGACGCGGTCGAACTTGACCGGCCCCTTCCAGTACGTGGGATTCTTCTCGAGGACCACGCGCTGCCCGCGCTCCCAGGAACCGAACTTGAAGGGCCCGGTGCCCACGGGGTTGTTGGCGTAGTCGGGGCCCCACTTCATCGCCGCGGTCGGGCTCACGATGGAGGCGGCGGCCGCGGTGAGAATGGCCAGGAAGGACGCGCGCGGCTCCTTCAGGAGGAAGGCCACACGCTCGTCGCTCAGGACCTCGACGGCCTTGACGTTGCCGAAGAAATAGTTGGCGAAGGGGTACTTGCCGAGCTTCGCGGCCGGGTGGTCGGGGTTGATCTGGCGCTCGATCGAGAACTTCACGGCCGCCGCGTTGAGCGGCGTACCGTCGTGGAACGTGATCCCGCGGCGGAGCTTGAAGGTGTACTGCAGGCCGTCCTTCGAGATGGTCCACGACTCGGCGAGGCCCGGCACCACCTGCGTGCTCTCGTCGGGAAACGTAACGAGCGTCTCCACGATGCGGCGGCCGGCCCGATTCGAGTTGAGGTCCGTGACCTGCGCGGGATCGAGGTTGACCGGCTCGGCCACGAGCCCAACCACCAGCGTGCCCGCCGGCTGGGCCCGTACGGGTCCGGCCATCAGCAGCGCCACCGCGACCGCCACACCCGCGACCACGCCTCGCACGGTGTGAGCTCTCATCGCCGCCTCCGTTCTGTCGCGCGCCGGCCCCCGCCGGTCGCGGTGCCCCACGATACCATGCACCGCCCGCCACCCGGCGCCGTCCCGCCGGCCCTTGACGTGGCTCCGGTCTGCGCATAGCGTCGCAGGCGTGCGCATCCTGATCGTCGAGGACGAGCGGGGGGTCCGCGACGTTTTCCGCGAGTTCGCCGCGGCGCTTCGCCACGAGCCCGTCGCGGTCGAGAGCGCCGAGCGCGCCCTCGAGCAGCTCGAGCGCGAGCCGCCCGACGCGATCCTGCTCGACGTCCGGCTGCCCGGCATGAGCGGCCTGGCGTTTCTCGATCATCCGATGGTCCGCGCGGCGGGCGTGCCCGTCGTCGTCGTCTCGGGCGCGACGAGCGAGGACGAGGCGCGCCAGTGTCTCCAGCTCGGCGCGCTCGACTATCTCCGCAAGCCGGTCACCCTCGAGCGGCTCGCGGGCGTGCTGGAGCTGCTGGAGCCCTACGCGCGCTCGCGCGAGGGAGGGCCCGGCGCGCGCCGGCGGGCGGCCCGGCGCGCCCCGATGAAGCTCGCCGTGAGCCTCGTCTCCGAGCGCGGCACGACCTGGAAGGGCACGTGCACGGAGATCTCCGCGGCGGGCATGAAGCTTCAGACCAACGCGCGCCTCAAGGCGGGAGGCGGCCTGCGCGTCGTCTTCACGCCGCCCGACGGCGGGCCGCCGATGGAGGCGGTCGCGCTCGTCAGTCGCGTGGACGAGGAAGGCGTCGCCCTCTGGTTCGTGGATCTCACGAGTCCGGAGACGGAGCGCCTCGTCGCGCTCGTCGACCGCCTTTCGCCCGCCTGAGCCGCCGCCCCCGCCGCTTTCGAAATCCTTAGCATGCCGCGCGGAGCCCGGGGCGACGGCCGAGTGCGCCAGGGGTCCCCGCGACCACGCGGCACGCGTCCGCTGCTCCGCTGTTGCTGGGCTCCAGCAGACGCGCCACCGCCGTCGTCGCGAGACTGGAACGGGTCCGGGGACCCCTGGCGCACTCGGCCGTCGCCCCGGGTCGCCGCGGGAAGCGATGTGGCGTGAGACGGGGATTCTAACCGAGCAGGTCGAAGCCGAGCAACGCGCCGAGCTCGCGGAGCGCCGCGTCCGGCTCCACGACCTTGATCGTCGTCATCCCCAGCGCGCGGGCCGCCTTCAGATTCGTGCCGATGTCATCGAGGAATGCGGCGGCCCGCGGCTCGACGCCGAGCTCGCGGCAGGCAAGCTGGTAGATGCGTGGGTCGGGCTTGCGCATCCCGACCGCGCGCGACTCCACGAACGCGTCGAACAGCTCGCGGAGCGGGCTCGGCGGCAGGGGCCTCTCCGTCTCCCAGTTGTTCGTGAGCGCGCCGACACGAAGGCCGCGTGCGCGGATGCGCCGGATGGCGCCGACCATCTGCGGCCGCGCCACGCCCGCGCGCGCGATGTAGGTCATGAGGCGCGTGCCGTCGACCTCGAGGCCGAAGACGCGGCAGTCGGCCTCGAACGGCGCGACGAAGCGTTCGACGGTCAGCTCGCCCCGCTCCAGCCGAGACCAGGCGCCGCGCTCGCCCGCCGCCACGACGGCGCGGTTGATCGCGTTCGGTGCCAGCCCGTGGTCCCGCTCGAAGCGGGCGATCGCGTGGAGCGGCGAGTCCTGGACGACGCCGCCGATGTCGAAGACCACGGCCGTGATGCCCGCCGCGGCCGTCATGCCTTGCGAAAGCGGTGGACGCCGTCCTCTCCGACCACGCGCGCCGCGAGGCCGCCCGACTCGAGGAATCGCAGGTGCGCGAGCGACTCGCCCAGGGCGAAGCCGAGCTGGTGGCTGTCGAGCGTGCGCCGGAAGAGCGTCGGGACGAGGTCCGCGGCGGAGAGCGGCTCGACGAGCGCGTCGAGCGCCTCGCCCAGGCGCGTCTCGTGGTGCTCGCGCAGCATGGCGATCCGCGCGTGCAGGCCGGTGAACGGAAGCCCGTGCGAGGGTAGGACGAGCGTCTCGGGTGGCATCGGCTGGAAGCGCGCGAAGGAGTCGAGGTAGAGGCGGAGCGGGTCGCCCATGGGCTGCTCGGGCCACACGCTGACGTTCGTCGTGATCTTGGGCAGCACCTGGTCGCCCGAGATCAGGACGCCGAGCTCGCGGCACCAGAGGCACGCGTGCCCGGGCGCGTGTCCGTAGACCGTGAGCACCTCCCAGCGGCGGCCGCCGATCTCGAGGGCGTCGCCCTCGCGGATTCGCCGGTACGCGGGCGCGAGCGTGGGCACCAGCGCGGGGTACGGGTTGCCGCGCTCCCGGATCAGCGCGAGGGCGTCCTCGCGCGCGCCGTGGCGCCGGTAGTGGGCCACGCGCGCGTCCCCGTCGCCTCCGTCCCGCGCGCGGCGCGCGTACTGCGCGTAGAGCCACTCCGTCTGCGTGCACCAGAGATCGGTCCGCCAGCGCTCGGTGAGCCAGCCCGCGTTGCCCATGTGGTCGGGGTGGAAATGGGTGACCAGGACGCGCGTGACCGGCCGGCCGTCGAGAGGTCCGGCGAAGATGCGCTCCCAGAGTCCGCGCGTGTCGTCGAGCCCGGCGCCCGTGTCCACGACCGTCCAGCCATCGCCGTCTTCCAGGAGCCAGAGATTGATGTGGTTGAGCTGGAACGGCAACGGCATTCGGAGCCACGCGATGCCCGGCGCGACGACGGTGACCTCACCGGGCGCCGGCGGCTCCGACCACGGATGAGCGAGCTTCACTGACGCAGTGTAGCATCGCCGAGGTCTGGTACCATCCCGCCCGTGACCGACGCGGCGTTCGACCCGGGCGCGTGAGCCTCCTCGCCGGCATCCGTGTGGTGGAGGCGGCCTCGATGATCCTCGTGCCCTCGGCGGCGGCGATGCTGGCGGACTTCGGCGCCGACGTCGTCAAGGTCGAGCCGCCGGAGGGCGACTACAACCGGCGCATGCACGAGCTGCCGACGCTGCCCGATTCCGAGCTGCCCTACTCGTTCCTGGTCGACAACCGCTCGAAGAAGGGCGTGGCGCTCGATCTGAAGCAGCCGGAGGGCGCCGTGATCCTCCAGCGGCTTGTCGCGCGCGCGGACGTGTTCCTGACCAACTACCGCCCCGCGGCGCTCGAGAAGCTCCGGCTGCGCTGGGAGGATCTCGCCCCCCTCAACCCTCGGCTCGTCTACGCGAGCGCCTCGGGCTTCGGCGAGGCCGGGCCGGAGGCGGGGAAGCCGGCGTACGACACCATCGTCTACTGGTCGCGCTCGGGGCTCGAGGCGAGCCTGCTGACCGCCGAGGGAACGCTCGGCCAGCTCGCCGCGGGCGCCGGCGATCATCCGAGCGCGCTGGCCCTCTTCGGCGCCGTCGCGCTGGGGCTCTTCACGCGCGAGCGCACGGGGCGCGGCCTCAAGGTGGGCACCTCGCTCCTCGCCGCGGGCGCCTGGGCCAACGCGACGAGCATCCAGGCGCGGCTCTGCGGCGCCACGTTCCACCCCAAGGTCCCCGGCCCGCGCGGCCAGGGCGTCGCCGTCGTGTACTACCAGACGCGCGACGCGCGCATGCTGAAGTTCGCGCTCGTCAACCCGGAGAAGCTCTGGCCGCGCTTCTGCGCCGCGGTCGGCCGCCCCGACCTCATGACCGATCCGCGCTTCGCGGACACGGCGGGGCGGCGCCGGCACGGCCCGGAGCTGGTCGCCATCCTCGACGCGGTCTTCGGTGAGCACGACGCCGCGTACTGGAAGGCGCGGCTCGAGGCGCACGACCTGCCGTTCGCGATCCTGGCGACGTACGACGACGTCGCGAGCGACCCGCAGATGCACGCCAACGATCTGCTGCCCGCGTTCGACCACCCGCGCTTCGGGCGGCTCGAGACGGTGGCCAATCCGATCAGCGTCACCGGCGTCGCGAAGACGCCGCCGACGGCGGCGCCCGAGCTGGGTCAGCACACGGTCGAGATCCTGGAGGATCTCGGGTACGCCGAGCCCGAGATCGGCGCCCTGCTCGCGCGCGGCGTGGCGCTGCAGGCCCCGGCCGCCTAGTGGCCGACGACGACGCGATCGTGGACGCGCACCAGCACTTCTGGGACCCCGCGCGCAATCCCTATCCCTGGCTCACGATCGCGCCCCTCGCCGACTTCCGCTACGGCGACTACGCGGCGATCAGGCGGCGTTACCTGCCCGACGACTATCGGCGCGACACGGCGAAGCACCGCGTCGCCGCGACCGTCCACATGGAAGCCGAGTGGGACCCGGCCGACGAGGTGGGCGAGACACGCTGGCTCGCCGAGCTGCGCCGCGCCCACGAGCTGCCGACGGTGGCCGTGGGACACGCGCGGCTCGAGCGGGACGACGCCGGGGAGGTGCTCGCGGCGCACGCGGGGTTCGACTTCGTGCGCGGGATCCGCCAGAAGCCCGCGCCGGGGCAGATGCTCGACGACGCGTGGCGCCGCGGCTACGCGCTCCTCGAGCGGCATCGCCTCTCGTACGACCTCCAGGCGCCGTTCGCCCAGCTCGACGAGGCCGCAGACCTGGCGCGGGCGTTCCCGCGGACGCAGATGGTCGTGAACCACACGGGGCTCCCCGTCGACCGCAGTGATGACGGCCTGCGCGCCTGGCGTGGCGCGCTCGCGCGCGTCGCCGCCGAGCCCAACGTGGCGATCAAGATCTCGGGGCTCGGCGCGCGCGACCAGACCTGGCCGGGCGAGAGCAACCGCCGCGTCGTGCGCGAGACGATCGCCGTCTTCGGCGTCGCGCGCTGCATGTTCGCGTCGAACTTCCCGGTGGACGGCCTCTGCGCGAGCTACGACACGATCGTCGACGGCTTCAGACGCTTCGTCGCCGATCTGCCGCCCGCCGCCCAGCGGGCGCTCTTCCACGACAACAGCATCCGCATCTACCGCATCCACGCGTAGGAGAGCACGACCATGGCGAGGATCTGGCGCGTCTACAGCGGCCCGGACGGACAGTCGCACCTGGCCGAGGTGCCTCTGGCGATGCGGCCCTTCACCGACACCGAGGGCGCCCACGGCGAGGGCACCGCGCCGCAAGGGGCCACGGGCATCGTCTTTCGGGTCTCCCCGCCGGGATACGTGCTGAGCTGGCACTGCGCTCCGCGGCGACAGTATTCGATCTCGCTCTCGGGCCACGCCGAGATCGAGGTGGGCGACGGCTCCGTGGCGCGGATCGGGCCGGGCGACGTGGTGCTGGCCGAGGACCTGACCGGCCGCGGGCACGTCACGCGCGTCGTGGGAGAGGTGCCGCGCTTCTACGCCATCGTGCCGCTCGCGTGAACAAGGAGGAGTCATGGCCCAGCTCGAGAACCGCATCGTCCTGATCACCGGGGCCGCGGGCGGAATCGGCGTGGCGACGGCGCGCCGCCTGGTCGCCGGCGGCGCCCGGGTCGTCCTCGCCGACCTCGACGGCCCGCGGGTCGAGAAGCTCGCCGCCGAGCTGGGCGGCGTCGCCGTCCAGGCCGACGTGACGCGCGCCGTCGACGTCGCGCGCATGGTCGACGAGCCCTTCCGTCGCTGGGGCCGTCTCGACGTGCTCTTCAACAACGCCGGCGTGATCCGCGTCCAGCCGCTGCTCGACGTGACGGAGATGGAGTGGGACCGCGTGCTCGGCGTGAACCTGCGCGCGGCGTTCTTCGTCCTCCAGGCCGCGGCGCGGCGCATGAAGGGCCAGGCGCCCATCCCCGGCTCCGAGCTCCGCGGCAAGCTCATCCACACGGCGTCGGTCGCGGGCTACCGCGGCGGCAATCACCTGCTGACGCCATACTCCGCCTCCAAGGCCGGCGTCATCAGCCTCACGCGCTCGGCGGCGCAGGCGCTGGCGGCCGACCGGATCACCTCGAACTGTGTCTGCCCGGGCGCCGTGGACACGGCCATGTGGGAGCAGATCGACGGCGAGCTCTCCGCCCTCTTCGGCTGGGCGCCGCGCGAGGCGTGGAACCGGCGGAAGGCGGACATCCCGCTCGGGCGGCGGGAGACGCCCGAGGACGTCGCCGGCGTCGTCGCGTTTCTGGCCGGGCCGGACTCGGACTACATGACCGGCCAGGCGATCAAGGTCGACGGCGGTCTGGTGATGGGAGACTGAGACCATGAGCGGCCGCAGACGCGTGAGCGCGGCCGCGCCGTGCACGCTGGACTTGCGGGGAGGCCGGGGATAGAGTGCCGGCGATGCTGGCTGACCCTCCCTCCGAATCCGGCCCGTCACCCGCTGCCGTAGCGGGCCATGACCGCACGACCGTCCTGACCCACGGCCTCCTGTTTCTGATCACGACGGCGGCGTGGGTCCGGCTCCTGCGGCCGGGAATGGACACCGACGATATGGCGGGCATGGGCATGCCCATGGCGCCGACGATCGCCGGCGGCGCCGTCTACGTAGCGGCGTGGGCCGTCATGATGGCGGCGATGATGCTGCCGGCGGCCTCACCGATGATCGGCCTCTACGCCGCGACACAGCGGAATGCGGGGAGCGCGCTCGTCCGGGGAGTGCCGGTCGCGCTCTTCACGCTCACGTATCTCGTGCTCTGGGCGGCGACAGGTGTCCCGATCTATCTCGCGAGCGTGGCGCTCGACGCCGTCACCGGAAAAGTGCTGGCGTACGTAGTCGCCGGCGTGCTCCTGGTCGCCGGGATCTTCCAGCTCTCGCGCCTCAAGCAGGTCTGTCTCAGCGGCTGCCGCAGTCCCCTCGGGTTCCTCCTCGGCCACTGGCGCGCGGGTTGGCGTGGCGGCCTGGCGATGGGCTGGGCGCATGCCGTCTACTGCGTGGGCTGCTGCTGGGCGTTGATGGTCGTGCTTGTCGCGGCCGGGGCGATGGGACTCCCTTGGGTCCTGCTCGTCGCGGCGGTCGTGGCGGCCGAGAAGCTGTTGCCGTGTGGCGAGTGGGTAGCGCGAGTGGCCGGCGTCGCGCTCCTGCTTCTCGGCGTGGCCGTCGCCGTTCGACCCGATCTGGCTGTGGCGCTGCGGGCGGGTGGCCACTTGATGTGACGGGACGCGGAGCAACCGGGGGAGATTCATCATGGCAAACGTGACGTGGGAGATCAGCGGCGAGTACTTCGAGGCGTGCAACTGTGATTTCCTGTGCCCCTGCCCGACCTCGGGGATGGCGGCGCCGCCGACCAAGGGCTATTGCGACGCGGGCCTCGTGTTCAGCGTTGTGCGCGGCAGGTACGGCAGCACGAACCTCGACGGCCTGAGCTTCGCCGTCCTGCTCCACACGCCGGGGCCGATGATCCAGGGTAACTGGACCGTCGGCGTGATCCTGGACGAACGCGCCTCGGCGGCGCAGCGCGAGGCTTTGTCCGCGATCGCGAGCGGCCAGGGTGGTGGGCCGATGGCCGCGCTCGGTCCACTGGTCGGCCGCTTCGGCGGCGCCGAGGCGAAGCCCATCAAGATCGAGAAGACCGGGATGCGCCGCTCGGTCTCCATCCCCGGCGTGCTCGACATTGCCATCGAGGGCGTCGCCGGCGCCAAGCAGGGAGAGCCGATCTACCTCGACAATGTGGGGCACCCGGCGGCCTCGCGTCTGGCGCTGGCGAAGGCGTCCCGCGGCCACATGCACGCCTTCGGCATCGACTGGGACGACACGTCCGGCCGGAACAACGCCCACTTCGCGCCGTTCGTCTGGAGCGCCAGCTAAACCCGACCGTGTGGTTCGAGCCGACCACGATCGGCGCGCTCCCCGAGCGGGCGGCGCGGCGCTGGGGCGTGCGCGAGGCGCTCTGCTTCAAGGGACGCCGCTGGACCTTCGCCGAGCTGGCCGCCGGCGTCGACCGCGTCGCGCGGGGGCTCATCGCGCTCGGCGTCCGGCGCGGCGACAAGGTCGCGCTCTGGCTGCCCAACCGCCCCGAGTGGATCGAGATCGCGTTCGCCGCGATCAAGATCGGCGCCGTCCTCGTGCCGGTCAACACGCGGCTCCGCACCGACGACGTCGCGTACATTCTCGAACAGTCGGACTCCGCCACGCTGATCCTGGCCGGGCGCGCGGGCCCCGTGGACTACCTCGCGATGGTCCGCGAGCTGGCCCCCCTGGGGGCGGCGCCGGGCGCGAGCCGGCTCCCCAAGCTCGAGCGCATCGTCCTCCTCGGCGACGAGCGGCAGCCGGAGACGGTGCCCTGGGCCGACGTCCTCGGGAGCGGCTCGCCGGCCGGTGCGGGCGCGCTCGCGCTGCGCGCGGCGGCGGTCGATCCCGGGGACCTCGCCTTCCTCATGTACACGTCGGGCACCACCGGATTCCCCAAGGGGGTCATGCACGGCCACGCCATGATCCGCAACGTCACCGACCGCGCGTTCCGCCTGGCCGTCAGCGAGCAGGACGTCATCATGATGTACCTCCCGCTGTTTCACCTCTTCGCCTTCTCGGAAGGGATGCTCACCTCGATGGTGACCGGCGCCCGCCAGGTGCTCACCGAGGGTTTCGACGCGGCGGAGAGCCTCGAGCTGATCGCCCGTGAGCGGGCCACGATGCTCCACGGCTTCGACACGCACTTCAAGGAGCTCTGCGAGGCCCACGCGCGTCAACCGCGGGACGTCTCCAGCGTCCGCACGGGCATCCTCGGCGCCGGGATGGCCAGCTCCGTCCCCATCGCCCGCCGCGCGCGCACGCTCTTCGGCCCGCTGGTCTCGGGCTACGGGATGAGCGAGTTCGGCGTCGGCGCCTCCATCGGCGCGCTCGACTCGACGGAAGAGCAGTCCTGCGAGGCTTCGGGTTATCCGGCGCCGGGCTACGAGATCCGCGTCGTCGATCCCACGACGGGGCGCGACCAGCCTTCGGGCACGCCCGGCGAGATCCTCGTGCGCGGCTATACGCTCATGCGCGGCTACTACGAGAAGCCCGAGGCCACCGCCGCGGCCGTCGACCGCGAGGGCTGGATGCACACCGGCGACATGGGCACGCTCCGCCCCGACGGGCACCTGCGCTTCATGGGCCGCTACAAGGACATGCTCAAGATCGGCGGCGAGAACGTGGACCCGATGGAGGTGGAGGCCTACCTGATGTCGCACCCCGGCATCAACCTCGCCGCCGTGGTCGCCTACCCGGACGCGCGCCTCAGCGAGGTGGGGGTCGCCTTCGTCCGTCGCGCACCGGGCAAGGCACTGACCGAGGAGGACGTGCTCGCCCACTGCCGCGGCCGCATCGCGAGCTTCAAGATCCCCCGCCACGTCGTCTTTCTCGACGACTTCCCCATGACCAGCTCGGGCAAGATCCAGAAGGTGAAGCTACGCGAAGAGGCGCTCAGGCGGTGGCCGCCCCACCGCGGCCCGGCGCCCTGAGCGCCGAGGTGTCGGCGCCGGGCGTCAGTCACCGTCCCGCCGGACGCACTCCTCCACGGCCGCCAGGAGCTGATGGATATCGAGGGGCTTCGTGAGGTAGGCCCGCACGCCGGCGGCGAGTAGCCGCCGGACCCTGTCCGGGATCGCGTCCGCGCTGAGCACGATGACCGGAATGTCCCGTGTGCGTGGATCCTCGCGGAGCAGCCGGAACACCTCGTCGCCGGAGATGTCGGGCAGGTGGCGATCGAGCAGGATCAGGTCCGGGCCATGAGCGCGGGCGAGTTCGAGCCCCACGCGCCCCTGCATCGCCGAAAGCACGGTCACGCCGGGCCGCCGTCCCAGGAGGCTCTCGACGAGACGGAGGTTCGAGAGATTGTCCTCGATGTACAGGATCGTTCTCGGCAGCCTTCGCGCGTCCCCATCCGTGCGCGCCTCGACCGGCAGTGAAGGGACGACATCCACCACGACGGGGCCCTCCACGAGCGCCAGCTCCACGGAGAACGTGCTGCCCACGCCCGGCCGGCTCCGCACGTGCAGCGCGCCGCCCATCGCCTCGACGAGGGACTTCGACAGGGCCAGACCGAGTCCGGTTCCCTCGATGCTACCGGCCTCCGCGCCCAGGCGGTCGAAGGGCGTGAAGAGGCGCTCCAGCTTGTCCGCCGCCATCCCCGAGCCGGTGTCGGTCACCGACACGTGCAGCCGACCCTCGGCGACCTGCTCGCACGCGACGGTCACGAGGCCGTCCGGGCGGTTGTACTTGATGGCGTTCGAGAGGAGGTTCAGGAGCACCTGCTGCAGACGCTGCCGATCGGCCAGGACGTGGAGCTGCTCGTCGATTTGCTCGGACTGGACCGAGACACACGATCGCGTGGCCGACGGCTTGACCAGATCGATCGCATGGCGGACCGTCTCCCGGAGCGGCACGGGCTCGAGCGACATCTGCAGCCGTCCGGCCTCGATCCGGCTGATCTCGAGCACCTCGTCGATCAGGCCCAGCAGATGACGGCCGGCCCGGAGAATCTGCCCGACGCTCTCCTTCTGCTCGGCGGACGCCTCGTCCAGCTCCAGCAGCTGGCCGAAGCCCAGGATCGCGTTCAGGGGCGTCCGAAGCTCGTGGCTCATGCGCGACAGGAACTCGCTCTTGGCCCGGTTCGCCCGATCCGCCTCGGCCGTGGCCGCACTCAACTCCTGGGTGCGCTCCGCGACCCGGACCTCGAGCTCCTCCGCCTGCCGCTTGACGCGCTCGTGGAGTCGAGCCTGCGTGATCGCGATGGCCAGCTGTGTCGCCACCTCCTGCGCGATGGCGACCTGCTCCGGAGGAAACCGCTGGCCCCGGTCTCCGCCGAAGCTGACGGAGCCGATGAGCTCGCTGCCGACGATCATCGGGACCACCATGTACTCGTGGACGCCCGAGGCGAGCAGCCCGTCCTTCTCCGGGCTCGCCGGCAAGGCATCGACGTCGAGCACCTGCGGCTCGCCTCTCCGCAGGGCCTCCACGTCGCCGGCGAGCCGCATCGAGTAGCGGACGCCGGGCCCGCGATGGAGGCGCCGGCGCCCGACCGCCGCCAGCCACTCCACCTCGCCGGCCTCCCAGTCGAACAGGTTGACGATGGCACGGGGAACGCCGAGCAGGTCCCGCAATCGCCAGAGCACCGCCTCCGCGATGGCGGCCGGCGCCTGCTCGGTGATCAACGCCCGGTCGATGTCGTGCAGGATGGTCAGGCGCTCGGCGTGCTTCGCGAGCGTCTCCTGGGTCTGGGCGTTGTGGATGGCGATCGCGGCCTGGTCGGCGAAGGTCTGGAGGAGCGCGATCTCGCCCTCCGTGAAGGCGCGGGGCTCGGGGCTGCCGACCGAGAGGACACCGATCACCTTCCCCGCCGCGCGCAGCGGCACCGCGAGGCCGGCGATGATCCCGACCGCGGCGTTCCGCTCGCGGATCTCGGGACTGAGCTCGAAGCGCGGGTCGCGGCGGAAGTCTTCGGTCCACATCGGCCTTCCCTCGACGGCGGCCCGCCCGACGAGACCGACGCCCGCGGGAACGGCGTCTCGCAGGCCCGCGTACTCCTTTGCCCGGCCTCCCAGGGCGATCGCCCCAAGCAGGCCGTCAGGCCGGAAGAGGCGGATCGCTGAGCTGTGGACGCCCAGCAGCTCCAGCACGCTCTCGACGATCCGCTCGCCCACGGTCGTGAGATCCAGGGTCTCGCTGACGAGACGCGCGACGCGCGCCAGCTCCTCGGCCTCCTGCTGCCGGCGGACGACCTCACGCCGGTGGTCCGTGATGTCCGCGCAAGAGCCGATGAAGCCGCCGAACCCTCCCTCGGCGGTGGCCCGGGGCCGCGCGTTCTCGCGCACCCACCGGTGCTCGCCGTCGGCGCGCCGCAGCCGATACTCGAGGGTGTAGGGCTTCCCCGCCGCCGAGGCCGCGGCAAACGCCGCCTGCCATCGGGGCCGGTCCTCGGCATGGAGCCCGTCGAGCCAGCCCTCGCCAAGCTCCTGCGCGAGCGAGCGGCCGGTGAACTCCAGCCAGGAGCGATTGAGGAAGTCGCGGCGACGATCTGCTCCCGACGTCCACAGCATGACGGGCGCGGTGTCGGCCACTTCGCGGAGCCGTGTCAGCTCGGCCTGGAGCGCGTGCTCGGGAGCTGGCTCCATCGTTCGAGGTTAGAGTACGCGTCTGAAGCGTGTCAACAAACGGCGCACGCCCGTCGACGGGCGGCGCAACGGTTCACCCGAGCAGGCGCGCGAGCTCCTCGGGGTGGGTCAGCATCGGATAGTGTCCTGAGTCGAGCTCCGTCCAGCGGGCCTTGAGCCGCTCGGCGGTGCGGCGCTGGTGCGTCTCGAGAGGATTGGGGCTGCGCCGGCACCAGATCACCGACGCCGACCACGCGCGGGTCCAGAAGCTCTCGAGCTCCATCGGCGCGTCCATCACGGCGATGGGGTGCGGCGTGTACCGCGCCAGCGCCCAGGCGCGCAGCGCCGGATCGAGGTCCGCGAACAGGCGGCGCTCGGCGTCCTCGCGCGAGGGTCCCACGGCCAGGCCGGTCGACACGGGCGCGGGGCGCTTCACGATGTCCGCGATCCGCTCACCGGGCAGGAGCGCGAGCGCGTCCACGAAGACGAGGCGCCCGATGCGCTCCGGCGCCAGCTCGGCGGCCTTGCACACGACCATGCCCCCGGCGCTCGTGCCCACGAGCACGACGTCGCGGAGATCCTCGTAGAACAGCGTCTGCGCCACCTCGCGCGCGTGCGTCGCCACCGTGATGCCGGGCCGGATCTGATCGTGGCGCTCGGCGCACCCATCGAGGGTCGGCGCGTACACGACGTCGCCCGCGGCGCGCAGGCGCTCGACGACGCGCTGCCAGATCCAGCCGCCCTGATAGGCCCCGTGGACGAGCACGAAGGTCGCCACGCCTCAGACGCCCCTGAACTTCGGCATGACCTCTTTCGCGAACCAGCCGAGCTGCTCGAGCATGACGGCCTGGGGCGTGCCCATGCTGATGCTCATGTTGACGTGCTCGAGACCCGGGAAGCGGTTCTGGAGGTCCTTCAGGTAGGCCACGAGATCCTCGGGCGGGCCGGCGAACCAGGAGCCGGTCTTCATGTAGTGCTCGACCGTCGGGACCCCGGCGGCGCCCCAGCCGCCGCGTTTCGTGGACGCCGCGAGCTGGGCGGCCGTGATGCCCGGCACGAAGCCGAGCGGCCCGAACATCTTCACGTGCTCCTCGTAGAAGGGCGTGATCTCGCGGACGGCCTTCTCGCGCGTCTCGGCCAGATGAAAGAAGATGCCGAGGCAGAGGTTCTCGCCGAGCGCCAGATTCTTGCCGGCGCGCGCGGCGGCCTCGCGGTAGCCGTGGATCGGGCCCTCCGCCATGGTGGCGGCGCCGCCGCCGATGATGCCCTTGATCCCGTGGCGCACCATGAAGTCGAGGCCCCGCGCGCTCGCGCTGACGATGGGCTGCCAGCACTCCACCGGACGGCGGAGCGGGCGCGGGACGAGCGTGAGCTCGCGCAGCTCGTACCCGCGGTAGGGGACGTTCGGCGGCAGCGTGTAGTGCTTGCCGTGGTGCGCGAACGACTCCTGGTTGAACGCCTTGAAGATGATCTCGACCTGCTCCTCGAACAGCGCGCGGTTGGCCTCGGCGTCCAGCATGGGCGCGCCGAACGTCTCGACCTCGCGGGTGTGGTAGCCGCGGCCCACGCCGAAGATGACGCGGCCCCTGGTGAGGATGTCGGCTGTCGCGTAGTCCTCGGCGAGCCGGAGCGGATGCCACATGGGCGCGATGTTGAAGCCGCAGCCGATCTTGATCTGCCTGGTGATGTGCGCCAGGTGCACCGCCGACATGAGGAGGTTCGGCAGGACCTCGTAGCCCTCGTGCTGGAAGTGGTGCTCGGCCAGCCAGATCGCGTAGTAGCCCAGCTCGTCCATCGTCCGGGCGACGGCGTCGGTCTTGTCGAAGACCGTCGCCAGGTGCTCGTTGGAGAAGCGGCGCTCGTTGGCCGGGGTGGCGTCCTGGCCCATGTCGGGCAGGTCGACGTGGCCGGGGTAGACGGTGGCGAACTTGGTGATCATGGCCGCTCCCTCGCCGCGGGAGTGAACATCGGTACCGGCGGACCGCCGTGGGTCGGCTTGAAGACCACCGAGACCGCCTGACCGATCCGGATCGTGTCGAGGTCGCAGTCGACGATGTTCGTCATCATCGTGACGCCCTCGTCGAGCGTGACGTACGCGATGGCGTACGGCACCGGCGCCCGGCGGAAGACGCTGTAAGAATAGACCGTTCCCCTGCCCGACGCCTCCCGCCACTCGGTCCGGTCGCTCCCGCAGAACGGACAGAGGGCGCGCGGGTAGTGGTGGCTCTCTCCGCACGCCGCGCACCGCTTGAGGAGCAGCGTGCCCGCGGCGGCGGCGTCCCAGAAGCGCTGCGTCTCCGGATTGACCGGCGGTGCGGGGATCGTGCGGTCCGGCGCGTTCATGGCTCAGGCCCTCTCCATGATCAGCGTCGCGCTGCCGTGCCGCGTGGCGAGCGAGCCGCCCGTGCCGTGCGCGAGCGCCAGGTCGCAGCTCTTCACCTGGACCGCCGGGTGCGCCTCGCCGCGGAGCTGGCGCACGGCCTCGACGACCTTCGTGAGCCCGCCGCGGTTGGCCGGGTGGTTGTTGCAGAGCCCGCCGCCGTCGGTGTTGAACGGCAGCCGGCCGGTCCCCGAGATGAGGTTGCCGTCGGCGACGAGCTTGCCGCCCTGCCCCTTGTCGCAGAACCCGAGGTCCTCGAGGGTGATGAGCACCGTGATCGTGAAGCTGTCGTAGATCGAGACGTACTTGATGTCGGACGGGCGGACCCCGGCCTCGGCGAAGGCCGCCGGGCCCGACCACACGGCGCCGGTGTACGTGAGGTCGATCTTGCCGCCCCGCTGGTGCTTGACGGCCTCGCCGGCGCCGAGGACCCGGACCGTCGGCCGCGCGAGGCGCTTCGCGACTTCCGGGCGCGTCACCACGATCGCCCCACCGCCGTCGGTGATGACGCAGCAGTCGAGCCGGTGCAGCGGGTCGGCGATCAGCGGCGAGCCCACGACCTCGTCGACGGTGACGACCTCGCGGAGGAGCGCGTGCGGGTTGTGCTGCGCGTGGTGCGAGGCGGCCACCTTGATCCAGGCGAGCTGCGCGCTCGTCGTGCCGTACTGGTGCATGTGGCGCATCGCCGCCATCGCGTACTGGTTCACCACCGTCGGACCGAACGGAAACTCGAACGCGACGTCCGGCGCGGCGGCGCCGTAGTTGCGCGGCGCCGTGCCGGTGGCCATGGCCTCGGCGCGCGGCCGGCCGGCCAGCGTGATGAGCGCGACGTTGCACTTGCCGGCGGCGATCGCCTCGGCGGCGTGCGCGACGTGGATCACGTAGGACGAGCCGCCCGTCTCCGTGGTGTCCAGGTGCCGCACGTGCAGGCCCATGTAGTCGACCATGGAGAGCCCGCCCAGGCCGGGGGCGTCGCCGGCGCAGAAGTAGCCGTCCACGTCCTGCTTCGTCAGGCCGGCGTCGTCCAGGGCCCCCTTGGCGACCTCGGCGTGCAGCTGCGCCAGCGACTTGTCGTCGGCCTTGCGCGTGGGGTGCTCCCAGACGCCCGCGATGTACGCCTTGCCCTTGATGGTCATGCGGGGCTCGACGCTCAGCCGGCCGCGGCGAAGCGGGCGAGATGGTGATCGGCGTCGCCGAAGGCCTGCGCGATCGCCGTGAGCCGCCGGAACGTGTGGCTGATCTTCAGCTCCTCGGTCATCCCCATGCCGCCGTGGAGCTGCACGGATTCCTGGCTCACGTGCCGGGCCGCGTCGGCGATCTTGATCTTCGCCGCGGACACCACGCGCCGGCGCTCGGCGGCCTCGGCCGTGTCCGTCTTGACGCAGGCCAGGCAGGCGATGGAGCGCGCCTGCTCGTAGCTGATGAGGACGTCGACCATGCGGTGCTGGAGCGCCTGGAAGCTGCCGATGGGCACGCCGAATTGCCGGCGCGTCTTCAGATATTCCAGCGTGGCGTCGTGCGCGTACTTGATGGCGCCGACCGCCTCGGCGCAGACGAGGACGGTGGCGTAGTCCACCACCTCCTCGACGAGCTCGAGCCCGTCGCCGTCGGCGCCGAGCAGCGCCTCGTGCGGCACGGTCACGTTCGTGAAGCGGATGTCGGCGATGCGCATCTCGTCGATCGAGCGGTACTCGGTGAGCGCCACGCCGGTGGCGCGACGGTCGACCAGGAAGAGACCGACGCCGCGCGGGTCGCGCTCGCCGCCCGCGGTGCGCGCGGACACGACGAGCAGGTCGGCGCAGCCGCCGTGGAGAACCATGCACTTCTCGCCGTCGAGCACGAAGCCGTCGCCCGCCGCGCGCGCCCGCAGGCCGACCTGGCCGAGCGCGTACCGCGCGCCCCGCTCGGTGTGGGCGAACGCCATCTTCGTCTTGCCCTCGACGAGGCCGGGCAGGATGCGCGCCTGCTGCGCGGCCGTGCCGCCGCGGGCGACGAACCGCCCGCCGAGGCCGACGGTGGCCAGGTAGGGCTCGACGACGAGCGCTTCGCCGAGGGCCTCCATGACGATCATCATGTCCACCGTGGTGCCGCCGAAGCCGCCGTGCGCGGCGTCGAACGCCACGCCCAGCACGCCCATCTCGGCGAGGGCGGCCCACACGTCCTCGCTCACGCCGGCCGCCGAGGCGACGATCTTGGCGCGGGCGTCGAAGTTGTAGCCGGTGGCCAGGAAGCGCTTGAGCGTCTCGGCGAGGAGCTTCTGCTCGTCCGTGTACTCGAAGTCCATGTCGGGCCCTCCCGCCTACAGACCCAGGGTCAGCTTGGCGATGATGTTGCGCTGGATCTCGTTGGAGCCGGCGTAGATGGTCGCCTTGCGGACGTTCATGTAGCGCGGCGCCAGCGAGGCGGTGAACGCGTCGAAGGCCGCCGCCGCGTCCACCGGCCGGAAGGCGTGCGCGAAGGGCCCCGCCGTCTGCATCATCAGCTCGGTGAGCGCCTGCTGGATCTCGGTGCCCTTGATCTTCAGCAGCGAGACCTCGGCGCCAGGCGGCCGGCCGCCGCGGAGCTGGTCGAGGAATCGCAGGTTGGTGATCTCGAGCGCCATCAGCTCCACCTCGACGCGCGTCAGCCGGTCGCGGAAGCGCGGCTCGTCGAGGAGCGACCGGCCGTCGTCCATGGCACGCGCCGCCAGCTCCTTCACCCGCGCCAACTCGCGCTTGCAGACGGCGATGTTCCCCGTGCCCATGCGCTCGTAGCCCAGCAGGTACTTGGCGACCGTCCAGCCCTTGCCCTCCTCGTGCACCAGGTTCTCCGCGGGCACCTTGACCTCGTCGAAGAAGACCTCGTTCACCTCGTGGCCGCCGTCCATCAGCACGATCGGCCGCACGGTGATCCCGGGCGATCGCATGTCGATGAGCAGGAAGGAGATGCCCTCCTGGCGCTTCTCGCGGCTCGGGTCCGTGCGCACCAGGCAGAAGATCCAGTCGCCGTAGTGCGCGAGCGTGGTCCAGATCTTCTGGCCCGTCACGATGTAGTGGTCGCCCTGACGGACGGCGCGGCACTTGAGCGAGGCGAGGTCCGAGCCCGAGCCCGGCTCGGAGTAACCCTGACACCAGAAGTCGTCGCCCCGGTACATCCGCGGCAGAAACCGCTGCTTCTGCTCCGGCGTCCCGAACTGGAGCAGGACCGGCGCGCACATCCGCACGCCGAAGGGCACCACGGGCGGGCAGCCGGCGGCGCCGCACTCCTCCTCGAAGATGTAGCGCTGCACGACCGTCCAGTCGGTGCCGCCCCACTCCTTCGGCCAGTGCGGCGCGACCCAGCCCTTCGTCGCCAGGGTCCGGTGCCAGCCGAGCAGCTCGTCCTTGCTCAGCTCCCGGTAGTTGAGGACCTTGTCGCGCACCTGGCCGGGGAGGTTCTCGCGGATCCATCCCCTCGCCTCGTCGCGGAACGCCAGCTCGTCACGGGAATAGGTCAGGTCCATCCGGCAGCCCTCCTTGGCTCGTGGCCCCCCATCATACGGCCTGGCGCGGACGAGAACGAGATCCCCGGAGGGTCTAGTACAATAGGTCCCCGATGAAGACCCGCGACCTGCACGTCGAGTCGATCCGGCCCCTCATTCCGCCGGCCATCCTCCTCGAGGAGCTGCCGCTCACCGAGAAGGGCTCGCTCATCGTCGGCCGCACGCGCCGGGAGGTCAGCCGCATCCTGAACGGGGAGGACGATCGCCTGATCGTCATCGTCGGCCCGTGCTCGATCCACGATCCCCACGCCGGCCTCGAGTACGCCCGGCGTCTGGAGGCCCTGGCCGACGAGCTCGCCCCAGACCTCCGGATCGTCATGCGCGTCTATTTCGAAAAACCGCGCACCACCGTGGGCTGGAAGGGGCTCATCAACGATCCGGAGCTCGACGGCTCGTTCGCGATCAACAAGGGGCTACGCCTGGCGCGGAAGCTCCTCCTCGACCTGGTCGAGCTGGGCCTGCCCTCGGGCTGCGAGTTCCTCGACCCGATCACGCCGCAATTCATCGCGGACCTCGTCACCTGGGGTGCGATCGGCGCGCGCACCACCGAGAGCCAGGTGCACCGCGAGCTCGCCTCGGCCCTCTCGATGCCGGTCGGCTTCAAGAACGGCACCGACGGCGGCGTGCAGATCGCGATCGACGCGCTCCACGCGGCCGCCCATCCACATCGCTTTCTCGGTGTCACCGAACAGGGGCTCGCCGGCATCGTTTCGACACGCGGCAATCCCGACTGCCACGTGATCCTGCGCGGGGGCCAGGACGGCCCGAACTACGACGCGCTCCACGTCCAGAAGACGCTCGCGGCGCTCCGGGACGCCAAGCTGCCCGCGCGGCTCATGGTGGACACGAGCCACGGCAACAGCGAGAAGGACTACACGCGGCAGCCCGTCGTCGCGCGCGACGTCGCCGGCCAGGTCGCGCAGGGCGAGAGCGGCGTCATCGGCCTGATGATGGAGTCGTTTCTCGTCGACGGCCGCCAGGAGCTCAGGGACAGGACGAAGCTCGTCCACGGCCAGTCCATCACGGACGGGTGCATGGGCTGGGAGACGACGGTGCCCGTGCTGCGCGAGCTGGCGGCGGCGGTCCGCGCGCGCCGCAAGGCCCGCCGCTAGCGGGACGCCCCGGCGCCCTGCGACGCCCTCGTGCTCGTCGAGCTCTACCTGCTGCTCCCGCTCGTTCTGGTAGTGGTCGGGCTCGTCGTTGCCTGGCGCCATCGGCGATCGACCGCGGTGCGCTGGATGGTCACCGGCGCCGTCGTGGGCGGCCTCGCGGCCAGCGCGCTCTACGTTCTCCTCATCCTCCGCCAGCGATCCTCGACCGCCGCGATCGGAATCATCTTCGTCCCCTGGACATTCGGCATCGCCGCCGTCATCGCCGCCGCCTGGAGCCTCTGCCTCTATCAGCTCGCGCGCACGGCCGCGGCCTGGCGGCAGGGCCCGCGCGCCGTCGCCCTCTGGCTCATCGCCGTCGCGTTCCTCGCCGGCTCGGGCTACCTCGTCGTGAGCCTGGGCGCGAACGTGGCGACCTTTCACCGACTGCAAGACCCGGGCGTGGGCGCGGGCGTCCTCGCGGAGCGCTATCGCGCGGCGATGGCCAAGAAGAACTATCTCCAGCTCTCCGCGATCGCGGCCAACCGGAGCACGCCGCCCCCGATCCTGCTGGAGATGGCGCGGAGCGACGACCCCGGCATGCACGCCAAGCGCGGCGGGCTCGCGACCATGTTCGACCGTGACGCCCTGGCGGTCGTGCGCAAGGTGATCCGCAATCCGAGCATGCCGCCCGAGGCGATCCCCTACCTCGCGGCCTCGACGAACGAGTACGTCCTCAGCGACGTGGCCTTCCACCGCGAGACGCCCGAGCCCATCCTGCGAGAGATCGCCGCGCGCAACGACGGCTACCTCGTCCACTGGGGCCTCGCCGGGAATCCGAACACGCCGCGCGAGATCCTCGAGCGCCTCGCGACGGACGGCGACCGTGTCACGGCGCAGAACCTGGCGTCGAATCCGAGCACGCCGCTGCCCATCCTCGCGCGCCTGGCGGGCAGCCCCGAGCAGTTCGTGCGGTGGGGCGCCGCCCGCAACCCCTCGATCGACGCGGCGATCGCGGAGCGGCTCCGGACCGATCCGGATGAGACGACGCGGTTCTACCTCGCGCACAACCGCGCCACGCCGAGGGAGGTCCTGGACAAGCTCGCGGGGGACCCGAGCGAGCGCGTGCGACGCTACGCGGGCGAGGCGCTCAAGCGGCCGGCGCGCTGAGCGCCGCCACCTCGACGCGCGCGTCGTTGAAGCAGGCGCCCTCGGAGATGTCGGCGTGGTCCGCCGGGCAGAGCGCGGAGACCGTCTGGCCGTTGTCGCTCGTGCCCATCCAGCCGCCCTTCAGCGTCGAGACGACGCCCGGCCGCACCGTGTCGGTCACCCGAAGCGGCAGCCGGATCTCGCCGAGGTCGTTGAAGACGCGCACCCGCGCGCCATCCCGGAGGCCCCGGGCCCGCGCGTCTTCCGGGTGCATCTCGAGGTCGGGCGCGTCCCCGCCGTCGACGCTGCCGAAGGTCGAGGTGATGCGCTTGTCCGAAGCCGGCGAGATGAGCGTCAGCGCGTAGCGCGATTCGAGGGGGCGGAAGCCGGGCAGCCGCGCCCCGTACTTCTTCTCGAGATAACTCGACGCCAGCTCCGCCTTCCCCGACTTCGTCTTCGGAAACACGTTGCCGAAGAGGACCGCCTCCGCGCCGCCCACTGTCATGGCGAGCGCGCGGCCGGTCGGGAGCCGGCTCGGACGCACGCCGCCGAGTCGCGGGTCGTCCCCGTCGAGCGCGTCGTCCATCAGCTCGGCGTCGCTCGCCCTGAAGATCGGCTCGGCGAAGCCGAAGCGCGCGGCCAGTCGCCGGAAGATCTCGGTGTTCGGCAGCGCCTCGCCCTGGGGCGCAATGACGGGCTCCGCGCGCTGGAGCCAGTGCTGGCCGTACGCCGGGTAGAGGTCGGCGTGCTCGAAATGGCTCGCCGCGGGCAGCACGACGTCCGCGTACGCGAGCGAGTCGGTCATCACCACGTCGGAGCCGACGACGAAGAGATCCTCGCGCTCGAGGCCGCGCCGCAGGCGGTTCTGGTCCGGGTGGACGATCAGCGGGTTGTGGTTGTAGATGAAGAGCGCCTTCAGGGGCGGCGCCAGGCCCGGATCCAGCAGGTGGCGGCCGACGTCGATGATGTTCAGCGTGCGCGTCCCCGGCGCGATCAGGTCGGGGCGCGCCAGCTTCGCCGGCGTCTTCGGGAACGCGAACGAGGCGCCGTTGACGAGGCCTCCGCCGGGCACGCCGAACTTTCCCGCGAGCGCGGGCAGCGCAAGGACGGCGCGGATGCCGCTGCCGCCCCAGCGGTTGCGTTCGAGCCCGTTGCCCACGCTGATCGCCGCGGGCGAGAGCGTCGCGTACCACTCGGCGAGCCGCCGCACCGAGTCTTCCGGCACGCCGCAGACGCGCGCGGCCTCGCCCGGGCTCCAGGGCCGCGCCCCCGCCATGAACTCGTCGAAGCCCTCCACCCAGCGCTCGATGAACGCGCGGTCCAGCGCGCCGCGGCGCTCCAGCTCCGCGGCCACGGCCCAGGCGAGCACCACGTCCGTTCCCGGCCGGAGCGGCACGTGGAGGTCGGCCTGGCGCGCGATCACCGTCCGGCGCGGGTCCACGACGACGAGCTTCGCGCCGTTCTTCCGCGCACGGTTGATGACCGGCGTGAAGTGCAGGTTCGACCACGTGACGTTGTTGCCCCAGGCGACGATCAGCTTCGCCGCCTCGGCCTGCTCGGGGCGCATACCGGGCACGGGGCCGAAGGTGCCCACCCACGCCTCGGTGCGGATCCCGCCGCAGAGCGGGCGCCGATCGAGCAGGCTCGCGCCCAGCTTGTGGAAGAAGCGCAGATCCATGGACCCGCCCGCGAGCATGCCGTGCGGGCCGGCGTAGTTGAGCGGCAGGATCGCCTGCGGACCGTGCTCGGCGGCGGCGCGCGTGAAGCGCGCGTGAACGAGGTCGAGCGCCTCCTGCCAGGAGACACGCTCGAAGCGCCCCTCGCCCTTCCGCCCGACCCGCCGGAGCGGCGTGAGGAGCCGGCCGGGCCCGTGGACGAAGGCCGGGTACGAAGCCGGCACCTTGGCGCAGAGGACGCTCGCCGTGTACGGGTTGGCGTCCGAGCCGCGCACGGCGGCGATCCGGCCGTCCTCGACCGTGACGGTCAGGCTGCAGGTGTCGGGGCAATCGAGCGGGCAGACGCTCGGAAGGTCGGTCTTCATGGCCGGGCTTGGAGGATAGCAGATTCCCCGCTACCCTTACGCGTCATGGACGAGACGAGGCCCTTCGCCGGCATCGAGGTGGTGGAGTTCGGCCAGTTCATCGCGGTCCCGTTCTGCGCGCAGGTGCTCGGCGAGGGCGGCGCCCGCGTCGTCAAGGTCGAGGCGCTCGAGGGCGATCCCGTGCGCCAGCTCGCGCCGCTCGGAGCGTCCGGTGAGACGCGCCACTTCGTCTCGCGCAACCGCGGCAAGCACGCGCTGCCGCTCGATCTCCGCCATCCGCGCGTGACGGAGGTGCTCCAGCGCCTGCTCGCGCGCGCCGACGTCGTCCTGACGAACTTCCGCCCCGGGCTCGCCGAGGAGCTCGGTCTCGACCACGCGAGCCTCGCGCCCCGCCATCCGCGCCTCGTCGTCGGCAACGTCAGCGCCTTCGGCAGACGCGGGCCCGACGCCGGGCTGGCCGGCATGGACCTGGTCGTGCAGGCACGGACCGGCCTCATGGCCACGCTGGGTCGCGTGCAGGACGGCTTTCCGATGTCCGGCGACGCGCCCGTGGCCGACTACATGTGCGCGATGACGCTCGCGTTCGGCATCGCGTCCGCGCTCCTGCGTCGCGAGCGCACCGGGCACGGCGGCCGGGTCGACGTGGCGCTCATGATGGCGGCGCTCGTGCTCCAGAACAACTCGATGGTCCGCGTGGAGGAGCTCGACGGCGCCACGCACGCGGCGGCGCGCGCCAGCCTCGCGGAGCTGCGGGCCGCGGGCCGGCCCTTCCCGGAACAGGCGGCGCTCGTTCCCCAGGTGCGCACGCCGGGCATGGTCAACGTTTACTTCCGCACCTACGCGACGCGCGACGGCGTCATGGGGGTCGCCTGCGTCAGCCCCGGGCTCCAGCGCGCGTTCATGAAGGCCCTGGGCCTCGCCGATGCGCACCACGCGGCGCCGATCGCCGACCGCGAGGGCCAGGCGCGGCACTACGCGACGCTGCGCGCGCGCGTCGAGGGCGTGATGGCGTCGCGGCCGACGGCCGAGTGGAAAACGGTCCTCGACGCCCACGGCCTGCCGGCCTCCGACGTGAAGCTGCCGTTCGAGCTGCTGGACGACGCGCAGGCTGTCGCGAACGAGATGGTCCACGAGCTCCCGCACCCGGCCCTCGGCCCGATCCGCGTGCTCGCGCCGCCGCTGACGCTCGACGGTCCCGGCTTCCGGCCCGCGCCGCCCACACCGCCCCTCGGCTCGGAAACGCGCGCGATCCTCGGTGGGCTCGGATTCACGGAGGCGGAGATCGCGTCGCTCGTGGCCGACCGCGTGACGCGGGACGCCTGATGCGAGCTCTCAGGAGATTGTCCATCCAGACGACGCATGAAAGTGCCGCTCGAGTCCACCCCGTCTGCGCTAGAATCCGTCGGCGGCATCGTACCCAGGGTCGCGATCCCACGGAGGGGCCAGTGCACTATCGAACGCTCGGCAACAGCACGCTCAAGGTATCGGCCGTCGGTCTCGGCTGCATGTCCATGTCGGGGGCGTACGGCAAGTACGACGACGCGCAGTCCATCGCGGTGATCCATCGCGCGCTGGACCTCGGCGTCAACTTCCTCGACTCCTCGGACATGTACGGCTGGGGCCACAACGAGGAGCTGCTCGGCAAGGCGCTCGCGGGGCGCCGGGACACGGCCGTGCTCGCGACCAAGTTCGGCAACCTCCGGAAGCCCGACGGGACCCCAGGCGTGAACGGCCGGCCCGAGTACGTGATCCAGGCCTGCGACGCGAGCCTCAAGCGCCTCGGCGTGGACGAGATCGACCTCTACTACCAGCACCGCGTGGACCCGAGCGTGCCGATCGAGGACACCGTGGGCGCCATGGCGACGCTCGTCCGCCAGGGCAAGGTGCGCTTCCTCGGTCTCTCGGAGGCCGCGCCCGCGACCGTGCGCCGCGCCTACGCGGTCCACCCGATCGCCGCGCTCCAGACCGAGTATTCCCTGCTCTATCGCACCGAGGCCGAGGCGGCGCTCCCCACCCTGCGCGAGCTCGGCATCGCGCTCGTGGCCTACTCGCCGCTCGGCCGGAGCCTGCTGACCGGCCGCGTCCACAGCGCGGCCGAGATCCCGCAGGACGACCGCCGCCGCGACCACCCACGGTTCCAGGGTGACAATCTCGAGCGGAACCTCGAGCTGGTGGCGAAGCTCGAAGCGATCGCGAAAGAGAAGGGCTGCACGCCCGGCCAGCTCGTGCTCGCCTGGCTCCTGGCGCAGGGCCGCGACATCGTCCCCATCCCGGGAACGAAGCGGATCGAGCGGCTGGAGGAGAACGCGCGCGCGGTGGACGTCCTGCTGAGCCCTGAGGACGTGCGCCGGATCTCGGCGGCCGTGCCCGCGGGCGCCGCCGCGGGGCTGCGCTACCCGGCGCCGCTGATGAAGGCGCTCAACCTCTAGCGCGCGGTCCGGAGGGGGGCGGCCGTCTGGAGATCGCGGAGCGGCACCGGCCGCTCGACGCGCGGGTTGTCGAGGTTGACGGCGACCCGGAGGGCGCGGAGCCCATGGACGCCCTGCAGCTCCTCCAGCTCGAAGTCCTCGACGTCCTTCGCGAGATACCCGAGGTGCTGGAGATACTCGATGTAGGCGCGGTACTCCTGCGCCTCGCCGGCCTGCGCGTAGACGATCGCGATCTTGCCCGGCTGGGTGGCGCGCTCGTTCGTGCCACGGATCACCGCCTTGTCGATCCGCTTCTTGACGATCTCGTAGCGGATATCGTACGCGCCGTCCACGTCGAAGCGCTTCTCGTCGAAGCGGAAGCGGATCGACAGGGGCGTGTGCTGGACCAGGACCAGATGCGTCGTCTCGAGCGGCACCGGGAGCTGGTCCCGGAGCTGATGGGCCCGGCGCGCCACGCCGCAGGTGACCATGAGCTGCCAGAGGCGCAGCGACTTCAGATAGAGCGGATCGAAGCGCCCGTCCTCGAGGAGCGAGCCACCGACGTAGATCTGGTAGTCCACGCCGTCGGTCTTCTGCTTCTCGAAGTAGTGCGGGAACATGCCCTGCGCGGTCTGCTCCTCGAGGTCGAGGTACGACGAGATCCCCTCGGCGATCCGTGTCACGCTCTCCTCGAAGAGCCGGCGCCGCTGGTACACCGTGCCGATCTTCGGATCGATCGCCGCGCGGTAGGCCGCGACGCGCTCGCGCACGGCGACCCCGAACTCCTGCAGGGTGTCGAACTGGCGCTCGACGTCGGCGCGGAGGAAGTTGACGACCCCGGCCTCGTCGCCCGACCGCAGGCTCTTGTCGATCCGGGCGATGGTCTTGTCCAGGCGGTACCGCAGCTCGTCGAGCGCCGGGAGCTGGCGCGCCTGGTGCGCGGCCTGCACCACGTCCTTCGCCAGGCGGAGCTGCGTGAGCAGGTCGGCCTGGATCGCGACGCTCCGCTGCGTCGAGGAGCCGCGGATGTCGGAGAGCGCGTAGAGCGGGTAGACGCGCTCGAAGACGATCGGCTCGATCTCGAGACTGCCGTCCGCGCCCCCCTCGGCGTGCTGCTCGATGCCGGCGAGCACCGCCTTGCGAAACCGCCACTCGACGACGGGATGGATCGCCGTGCACTTCTCCTTGATGACCGCCTGGATGCGGGAGTTCAGCTCCCCCATGCTCCGCTGGACCGCCATCGCGAACAGCGGCAGCACCTCCTGGAGCAGCGGCAGATGGGACGCGTCGAGATCGCCCGGCCGCGGCGAGCCCAGCTCGAGGGTGCCGATGACCTTGTCCTGATAGTGGAGCGGCGCGACGATGATGTTGCGCACCCCACTCTGGAGCACCTCGTCGTCGACCGGCGTCCGGCCGGACACGGCTTCCAGATCTTCGACGATCAGCGGCCCCCCCTGGCTGACCGCGCGCTCGTAGATGGACCCGGCGAAGTCCGCCGTCGTCAGATGGCGCGAGTCCGCGAAGATGCAGCCGTCCTCGGTCTGGACGCCGTAGTTGAGCACGAGCACCTGATCGCCGTCGAGCGCGGCCAGGCCGAAGCGGAGCTCGGGTCGCCGGAACAGCGTCCGGAGCCGCTGCTGCAACACCTGGAAGAGCGTGCTCGAGACGATCGACTCCTTGTCGATCAGGTCGCGCTTGAGCGAGGACAGCACCTCGCGGATCGTCACCTCGACGGCCCGGAAGATCGTGAACCCACGCAGCACGAAGCGCTCCGGTGGGACGAGCTCGCCGAGAAGATCCGGGTTCATGTGGGCGTCGCGCAGTCGCAGGCGGGCGGCGTCGGTGAGCGGCGGCACCGGACCCACCGCCTCCACGTCGATGAAGCGCGGGTCCAGCTCCACCCGGAAGTGGCGGTCGAGGCCCGTGTCCGGGTCGGTCACCGTCAGGGTCGTCGGGTAGTCCAGGCGCAGCTCGACGCCGTAAACGCGCTCGAGCACCAGCGCGTACGCTTTCAGGCGCCGCACGGTATCGAGCGTCGCGGGGTCGAGGTTCACGCTCCCACGAATGGCGCCGTCCTCGCCCTTGAAGAGGCGCTCGAACGCGGGCGTATGGTAGAAGCTCTCCCACTGGAACGGCACGAGCGCGGCGCCGAACTCCTGATCGAACGAGGCCGGCGGGAAGACGGCGGCCATCAGCACGTCGATCAGCTCCCGATACCGGGCGATGACGGAGAGGTCGGTGATGGGACTCAGCAGCTCCGGCGCCTTCTCGGCCTCCTCCCGCACGATCCCCGCGAAGCGGCCCTTGGGGGACAGCACGTTGCCGAACTCCTGGGCCCAGAAGTTGAGCAGGGGCGCCAGGCTCAGCTCCCTCCGGAACGGGAACGTGGCCGGGCCGTCCAGCAGGACCGAACGGACTTCAGTCGAGCGCGCGGGCTGAATCTGAGATAGGCTGCTGCCCTTGCCGTCGGGGGTCATGCCCTTAGGATTGTAGCAGGGGCGGAGAGAGATTCCCGCAGGGAGGCGAATGTGGGCTGGCTCGAGACATATCGAGGGGTTGTGTACCGCTGGGAGGTCGACCAGAACGACCACCTCACGGTCGCCTACTACTTCGTCCGCTTCGCCGACGCCGGGCTCAACCTGCTCGAGGCGCTGGGCCTCGGGCCGGCGTACATGGACCGTTCGGGGCGAGGCTGCGTGACGACCGCCTGCTACGTCCGCTACGAGCACGAGCTACGCGTGGGCGATCTCATGCACGCCGAGAGCGGCGTCGTCGCGGTCGAGCCGGACGCGCTCGTCCTGGGCCACAAGGTCTTCAACTCGGAGACCGGCGCCGTCTGCACCACCGTGGAGCAGCGCGTCCGCCATGTGGAGCTGGCGAGCCGCCGGGCGGTGGCCTTCGCTCCCGACCAGCAGCGGACGGCGGAGGAGAACCGCGTCCAGTGGGACGGTCCCGCGCGCGAGCAGCGGCCCCGGCCGCGACGCCTCGAGGACTTCCGCCAGACCGCGCGCGACACCGTCAAGCCCTGGGAGACCGATGTCTTCGACCAGAGCGCGCTCGCGCACTACATCCATCGCTTCTCGGCGGCGAACGGCCACGCCATCGCGGGCCTCGGGATGACGCCCGACTACCAGCGCACCGCGCACCGGGGCTTCTCGACCTTCGAGTTCCAGTTGACCGTCGACGGCCCGCTCCACTCGGGCGACGCGGTCCGCGTCGAGTCGGCCTTGCTCCACGTGGGTAACTCCTCGATGCGCCTGCTCCACGTGATGACGAACGAGCGCAGCGGCGAGCGCGTCGCGACGCTCGAGCAGCTCGGCGTCCACCTCGACATGGACGCGCGCAAGTCGACGCCACTGCCCGACGAGCTGCGCGCGCGGGCGCAGGCGATGCTCGTCAAGAGCTAGACGCCGGGACTCAGGTGGCCGCGCCCGCGCTCGCCGGGCGGCGCCGCCCGCGTCCACCGCGGCGCCCGCGCCGCCGCCGCCGGGCGGCGACGGGCTCGGGCGCACCTGCCTCCTCGCTCGCCAGCGCCGCGACGGGCTCCGGCAACGCCGCCTCGCCGACCGGCGTGATCATCCCCGTCGGGCTCACCGACAGCTCCTTGATCCGCCGGAGCCGCGTGACGAGCCGCGGCGAGCCGGCCGGCCGCGCGAAGCCTCGCGCCTTGAGCGTGCGCGCCAGGGTGTCGATGAGGACCGTGCCGTTCGGCGCGCGCTCCGCCAGCTCGCGGACGATCTGGAGCAGCTCGTCGTGCGGCGCGGTGTGCCCCTCGCCCGCCGGCGCCGCCTCCTGACGCCTCGGCTCGACGCGCCGCGGCTCGGCGACCACCGCGGGCGCGGGCCCACCGGCGCGGCGGCCACCACGCCCGCCGCGCCGGCGCCTCGCGTCGCTCACCGGCGCCGCCGGGCGCGGCTCCTCCGTCGGCGCGCCGGCGAGCGAGCGCGAGGAGAGCCGGCGGAACGCGATGCCGAGCGCCGCCGCGACGTCCCCGACCGCATCGAAGGCGCGGTCGTCGGAGACGATCTCCAGCACGTCGCCGGGACGGGCGGCGGCCAGCCACACCCCCGCGCTCACCGCGATGCGGAGGTCGCTCCAGTCCCGCACTCCCGTCGACGGTGCGCTGTGGACGAGCTGGGCGCCGTGGCGCGCGAGCAGGCGTGCCGTATCCTGGCCAATCACGCGCCAGTTCCCGACCGCCACGAACTCCGTCCGCCGGCCCAGGCGGTCGATGGCTAGGTGGTCGATCACCCGCGCGATGCGTCCGGGCTGGCTCGCGTTCTCGACGTCGAAGAAGATCGCGCGCCGGGACGCCGGCAGCGGCGGCTCGGGCGCCGGCGGCGGCACGCGCGAGGCGAAGATGGGCTCGGGCGTGGCGAGCGCCTCCATGGGCTCGTGCTCGAGCGCGAGCTCCTCGGGCGCGGCGACGGCGCCGACATCCCTGACCGTGTCTACCGGGGTCGCGGCGAACGCGGCGTCGTCCGCGAGCGCGTCGGGCTCGTCGATCAAGACCTCGGGAGCGGGGGCCACCTTGGATGCGCGGGTAGGCTTCCTCACGCCCCGGCGCCGCCGCCGCCCGGGCTTCGTGCGTTCCATGGCTGCATCATACCTTGACACCGGTGGCGCGACCCGACTAGCCTCGGCTCGCGGCCCGGCGCGCGTCGGGGTCGACGGGGCGCCCCAGGGAGGATCGGCCATGACCTACACGTCCATCCAGGTCGAACAGCTCACGCCGTACATCGGCGCCGAGATCCAGGGCGTGGACCTCGCGAAGCCGCTCGACGAGCGCACCTTCAAGGAAGTCCACGACGCGCTGGTCGCGCACGGGGTCATCTTCTTTCGCGACCAGCACCTCACGCCGGCCCAGCACAAGGCGTTCGGCCGGCTCTTCGGCGAGCTCCACACCCACCCGGCGGCGCCGAGCCTCGTCGAGGACCACCCCGAGATCCTGGTCATCCACGCCGACGAGAACTCCAAGCACGTCGCCGGCGAGTACTGGCACTCCGACGTCTCCTGCGACCCCGACCCCCCGATGGGCAGCGTCCTTTATATGCACGAGCTGCCGCCGGTGGGCGGCGACACGCTCTTCGCCAGCATGTACGCCGCCTACGACGCCCTCTCCGAGCCGATGAAGCGCTTCCTCGAAGACCTCACCGCCATGCACGAGGGCGAGCACGTCTACCGGGGCCGTTACGGCTTGAAGGACGAGGGCAAGGTGTTCCCGAAGGCCGAGCACCCCGTGATCCGCACGCATCCCGTCTCCGGGCGGAAGGCGCTCTTCGTGAACGGCGGCTTCACGCGCCGCATCGTCCAGCTCGCGCGACCCGAGAGCGATGCCCTCCTGCAGTTCCTCTTCCGCCACGTGGAGACGCCTGAGTTTCACTGCCGCTTCCGCTGGCGGAAGGATTCGATCGCCTTCTGGGACAACCGCTGCGTGCAGCACCACGCGATGTGGGACTACTTCCCGCAGCGGCGCCACGGTCATCGCGTGACGATCAAGGGCGACAAGCCCTTCTACCGTCCCTGAGGATCGACCCGAGGCTCAGTTGATCCGGCGCTCGCGACCCCTCCAGTAGGCCTCGCGCAGCTCGCGCTTGAGGAGCTTGCCCGACGGGTTGCGGGGCAGTGACTCCGCGAAGTCCACCGAGGTCGGGCACTTGTAGTGCGCCAGACGCGCGCGGGCGAAGGCGATGAGCTCCTCGGGGCGGACGGCCGTGCCCGGCTTTCGCACCACGATCGCCTTGACCGTCTCGCCCCATCGATCGTCGGGCACGCCGATCACGGCGACGTCGCCGACCGCCGGGTGATCGGACAGGGCGTTCTCGACCTCGGCCGGGTACACGTTCTCGCCCCCGGTGATGATCATGTCCTTGACCCGGTCCGTGAGGAACAGATAGCCCTCCGCGTCGAGAAAGCCGGCGTCGCCGGTCTTGAGCCATCCGTCGGCGCCGAGCGTCCGCGCCGTCTCCTCGGGCTTGCCCCAGTATCCCTTGAAGTTCTGCACCGAGCGCGTCCACACCTCGCCCACCTCGCCGCCCGCGCAGGCGCGCCCGGTCGCGGCGTCCACGACGCGGAGCTCCACCCAGGGAAACGCCTTGCCCGCCGACCGGAGGAGCGAGGCGCGGGGTCCCTCCACGAGGTGATCGGCGGCGGGAAGCTGCGTGATGGCCCCGGTCGTCTCGGTGAGCCCGTAGACCTGGATGAAGGGGCAGCGGAACGTCTTCATCGAGCGGACGAGCACCTCGTTGGTGATCGGCGAGGCCCCGTAGACGATCGCGCGGAGGGCGGCGTAGTCGCGCTCGGACGCGCCGGGAACCGCCGTCAGGAACTGGAGCATCGCGGGCACGAAGAGCGCGTTGGTGATCCGGTGGCGCTCGAGCGCGGCCAGGATCTCCCCCGGCACGAACTCACGGAAGAGGATCGAGTGGCCGCCGACCCCCATGCCGACCAGCGCCCAGCCCGAGCCGCCGATGTGAAACAGCGGCATGCACACGAGATTCACGGACGTCTCGTCGAAGTGCCACCAGGGCCCGACGAAGGGCAGGAGCGTGCCGAGGTTGCCATTGGTGAGCATCGCCCCCTTCGGCAGGCCCGTCGTGCCCGACGTGTAGAGCTGCATCGCAACGTCGCCGGGCGCCGCGGGCTGCGCCGGATCGTCGGCCGGATGGCGGGCGACCCACGTCTCGTAGGATTCGTGGCGCGGGTGCCCACCCATGACGATGATCTTCTCGACCGTCTTGAGGACGCTCTCCATCTCGTCGAGGTGGCCGAGGAAGTCGGGGCCGACGAAGAGGAGCCGCGCGCCCGCGTCGTTGATGACGTAGGCCATCTCGGCGGGAGTGAGCCGCCAGTTGACGGCCACGTTGACGACGTTGGCCTTGCCCCCGCCGAAGAGCACCTCGAAGTACTCGGGGCCGTTCTTGTCCACGAAGGCGACGCGGCTCTGCGCGGCGAGTCCCGCGGCCAGCAGCCCCTGGGCCACCCGGCTCGAGCGCGCGTCCATCTCGGTCCAGGTGATCGTGCGCGCGCCGTAAGTGATCATCGGGCGGTCGCCGCGCCGGCGCGCGTGCTCCCGGACGATGCCGCCGAGCGACCAGGACATGTCGCGTCCCTCCCCTGGAGCCAAAGAGTATATGCTAGCGGCCGGACCGCCATGGATTTCGAGTACTCGCCCGAGCACGAGGCCTTCCGCAAGGAGCTGCGGGGCTGGCTCGCCGCAAATCTCCCGCCCGAGCTGAGCCTGGACGACCCGGCCGACGACCGCGTCGCCGCCGATCGCGAGACGTTCGAGCGCCGCCGCGCCTGGCAGAAGACCATGCACGGCGCGGGCTGGGTCGGCATCGCGTGGCCCAGGGAGTACGGCGGCCGGGGGGCCTCGATCGTCGAGCGCGTCATCTGGGACGAGGAATACGCGCGCGCGCGCGCGCCGGTCCTGCCGGGCATGGGCCTCAACCTCGTGGGCCCGACGATCATCCACTGGGGCACCGACGCGCAGAAGGAACGCTACCTGCCGCGGATCCTCGACGCCGAAGAGATCTGGGCCCAGGGCTTCTCCGAGCCGGGCGCCGGCTCCGATCTCGCGAGCCTCAGGACGCGGGCCGAGGATCGCGGCGACCACTTCCTCGTGAACGGCCAGAAGGTCTGGACGTCGGGGGCGCAGTACGCCGACGCGATCATTCTGCTGGTGCGGACCGATCCGAACGCGCCGAAGCACAACGGCATCTCCTGCCTGCTCGTGGACATGAAGACGCCAGGCGTGAGCGTGCGGCCGCTCGTGCTCATGACGGGCCACCATCACTTCAACGAGGTCTTCTTCACCGACGTGGTGGTGCCGAAGGCGCAGCTCCTCGGGCCGCTGAATCACGGCTGGAAGGTCTCGACGACGACGCTGATGTACGAGCGCCACTCGTCGGGCGCGCGCAACCCCATCGGCCAGGTGCGGGACCTGATCGCGGTCGCGCGGCGGCTGCCCGTCGACGGGGGGACCGCGTGGGACGATCCGCGCATCCGCCAGCGCCTATCGCAGCTCGCGATCGAGTGCGAGGCGATGAAGTACACGCGCTTCCGCGCGCTCACGCGCCAGATCCGCGGCGAGCCGCCCGGACCCGAGGGCTCGATCCTCAAGCTCACCGGCACGGAGCTGGGCGTGCGGATCGCGGAGGCGGCGGGCGAGCTGCTCGGCATGTACGTGCTGGTCAACCGCCCCGCGGAGACGGTGCCCGACGCGCCGCGCTGGTTCAACCGCGTGCTCGCAGCGCGGCAGTACACGATCTCCGCGGGGACGAGCGAGATCCAGCGCAACATCATCGGCGAGCGCGTGCTGGGGCTGCCGAAGGGCTGAGCGCCGCCGCCCCTAGCGGTCGGGCGGCAGGCCGTCGAGGAACCCGCGCAGGATCCGGTTGAAGATCTCGGGCTGATCGAGATTTGCCGAGTGGCCGGCGCCGGGGACGACCTCCAGCCTGGCGCCGGAAATCTTCTTCGCCATGTACTCGCAGGGCGCCAGGAACGGCTGGTCCTGGTCCCCGACGACGATCAGCGTCGGGACGCCGATCGTCGCGAGGCCGTCGATCACGCGCGAGCCAGTCTGGGCCAGCATCCCTCGGGCCGCGTGCGCCAGCCCCTGCGGCGAGCGATGGTGGGCCATCGCGTCGCGCATCTCCCGGCTCCGCCCGCCGAGTGCCTCGAGCCCGCGCGTCTCCAGCTCGGCAGCGCGCTCGTGCGCGCGCCGGTTCCAGGCCGCGCGCGCCTCCGCGTTCCGATAGCCCGGGCCGGAGTCGCAGACGACCAGCGCGCGGACCATCTCCGGGTGCGTCAGGTAGAACCCCAGGGACGCGTAGCCGCCGAGCGAGAGCCCGCCGACGACCGCCCGCTCGACTCCCAGGTGCCGGAGCAGGCCACGCATGTCGGCGATCGTGAGCTCCGCGGAGTACTGCGCGGGATCCGCTGGGCTCTCGGTCTGGCCGTGGCCGCGCATGCTCCAGCTGATGACACGATACCGGTCGTCGAGGGCGCGGTGCTGGCCGTCCCACATGCGGCGTGTGGCCGAGTAGCCATGGCTCAGGAGCAAGGCCGGCCCGCCGCCGCTCACCTCGTAGTCGAACGCGACGCCGTTCAGCAGTGCCTGCACGGTGGAAACTCCCGCGAGTAGACTGGCTGCTTCAGGAACTCCTCGGGGTTGTACTTCCAGAACTGGCTCACGGCCGGGTACGTGTGGATCACCGAGTTCTGGAGCTTGCCGCCGATGCGCTCCACCTTGCGGATGTAGATGTTCTGCGTCGGGTTGCCGTAGGCGTCCATCTCGACCGGCCCGCGCGGCGCGTCGGTGATCTTCACCGCGCGCAGCGCCGCCATGAGCGCGGCGCGGTCCTCGACCTTGCCGCCGATGGCGCGGATGGCCTCGCCGATGATCCGGGCCCCGGTGTAACAGTTCTCGCCGTAGAAGCCCGGTGTCCGCTGGTAGGCCTTCTCGTACGCGGCGCGAAACTTCTGGTTGGCCGGCGTCTCCAGCGCGGCCGAGTAGTGGTGCGCGCTGATGACGCCGAGCGACTCGTCGCCGAGCTGCGGCAGCACGTGCTCGTCCGTGTAGGTGCCGTTGGCGATGAGCGGGACGCGCCCCTTGAGGCCGCTGTCGGCGTACTGCTTGGCGAACAGCAGCGTCCATCGTCCGAGCCCGTTGACGAAGATCGCGTCGGCGTCGCGCTTGATCTGGGCGAGGTACGGCCCGTAGTCCTGCACATTGAGCGGCACCCAGAGCTTCTGGACGATCTGGCCGCCGTTGTCCTCGAACGACTTGTGGAACCCGCCGACCGTCTCCCAGCCGAACGCGTAGTCGAGACCGACCGTCACGACCTTCTTGTAGCCGAGGACCCGGGCCGCGTACTCGCCGAACGGGTGCATGTTGCCGCCCGCCGAGAAGCCCGTACGGATCAGCCACTTCGGCCGCTTGCGCTGCGTCAGGTCGTCGGCCGAGTTGATCGGGTACATCGTGGGGATGCCCTGCTGCTCGATGTAGGGCACGAGCGCATAGGCGACGTTCGACAGGATGACGCCCGCGACCATGTGGACGCGGTCGTTCTCGACGAGCTTGCGGAGCTTCGTCAGCGCCGTGGCGGGCAGGCCCTCGTTGTCCTCGAGGATCACCTCGATCTTGCGCCCGGCCATCTGCCAGCCGTTCTCCTGCCAGTAGAGCTCGCAGCCGCTGTACATGTCCTTGCCGGCCGCGGCAATCGCGCCGGACAGCGGTGAGATGAACCCAATCCGGATCGGCCCCTGCGCCAACGCCTCGCCCGCCGCCAGGTGCAGGATCCCCGCCAGCACGAACAGCCGCCCGATCGCCCGCATGTGCGCCCTCCTCGGTCCCACTGGTCCGGCCGCCTGATCCTAGCAGCTAACGGGGCGGCGCTGGACGTTCGTCACCGTCGTGCACGCGTTGCCCGGAGCGCTTTCGATTTCCGGAAACACGGTCGTGCATCGTGAGACACTACTGGCGCATCCCTGCTCTGGCCTTCGGCCGGGCCGCATGGTACGCTCCCGATTCTTAGCCGGAACCCGGAAGTGTAGTCGCCACCGAGCAGGGCAGTCGCTGACGAGAAAACAATGAAAATGAAACATTCTTGGGAGAGCTCACCATGGGGAAGGATTTCCTTGTCTTCGGGAGCCCACTGATCGGGGAGGACGAGATACAGGAGGTCGTTGCAACGCTCCGATCCGGCTGGATCGGCACGGGACCACGCGTCGCGCGGTTCGAGGAGCTCTTCAAGGAGTACATCGGGTGCCGAGAGGCCGTCGCCGTCAGTTCCTGCACGGCGGCCCTGCACCTCGCGATGCTCGTCTCCGGCGTCGGGCCGGGTGACGAGGTCATCACCACGCCGCTCACGTTCTGCGCCACGGCCAACTCCATCGTCCACACGGGCGCGCGACCGGTGTTCGTGGACGTCGAGCCGGACACCGGCAACATCGACCCCGAGCGCGTCGCGGCGGCGATCACGCCCCGCACGCGCGCGATCGTCCCGGTCCACTACACCGGCCGCCCCTGCCGCATGGACGCGCTCGAGGCGCTGGCGCGCCGGCACAATCTGCTCGTCATCGAGGACGCTGCGCACGCCGTCGAGGCCGCGCATCGGGGCCGGAAGATCGGCACGATCGGGAACCTGACGTGCTTCAGCTTCTACGCGACCAAGAACCTCACGACCGCCGAAGGGGGCATGGTCACCACCGACGACTCGGAGATCGCCGCGAAGATCAAGATGTACGCGCTCCACGGGATGAGTCAGGACGCCTGGCGGCGGTTCTCCGACGAGGGCTACAAGCACTACGAGGCCCGCGTCGCCGGCTTCAAGTACAACATGACCGATCTGCAAGCCGCGCTCGGACTGCACCAGCTGGCGCGCATCGAGCGCAACGCTCGGCGGCGCGAGGAGATCTGGGCCCGCTACGACGATGCCTTCGCGGACCTTCCCCTGATGCGGCCGGCGCCCGTCGAGGCGGGGACGGTCCACGCGCGTCATCTATACACGATCGTCCTGAGGACCGAGGAGATCGGCAAGAGCCGTGACCAGGTCCTGGACGAGCTGATCAGTCGCAACATCGGCGTCGGCGTCCACTACACGGCCCTCCACCTCCACCACTACTACCGCGAGACGTTCGGCTACAAGCCGGACGACTTCCCCAACGCGGAGTGGATCGGAGCCCGGACGGTCTCGCTGCCGTTCTCGGCCAAGCTGCAGGACGAGGACGTCGCCAACGTGATCGCCGCGGTCCGGGAGGTGACGACGGTCCGGTCCGCCAGCGCGCTGATGAGGTGAGCCCGTCCTTCGCCGGCCGCACGAGGTCGGCGATCGCCTGGGTGGCGAGCGGCGAGATCGCTCGCCAGGCGACGCAGTTCGTCGTCGGAGTCGCGCTCGCCCGCCTGTTGACGCCCGGGGACTACGGGCTGGTCGCGATGGCGATGTTCGTCGTGGGGCTCCTCGAGATCTTTGCGCACGCCGGCATGGCGGAGGCGCTCGTGCAGCGCCCCGACGTCGCCGCGGGCGCGTGGTCGTCCGTCCACTGGCTCGGGCTCGGGCTGGGGGCGCTCGTCGGCGTGGCCGTGTGGCTCCTCGCCCCGCTGGCGTCGGCCTTTTTCCGGGACGAGAGGGTCATTCCCATCCTGCGCGCGCTCGGGTGGGTCCCCCTCCTCGCGGCCGCGGGCACGACCCAGCGAGCCTGGCTCGCGAAGCAGCTGCACTTCCGCGCGATCGCGCAGATCGAGTGGGGCGGCGTCCTCGCGGGCGGCCTGGCGGGTCTCGCGCTGGCGGCCGGCGGGTGGGGCGTGTGGAGCCTGGTCGGCGCGAGCCTGCTGGGCACGGCATTCCCCGCGCTCCTCTTCTATGTGCGCTGCCCGTGGCGGCCGAGCCGGCATCTGCGGGGCTCCGAGGTCCGGATGGCGATGCGATTCGGCGTCGGGCTGCAGGGCTTCGCGGTCGTCAACTACTTCAGTCGACGGCTCGACGACGCGCTGATCGGTCGCTAC
Source organism: Methylomirabilia bacterium (assembly GCA_041496385.1). GTDB lineage: Bacteria > Methylomirabilota > Methylomirabilia > Rokubacteriales > CSP1-6 > AR19. The sequence goes on along the minus strand of JBGQEL010000020.1, from coordinate 2,720 downwards.
CTGGGCCCGCTGGCGCTCGGGTACTACACGAGGGCCTACCAGCTGATGCTCTATCCGGTCCAGAACGTCGCGGGTGTGATCTGCGCCGTGATGTTCCCCGCGCTGGCCGAGATCGGTGGCGACTTGCCCCGGTTTCGCGCCGCCTATCTGAAGGCGGTGTCCGGCATCGCGACCGTGGCGTTTCCGGCGATGCTGGGGCTGATCGTCACGGCTCCCGAGGCCATCGAGGTCATCTACGGGCGCCAGTGGGCTCCGGTGGTGCCCATTCTTCAGATCCTGTGCCTGGTCGGCGTGCTGCAATCGATCTCGACGACGACGGGGAGCATCTTCATGGCCCGGGCCCGTACGGGCCTGATGTTCGCCTGGGGCGTGGCCTTCGCGGCCGTCGTCTATCCCGCGTTCTTCATCGGCATCCGCTGGGGCGTGATCGGTGTGGCCGTGGCGTACGCCGCCGTCAACGGCGCGCTGATCGTGCCGGAGCTCATGATCGCCTTCCGGGTGATCGGTCTGCCGGTCCGGGATCTGCTGCGGTCCGTCCGCGGCGTCTTCCTCGGTTCGGTGCTCATGGCGGGGCTCGTCGCGCTGCTCAGACACGCCCTGCTGGCGGCTCACTTCGAGCCGCCCGCGGTCCTGGTCCTGAGCGCAGCGACCGGGATCCTGACATACGGAGGATGGCTCTGGCTCACCGACGCCGAGGCCGTCGGTGAAGTGCGGCGGCTGGGCCTGCACCTGTGGCAGCCGGGAGGTGCCGGAAGGTGAGCGCGCCGGTGGTCGCGCATTTCGTGTTCCCGTACCTGTTCCGGACCGGGAGCTGGATCCACTCGCCGCTGGTCCACATGAAGCGCTATGCTCCGATCGTCGTCACCGAGCAGACGGAGAACCTCGACGTCTTCCCATTCCCGAGGGTCCACGCCTATGCAGATCTCGGCTACGCCCGGAAGATCGCGCTGTGTCTCCGCGAGGGCCGCCTGCGCGGCGCGCGCCCGGCGTTCTACGCTCACGTGCTGCGGCGGCAGAAGGCGTGCCTGATCCATGCGCACTTCGGTGACGTGGGCGCCGAGCTCCTGGACGTCCGCCGCCGGGTCGGTCTGCCGATGGTCACGAGCTTCTACGGGGCGGACGTTTCCCAGCTCGCGCGCGATCCCGCGTGGCGGGATCGTTACCGGCAGCTCTTCGCCGAGGGACAGGTGTTCCTCGGCGAAGGGTCGGCGACACGCCGCGCGCTCCTGGCCCTCGGGTGCCCACCCGATAAGGCCATCATCCAGCGTCTCGGGGTTCCGCTGGAGACCCTGCCCTTCGTCGTGCGCCGGCCCGATCCATCCGGGCTCGTCAAGATCCTCATCGCCGGCACGTTCCGCGAGAAGAAGGGGATCCCGGACGCCCTGCGCGCGGTGGCGCGCGTCCAGCAGCGATACCCGCGCCTGCGGGTCACGCTCATCGGCGACAGCGGGGGCAAGCCCGGTGACGAGGAGGAGAAGCGCGAGATCCTGGCCCTGGTGGGCCGGTTGAACGGCGCCGTGACCTGGGTCGGATTTCAGCCGTACACGGTGTTCCGGCGGATGCTCCTCGAGCATCACGTCTTCCTGAGCCCGAGCATCACCGCGCGCGACGGCGATAGCGAGGGCGGCGCACCGGTCGCGATCGTCGAGGCGGAGGCCACCGGGATGCCCGTCGTCGCGACGGTCCACGCCGACATTCCCGAGGTGGTCGTCGACGGGGAGAGCGCGCTCCTGAGCCCCGAGCGGGATGTGCGCCGTCTGGCGGAGCATCTCGAGCGGCTCGTCACCGAGCCTCGGCTGTGGGAGCCGATGGGACGTCGGGGGCGCGCCCACGTCGAGCGAAACCACGACGCGCGCGTTCAGACAGGGCGCCTCGAGGAGATCTACGCCGCGGTCCTGCGCCCGATGGGCGCTGGACAGGCCTCCCGTTCTGTGCTTGGATTTAGTCTCTCTTCGGTGAGTCTCGGGTTCTGAGTCCACCGGGCGGCTCGCTCGGGCGTGATTGCCACGGAGTCAGTCATGCAAACCATCCACCGCGTCAACGAACCCGCGCTCGATCAGCGCGGGCCCGACGGTCGGGCCTACGTCCGCTTCCGGCTCAGCCGACCGCCGGACCACGCATGGATCGCGGTCTTCAAGGCGCACGCGGCATCGAGCGCGCTGGGCGCGACCAATGCGGTGTTCGCCGAAGCCGACGTTTCGATCGAGGTCGCGAAGGCGAGAAGCGTGCCCGAGGTCGCCACGGCCCTGGATTGTTTCATCGAGTGCGCGAATCTGCGCCTGCGTTCGATTCCGCAGCGCGCGCCCGAGGCTGAGCGAAAGCCGCCTGCCCTGTCTCCGCGGCGCACCGTGTTCAGCCCGGTGCGGCCGCGACCCTGGGCCGGGGGACCGGATGGCACGCACGTGTCGGATCGGTGACGCCGGCAGCACCTTGAAACAGGTTTAGGCGGCGCGACCTAACTAGCTTCCCCAGCAGGCGTGGAAGCGTGTTTCCGGAGGGCTGGCACCCCGGTTGCGTCTTCCCGGCTTGCTGCGTTCAGAGCCATTCCGAAGCACCGTTCTATCCAAGCGCCCGAACCCAACTGCGAAAACTGGAGGAAATGACGTGAACGAAACGGGATCGGCGGCTCGAAGCTCCACGGAGCGAGGCGCCCCATCCCTGCTCGCGCGTCACGTGCTCGGGATTGCTGTCCTGCTGCTCACGATCGTCCCCGCGTACCT
>JBGQEL010000019.1:0-56695 GCA_041496385.1 Methylomirabilia bacterium | reverse complement strand
CGGGGACAACGTCGGTGTCACGCAGGTCAGCTGGGTGAACAGCGCCGGGGGCAGCGGCACGGCGACGGGCACGACGGCCTGGTCGGCGCCGGGGATCACGTTGCAGCCGGGGACCAACGTGCTGACGGTGACGGCGCGGGATGCGGCGGGGAACACGGGGACTGGCACGCTGACGGTGACGTACGACGCGAGTGCGCCGACCGTCGCGATCACGACGCCGACGGACACGGGGACCTACAGCACGGCGAGCAGTCCGCTGGGGCTCGGGGGCACGGCGACGGACAACATCGGCGTGACGCAGGTGACGTGGGCGAACAACCGCGTGGGGACCGGGACGGCGGTCGGGACGACGGCCTGGTCGGCGTCGGGGATCACGTTGCAGCCGGGGACCAACGTGCTGACGGTGACGGCACGGGACGCGGCGGCGAACACGGGGACGGGCACGCTGACGGTGACGTACACGGTGCCTGACACGACGGTGCCGACGGTGGCGATCACGGCGCCCACGTCGGCGGTAAGCTACACGACGAACGTCAGTCCCTTGACCCTGGGCGGCACGGCCGGGGACAACGTCAGCGTCACGCAGGTCAGCTGGATGAACAGCGCCGGGGGCAGCGGCACCGCGACGGGCACGACGGCCTGGTCGGCGCCGGGGATCACGTTGCAGCCGGGGACCAACGTGGTGACGGTGACGGCGCGGGACGCGGCGGGGAACACGGGGACGGGCACGCTGACGGTGACGTATGACGCGAGTCTACCGACCGTGACGCTCACCGCGCCGGCGGCCGGGGCGACGGTGTCCGGGACGGTGGCGGTGACGGCGAACGCCTCGGACAACATCGGGGTGGTGGGGGTGCAGTTCCTTGTGGACGGCGCGGTGCTGGGGGCGGAAGGCACGACGGCGCCCTACTCCGTGTCCTGGAACACGGCGAGCGTGACGAACGGACCGCACACGCTGACGGCGCGCGCGCGCGACGCGGCGGGAAACACGATGGTATCGGCGGGCGTGTCGGTGACGGTGGCGAACGCGGTGGCCACCGGCCTGGTGGCGGCCTACGCGTTCGGCGAGGGGACGGGGACGACGGTGGCGGACGCCTCGGGGAACGGCAACACGGGGACGATCAGCGGGGCGACGTGGACGACGGCGGGGAAGGTTGGGAACGCGCTGGTGTTCAACGGGACGAGCGCGCGGGTGACGGTCAACGACGCGTCCTCGCTGCGGCTGACGACGGGGATGACGCTGGAGGCGTGGGTATACCCGACGGTGACGCCGGCGTACTGGCGGGCGGTGATCGCCAAGAACTCGGACGGGTATTACCTGCTGGCGGGATCGCCGGGGAACCTGCCGGGGGTCGGGGGCACGTTCACGAGCGGCAACCGGAACATTTTCGGGACCGCGGTGCTGGCGGTGAACACGTGGACGCACCTGGCGTCGACGCTCGACGGGGCGACGCTGCGGCTGTACGTGAACGGGGCGCAGGTGGCGAGCCAGGCGCAGACGGCGCCGCTGGGGGCGACGACGGGGACGCTGCAGATCGGGGCGGACGCCTTCGGGGAGTACTTCCAGGGGTGGATCGATGAGGTACGGATCTACAACCGGCCGCTGACGGTGGCGCAGATCCAGGCGGACATGGCCACCCCGGTCGGCGGCACGCCGCCCGCGGACACGCAAGCGCCGACGGCTCCGACGAACCTGGTGGCGACGGCGGTGGGCGGGGGCCAGATCAACTTGAGCTGGACGGCGGCGACGGACAACGTGGGAGTGACGGGGTACCTGCTGGAGCGGTGCCAGCCCAACCCGACGTGCACCTTCGCGCAGATCGGGACGACACCAGGGACGGCGACGACGTACGGCGACGCGGGACTCGCGGCGGGAACAGGGTACAGCTACCGGGTACGGGCGACGGACGCGGTGCCAAACCTGGGGTCGTACTCGATCGTGGCGAGCGCGACGACGCTGGCGCCGGACACGCAGGCTCCGACGGCGGCGACGAATCTGGTGGCGACGGCGGTGAGCGGGACCCAGATCAATCTGAGCTGGACGGCGGCGACGGACAACGTGGGAGTGACCGAATACCGGCTGGAGCGCTGTCAGGGTGTCGGGTGCACGGACTATACGCGGATGGGGTACCCGACGGGGACGACCTACAGCGGCAACGGGCTGACACCGAATACGAGCTACAGCTATCACCTGCAGGCCACGGACGCCGCGGGCAACCTGGGGCCGTACTCGGACGTCGCGAGCGCGACGACGCCCGGGACGACTTCGGGATTGGTGGCAGCCTACTCGTTCAACGAGGGAACAGGGACGACGGTGGCGGACGCCTCGGGGAACGGGAACACGGGAACGATCACGGGGGCGACGTGGACGGCGGCGGGCAAGTTCGGGAGCGCGCTGGTGTTCAACGGGACGAGCGCGCGGGTGACGGTCAACGACGCGCCCTCGCTGCGGCTGGCGACGGGGATGACGCTGGAGGCGTGGGTGAACCCGTCGGCGGTGAACACCGCGTGGCGGGACGTGATCTACAAGGGTGACGACAACTACTATCTGGAGGCGACGTCGACAAGCTCTGGCGGTGTGCCCGGTGCCGGCGGGACGTTCGGAACGGTGTTCGGGACGGCGGCGCCGGCCGCGAACACGTGGTCGCACCTCGCGGTGACATACGATGGGGCGGCCGTGCGGCTGTACGTGAACGGGGTGCAGGTGTCGAGTCTGGCGCGGACCGGAGCGATCACAGCGTCGTCGAACCCCCTGGGGATCGGGGGCGACAACATCTACGGGCAGTATTTCGAGGGGATGATCGACGAGGTGCGTGTGTACAACGTGGCGCTGACGGCGGCGCAGATCCAGGCAGACATGAGCACGGGGGTGGGGCCGGGGACGCCGGACACGCAGGCGCCGACGGCCCCGACGAGCCTGACGGCGGCGGCGAGCGGCGGCCAGATCGGCCTGAACTGGACCGGGGCGACGGACAACGTGTTCGTGACGGGGTATCTGGTGGAGCGGTGCGTGACGGCGAGTTGTACGTTTGCACAGATCGGGACGGCGGTCGGGACGGCCACGACGTACAGCGACACGAGCCTCGTGGCGGGGACGGGGTACAGCTACCGGGTGCGGGCGACGGACGCGGCACTCAATCTCGGACCCTACTCGAACGTGGCGCAGGCCGTCGCCGGCGTGTCGATCAACCCGCGCGTGTCGGTGCTGACCTTCACGCAAGCTCAGCAGTTCGCGACCAGCCTCGCTGGCGCAATCTGGTCGGTGGATGGGATCGTCGGCGGATCGGCCGGCAGCGGGACGATCACCGCGGGTGGCCTCTATACACCACCGAGCGCTGTCGGGTCGCACACGGTGACGGCGTCGCTGTCGGGGCCGTCGGTGAATGCGACCGTGTACGTCACCGGCCTTCCCGGGGTGTATACGCATCACAACGACAACTCCAGGACGGGCCAAAACCTCAACGAGACGGTGCTGACCCCCAACAACGTGGATGCGGCGATCTTCGGCAAGCTCTTCTCGTACCCGCTCGACGGGATCGCGTATGCGTCGCCGCTCTATGTGGCGAACGTGAACCTGCCCGGGCGGGGATTTCACAACGTCGTCTACGTGGCGACGCAGCACGACACGGTGTACGCCTTCGACGCGGACGGCCTGAGCGCGACGCCGTTGTGGCAGGTGAGCTTCATCAATCCGGCGGCCGGGGTGACGGCGGTGCCGGCGTTAGACACGGGGGAGTGCTGCGACATCGCCCCCGAGATTGGAATCACCGGTACTCCGGTGATCGACCCGGCGACGGGCACGCTGTACGTCGTGGCGAAGACGAAGGAGGCGACGAACTACGTCCAGAGGCTCCACGCCCTCGACATCACGACGGGGGCAGAGAAGTTCGGAGGCCCGGTCGTGATTCAGGCGAGCGTGCCGGGGACCGGGGATGGCGCGGTGGGTGGCCGGGTGCCCTTCCACCCGCTGCTGGCGAACCAGCGGCCCGGGCTGCTACTCGCCAACGGAAACGTCTATCTCGCATTCGCGAGTCACGGAGACAACGTGCCGTGGCATGGCTGGGTCCTGGCGTACAGTGCGTCGACCCTCCAGCAGGTCTTCGCGTTCAACGTAAGTCCCGATACCTATGGTGGTGGCATCTGGATGAGTGGCGGAGGCCTGGCTGCCGACGCCGCCGGGGCCGTCTATTTCATGACCGGCAACGGATGGTTCACCGCGAATGCGGGGGGCAGTGACTACGGGGACAGTTTCGTGAAGCTCAGCCCCGGCGGCGCGGTCGTTGACTACTTCACGCCGCACAACCAGGCGAGCCTCGAGTCGGCCAATGCCGATCTCGCGTCGAGCAATCCCCTGCTGCTGCCGGACCAGAGCGGTACTCACCCGCACCTGCTGGTCGGTGCGGGCAAGAATCAAACCATCCATCTCGTCGATCGCGACAACATGGGGCACTACAACCCCAACAACGACAACCAGATCGTCCAGTCGCTCGTGAACATCTTCCCCAACGGCACGCCGGAGCCGGGCAACTACAGTCCACCGGTCTACTTCAACGGGGTCGTCTACTTCAGCCCGGTCGCCGATGCGCTTCAGGCCTTCCGGTTGACCAGCGGGCTCCTGTCCACGGCACCGGTGTCCAGGTCCACGCAGATCTTTTCCTATCCGGGCGGCTCGCTCACGGTCTCGGCCAACGGCGCCAGCAACGGCATCCTGTGGGCGGTGCAGCGCAACGGCGCCTCGGCGCCGGCCGTGCTCCGCGCCTACGACGCGAGCAATCTCGGTAACGAGCTCTACAACAGCAGCGAATCCGGGGCTCGCGACGCGCTGGACCCCGGACCGAGGTTCACGGCTCCGCTGGTCGCGAACGGCAAGGTCTTCGTCGGAGCCACGACGCAGCTGACGGTCTTCGGGCTGCTCCCGTAAGCTGCCCTAACCCGGGCCCGCGGCGAAAATCCGTCGAAGGACCTCGGGCTCGAGGGCGCGGCTGAGCGAGATCGAGCCGAAGCGCGCGTCGAAGTCACGGCGGAGCATTTCCCGGTAGCGCAGTCGGTCGGGCGTGCGAAGGCCCGAGTACACGTAGATCACCTCGGTCGACTCGTCGGGCACCGTGACCGCACGCCCCAGTCGCCGCCAGATCTCGCCGTCGGCCCAGCGTGCGTCGAGCCCGATCAGCCACGCGCGCGGGTCTTGGCCGCGCGGCGGCGTCGACGCGAGCGCTGCGCCAACGAGCTCGCGGAGGACGGAGTCGCCGTCGAGCGCTGCCAGGACGTCCGCCTCACGCCCGATCGCCCTCACGCGTGCGAGACCCGCGTGGAGGCCCTCGTCGAGGGTGGAGGGGGGCGCGCCCCGTCCGTCCCATTCCGCGAGCGCCGCCCGCGTTTCCCGGAACGCCTCGAGCCGGCCCCAGCGCTCCGTGTCGCTCCAGCCCGCCGTGTTGTCCCACTGGACGGCGAACGCGAGCGCGTCGCCGGCCGCGTCCGCCGCCACGTCGCCCACGAGGCGCTCGTCGAACAGCTCGGGATCGCACGGATGGTTCCGCGCGCGGCACCAGGCCTCGGTGTACGCGACACGTATGCGCGCGATGTGCTCCCTCCGCGCCGGCTGGTACGGCTCGCGCGGATGGAGCGCGAAGCTCGCGTCGGGACTCAGGGGATCGAAGAGCGCGAGCACCGTGGGATGCGCCGGCCCCGGCGAGGCCGGGTTCTGCTGATACACGACCCGCCCGCCGCTGAGCTTCGCGAGGGGCCAGCCGGCGAGGACGCCGCGGACCGCGAGGTCGTGGCCGAGGGCGATCGTGCACTGCGCCGAGGGACCCACATGCGCCCTCACCAGAAAGCCGATCGCGAACCGCTCGATGGTGAGGCGCCCCCCACACGCGTTCGAGTCGAGGGCACTGCCGCGCCATTCGAGCCGCGCGCTCTTCCAGGCGCGCGACCGGCGATCGAAACGCGTGGCGTGGATCCGCGCGGCCTGGCCGGCGCCCAGCGTATAGACGACGAGAAGATCACGGGCGTCGTCCAGCATCTGGTGGGCGCCGACCGTGCGGTCCAGGTGCGGTACGGCGCCCGGCGGCAGCGCGATGCCGTGAGTCCTCAGAACCTCATCGAGCGTCTCTGCGCGCGCAGCACCGGCGCACGAGAGGAGGACGAGGAGCGTGGCGGCGAGACACGAGCGCATGGGTGATTGTAGTCCACGCCACCGCTGCGAGCGGCTGATACCCCTCGGGTGTCGGCTGCGGTGGATCAGTGACCGCGCGTCGCGTAGGTCGGCGCCGCGACGCCGTCGATGACGACGTTGACGCACGCGGGGAGCCCCGAGGCGACGGCTCGCGCGAGCGCGCCCTCCAGCTCCTCCGGACGCTCGACGTGCTCGCCGTGGCCTCCGAGCGCCTGCGCGACCAGGTCATAGCGTGACGGGAGCAGCTCGCAGCCGACCGTGCGATGGACGCCGTAGTGGCGGAGCTGAAGCTGGTGTTCGGCGTTCCAGCGAGCATCGCTGCCGACCAGCGCGACGACCGCAAGCCTATGGCGAAGCGCGGTGTCGAGCTCGAGGGCGTGGAAGCCGAAGGTTCCGTCGCCCAGGAGGGCGAGGACCTGCCGCCCGGGCTCGGCGAGCCGCGCGGCCAGCGCCATGGGCAGCGCGCTTCCGATCGAGCCCGACGGACCGTTGATTAGCCGTGTCTCCGCTTCCAGTCCCGCCTGCGCCCACTGGCCGAACTCACCGCCGTCCGCGACGAGGATGGCACCCTGCTCCAGATAGGGCTGGACCGCCGCGCAGACTCGGAGCGGATGCATAGGCCATCGCGACGATTGGGACGTCTCCTCCCAGCCCGAGGGCCATGCGCGGCGGGCCCGCGCGACCTCGGCTCCCCAGTCGGCGTGCGGCCAGCCGCGCCGCCCCGACGCCGCCACGCCGAGCCGCTCGATCGCGAGGCCCGGCTCCGCGTGGATCGCAAGCGCCGAGCGGCCGCTGCCGAGCAGGGCGCCCGCGTCCGCATCTATCTGGATGAACCGACACGAGATGGCGAAGGCGGGCGGCTCGCCGAACTTCACGGCGAAGTCGAGCGTCTTGCCCAGGAGCATCACCAGATCGGCCTCGCCGAGGAGCGCCGCCGCGCCGTGGAGCCACGGGTCGTTGGTCCCGCGCGGGCTCTCCATGGCGAGAGCCGGGATCCCGGTGATCTCGCCGAATCGCCGGACGGCCGCGCGGCGGCGCCCGCGCGCCATCGCGGGACCCAGGAGGATCAGCGGGCGCGTTGCCGTGGCGAGCATGTCGAGCGTTTGGGCCAGGCTCGACGGGTCGAGCTGCGGCTCGTCGATGGGCGCGGCGTTGGCCGGGCCGCGGGCCCGGTCCACGCGGGTCTCGAGAAGGTCGCCCGGCAGGCTCACGTGAACGGGTCCGGGCCGGCCGCTCCGCGCGAGCGCGAGCGCCCGCGCCACGTCCTCGCCGAGCCGCGCGGCGTCGGTGGCGAGCCACGCCGCCTTCGTCACCGGCCGCGCCGCGGCGACCTGGTCCACCTCCTGGAACGCGCCCCGGCCGGCCTGGGCGAGCGGCGACGCCCCGGAGAGGAGAACCACCGGCGACTCCGCCATGAGGGCGCCGTAGAGGGCGGAGAGCGCGTTGAGATGCCCGGGCCCCGCGGTGACGAGGGCGACGCCCGGCTGCTCGGTGAGGCGCCCCCACGCGTCGGCCATGTGGACCGCGGCCGCCTCGTGACGCGTGTGGACGATCTCGATGCCGCGCCCCACGGTCGCGTCGTAGATCGGCAAAATCTGATTGCCCGAGAGCGAGAAGAGCCGTACGACGCCGGCCGCCGCCAGCGCGTCCACGACGAGGTCGGCGCCCCGGACGCCCATCGAGCCGCTACACTCTCGAGACCGCGCCCGAGACGAGGCCGTGGCTCATGGCGACGACGTACTACGCCTGACGGTGCGAGTCAATCGTGCTATCATCGGCGCCGCCGATGAAGACCAGCGTCTTGGACCTCGCGCCCGCCGAGGGCGCGCGCTGAGTCCACTCCTCGCCGATGACGACTGGGGACCGTATATCCTCGCCGGCTACGATCACTGCAATTTCGACTCGGGGGCGCGCGTGCTCGATCTCGGGTTCGGCCGTGGAGCGCAGCTCCGCGCGCTGGCGGCGAGGGGATGCCGGCCCGTCGGCATCGAAACCGACGCGTGCCTGGCGCGAGAGATGCGTCGGAGCGGATTCGCGATCGTCCTCGCGCGGGGCGAGGAGCTGCCGTTCAGACCCGCCGCGTTCGACGGCGTGCTCAGCAAGGTCGTGCTCCCGTATACCGACGAGGAGAGGGCCGTCCGCGAAGTCGCGCGCGTCCTCCGGGGCGCGGGTGTGGGCGAGCTCGCCGCGCACGGCGCGGGATACTATCTCCGCTACCTGCTCATGTCGAGAAGCCTGAAGCGGCGCGTCTACGCGCTCCGCACGCTGATCAACACCGTGCTCTATCGGATCACCGGTCGGCGTCTCGCCGGCGACACGCTCTACCAGTCGCGCTGGCGCATGGCGCTCTACGGGAAGCGGTACGGCCTGAGCGTCGTGCGGCTGACGCCGTCTCCGCGCTTCCTCGGGCTCCCGGTGTTCCAGTACCTGCGCGTCGCCAAGCGCGCGTGAGACCGCGAACATGAAGGTCGGCTGCCTCCACCTCATCGTCGTGGCTCTTCGATGACGTTGCTGCCGGGCAGCGCGTTCGTCACCGGCGGGGGCTCCGGGCTCGGACGTGCCATCGCGCGTGCGCTCGCGACGGCCGGCGCCCCCGTGGCGATCTTCGACCTCCTTCCGGAGGGCGGCAAGGAGACCGCGCACGCGATCGAGGCGGCCGGCGGGCACGCGATGTTCCTGCCGGGCGACGCGAGCCGCTGGGCCGACGTCGACGGCGCGGTGACCGCCGCGGTCCTCGCGCTCGGTCCGCTCGCGGTCATGGTGAACGCGGCCGGGATCCTCGACGGCTACGCGCCCGCCGACGAGCTGGCGCCGGCCGTCTTCGAGCGGGTCGTCGCGATCAACCTCACGGGCACGTTCCTCGGCGCACGGCGTGCGCTCACCGAGATGCTGCCGCGCGAACGGGGACGCATCGTCAACATCGCGTCGGTCGCCGGGCTCGTGGGCTCGGGCGGCGGACCGGCGTACACGGCGTCGAAGCACGGCGTGGTCGGACTCACGCGGCAACTCGCGGTCACCTACGCCGCGCGTGGCGTCACGGTCAACGCGATCTGCCCGGGTGCGATCCAGACGGACCTGCGCGCCAACTCGACACGCATCCTCGGCAAGGACGCGCCGGAGATGCGCGGCGTCGGCGGCGACGAGGCGGCGATACGCGCGATCACGCCGGCCGGGCGGCGAGGTACGCTGGAGGAGATCGCGGCGGCGGCCTGCTATCTGGCGAGCGCGGAGGCCGCCTACGTCACGGGACACACGCTCGTCATCGATGGAGGATGGACAGCGCGATGATCAAACGATTCCACGTGCTCTACGTCGGTCAGGTCGAGCTGGAGAACATCGGATCGAAGGGGACGCCGGCCGACGCCCGGCGCTACAGCAACGAACGGTTGAGCGAGCCGTTCTTCGCCGCCCGCGATGTCGCGCAGCTGATGGACGAGCTGGGCTACTACGCGCTCTGGACGGCGGAGCACCACTTCCAGCGCGAGGGCTACGAGTGCTTTCCGAATCTGATCCAGCTCTCGCTCTGGCTGGCCACGCAGACCCGACGGCTGAAGCTCGGCTGCGCCTTCAACGTGCTCCCGATGTGGCACCCGATCCGCCTGGCCGAGGACTACGCCATGGCGGATATCGTCACCGACGGCCGCGTGATCATGGGCGTCGGCCGCGGGTACCACTCGCGCGAGGTCGAGACGTTCGGCGCGCCCGTCATCGACCAGGCGGCCAACCGTGAGCTGTTCGAGGAGCAGATCGACGTGCTGCTCAAGTGCTTCAACGAGCCGGCGTTCAGCCATAGAGGCAAGCGCTACGAGTGCCCCCCGCCCGTCGAATACCGCGGCTACCAGCTCTCCGAGATCACCTGCGTGCCGCAGCCCAAGCACCTGCCCGTGGAGATCTGGATGCCGATCGCGAGCAGCAAGTCCATCGACTACATGGGCAGCAAGAACTTCAAGGCGATGGTGACCCTCAACGGCGAGAAGATCCTCGACGACGTGGTGAAAGCGTACCGCGACGCGTGTGGGAAGTACGGTCGTCGCAAGCAGCTCGGCGAGGACATGATCTGGGGCGCCGGGCTCTACCTCGCCGACACGCCCGAGGAGGCCAAGCGCCGTGTCGAGCCGTCGCACGACGAGCGCTACAAGTGGTTCGCCCCGTTCGGCTTCGTGCGCTACGCGGACGAGCACGGCCGCACGTGGGGCACGCCCGGCGCGCCCGCGCGGGTGCCCTCGCTCGCCGACGGCATCCAGCAGAAGGCGTGGTTCTGCGGCCCGCCGTCGCACGTCATCGAGGGCATCAGGTCCATCGAGGCCAAGTACGCGGGGCTCGAGGACTTCATGATCCACTGGGCGGAGGGTCTCTCGCCCAAGGAGTTCAAGGAGCAGCTGCGCTGGTTCGCGCGCGACGTGATGCCCGCGTTCCAGGCGCGCTGAGCGGCCCGGCGGCGCCGCCCGGCCCTATACCCTGTGGGGGTATTTCTGAGACGCTCGCCACACCCCCAGGGATGGTATTTTTTCTTTTCCGCCCCTCGTACGTGTGGTAGTAATACCCCCGGGAAGTCCAGGGGGCGGTTGGCCGACACCAAAGGAGGAGGAGCACATGGCGAAGGGGAAGAAGGCGTTCGGGGGCTACTCGATCAGCTTCAAGGGCTGCAAGGACACGGTCGAGGCCGTCTTTGGGAGCTCGCCGATCGGGCCGTCCGAGATGACCAAGAAGATCTGGGCGTACGTGAAGCGGAGGAAGCTGGCCGGCAAGAGGTAAGGCGAGCGCGGTTCCTTCCAGCCGTCTCGGGCGGCCTGCGTCAGGCGGGCCGCCCGTTTTTTGTGCGACCGGCGCTAGAGTGGGAGCGCGTCGAGGCGCGCTACCACGACGTCGGCGCGCAGGCCCAGCTCCTCCGCCGGCGCGTCGAGCCGGTTGCACCACGCGGCCCGGTAGCCGAACGCCTTGGCGCCCGCCACGTCCCACGCGTTCGAGGACACGAACAGCGGCTCGCCGGCCGGGATCCCGAGCGCTTGTGGTCCCAGCGCGTAGACCGCGGCCGCCGGCTTGTAGGTCTTCACCGCGTCGACCGAGATGACGTTCTGGAGATGGCGATCCAGCCCGCTCGAGCGCACGGCGGCGTCCAGCATGCGCGGCGATCCGTTCGAGAGGATGGCGCGCGGCCGCCCATCCAGACGCGCGAGCGCGCCCGGCACCTCGGGGAAGCACGCGAGCGACAGGTAGGCTTTCATGAGCGTCGTCACCTGCGCCTCGGTCGCCGTGAGCTCGAGCCGCCGCAGCGCGTAGCCCAGGGCCGATTCGGTGACCGCCCAGAAGTCCTCGTAGCGGCCCATGAGGGCGCGCAGCCACGTGTACTCGAGCTGCTTCTGCCGCCAGAGAGTGGACAGCGCGGCGGGGTCGCGGGTGATCTCGCGTCCGGCCTCGACGACCGAGTGCACGTCGAAGAGCGTGCCGTACGCGTCGAAGACGTAGCCCCGGATCGGCGTCACTGGCTCACCGTGGCTCGGCGCGCGCGCACCGGCCGCTTGGGTCCCTCGGGTGGGTGCCCCTCTGACGGCTCCAGGCCGGTCTCGATGAAGGCGTAGCGGAGGAGCTTCTTGGCGTCGAGGAACGACTGCGCCCGCGTGCGCGCGCCGAGGACGATCATCACGAACTGCTGACCGCCGCGCCACGCCGAGACGGAGAGGTTGTAGCCCGCCTCGCGCGTGAAGCCGGTCTTGAGCGCCTGGACGCCGAGGGGGTCGTTGAAGAGCGGGATGTGCCGCGCGTACACGCGGCCGTTGTAGACGAACGTCTGGCCGCCGAGCATCGTCCTCGACGCGGGGAACTCCAGGAGCAGGCGGCTCGTCAGCTCGGCGAGATCGCGCGCGGTGCTGCGCTGGGACGGGTCGGGGAGGCCGTGGGCGTTCGCGAACCGCGTGCTCGAGAGGCCGAGCTCGTGCGCCTTCGCGTTCATGCGCTCGACGAACGCCCACTCGTCGCCCGCCAGGCGCTCGGCGAGCGCCGTCGCGGCGTCGTTCGCCGACGCGATCGCGACACCCTCCAGCAGCACGCGCAACGGCACCCACTCGCCCGCGCGCAGACCCATACGGTACTTCGGCGTCATCGCCGCGTAGTGGCTCACCTGGACCGGCTCCTCGATATCCGCCTTGTGGCGCTCGAGATCCTCGAAGGCCAGGTAGAGCGTCATGAGCTTCACGAGGCTCGCGGGCGCGCGCTCCTCCTCGGCGTTCTTGGCGAAGAGCACGCGCCCGTCGTGGTCGACGACGAGCGCCGCCTCCGCGCTGAGCACGACGCGGCCGTTCGGCGCGGGCAGGCGCACGCTCTCGGCGCGGGCCACGTGCGAGATCGGGACGGCGGCGAGCGCCGCCAGGGCGACGAGCAGGTGGGTCGGATGCACTGGAGGGCATTCTACCCAGCGCCGGAAGCCGCGACCAAGGGAAAAGCCCTCAGCGAACCGCTTGCTTGAGCTCCTTCGAGGGCTTGAAGCGCGGGACGCGGCCGCCGACGGTGACGGACTGCCCGGTGCGCGGGTTCTTCATCGTGCGCGGCTTGCGGCGCGCGACGGAGAAGGTCCCGAAGCCGACCAGCGTGACCGACTCGCCGCGCTTGAGCGACGCGCGAACCCCGGCGAGCATCGCGCGCACCGCGCGCTCAGTGGCCGCCTTCGGCCAGCCCGCGGCCTGCGCCATGCGCGTGACGAGCTCGGACTTGGTCACGCCGTCACATGCCGAAGGTGGCGCGCGCCTCGTCCATCACCACCTCGGTGATGGCGGCGTACCCCTTGTCCTCGGCGAAGCGCTCGATCGCCCGCCGGGCCATCGGCCTGATGAAGGCGGGGATGCGATCGATGCGAGCCTCGGCCTCGGGCGTCCAGGCGACGCCGGACGGCGTCACGGCGGCGCCCTCGTTGACCATCGCCGCGAACGGACAGCCCGGGCCCTCGCTCGTGGTCGCGGCGGCGGGTGCGCCCTCGAAGGCGTCGGGGCGCGCGTTCGCCAGCGAGCTCCGCAGGTGCTCGAACGGCTCCGCCGGCGCCGTGCGGCCTCCGACCTTGACGCCGAGGCTCTTCACCATCTGCGTCTCGAACGGATTGGTCAGCATCGCGACGCGGAAACCGCACTCCGGGCAGCGGAAGGTGACCGCGAGCGAGCCCTCGTCGGGCCCCTCGGTCGAGTGCAGCTTCATCGGCTGATCGCAGTCGAGACAGAGGAATTTCACGACCGCGCCATTCTAGCAGAACCCGTCGCCGCGCGTCCGGCCCCGGCGCAGCCGGGGCCACGCGCGCCGTGCCGTCGGTGTCTGCATGAGCGCGACGGCCGCCAGGGCGAACGCCAGCGCGCCCCAGCGGCGCGTCGCGAGGCCGCGCAGCATGACGACGGAGAAGAAGATGTACGCGGCGAAGCGCGCGCGGGGATGGAGACGCCAGAGGAGGAGCGCGATCACGGGCGCCGCGAGCCCCGAGATCCACCAGCGCGCCACGCCGAGCGCGAAAGCGGCGTAGACGACCAGCGCCGCGGGCAGGACGACGGCGATGCCGGGACGCGCCGGGGGTGTCAAACGCAACGGCCTATGGTACGGTGATTTCCCGACGTCGGGGTAGCTCAGAGGCAGAGCAACGTAGTCCCACCACGCGGCGTTGCCGGGTTCGTCGATCTCGCGCGAGGTTGTCCGCACTTCGTACCGCAGGGCTACCTGAAGGCCTGGTGCGATTCGAACACGCCCGCGGAGTCCAGGAGCCAGAGGGGGAAGACCACGAGGAGCGCAGCCGGATTCATCGCCTCCTCCTCGCCCTGAAGTCTACCGCGCCCTCCGCTCGCAGTCTTCGCAGCGCATCCGCCGCCGGTAGTAGCGCACGGGCTTCTGCTCCAAGCAGTCTTCGCACGAGCCGGGAACACGTCGGGCGGGATCGCCGAGAGCGCGGCGGACGACGCGCGCGAGCTTCGCCCCGATGGATCCCATCGTACTCCGGGTGCTCGTCGCCGCTGTCATCGCCTCCGTCATCGTTCCTTTCGGAAATCGGCCAGGATCAGGTTGCCGCGCCACGCCCTCACTTCTTGCCCGGGGCGGCGCGGCGTCGGCGACGTCGCGGCGGGGATGCACCGGCAGGGCTACGATCTCCAACTGACGCGGTACGACGCGCGCGGCTGGCGCGCGACCTTCTACTCGAGCGGGATGGAGCACTCGGTGACGAGCGCGCCCGGATCCGCCTTCGAGCCGGTGCCGTGGACCGCAGTGCAACGCGCGGCGTGGAGGCGCTCAGACGCTGACCCAATCCCAATGCTCCTGACCCGGCACGGGGCCGCAGTCAGAGCAGAGTCTCAGGGTGATCGTTGAAAGGCCCGCCCCGACCAGATCAATCGAGCCGGCGACGCTCGGCGCGTCGAGGTACTGTACCGAGCCGATCAGGGTAAAGGGAGTCACGACGATGCCCGTCGCGCCGAGCGCCGGGTAGACGAACGAGCTAGAAATATTCAGGAAGAACTGCAGATACGGTGGCACCGGACCGGCGGTGTTGAGTCCCACATTGTGGTAGATGTTTCCGTTGAGCGTGGCCGTGCCGAAGACCGAGTCGGGTCCGGACTGAAGAAAGTTATTTCGGGTCTCTCCCGGCAGACCCGGATTAGTCCAGAGGCCAAGCCCTCCGGACACGTTGTAGCCCCAGCTGCCGACGAACGTGAGCCCCTGGCCTGTGACTGGATCGCCCCCGAGCGCCATCGGCGATGCGGGGACGTCATTGCCCGCCACAATGAAGCCCGACGTGATCTCGATCGCTGTAGCCTCAGCGCGCGCGCACATGAGAACCAGGAAGAGGGCGACGAGGAGCGATCGGTACGGTCGCATGAAGCACCTCCCGATGGTGGCGGGACGATAGCCCCGCGGCGAAGCGCGCGCAAGAGAAAAGGGTGTGACTGGAAAGAATCCTGACACCTACAGGTAAGTTCACTTCAAAAGGAATAGGTGCCGTCGCAGAACTACCGGGAATCGCGCACCTCTGCCTTCGTGCGTGTTACGGTAGCCCTGCGGGCTAGGTGCAGGGTAGCTCCCTCGCGCCGAAGAGGCTGACCTCGCAGCCCTGCCCGCAACGGCCAAGGCGCTTGATGAGGAGTACGAACACCTTCCCGGGACAGAATTCTGTTCCTTTCTGTCCCTCGTCTCCCTCCGCAGCCTGCTGCATCCTCGCCTCCAGCATGGGACGTGTTATGGATCAGCCGATGACGACATCCGCGGCCGCCCGCGCGCTCGGGGTATCCGAGGCCACCGTGAGAGCACTCGGGCGCTCGCCGCACACCTGCCGGGCGTGCCCGTCGCGCTCGTGCGCTCCCTCGAGCATCTCCCGTTCGAGCTGTACGAGGCGCTGGGCGGGCCGCCCGAAGGCCCCTCAGAAGGCGTGCGCACGCATCCCCTCCACGGTCTGGTACGCTCCCCGTGCCCGGTCTGGCGGGAGGCGCCGCTCCACGGCCGGCAGACCGCCTGCTCGGCCGCCTGCCGGCGGGAGCGGAGCCGGCAGCGGGCGGCCGGAGCGCGCCAGCAGCGGGACCGGGAGGTCCGGGAGCTGCTCGTGGCCGCAGTCAGGAGACTGGAGACGCCGTGATGATGATGGATCGGCGGGCGTTCATCGCCGGAGCAATCGCGCTCACGGCGCCCCGCGCCGCCGAGGCGCAGAAGTCAGAGAAGATGGCTCGCGTGGGAATTCTTGGCGTCGGCCCAGCTCCGAGCCCACAGGAGCTGGCGAAGTCCGTCTCGACAAACCTGTTATGGCTGTCGATGAGACAGCTCGGCTGGGTCGAAGGCCAAAACATGGTCGTCGAGCGACGGTTCGGTGAGTCAGCCGCTCAGCTTCGCACAGGCGCCGCTGACCTCGTACGTCTCAAGGTCGACGTACTGTTCGTTGCAGGCGCGGGCCTGGCAAAGATCCTCCAATTGGAAACGAAAACCATCCCCATCGTGGTCGGTCGCGCCGAAGGTGATCTCGTCGCTGCAGGACTAGTCGACAGCCTCGCAAGGCCGGGGGGCAATATCACAGGTTCACAGATTCTTAACGATGATCTCGCCCCAAAGCGCCTCGAGCTTCTCAAGGCGCTTGTACGACATCTTTCAAAGGTCGCGGTCCTTGAGGAGGACGTCACACTCTCGGCAGTCCCCCAGATGCGCGCTCGGTACGAACAGCGGGCCGCGATCGCGGCTCGGACCCTCGGCATAGAGCTTCATACGTTCGTCGTGCACCGCGCGGAGGAATTCGCGGCCGCTTTCCTCGGCATGATGAAGAATCACGACCAGGGTGTATTGGTGGCGTCGTCGGCCTTTATGTTCGTGCATAGAAAGGCCATCATCGATCTTGCGGCCGCGCATCGGATCGCCGCAATCTATGAGCTCCAAGTGTTTGTTGAGCCAGGTGGCCTCATGTCCTATGGAGTACATTTTCCCGAGATGCAACGACGTGCTGCTGTCTACATCGACAGAATCCTGAAGGGTGCCAAACCCGGCGACCTCCCCATCGAGCAGCCGACCAAGTTCGAGCTGGTGATCAACCTCAAGACCGCGAAGGCGCTCGGCCTCACGATTCCGCAGACGCTCTTGCTGAGGGCGGATCAGGTGATCGAGTGACGCTCCGCGTGGCACCCGACTTCTATCACTCTTGACTTGTACACCATAGGATACAATAGTGGCGCCTGTTGAGAAGGTGGCGATGCGACTGAAAAAGCTGCGACGAGATCGAGGGTTGAGCCAGGAGGAACTGGCAGCAAAGGCCGGCATCAGCAGAACCTATCTCGCGCGGCTCGAAACGGCACGGCAGGACCCGACACTGGCGACCCTCGAGAAGCTAGCGAAGGCCCTGCGCGTGAAGCTCGAAATGCTCGTGAAGTAGAAGAAACAACGCCGCCGCGCGTGCGCGAACACGCCGGGGGCCGGGCCGATCAACCCCAACGTTGAGGAGGAGACGATGGCCAGCAACGGCGGTGGCGTGATGGCCGCGCAGAGAGTCGTCGCTACCGGGTCCCGCACCGGGCAGGTTCTCGATTGGCAACACCACGGGGTGGGCGGCATCTTAGACATCGAGGACATTCGCAGCGAGGAGGATGGGCGCGCGCGCGCCAGTCAACTGTTGCGCGCCGCGCGTCTCGTGCAGCGCAGCGCGAACACGCCGGAGTTCGTCGAGGACGGCGACCATGAGCTGGTCGAGATGGCGCTATGGGCGAGTCAGGAGTGCCTCGAACGCGCGATCGCGCTGCACAACGATCGCGCCGCGAAGGCGGCCGCGTGATGGCGACGAGGGAGGCGAACGGGCTCGAGCAGAAACTCCAGGACGAGCTGTTGCGGTTGGAGTGTCATCCGGTGGCGATCGCGCTGAGCAAGGCGCGGGCGATGACCTGGGTCCTGGAGCAGCTCGGCGCCCCGGATGGGATGAATGACCTCGTGCATGCGATCGAGGACGCTAGGGAGCCCGAGGAGACTCGGCAGTGGCTCCATACCGTCGTGGCGGACGCGCTCCGTGCCGCCATCGCCGACGCCGCGACGTCGTTCCGCAAACAGGTCGACAAGGCGGCGGTGTGATGACCCGACGCTGCGCGATCCGCCTCTTCGTGAATGGACGAAGGGTGACTGGAACTCGGTATACGGTCTGCCTCGACGTGTCGACCCCTCTTGACCCTCGGCCTACGCGCGCGCCGCGAGCGACACTGCCGTAGTGATCGTCGTCGCGCAACGTCAACGCACGGTGCTACAATGTTCGACGTTTCGCCCGTAAGTGCACGGAATGCCGGGGTAGCTCAGAGGCAGAGCAACTGATTCGTAATCAGTAGGTCGCGGGTTCAACTCCCGCCCCCGGCTCCAGTTCAATTCTCCCGTTCACTGGAACCGCACGGAGCGAGGGATGAGCGATCTTGGTCGTCGCGAGGAGATCCGGGTGCCCGGGATGTCCGAGCCCATCAGCCACTTCACCCACGTCGTCCGTGCCGGACGGCTCGTTTTCGTCTCGGGCTGCGTCGCGACGAATGCCGAGGGCCGCACGGTCGGCGGCATGGACGTCGTCGCCCAGGCCCGTCAGGTGCACGAAAACTTGAAGGCGTGCCTCACCGCGGCCGGCGCGACGTTCGCCGACGTGTGCAAGGTGACGGTCTTCGTGCGGAACATGGCCGACCGCGAGCGGATCAACACGGTGCGCAAGGAGTACTTCGGCGCGCACCGCCCCGCGAGCACGCTGGTCGAGATCTCGCGCTTCGTGCGCGACGATCTCCTGCTCGAGATCGAGGCGACAGCCGTCCTGCCCGGATGACGGAGGACGCCGGGCTGCTCTCCGACCGGGCGCGCGCGCTGGCGGCGCAGGGGCGGTGGGCCGACGCCGAGGCGGCGTTCCGCGACGCGCTCGGCCGACGACCCGACGACGCGCCGGCGTGCGTGGGGCTCGGGCTCGCCCTCAGACGGCAGCGCCGGGCCGTCGAGGCCGAGGCCGCGTTCCGCCGCGCCGTCGCGCTCGCGCCCTCGAGCGCATCGGCACACGCCGAGCTCGGCGGCGCTCTCTTCGAGCAGGGACGCTTCGCCGAGGCGGCCGCCGCCTTCACCGAGGCCGCACGGCTGCGTCCCGATTTCACGAAGGCGCACGTGAACCTCGGCTTGGCGCTCATGCGGCAGGGCGCCTGGGCCGCGGCCGAGGCGGCGCTCCGCGCCGCGCTCCGGTGCAAGCCAGGCGATCCGGTCGCGAGCGTCAATCTCGGCACCGTGCTCCGGCGTCAGCGGCGGACGGCGGACGCCGAGACGATCCACCGCGAAGCCGGGCGCCGCGACCCGCTGTCGCGCCTGGAGCTCGCCGTCGCCCTCCACGAGCAGGGGAGATACGCCGAGGCGGCCGAGACGTTCCGCGAGACGCTCGCGCTCCGCCCGCAGGACGCCAGGGCGCGGCTCGGGCTCGGCCTGGCTCTCGAGCGTGAGGGCCGGCTCCGCGAAGCGATGGCCGCGTATCGCGAGGGGATCCGCCTCCGTCCCGACGACGCGAATCTCCACCAGCGACTCGGCCTCGTCCTCAACAAGCGCCACCGATACGCGGAGGCCGCGGCGGCACTCCGCGATGCAATCCGGCTCTCGCCGCGCGAGGCCCGCTCCCACCACCACCTCGGAGTCGTCCTCGAGCGGCAGGGCCACTTCGACGAGGCGGCGGCGGCGTTCCGCGCCGCGATCCGTCTGCGCCCCGGCCACGTGCCCTCGTATCTCGGCCTCGCCGTGACGCAACGGCGCCAGGGCCGGTGGCCGGAAGAGGCCGCCACGTATGCGGAGGCCCTTCGGCTCGCGCCCGAGGACGCCGCCCTGCTGACGGGCCGCGGACTCGCCCTTGGCGCGGCGGGGGACTACGCCGGCGCGGCCGAGGCGTTTCGCCGGGCGCTCCGGCAGCGCCCCGACGAGGCCGAGCTCCACTACGAGCTCGGGGTGGCGCTCGGCCGGCAGGGGCGCCACGCGGAGGCGGAGGCGGCGTTGCGCGAGGCCGTACGCCTCCGCCCCGACTCGCTCAAGGCGCGCGCCAACTTCGCGCTCGGTCTCGGGCGCCAGGGCAAGCACGCGGAGGCGGAGGCGGCCTACCGCGAGGCGCTCAGCCTCCGCCCAGAGCATCCCGCGCTCCATCGGGGACTCGGCGTGTCGCTGTACTGGCAAAGCGGCTACGAGGAGGCCGAGATCGCCTTTTGGGAGGCGATCCGGCTCAAGCCCGACTACGTGCGTGCTCGATGCGACCTCGGGGAGCTCTACGGCGAGCAGCGGCGCTGGGCGGAGGCCGAAGAGGTGTACAGGGCCGCGGCCCGCATCAAGCCCGAGTCGGTCATGGCCCGGACGGGCCTCGCGGGAGCGCTCCTTGCACTCGAGCGCCACGCCGAGGCGGAGAGCGCGTGCCGCGAGGCGATCCGGCTCAACTTCGACGAGGCGCGCGCGCACGTCATCCTCTGGGACGCGCTCGAGGCGCAGGGCCGCTACCGCGATCTCGGTGAGGCGGCACGCGCAGTGGTCGCGGCCCGGCCCGATCACGCCGATGCCCACGCGCGCCTGGGGCGCGCGCTGTGCGAGGAGGGTCGCTGGGGCGAGGCGCGCGCGGCGTACGAGACGGCGGTGCGCCTGAACCCGGGCGTGGCTCGCTTCCGCGAGGGTCTCGCGCGGGTCCTAGCGGAGCTCGAGTAGCCCGCGGAACTCCTCGAGCTCGCGCGGCGGCACGTCGGGGCGCTGCCGCAGGAGCGCGTAGACGCCCGCCGGGTCGCTCTCGATCGCCCGGCTCGCGCGGGCGAACACGCGCACGAGGAGCCGCGCTTCCTTCTCGGCCTTCGCCGTTGCCGCGGCGCTGGCGAGGCGCCCCGCCCAGTCCAGCAGGCGGCTGTCGAGCTTCACGAATCCCGTCACGGTCGTGGTGATGAGGCTCCGGTGGTCCGGGCCGGGCTGGGCCGCGTACTCGATGACGACCACGGCCTGGCCGTGGATCGTCGGCAGGAGCCACGTCTTGTACCGGCCGCGCGCGTACATGACGCGGGTGCCGCTCGCCGCGTAGACGACCGAGAATTGTCCCGTGGCGCCCCAGCCGTCGTCGAGCCAGAGGCCGTCGGCCTCGCGCCAGATCCGATAGCGCGCGAGCTTGAGCGTGCGCGTCACGTGGGTCGCGAACTCGGGGTGGTCGAGGAGATACTCGAAGACGTCGCGCCGGGTGACGAACGGCTCGCCGTCGGCGCGTGTCGCCACCGAGGCCTGCTCGGTCACCTGCTGGAGGCGGAGACGCTCCGCCGGGGGCAGGTCGGGGGGCAGCGTGGGGGCGAGGGGAGCCGCGAGCGCGCTCCCGACGAGGATCAGGAGGGCTGCGACGCCGGCGAGTGCCCGGCGCAAGGTCGGGGGCCGCTGCGTCCGCACGGTCGAATCTCATTATGTCATGCCGCTTGACCTGCGCCCGCGCGCTCCGTAGGCTCTGGGCCACCACCGAGACGGTGTCCAACGGGTCGGCGCCCCGGCCGGGGGCCCCAGAGGGCAGGGCGATGTACGAGCACCTCTTCGCGATCGTCGAGCGGCTTCCGGCATCGTGGCGCCCGCCCGCATCGCCGCTCGGCCCCGTCGCCACACGCCCCGTGGGCGACCTCACGCTGGTCGCGAGCCCGTGCGACGGCCTCGCCGAGGCGAATGCGCGCGCGCTCGCGAGCCACGAGGACGTGGTCGCCTCGACGCTCGACGCGGCCGCCGTCCTGCCGTTCCGCTTCGGCACCCTGGTGCCGGCGCCGGAGCTGTCCGACTGGCTCGAGGCGCACCTGGCGCGCATCCGGGGGACGCTCGCGGAGCTGCGCGGCTGCGTCGAGATGCGGGTGAAGCTTCTGCGACTCCACCAGTGCGGACACGCGGGCGACCGGCCGTGCCCTGCGTGCAGCGGCGCCGCCGCCGAGCTCGCCGACCTCGCCGAGCGTCTCGTCGAGCGCGCGGGCGTCGCGCGCTGGCGCTTCCGTTCGTCGGCACACGGCGACAACGTCGCCGGCTCGGTCGCGTTCCTCGTCCCGCGTCCCGAGGTCCACGCCCTGCTCGCGCGCATCGCGCCGGTGGCGTCGCGGGAGGCGGCCATCGCGGTCGTGCCGACCGGACCGTGGCCCGCCTACTCGTTCGCCGGGGGCTTCGACCGGCTGCCGCTCGCCCGCGTCCCCGCGCCCCGCGGCCTCCGAGCCTTGCCCGGCCGCGGCCTTGTGGGATAGGCTTGGCGCCCCAGGAGGACGGAGATGAATCGGCTCCCCCGCGCCGCCGTGGAGGACATGATGGCCGCGCACCCGGACGCGACGCTCGAGGCCGCGCTCGAGGTGTTCGAGGTGTTCGCGAGCGGATCGCTCACGGACGAGGTGTACATCCTGGACGACGTCGGTGGCAAACGTATCGCGATAGCGCCGAGCGCGCTCAAAGACAAGTACCGACGGAGGTGAGCCATGGCCATCATCGTGATCTCGCACCAGATGGGCGCGGGCGGACCGGAGATCGGTATGGTGCTCGCGCAGCGGCTCGGCTACAGCTACGTGAACCAGGAGCTCCTGCTCGACGCCGCGCGGCGGTACGGCCTCGCCGAGGAGCGGCTGTCGCACCTCGATGAATCGAAGCCGACGCTGTTCGAGCGGTTCGACACCGAAACCCGCCACCACATCACCGTCCTCCAGACGACGCTGCTCGAGTTCGCGGAGCTCGACAACGCCGTTCTCATGCGCGGCGGCGGCCAGTGGCTGTTGCGCGGCGTGCCCCACGCGCTGCGCGTTCGCCTGATCGCGCCGTTCGAGCACCGGGTGAAGCAGTGGATCAAGCGCACCGCCACGATGACCGGGGAGGCGCCCACCCACCGCGCGGCCGCCGATTTCGTGCGCCGCGACGACTCGGAGAAGGCGGGACGGATGCGCTACCTCTACGAGGTGGACATCTCCGACCCGAACCTCTACGAGATGGTCATCAACACCGAGAAGCTGCCCAACGACGCCGTCGTCGAGATGCTCGCCGGGCTCGTGCGCCGGCCGGAGCTGGCGGCGAGCGCCGAGAGCCGGCAGATGGTCGCGTCCCGGGCACTCGCCTCGCGCGTGCAGGTCGCGCTCGCGACCAACCCCGAGACGAAACGCTACCGGATCACCGTCGAGGCGCACGGCGGAGTGGTCACGCTGGAGGGAACCGCGGCGCTCGACCGGGCGGTCGAGGTCGCGCGCACCGTCCCGGGCGTCCAGCAGGTCAAGACGCAGCAGCTCGAAATTCCGCCGATCCCGCCCTTCGTCGCCTGACCCGCGGCGGCGCTAGCGCCGCGGCGTTGGTGGGCCGTCGGCGGCCGGGCGGTCCGGCGCCTCGGCGATCGTGAGCTGAAGGGTCCGGCGCTCGCGATTCCGCACGACGCCGACGGGCACCGTCTTGCCGACCTCGGCGTCCGCCGACAGCCGCTGCAGGTGGTGATAGTCGTCGACCGTCGTACCGTCGAAGGCGACGATCACGTCGTTCTGCTGGAGACCGGCGGTGGCCGCGGGGCTCCCGGGGTACACGCGGGCGACGACCGCGCCGTGCGTGTCACGCAGGCCGAGCGACTGGGCGAGCTCCGTCGTCAGCGGCTGCATCGCGACGCCGATCCAGCCGCGCGTCACACGGCCGCGGTCGATGAGCTGGTTCGTGACGCGCTTGACCATGTTGGCCGGGATCGCGAACCCGATGCCCTGGCCGGTCGCGACGATCGCGGTATTGATGCCGATCACCTCTCCCTTGAGGTTCACGAGCGGCCCACCCGAGTTGCCGGGATTGATCGACGCGTCGGTCTGGATGAAGTTCTCGTACGTCGCGATGCCGACGTCGGCGCGTCCGGTCGCGCTGACGACGCCGACCGTCACCGTCTGGTCCAGGCCGAAGGGATTGCCGATCGCGATCGCCCACTCGCCGACGCGGAGCGTATCCGAGTTGCCGAGCGTCGCCACCGTGACCGGTGCGCCCGGCTCGAATCGGATCACCGCGAGATCGGTCTTCGAGTCGGTGCCGACGATCCGCCCGCGGAACTCCTCCTTCGAGGCCAGCCGGACGGTCACCCCGTCCGCGCCACGCACGACGTGGAGGTTGGTGAGCACGTAGCCGCGCTTGTCGATGATCACGCCCGAACCGAGACCCGGCTGGTGGAACTCCTCGCGGCGACCGGGGCCGCGCCCGAAGAACTGGTCGAAGAAGTCCTTGAACGCCGGATCGTCCGCGAACGGCCCCGGCACGGCCGGCGGCCGCCGCGCCCGCGCCACCTGGACGGTCCCGATGTGCACGACGGCTGGACGCACGCGCTCGGCGACGCTGACGAACGCCGATTGAAGCGCCTCGGCGCCAGCTACGGTCGCCGGGACGGTCTGTGGTATCGCGGGACGGCCCGAATAGAGGATCGCGTGCAGCCAAAAGCCAGCGCCAACTAAGGCGAAAACTGCCGTGAATCCGAGGGCGAAGCGACCAGTCTTAGCGGGCATCGGGGTCGCCTGCGGCTCGCCGGTGCTGCCGGTTCCCCGCGGCGAAGGGATGTTAGCGGCCGCGGAGCGCGAGTGTCAAGGAAAGTATTGCAATCATGTATTTTCCTTGACGCTCCGAAGCGCGAAAAGAGACAATGACCCAAGTGCGACGAGGCTCGCGCGTACCGAAATGACACGGCACATTCTTCGCAGAGCCCTCTGCGTCTTTCTCGTCCTGTCACTGCTCGCACCCGGGGCAGGGTTCGCTCAGCAGCCGGCTCCCGGCCCGCCGCCGGCGCCGTCCGGCCCTGCAAGGGCCCCGGCCTCGAGCGGGGCTATCGCCCCGGGTAGCCGGACGATCCCCGGTCCGGAGTATCGGCTGGGCTCCGGGGACGTGCTGGACGTGCAGATCGCCGGACGCCTCGAGGTCATCCGTTCCCAGGTCGTCGTCGATCCCGAGGGCGCGATCAACGTGCCGCCGATCGGCTCCATCCACCTCGCGGGGCTCACCGTGCTCGACGCGCACCGCCGCGTCGCCGACCGCGCCCGCGCCGTCTACAAGTACGTGGACGTGACGGTCGCCGTCGTCGCGCCGCGCGCCTTCGAGATCACGGTGTCGGGCGAGGTCGAGCGGCCGGGGACGATGGTCGTGACCGCGACGCGCCGGATCCACGACGTGATCCTCGAGGCCGGCGGCATCACGTCACGCGGCAGCGTGCGGCACGTCCTCGTGAGCCGCAAGGGCGCGGAGACCGAGCTGGACCTCCTGCGGTTCGAGCTGAAGGGCGAGCTCTCCCAGAACCCCTTCGTCGAGGAAGGGATGAGGGTCCTCGTGCCGGCCAAAGCCGCGTCGGTCACACTGGCGGGCGCCGTCCGGCGCCCGGGTGAGTACGAGATCGGGCCCGACGGGTCGCTCGCGGAGCTGCTCGATCTCGTCGGCGGCGCGGGCCAGGCCGCGGCGGGCGCGGAGGCACGCCTGACGCGCGTCGGCGCCGACGGGCGCAAGGAGACCCAGGCGCTCGATCTGCGCACGGCGGTGCAGCGGCCGGCCGACGTCAAGCTCCAGGCCGGTGACGCGATCTTCGTGCCCCCGCTCTCCGTCCTCCAGGACGTGGTCGAGGTCCGCGGCGCCTTCGCGGGGACGGCGGAGTCGAGCAAGACGAGCGTGGCCGGCAAGGCGACGATCGTGCAGCGCTTCGAGCTGGCGCAGGGCGATCGGGTCCGTGACGTCGTGCTCCGTGCCGGCGGGGTCGCGGCCTACGCCGACCTCCGCCTCGCGGTGATCGAGCGCGCCGGTCACACCGGACCGCGGCAGCGAATCCCGGTCGACCTCCAACGGCTCCTCGTCGAGAAGGACGAGACCCAGAACGTCCTGCTCCAGAACGGCGACGTGCTGTCGCTGCCGATCGCCGAGGACAAGGTGTACGTGGTCGGCGAGGTCAAGACGCCGGGCGGCCAGGACTTCCGGCCCGACCTCACGCCGCGCGAGTACGTGACGCTCGCGGGCGGCCCGACCGTCCGCGCGAAGCTCCCCGGCACGTCGGTGACCTTCCGCAACGGGCGGACCTACGCGATGGCCGACGCGCCGCCGCTCGAGCCGGGCGCCGTGGTCACGGTTCCCGAGGTCGCGGTGAAGTGGTGGCAGGACTATCTGCAGATCGCGTCGGTCCTCGCCTCGCTCGTGACCGCGTACACGGGCATCTACATCCTCTTCAACGGCCCGCTGACGAAGTCGTCCGGCGGTGGCTTTTGAACTGATGTACGAAGCGTACTGGGAGCTCACCGAGCCGCCGTTCGACAACTCGCCGAATCCGAAGTTCTTCTATCTCTCGCCCGAGCACGAGGAGGCGCTCGTCCGGCTCGTCTACACCGTGCGCCACCGCAAGGGCTGCGGGATGCTCACGGGCGAGTACGGGTGCGGCAAGACGACGCTCTCGCGCGCGCTCATCGGGCGACTCGAGGCGGAGCGCTACGAGATCGGCCTCCTGACCAACCCGAGCTGGAACGCGGTCGACTTCCTCCGCGAAGTCCTCTACCAGCTCGGCGTCGAGACGGAGGAGAAGCGCAAGCCCGAGCTGCTCCACCTGCTCAACGACGTGTTCTACCGGAACTACCAGGCCGGGCGCGACAGCGTCGTCATCGTGGACGAGGCCCAGCTCATCGACGACGAGGGCGTGTTCGAGGAGCTCCGGCTGCTGCTGAACTTCCAGACCGACGAGCGCTTTCTGGTGACGCTACTCCTCATCGGCTCGCCCGAGCTCGCCGTCAAGGTGCGGCGCCTCAAGCACCTCGACCAGCGCATCACGCTGCGCTACCACCTCAACACGCTCGACTTCACGCACACCGCGAACTACATCGCGCATCGCCTGCGGATGGCGGGCTCGGTGAACCGGCTCTTCACCGAGGAGGCGGTCAAGCTCATCTTCGACTTCACGCGCGGGACGCCGCGCGAGATCAACAACCTCTGCGACGTCGCCCTCCTGGTCGGCTACTCCAAGCGCGTGAAGGAGATCTCGGAGCGGATCATCGCCGAGGTCATCAAGGACATGGTGGGCGTGTCCTGATGGTGCGCATGAGCGATCTCGTGCGCGGCATCGTCAAGGAGGCGCCGGCGCCCGAGAAGGATGCGGCCGCCACGCGGTCCTCGCCCCCCGCGGCGGTCGAGCCGCCCGCGACGGCCGGCGTGCCCGACACGCTCCCGCGGACGCGGCTCGCGAGCGTCGCGCCGCCGGCGCCCGCGCGCCCGGTCGAGCCCGCGCCGACGCTCGAGACGCCGCCGCCCCCGGCGCCGGCCGAGGGCGTCGGCGGGAGCGCCGAGGTGCTCTTCGGCGAGCTCCAGCTCTTCCTCGGCCGCGTGCGGGACGTCGCGCGCGCCGGCGAGCCGTTCCCGTGGGGCGACCTCGAGCAGCTGATGGAGCGGACGGCCGCCTCGCTCGAGCGGTCGGCGGAGCTTTTCTGGATCGCCAACAATCCCGCGGCGCCCCCGGGCGTGGATTACCTCGCCTTCCACCAGGCCCGCGTCGCGGTGATCGCGATGCGCATCGGCACCGACACCGGGTACGACCGCCGGCGCCTCGTCCGTCTCGGAATGGCCGGATGCCTCATCGACGTCGGGCTCTGGCAGCTGCCCGAGACCATGGTCCGGCGGCTCGACGCCCTGTCGCCGGACGAGCAGGCGCAGTATCACTCGCACCCGAAGCTGAGCGCCGAGCTGATCCGTCGCTGGGCGCCGCCCTACGACGGCCTCGTCGAGGCGGTCCTGCAACACCACGAGCGCGAGCAGGGCCAGGGATTCCCGCAGGGGCTGCTGGGCTCGGCGATCAACGCCGACGCCAAGATCCTCGGCCTCGTGGACCTCTACACGGGACTGACCGTCCCGCCGTCGTCGCGCCCCCGGCTGCGGCCGCACGAGGCGATCCGCGACATCGTGCGATCGAAGCACGAGTCGTTCGCGCCCCCGCTCATCAAGGCGTTGCTCTCCGAGATCTCGGTGTTTCCCCCCGGTACGCTCGTGCGTCTCAATACGGGTGAGGTCGGGCGCGTCATCGCGGTCAATCGCAACCACCCGCTCCGGCCGCGTGTCGAGATCGTCGCCGACGGCAAGGGCCAGCGCCTCGTGACGCCGAAGACGACCGACCTCTCCGAGGCGCCGTTCCAGTACATCACCGGTCCCGTCGCGGAGACCGCGCGGTGAAGCTGATCGGGCGCCGCCCGATCGACGACCCCGCGGAGCTCGCGAGGGTCGTGGCCGGGTGCTTCGCCCACCTGGAGGCGGGACTCACGCGCCTCGAGCGCCCGGCGAGCGCGGGCGAGATCGCGGTGGAGCTGGCGGGGGTGGACGCCGGCGGTCGACTCGTGCTGGTCCTCTGCGACCTCGTGGCGGAGCCGGCCGCCGTCCTGCGCGCGCTGGAGGCGGCCGCCTGGTGGCGCGAGCACGCCGGCCTCACGGCGCGCGTCTTCGGCGACGTGGTCGTGGACACGCAGGCGGCACCGCGGACCTTCGTCGTGGCCACGCGCTGGAGCGATCGCGCGCTCCGGGTCCTCGGGACGCTCACGCCGCTCGGTGCGCTGGGCCCCGTGGCGGTCGAGTGTCGCGTCTTCCTGGACGGGGAGGGCGCGGAGCTGGTCAGCCTCGATCGTTTCGACGCCGCGCGCGCATCCGGCGCCGCACGCGCGGGGGCGGATGCCTCCGCGCGTCGCGCCCTCCAGCCGGAACCCGCGCCGCACGACGCCCCGGCGCCGCCGGCTCCGGCCGAGGCGGGGGCGCCCGCACGCGCGGCGGGCGACGGCGAGAAACAGCGCGCGGCGGTGCTCATCGAGCGGCTCGAGCGCCTCCGCTTCAGCGAGGTGTTCCGCTAGTGGCGCAGTACGAGATGAACCTCCGCGACTACTGGGTGATCGTCCGCCGCCGGCGGCTGATCATCATCAGCTCGACGGTCCTCGTCGCGCTCTTCAGCTTCTGGTTCGCCAAGCAGAAGGTCCCGATCTATCAGGCGACGGCGGCGGTGAAGTACGAGCAGTCGACGCAGCTCTCGGGTCTGCTCGTCGAGGTGCTGTCCTACTCGGGCTCGGACAACATCGAGACGCAGGTCACCATCATCAAGAGCTATCCGATCCTCGAGGAGGCCGCGAAGCGGCTCGGCCGGCTCCCGGAGACGGCCTCCGGCGAGGCGCTGCGAGAGTCGAAGAGCTACTGGGCGGCGCTCGACGCCATCAGCTCGAAGGTGCGGGTCGCGCGCGTCCCGAACACCAGCATCCTGGAGATCACCGCGACCTCGACGAACCAGCGCGAGGCCCGGGACATCGCCAACACCGTCGCCGAGGTCTATCGCGAGTACAACAAGGGCCAGCGCAACGTCCGCGTCACCGAGGCGCGCAAGTTCATCGAGGGTCAGCTCAAGGAGGTCGAGGCTCGCGTCAAGCGCGCCGAGGCCGAGGTGTGGGCGTATCGTGAGGCGAACCGGATCATCCTGCCGGGCGCCGAGTCGGCGGTGCTGCTGTCGCTGTTCACGCAGGTGCGCGGGGACATCGAGAAGGTCCGCCAGCAGCGGACCGAGCTCGAGCTCGTGCAGCCGCGACTCCTGCGGACCGAGCCGTCCAGCACGTCGGAGCGGGTCTTCATCGAGACGGCCAACCCCGCCGTGCAGAAGCTCCAGACGATGTACTCGGAGCTGCTGCTCGAGCGGAACAACCTCGCGCTCGAGGTGACCGACAAGCATCCGCGGCTGCAGGCGCTCGACGACCGCATGCGCGAGATCCGGCTCGAGATGCGGCGCGAGGTGGCGGCGCAGATCGCGGCCCTCCGGAGCCGCGAGGAGATCCTCAACCGCCAGATGGGCGAGCTCTTCCAGAAGAACCGCGAGATTCCCGAGGTCGAGCTGACGATGCAACGCCTCCAGCGCGAGGCGAAGAACAACGACGATCTTCTCACGCTCCTGAAGGGGAAGCATCAGGAGGCGCTCATCAAGGAGTCCGAGAAGATCGAGGAGGTCTCCATCGTCCGCCCGGCCACGGAGTCGGACTCGCCGGTCGGCACCGAGACGCTGAATACCGTCCTCGTCGGCGCGCTCCTCGGCCTCTCGCTCGGCCTCGTCCTGGCCTTCGTGCAGGAGACGCTCGACACCTCCATCGGCACGATCGAGGACGTCGAGGCGTACCTGGAGGTTCCCGTCCTCGGCGTGATCCCGCACATCGACTCGCGCGAGACGGTCCAGCGCCTCCTCGAGCGGCGGCCCGCGCTGGCGCAGATGGAGCCCGACGCGCTCCTGAGCCACGCGCTGCTCATCACGCACTTCGACCCGAAGTCGCCGGTCGCGGAGGCGTACCGCACGCTCCGCACGAACATCCAGTTCGCGCGGCTGGAGCGCTCCGGCAAGCTCCTGGTCGTCACGAGCCCGACGCTCCAGGAGGGCAAGACGACGACGATCGTCAACCTCGCGCTCACGATGGCGCAGAGCGGGCAGCGCACGCTCCTCGTCGGCGGCAACATGCGGCGGCCGAGCATCCACCGCTTCTTCGGCATCGAGCGCGAGCCGGGCCTCTCCGACATCCTCGTGGGCAGCGTCCAGTGGCGCGACTGCATCCGGACGGTCGCCGACATCCTGATGGGCCGCTTCGAGATGGAAGACATCATGGCGGCGCCCGGGCTCGACAATCTGCATATCATCGAGGCGGGCCCGATCCCCGCGAACCCGTCGGAGCTCCTCTCGACGCAGGCCATGGCCGCGTTCCTCAAGGCGGTCCGCGACGAGTACGACATCATCCTGATCGACACTCCGCCGGTCCTGCCGGTCACCGACTCGGCCATCGTCGCCTCGCAGGCCGACGGCGTGATCCTCGTCTACCAGGCGGGCAAGGTCGGGCGCCTCGTCCTGAAGCGGGCGAAGGTGCACATCGAGAACGTCGGCGGCAAGGTCTGGGGCGTCGTGCTCAACGACGTCAAGACGGAGATCGCCGGCTACGCGTACACGCACTACTACACGCACTACTACGGCGAAGAGACGGTCGTCGACAGCAACAAGGAGCGCCTGCAGCGCGTCGGCAACTTCTTCCGCGGTCTGCTCCGGCGCGAGGGACCGCAGGAGACCACGGCGGTCGAGCTCCCGGCGACGCCGGCGGCGCCCGGCCCCCCGGCGGAGCCCGTCGTGGGAGAGGCGGGCGGCGGGGCCGAGGCGCCGTCGCGCTGGACACGTCGCGGGGTCCTGGTCGCGTTGCTCGTGGTCCTCGCGGGCGCCGCCGCCGCCGGTCTCTTCGCCTCGCGGATGGGATGGTTCGGGAGCGAGACCCGCCCGAGGGACCTCCTGCGCCAGAAGCTCGACGCACCCGGGCGCCCCGCGCCTCCGGCGACGCGGCCCCCCGCGGAGCCCGCGCCGACTCCGCCCGCGCCGCCGCGGGAGAGCGCACCGCCGCCGCCGGCGTCGAGCCTGACCCCCGCGCCGGTCGCGCCGCTGGCGCCCGTGCCGCCGCCCGCGGTGGTGGCGCCCGCGCCGTCGGGGACGCGCTTTGCGGTCGAGTTCGGCCCGTTCATGACGCCCGAGGAGGCGGCGCGGATCGAGCGCCAGCTGAGTCAGGCCGGCTATCCGACCGTGCGCTTCCGCCAGCAACAGGCGGGCACGGCCGTGTACGCCGTGGTCGTCGAGAAGGTGCCGAGCGCACGCGAGGCGCAGGCGCTCGTCGCCGACCTCCGCGACCAGGGATTCGCCGACGTGACGGTGCAGGGCGACGGCGAGCCCCTCAGCGTCCGCGTGGGCGCCCCGCTGCCGCTGCGCGGCGCCGTGCAGCTCGCCGAGCGGATCCGTGCGGCGGGCCACCAGGTGCGCGTCGCCGCGCAGCCGGGCGAGGCGGCGACCTTCACGATCCGGCACGGCAACTTCGCGACGTCCGAGGAGGCCCAGGCGAAGAGCCAGGAGCTGGCGCGCCTCGGCCTCGCGAACCAAGTCGTCCGGGTGAAGTAGCCCCGCTCGCCGCCGGCCGATGGACTTCGCCTTCGTCCTGGCGATCGCGTTCGCCATCTTCGTCGTCGTCTTCATCAAGACGGAGATCGGCCTCTACCTCGTGATCTTCTCGATGCTGTTGTCCCCGCAGCTCGGCTCCGGGGGCGGCCCGATCGCCGAGGGCCGGCGGATCGTCGTCCGGAGCGAGGACGTCCTGCTGGTCGTGGTCGCCTTCAGCTGGTTTGCGAAGACCGCGGTCAACAAGGAGCTCGGCCTCGCCATCAAGACGCCGCTCAACCGCCCGATCATGATCTACGTCGCGGTCACGGCGATCGCGACGCTCGTCGGCTACGCGACGGGCACGGTCAACGGCCTCGGCGGCCTCTTCTACGTCCTCAAGTACGTCGAGTATTTCGTCGTCTACTACATGGTCGTGAACAACCTCGGGAGCCGCCGCCAGGCCTGGCGGCTCGTCACCGCGGCGTTCCTGACGGCGCTCATCGTCAGCCTGGTCGGCGCCGCCCAGATCCCGTCGGGCGAGCGCGTCTCGGCGCCGTTCGAGGGCAAGGAGGGCGAGCCGAACACGTTCGGCGGCTACCTGCTGTTCATGATCGCGATCGCGGGCGGCATCGCGCTCGAGACCCAGCGGCTGCGTCTGCGCGTCGCCTGCCTCGGCGTGATCGCCCTGATGGGACTGCCGTTCGCCTACACGCTCTCGCGCGCCGCGTTCCTCGGGGTGCCGTTCGTGCTGGGCGCGATGGCGATCTTCTCCACGCGCCGGCGGCTCGTCGTGGGCGCGCTGGTGCTCACGATCGTCGGCTCGCCGCTGCTCGTCACGATTCTGCCCAAGCCGGTGTCGGCGCGGATCTTCTACACGTTCCAGCCGGAGGCCGGGACGGCGACGGTGAGGCTCGGACGCGTCGCCTTCGACCCGTCCACCTCGGCGCGGCTCATCAGCGTCCAGCAGGCGCTCGCGGGCTGGGCCCACCGCCCGTTTCTCGGCTACGGCGTCACGGGGTTCGGCTTCATGGACGCGCAGTACGCGCGAACGTTGGTGGAGACGGGCATCTTCGGCCTCGCGGCCTTTCTGGCGCTCGTCTGGTCCCTGGCCCGAACCGGTGTCGGTTCGCTCCGCGCCCTCAAGGACGACGACGAGCGCGGGCTCGCGCTCGGCTTCGTCGCGGGCCTCGTCGGCCTGCTCGTGCACGCGATCGGCGCGAACACCTTCATCATCGTGCGCATCATGGAGCCCTTCTGGTTCTTCGCCGCGGTCGTCGTCGCGCTGCCGCTGCTCGCGGCGCAGGAGACCTCGGCACCGCTTCCCGCGCCCGCGCGCCCGGCCCGGCGCTTCGCATGACGTCCTCTCGACGCGTACGGGAGCGGGCCCGCAAGGTCCGGCTCCTCGTCATGGACGTGGACGGGGTGTTGACCGACGGCCGCATGATCCTCTCCGAGCGGGGCGACGAGCTGAAGGCGTTCCACGTCCACGACGGCATCGCCGTGGCGCTCGCCCGGCGCGCGGGCCTGCGGACGGCGATGGTCACGGGCGAGTCGAGCCCGGTCGCGAAGTCACGTGGCGCGAAGCTCGGCGTGGACACGGTCGTCCTGGGTGCCCGCCGAAAGGGGGAGACGGTGGACGCGCTGCGGGCCGAGCTCGGCCTCGCCGCCGAGGCGGTCGCGTACATCGGCGACGACCTGCTGGACATCCCGGCGATGCAGCGTGCCGGGCTCGCCATCGCGGTCCGGGATGCCGCGGCCCCCGTGAAGGCCGTCGCCCACGTCGTCACGCGCGCGGCGGGGGGCCGGGGCGCCCTCCGCGAGTGCGTCGAGCTGATCCTGCGCGCGCAGCGGTGCTGGACGCGTATCGTGGACGCGTACGTGCGTGAGCACGGAGGCCGATGACGGCACCCTCCACGCCGGGGCTCCGCGGCCGGACCCTCCGGAGCTTTCTCCTGCTCGCCACGCAGCGGATCGTGAGCCTCCTCGTCATTCTTGTCGGCGGAATCGCCCTGGCCCGCCTCCTCACCCCCGAGCAGTTCGGCCTCTATGCGATCCTGACCGTCGCGATCAGCCTCGGCGTCACGCTGAGCGACCTCGGCCTGGGCGCGGCGCTCGTCCAGCGACGCGACCTCGACCCCGCCGCGACCCTCGGCACGACCTTCACCC
This sequence comes from Methylomirabilia bacterium, assembly GCA_041496385.1. Classification (GTDB taxonomy): domain Bacteria; phylum Methylomirabilota; class Methylomirabilia; order Rokubacteriales; family CSP1-6; genus AR19. The sequence continues at coordinate 23,000 of JBGQEL010000019.1, read as the reverse complement.
TGAACCTCGCTCTGGCGGCCGCGCTGGCGCTCGCGATCGGCTTGGCGGCACCGCTCGTCGAGCGCCGGCTCGGCGCCGGCGCCGAGCTGACGGGGCCGCTCCGCTGCCTGGCGCTCCTCATCGTGCTCGCGTCCCTGCGCATGCCGGTGGCGGTGCTCCTGGAGCGGCGGCTCGCCTACCTGCCGCTCGCGCTCGCCGAGACGGCCGACACGATCGTCTTCTACTCGGTCGCCGTCGCCGCGGCCCTCGAGGGCGCGGGCCTCTGGAGCTTCGTCCTGGGCGCGCTCTTCGCGCGCCTCGCCAACGTCGCGATCGTCTGGGCCGCGGCGCCCGTCCGCCCGCGCCCCGCCTGGCGGCCGCGCGAGCTCGCGCCCGTGCTGCGGTTCGGCCTGCCGTTCCAGGGGAGCGCGCTCATCCTGCTCGCGCGCGACGCGAGCATGCCGGCGGTCGTGACCGCCTGGAGCGGCGTCGCCGCCGTCGGCTTCCTGAACTGGGCGGCGACGCTTGCCTTCCAGCCGCTCCAGCTCGTGACGATCGCGGGCAAGGTGCTGTTCCCGGCGCTGTCGCGCGTGCAGGACGACGCCGCCCGCTTCGCCCGTGCCACCGAGCGCGCGCTCAACCGGATCGCGACGGCCCTGTATCCCGCGGCGCTGCTTCTTCTGGCCGGCGCGGACCCCGTCGTGCGGCTCGTGTACGGCGACGCCTGGGCGCCCGCCATTCCGGCGGTGCGCCTCTTCTGCATCGCCGCGGTCCTCGGCGGCACCGCGACGGTGCTCGTGCACGCGCTCTACGCGCTCGGTCACGCCCGTCTCGTCTTCCGCCTGAATTTGGTGTGGGCGGCGCTCGTCTGGGGGCTGACGCTGACGCTCGTTCCGTGGCTCGGCTTCGTCGGCTTTGCCCTCGCGAGCGCGCTGCTGGGCACGACCGTCGGGGTGGTGGCCCACGTCGTGCGGCGGCTGGCGCCCGTGCGCGTCCTCGCCGCCGTGCGGGTCCCGCTCGCCGCGGGCGTGGCGAGCGCGCTCCTGCTCTGGGTGCTCACCGACGTCTGGGTCCACGGTCTCGCGTCGCTCGTCGTCGTCGGCGCCGGCTCGGGGCTCGTCTACGTCGGCCTGCTCTTGCTGCTGGGCGGCGCCGAGTGGCGCGGTGAGTTCCTGGCCGATTGCCGGACAGTCCTCAGTGGGTGAGGCGGTGGGGCTCGAGCCCTGGACCGCGTCGGTTGCGGGCGCGGCGGCGCGCGCCGAGGGAGGACACGCGTGAGGCTTAGAGAATCGTGGCGCCGGTTCACGCCCCAACAGGTCAGCGACTTTCTGCGCGTCGGCCACGAGGGCCGCGAGCATCCGTCGCGCGCCAAGGCCCTGGCGCTGCTCGAGGGGATGCGCTCGGTGCTCGACGTGGGCTGCGGCACGGGCGTGATGTTCGAGCTGGTCCGCGAGGCGCGGCCCGACCTCGACTACCTCGGCGTCGACGCGACGCCCCAGTTCGTCGAGGCGGCGCGCCGGCGCTTCCCCGACGCGGCGGAGCGGTTCCGGGAGCTGTCGCTCTACGACCTCGACCGGCTGGGGCGGACGTTCGACGCCGTCCTCTGCCGCCACATCCTCGAGCACCTGCCCGACTACGTCCCCGCGGTCCAGCGCATGTGGGACCGCGCGACGCGCAAGCTCGTCATCGTTTTCTACCTGCCGCCGCGGCCGCTCACCCTCCGGCGCAAGCGTGACGAGCGCTTCGAGCGCGGCTTCTACACGCACACCTACGACCTCGGACGCTTCGTCGATCACCTGCTGAACGGGCTCCTGCCGCCGCCCGGCGAGGTGCGCGTACACCCGCGGCAGGGGACGAGCGACCCGCGCTTTCGCTGGGGGGACCGCGAGAACATCGTCTACGAGATCCGGAGGTGAGCGTCAGCCTGGTCGTGGCGACGTTCAACCACGCGCGCCACCTGCCCGACGCGCTCGGGAGCGCGCTCGCCCAGACGCTCCGGGACGTCGAGGTGATCGTGGTCGACGACGGCTCCACGGACGACACGCCGGAGGTGCTGGCGGCGTACGGCGACCGGATCCGCGTCGTGCGTCAGTCCAACCGGGGGCTGCCGGCCGCGCGCAACGCGGGCCTCGCCGTGAGCCGGGGCGCGTACGTCGCGTTCCTCGACGCCGACGATGTGCTCGCCCCCACGAAGCTCGCCGAGCAGGTCGCGCTCCTCGAGGGCGCCGCCGCCGGCGCCGGCTGGACCTACTGTGACGTTCGCCTCGAGGAGGAGGCCACGGGGGTCGCGACGACCACGTCCGAACGCTTCGCCTACCGGTCGCGCCGCCTCGACGGCCGGCTCTTCGCCGAGCTGATCCGCGGCAACTTCATTCCGGCGATCGCGCCGCTCGTGCGCCGCTCGGCGCTCGACGCGGCGGGCCTCTTCGACGAGCGCCTCGACGCCCTCGAAGACTGGGACCTCTGGCTGCGCCTGGCGCTCGTCGCCGAGGCGCGCTATTCGCCGCGCGTCCTCGCGACCTACCGCGTGCGCAAGGAGGGGATGAGCCAGGATCGCGCGCGGATGGACCGGAACCGCTACCGCGTGCTGGACGGGCTCGTCCGGCGCCACCCGCAGGCATTGGCCGGGCTCGGCCTCCCGGGCCGCCGGATCGTCGCCGACTCGCACAATCGCTTCGGCGACGAGGCGTACGCGCGGGGCGACTGGCTCGAGGCGCGCCGGCGGTTCGCGGCGTCGGTCCGCCGGGTGCCGTGGCAGCGCCGCGCGCCGCTGCGCCTGCTGGCGAGCGCGCTCTTGGCGTGGCGCGGATGAGCGGGCGCCGCGCCGGCGCATGATCGACACCGCGGTGGTCGTCGTGAGCTACAACACGCGCGACCTCACGCTCACGGCGCTCACCGCCGCTCGCACCGCAACGGCGGGCCTCGACGCCATCGTCATCCTCGCGGACAACGGCTCCGCCGATGGCACGCCCGACGCCGTGCGCGCGGCCTTCGCCGACGTCACGGTGCTCGTGAACGCCGACAACCCGGGCTACGGCGCGGCGATCAACCGCGCGGCGCGGGCGCACCCCTCGGCGCACCTCTGCGCGATGAACGCCGACGTCGTCCTCGATCCCGGCTGCCTGGGGACGCTGCGCGAGTTCCTCCGCGCGCACCCCGCGTGCGCGCTCGCCGGCCCCGCGCTCGCGTACCCGGACGGCGCGCCGCAGGCCTCCTGCAAGCGCTTTCCCTCGCTCGGTGTCGCGCTGGGCGAGCTCCTCGGGATCCACTCGCTGGCGCCGCGGAACCCGTGGGCGCGGCGCTTCTACTACGCCGATCGCGACCTCTCGCGGGAGGCGAGCGTGGACACCGTCTCCGGCTCGGTCATGCTGATCCGCGGCGAGGCGTTCCGGCGGCTCGGCGGCTTCGACGAGGGCTTCTGGATGTACTTCGAGGAGACCGACCTCTGCCGGCGTCTCCACGACACGGGCCTCGACGTCGCCTTCTGCCCCGCGGCGCGCGCCGTCCACCGGCACGGCGCCAGCACGCTCCAGACCTCCGCGCGCCAGGTGGCGTACTACCTGAGCTACCTCCGCTACTTCGCCAAGCACCACGGACGCGTCTCGGCGACCGCGCTGGCGACGGCGGTGGCGCTCGCCACGCTGGGCCGCATGGCGGTGCTCCCGCTCAAGTACCCGCCGCTCGACCGCGGGCGCGCGGCGCGCCTGCGCGAGAAGGAAGGCGCCTGCGCCAGGCTCCTCCGCGCGTTGATATGCCTGCTCCTCCGCCCTTCTATGGCAGTGTAGGAACGAGCGCCTGCCGTGAAGGTCGCGATGGTCGAGACCGGCGGCTGGGGCGGCATCGCCCACTACGCCTGGAGCCTGTGCGCCGCGCTCGCGGGCGCCGGCGCCGACGTCTCGCTCCTCACCAATGGGGCGTACGAGCTCGACGGCCTGCCGCGCGCCTTCGCCGTCGCGCGGTGCTTCCCGCCCGACGCGGGCTGGCTCGGCAACGCGCGCGCGCTCCGGCACCGGCTGACGCAGGAGCGGCCCGCCGTCGTGCACGTGCAGAGCCTCCTGTCGACGCGCCTCGACGCGCTGCTCTGGCCGATCGTCCGCCGGCGCGTCCCGATGGTGATGACGGTCCACAATCTGCGGAGCCACGAGCGCATCCGCTGGGACGACTGGACCCTCTGGCGGTGCCTCGCCACCGCCGACGCCGTCGTGGTCCACACCGAGGAGGCGCTCGCCGAGACGCGCCGGCGGCTCGGGGCGCGCGCCCGGATCGAGCTGATCCGGATGGGCGACTGGGCGATCTTCGCGGGCGCGGACCCGCGGGCGCGCGGCGCCGCGCGCGCGCGGCTCGGGCTTCCGGCGGACGCGAGCGTCGTGCTCGCCTTCGGCGCGATCCGCCCCTACAAGGGGCTCCTCGAGGTGATCGCGGCGCTGCCCGCGCTCCGCGCCCGGCATCCCGCCGCGCGGCTCGTCGTGGCCGGTCCGCTCCTGGCCGGGACGGAGGGCGAGTACCGCGAGGCGATCATCCGCGCGGGCGTCGAGGAGGCCGTCGTCTTCCGGCCGGGCTACGTGCCGGCGGACGCCGTGCCCGGATACTTCGCGGCGGCGGACGTGGCCGTCTTCAACTACACGGGCATCACCGACAGCGGCTCGCTCCGGCTCGCCTGTCGCATGGGCACGCCCGTCGTCGCGACCGCGGTGGGCTGCTTCGGCGAGTTCCTCACCAACGGTCTGACGGGCCGGCTCGTGCCGCCCGGCGACGCGCGCGCGCTCGCGGCCGCGCTGGGCGACGTCCTCGCCGATCCCGCGGGCGCCGCGCGCATGGCCGCCGCGGCCACCGTGCTGGCGGACTCGGCGTGGTCGTGGGCCGACAGCGCGAAGGCGACGCTCGCGCTCTACGCCGCCCTCGCGCGGAGGGCGGCGTGAGCCTGGCGCTCGGGCTCGCCGTGCTCGCGTTCGCCCTGCGCGTCTGGGTCCTCGGGGCGCTGCCGGTGATCGACACCGACGGGGTGACCTACGTCACGCTCGCGCGCCAGCTCCGCGCGGGCGGCCCGCCGTTCGATCCGCTCTTTCATCCGCTCTATCCCCTCGCGATCGCGCTCGTCGAGCCGCTCGCCGGCGACTGGGAGCTGGCGGGCCGGCTCGTCTCGGCGGTCGCCGGAGCCCTCCTGGTGATCGTCACCTGGGCCCTCACGCGGTCCCTCCTGGGCGAGGACGTCGCGCGCCTCGCGGCGATCCTCGTCGCGGTGCACCCGGCGCTCGTCCGGGCGGGCACGGCCGTGATGCCCGAGGCGCTGTACGCGCTCGCGCTGGCCTGCGGGATCTGGACGGGCCGGCGGGGGCTCACCGCGGGCCCGCCCGCGTGGCTCCCCGTCGCGGGCGCGCTGTTCGGCCTCGCGTACCTCGCGCGGCCGGAGGGCGTGGCCTACCTGGTCGGCCTGCTCGCCGCCGTGGCGCTCGTGACGGCCGGCGACCTCGGCCGCGCCCGCGCGCTCGCGGCCTGGGGCGGGGGAGCCCTCGCGGCCTGGCTCCTCGTGGCCGCGCCGTATCTGGTCTATCTGCGCGGCTCGCAGGGACGCTGGACGCTCAGCGGCAAGCTGGCTCACAACCTCGCTCTCGAGCAGGGGACGGCCGGCGCGCCGAGCTCGTGGCCGTGGCGTCTCCTCGAGAACGCGTACCTCTTCGAGAAGTACGCGCTCCCCGAGCTTCTCCCGGCAGCGTTCGCCCTGCTCGTGCTGCCGGGTGTGATCGCGCGCGCGCGCCGCCCCGGGTGGCTCGGGCGCGACGGCGTGCTGCTGGCGGCGTGCCTGCCGCCGTTCGCCGCCCTCGCGTTCCACATCGAGTCGCGCTTCTTTTTTCCCGTGCTGCCCTTTCTCCTGCCGTTCGCCGCGGCGGGCGCGATCTGGGCGGCGGGCGCCCTCGTCGCCGAGCGGTACCGGCCACGGCTCGCGCTGGCGCTCACGCTCGGCGTCGCGCTCGCGGCGCTGCCATTCGCGCTCCGTCCAGTCCTGCGTCCCGACGCCGGGGCCGCGCTCTACCGGCAGGCCGCGAAGTGGGTCGCCGAGACCCAACCCGCCGAGACGGTGCTCCTCGACCGGAAGCCCTTCGTCGCGTTCTACAGCGGCCGCCGCGCCGCGCCGCTGCCGCGCGTCGGACCGGAGGCGCTGCCGGCCGCCGCGCGCCGCGCGGGCGCGCGCCTCATCGTCCTCGACAGTCGCGAGCTGCCGTACGACCGTCCGCGGTTGTTGCCCCTCGTCTGGGCACCGCCGCCGCCGGGGCTCGAGGTGCTCCGCGACTTCGATGCGCCGCCGGCCGAGCGGCTTCGCGTGCTCGTGGTCCGCGAGCGTGAGTGAGCGAACGGAGTCCCCGGTGCCGGTGCTGGTCGTGTCGAACCACGGCCACGTCGTCGGGGGCGGCGAGGAGAGCCTTCTGCTCCTGCTGGGCGCGCTCGACCGCGCGCGCTGGGCCGCCGTCGTCGCGGTGCCCGAGGAGGGCGCGGTGGCGGCGCGCGCGCGCGCGCTCGGCCTCCCCGTGCACGTGGTCCCGCTCCCGACCCTCAGACGGCCGGGGCCGGCGCTGCTGCGGAGCGTCCGCGCGCTCGCGCGACTCGCGGCGGCGACGGGCGCGGCGCTGATCCACGCCAACGGCTCCCGCGCGATGGCGTACGGGGGCGTCGCGGGCCGGGTCGCGCGCCGGCCCGTCGTCTGGCACGTGCGGATCGCCGAGCGCGACCCGCTGCTCGACCGGGCCCTCGGCGCCCTCGCCGACCGCGTGATCGTGATCTCGCGGGCGGTCGCGCGCCGGTTCCCGCGGGCGCTCGCGCGAAAGCTCCGCGTCGTCCCGAACGGCGTGGACCTGACCCGCTTCGCCCCGCGTCCCGTGTCGCAGGCGCTCCGCGCCACCCTCGGCGTTCCACCAGGAACGCCCGTCGTCGTCTCCGTGGGCCGGTTCGTCGCGTTCAAGGGCTACACGCACCTCCTCGACGCCGCGGCCGTGCTGGAGGCGGCGCGCCCGGGCGTCCACTGGGTCCTCGCCGGCGAGGGCGAGCTCCGGGCAGAGCTGGAGGCCCAGGCGCGCCGCCTCGGGCTCGCCGGGCGTGTGCACTTCACCGGCTGGCGCGAGGAGGTGCCGGAGCTCCTCGCGGCCGGGGACCTGTTCGTCCTGCCGTCTCTCGCCGAGCACTTCGGCCGCGTGCTCATCGAGGCGATGGCGATGGCCCGGGCGGTGGTCGCGACCGACGCGGGCGGCGTTCCAGAGATCGTCGTCCACGGCGAGACCGGGCTGCTCGTGCCCCCCGCCGATCCGCGGGCGCTCGCGGCCGCCGTGGGCGAGCTGCTCGCCGATCCCGTGCGCGCGACGCGGCTCGGCGCGGCCGGGCGGCGGCACGCCGAGACGACGTTCAGCGCGGCCGGCCACGCGGCCGCGGTGGAGCGCGTGTACCGCGAGGTGAGCCGTGCGTCCTAGCTGGGGCGTCCGCCTCGCCGGGGTACTCGTCCTCGCGCTGCTGATCCGCGTCGCGTTCGTCTGGCGCCTGGGCACCCTGCTCGGCGGCGACGACGCGATCGTCGGGCTCATGGCGCTGAAGATCGCCGCCGGCGAGTCGTTCCCGCTGGTCTTCTGGGAGGCGCACTACGGCGGCACGCTCCCGTCCTATCTGGGCGCCGCCGCGTTCCTGTTGTTCGGCCCGACACCGGCGGTCCTGCGCGTCGCGACCCTGCCGCTCGAGCTCGTCGGCATCGCGGCACTGGTCGCGGCGGCACGGCTGCTGTGGGGCGCGACACCGGCGCTCGTGGGCGGGCTCTGGCTCGCCGCCGGGCCGCCGATGGTGTTCGTCTTCGGCCTCCAGGCGCTCGCGTATTCGGAGGTGCTCGCGCTGGGCGGCCTCACCCTCTGGCTCGTCGCCCGCCTCCACGCGGAAGAGCGCCCGGGCGCCGGGCGCTGGTGGGGCCTCGGCGCCGCCGCGGGCTTCGGCACGTACTCGTCGTTCTTCATCCTCCCGCTGTTCCTGGGCGCGCTCTGGACCCTCCGCCGGGCGGGTGTCGTGCCCGACGCGCGCGCGCGGGCCGCTCTCGCGGCGGGCTTTCTCGTCGGCGTCTCGCCGCTCGTCGTCTACAACGTCCTGGTCCCGGGCGCGACGGCCCTGCGCCTCGGCTCCCGGATCCTCGAGGTGTCCACGAGCGAGGTGACGCGCGCGCCGAGCGTCGGCGGTCTCCTGGGCGAGAAGGCCCTGGGCTACGGCGCGCGTCTGGCGCGGTACCCGCTGCGCCTCGCCACGAACCTCCCGGCGGCCCTCGGCCTCCCTGGCTGGGCGACTGCCGTCGCGGCCCTCCTGGTCGTGGCGGCGGCCGCGCGCGCGGCCTCGCGCCGCGCGGGCTTCGGCGGATCGCTCCTCGCCCGCTGCGGCCTCGCCACGCTGCTCTTCGTCTGGCTGTCGGGACTCGACGCGCCACGGCACCTCTACCCGTTCTATCTCCTGGCGCCGCTCGGGCTCGCCGCGCTCTGGGCGTCGACGACCGGGTGGACGAGGCGGCTGCTGGCCACGGGCCTCCTCGTGGTCCTCGCGAGCAACGTCGCGGGCACGGCGCGCGCGGCGGGGGTCCCCGAGCCGGACATCGCGGCGCTCGCCGCGGCGCTCGCGCCGCGCGGCGTGGCGTTCGTCTACTCGGACTACGCGATCGCGTATCCCCTCGTGTTCCTCACGCGCGAGCGCATCGTCGCGTCGCCCGTCGCCGGCCCGACGAACGTCGAGCGGTATCCGCCCTACACGCGCGCCGTAGCCGCCGCACCGCGCCCGTCGTACGTCTTCCTCGCCGGCACCGAGCCGAGCCACGTCTTCGCCCGCGAGATGGCGCGCGCGGGACGGACCTTCACCCGCGAGACGCTCGGCGAGTTCGATCTCTACGTCCCCGACGCCCACGTGGATCCCCTGGCGCTGGCGCTCGTGAGGAAGTATTGAGCGGGCCCACGGTCGGTGTCGACGGCCGCGAGCTCCGCGCGGGCGTGCGCACCGGGATCCGGCGCTACCTCGTGGAGGTTCTGGGCGCGATCTCCCGGGCCGGCTGGCCCTGCATCGTGTACGGCGACGTCGGCACGGCGTTCGACCTGGCGCTGCCGGGCGTGGCGACGCGGGTGCTCCCGGGCGCGTGGACGCAGGTCTGGGACCAGGTGAGCCTGCCCCGCGCGCTCCGCGAGGACCGCGTGGGTGTATTCCTGTCGCCCTACTACAAGGGCCCGCTCTTGGCGCCGTGCCCGGTCGTGGTCACCATTCACGACCTCTTCTTCATCGGCTACCCTGGCCGGCGGCGGCCCTTCTACGACGCCACGATGCTGCGGCTGGCGCGCCTCTACGCGCGCCGCGCGACGGCGATCGTCGCCGATTCGGAGCACTCGCGCCGCGAGGTCGCGACCCGCCTCGGCATCGACCCCGCGCGCGTCGCGGTGATCCCGGTGGCGCTCGGCCCGGAGTTCACGCCCGGCGCCCCGGCCGTCGCGGCGCGGTATGGGATCGAGGATCCGTACGTGCTCTACGTCGGGAATTTCCGGCCGCACAAGAACCTGCCCCGGCTGCTCGCGGCGTACGCGGCCCTGCCCGAGGCGCTCCGCGCGGCGTACGCGCTCGTCCTGGCGGGCGGCGATCGCGCGGGCCGGCCGCCCCTCGAGGCGCGCGCGCGGGAGCTCGGCGTCGCCGGACGCGTGGTCTTCGCGGGGCTCGTGGAGGACCGCGACCTCCCCGGGCTCTACGGCGGCGCGACGGTCGCGGTCCTGCCGTCGCTCGAGGAGGGCTTCGGCCTGCCGGCGCTCGAGGCGATGGCGTGCGGGACACCGGTCGTCGTGTCCAACCGCGGCGCCCTGCCCGAGGTCGTCGGCGACGCCGGGCTCGTCGCCGACGCCGAGCGCGTCGACGAGATCGCCGCCGCGCTGGCGCGCGCCCTCTCGGATGCGGGGCTCCGCGCGGATCTGCGCCGCCACGGTCTCGAGCGCGCCCGGAGCTTCACCGCGGAGGTCACCGCGGGCCGCGTGCTGGACCTGCTCCGGCGGGTCGCCGGGAGCCGTCGCTGATGTGCGGCATCGCCGGCTGGGTCGGCGACGCGCCGCCCGAGCTCCTGCCGGCGATGCTCGACCTGCTCCGGCACCGCGGCCCGGACGACGCGGGCATCCACGTCGAGCCGGGCGTGGCGCTCGGGATGACGCGGCTCGCGATCATCGACCTCGTCACCGGCCGCCAGCCGATGGCCGACGGCGCCGCGCGGTACTGGATCGTCTTCAACGGCGAGATCTACAACTTCCGCCAGCTCCGCGCCGAGCTCGAGGCGCGCGGGCGCCGATTCCGGACGCAGAGCGACACGGAGGTGATCCTCGAGGCCTACGCCGAGTTCGGCGAGGCCTGCGTCGAGCGCCTGCGCGGCATGTTCGCGTTCGCCCTCTGGGACCGCGAGCGACGCCGCCTGCTGCTCGCGCGCGACCGCCTCGGCAAGAAGCCGCTCTACTACTGGCGGCGCGACGGCCTCCTCCTCTTCGCCTCCGAGCCGAAGGCGCTGCTCCGCCACCCCGCCGTCCCGCGCGAGGTGGACTGGGCGGCCTTCCACCACTACCTCGCCTTCGGCTACACGCCGGCCACGCGCTCGGCCTACGCCGGGATCGCGAAGCTGCCGCCCGCGCACACCGCGACGCTCGCCGGCCGCGAGCTCGCACTGCGGCGCTACTGGCAGCTGCCCGCCGGGCCGCCGGCCGGGGCGCCGCGCGCGCCGGTGGCGGAGGTCGCGGCGTCCGTGCGCGCCGAGCTGCGCGAGGCGGTCCGGCTGAGGCTCGAGAGCGACGTGCCGCTCGGGGTCTTCCTCTCGGGCGGCGTCGACTCGAGCGCGGTCGTCGCGAGCATGCGCGAGGTCACGAGCGGGCGTATCGCGACCTTCTCGGTCGGGTTCGGCCGCGCCTTCGCCTCGTACGACGAGCTGCCCTACGCGCGCCTCGTGGCCGAGCGCTTCGGCACCGACCACCACGAGGAGATCCTCGAGCCCAACGTGGCCGACCTCCTGCCGGCGATCGTCCGTCATTTCGACGAGCCCTTCGCGGACTCGTCCGCGATCCCCACGTTCGCGGTCGCCCAGGCGACCGCGCGCCACGTCAAGGTCGCGCTCTCGGGGATCGGCGGCGACGAGACCTTCGGCGGCTATCCCCGCTATCTCGGTGTCCGGGTCTCCGAGCGCTACGCCAGGCTGCCGCGCGGTGTGCGCCGGGCGGCCGCCGCGCTGGCGCTGGCGCTGGCGCTGGCCCGCGAGTCGCGCTCGAGCCGGAACCTCGGCGGCTGGGCGCGCCGCTTCGTCGGCGGCGCCGAGTCGCCGATGCCCGAGCGCTACGTCGGCTGGACACGATTCTTCGGCGACGCCGACCTCGCACGACTCGCGTCGCCCGCGCTGCACGACCGGCTGACGGCCGGCGTCGACGCCGCGCAGCGCCGCGCCTTCGAGGCGCGGGGCCACGGCGACGCGATGGACGGCGCGTTCCGCATCGATCTCGCGACCTACCTGCCCGACGACCTGCTCGTCCTGGCGGACCGGATGAGCATGGCCAACTCACTCGAGCTGCGCGCCCCCTTCTGCGATCACCGACTCGTCGAGGCGAGCCTGGCCATCCCGCCCGCGCTGAAGATCCCGGGGCGCCGCCTCAAGGGGCTCCTCAAGACCGCGTTCGCCGACGTCCTGCCGCGGCCGGTCCTGGAGCACCGGAAGCAGGGGTTCATGATCCCCCTCGGCCACTGGCTCGCCGGTGAGCTCGCCGGAACGCTCGACGATCTCCTGGCGCCGTCGCGCGTCGCCGCGCGCGGCCTGTTCGAGCCCGCCGAGGTGGAGCGCCTGAAGGGCGAGCACCGGGCCGGCGCGCGCGACCACGGCGACCGGCTGTGGGCGCTGATGATGGTCGAGCTCTGGGCGCGCGAGTACCTCGATCGCGGCGGCCCCTGGTCGCTCCGATGACGAGCCTCCGCGTGCTCATGGTCTCCGACGTGTCGCCCGCGCGCCCGGCGGGCGGCGGCGAGCGGATGCTCTGGGAGCAGGCCTGGCGGCTCGCCGCGCGCGGCCACCGCGTGCGGATCGTGAGCCGCGCGAACCCCGACGGCGGCGTGGAGCGGCTCGACCGAGCGGGCGTCCACGTCCGCACCTTCGCGGTCGATCGCCGGTCGCTCGCGGGCTTCGTGGTGAGCTCGATCGTCGGCGCGCGGCGCGCGGCGGCGGCCGACCTCGCCGAGCACCCCGCCGACGTCCTGCACCTGCACCAGCCCCTCGCCGGCTGGGGCGCACTCCGGGCGCGCGGCGCGCGGCGGCTGCCGGTCCTCTACAGCTTCTACTCGCCCGCGCCGCTCGAGTACCGCTCGCGCCTCGGCATGACGCGCCACCATCGCGGCGGCCTCGCCGGTCGGCTCGGCGTCGGCGCGCTCTGGCTGATCGAGCGCGCGTGCCTGCGGCGCGCGCGTCTGATCCACGTGCTCAGTGACTTCTCGGCGGGCCAGCTCGCGTCGCTCTACGGCATCGGCGCGGAGCGCGTCGTGAGGATCCCGGGCGCGGTGGAGCTCGACCGGTTCCGGCCCGCGCCCGACCGCGGCGAGGTCCGCCGCGCGCTCGGGCTGCCCGAGCGCCGGCCCCTGCTGCTGACGGTGCGGAACCTCGAGCGCCGCATGGGCCTGGACGCGCTGCTCCACGCGATGGCGGTGCTCCGGCGGCGCGTGCCGGAGGCGATGCTGCTGGTCGGGGGCACCGGGTCCCTTCGCGCGGAGCTCGAGTCGCTCTGCGCCTCGCTCGGGCTCGACGGCTGCGTGCGCTTCCTCGGCTTCATCCCGGACGTGACGCTGCCGGCCTTCTACCAGGCCGCCGACGTCTTCGTCCTGCCGACCCGCGAGCTCGAGGGCTTCGGGCTGGTCACGGTCGAGGCGCTGGCCTGCGGGACGCCGGTGCTCGGGACGGCGGTCGGCGCGACGCCGGAAATCCTGACACCGCTGTCGCCCGCGCTCGTGTTCCGCGACCTCGAGCCCCAGACGCTGGCCGCCGACCTGGCGCGCCTCCTCGAGAGCCTGGCCGCCGACGCCGGGGCCGCGGCGCGGCTCCGTGCGGACTGCCGTCGGCACGCCGAATCGTGCTACGGCTGGGAGCGCGCCATCGCCGCGCTCGAAGCGGCGCTCGCGCGGGTCGCGGGGGCGCGGTGAGCGTCCGCGCGCTGCACGTGATCACGCGCCTGACCCTGGGCGGCTCGTCGGAGAACACGCTCGCCTCGATCGTGGCGCTCGGCCGCGCGGGCTTCGACGGGACGCTCGCGGTCTCGTTCCGCGAGTCCGAGGCGCCGGTCCTCGACGACGCGCGGCGCCGCGGCTGCCGTCTCATCGACGTCCCGGCGCTCGGCCGTGAGGTGGCGCCGCTGCGCGACATGGTCGCGCTCCGCCAGCTCCTGCGCATCATCGCCGCCGAGCGTCCCCGCATCCTCCACACGCACACATCGAAGGCGGGCTTCGTCGGCCGGCTCGCGGCACGCCTCGCGCGCGTGCCCATCGTGATCCACCAGCCGCACGGCCACATCTTCTACGGCTACTATGGTCCGCGGCGGACGGCGTTCTTCGCGGCGCTCGAGCGTCGCGCCGCCCACTGGAGCGACCGGATCATCACGCTCACGGACCGCGGCACCGAGGAGCACCTCGCGCGCGGCATCGGGCGCCGCGCACAGTACGTCAGCGTGCCGAGCGGGGTGCCGGTCGAGCGCCTGCGCGCCGTGGCGCCGTCGCGCGGGGACGCGCGCGCGCGCCTGGGCCTGGATCCCGCGGCGTTCGTCGTGGCGGGGCTCGGCCGCTTCGTGCCGATCAAGGGCTTCGACCTCCTCGTCGAGGCGCTGCCCGCGCTCGCCGCCGCCGTGCCCGCCGCGCGCCTCCTGCTCGTCGGCGACGGCCCCGAGCGTCACGCCCTCGAGTCGCGCGCCGCGGCGCTGGGCGTCGCTCTGCGGCTCACGCTGACCGGTGCGGTCGCCGATCCGGCGCCGTGGCTCGCCGCCGCCGACGTCGTCGCCGCGCCCTCGCGCAACGAGGGGATGGGGCGCGCGCTCGTCGAGGCGATGGCGCTCGGCCTGCCGGTCGTCGCCGCGGCGGTCGGCGGGATTCCCGAGGTGATCGAGGATGGCGTGTGCGGCCGGCTGGTCCCGCCCGACGACGCTCTCGCCCTGGCGCAGGCACTCGTCGAGCTCGGCCGCGACACCGGGTTGCGGCGCAGGCTCGGCGCCGCGGCCGCCGCCCGCGCCGGGGCGTTCTCGACCGCGGTGGCCGATCGGAAGATGTGCGAGGTGTACGCCGCGCTGGTCGCCGAGCGGGGGCTCCGCTGAGGCGCGCACCCGCTGGCGCCCTGCTGCTCCTGGCGCTCCTGGCGGCGCCGGCCGCGGCGGACTACGAGCGCCTTCCCGCCGTGCTCCACATCCACTCCGACATCACGACGGGCGACTACCCGATCGAGCGCCTTCAGGCGCTGGCCGAGAAGGGCGGCATCGGCGCGCTGCTGCTCAGCGAGAACTATCTCCTGCGCGTGGAGTACGGGCTCCCGCCCTTCCGGGCGCTCACGCGGGCCGTCTACGAGGAGCGCTCGGTGCTCGACCTCGGGGTCGCCCGCTTCCTCGAACGAGTCGCGGAAGCGCAACGACAGAACCCGCGCGTCCTCGTCCTCCCCGGCGTGGAGGTGCTCCCGCACTACCACTGGACGGGCTCGCCCTGGCAGCTCGACATGACGCTGCACGACACGCAGAAGAACCTCCTCGTCTTCGGCCTGACCGACGCCGCCGCGCTCCGCGCGCTGCCGGTCGCGGGCAACACGGCCGCCGGCGCCTTCGACACGACGGCGGCGCTGGACCTCGTGCCGGGTCTCCTCGTCGTGCCCGGCGCGATCCTCCTCGCGCGTAAGCGCCGGGCGCTCGCCCGCGTCGGCCGGGCGGTGGTCGTCGTCCACCGCCGGCGCTGGCTCGCGGGCGGCGCGCTCCTCGCCGCCGGGCTGGTGGCCCTCGTGCGCGCGTGGCCCTTCGTGTCTGCCCCGTATCCGCCCTACCGCGATCTCGGGCTCGAGCCGCACCAGGCGCTCATCGATACGGTCGAGCGGCTGGGCGGGGCGACCGTGTGGTCGTTCCCGGAGGCGCGCGACAGCGGCGAGCAGTGGTTCGGTCCCGTGCGCGTCGCCTGGCGTACGGATCCATACACCGACGATCTCGTGCGCACCGCGCGCTACACGGCCTTCGGTGCCGTCTACGAGGACACGACGCGCTTCGAGCTGCCGGGTGGCGGCTGGGACCGGCTCCTCGCGCATTACGCGAGCGGAGGACGGAGTCGGCCGGCGTGGGCCGTGGGCGAGTCGGGCTTTCACGGGTTCAGCGCGGGCAAGACCGTGGGCCCGATCCAGACGGTCTTCCTCGTCGCCGAGCGGTCCGAGCGCGGCGTGCTCGAGGCGCTCCGGCACGGGCGGATGTACGCGCTCCAGCGGACCGCCGAGGCGGGACTCGCGCTGACCGAGTTTTCGGTGCGCGCCGCGGGGGGGGCCGCAATCTCGGGCGAGACGCTGGCGGCGCCGGCGGGGACGCCGCTCGAGATCGCGGTGGGCGTCGCCACGCTCGACGGGTCCGCGCGCGACGTGCGCGTGACGCTGGTTCGCAACGAGGCGGTCACCGCCGCGTGGACCGGGGCGACGCCCGTCCGCCAGGTCCACCGCGAGGTCTCCGACGGGGCCCCCGCCTTCTATCGCCTCGACGTGCGCGGGCCGGGCCGCCTGCTCTCCAACCCGATCTTCGTCAAGACGCCGTGAGGATCGCGATCCACCAGCCGCACTACCTGCCGTGGCCGGGCTACGTCGCCAAGTGGGCCGCGGCCGAGCGCTTCATCATGCTCGACACGGTGCAGTACGAGAAGAACGGCTGGCAGAACCGGAACCGGATCAAGACGAGCGACGGCCCGCGCTGGCTAACCGTCCCGGTCCACGCGCGCCTGGGGACCACGATCCGCGACGTCGGCGTGGACGCCGCGCAGCCCTGGCGCGCGCGCCACCTGCGCGCGATCGAGCTGGCGTACGCGCGGGCGCCGCACCTCGAGCGCCACCACGCCGGGCTCCGCGACCTGTACGCGCGCGAGTGGGACCGGCTGGCGCCGCTCGCCGCCGCGAGCGCGGCCTGGCTCGCGGGGGCGCTCGGCGTGGGGGGGCCGGTCACGCTGGCCTCCGAGCTCGACCTCGGCCCGGGGGGGGCGAGCGCCGACGCGACGACCCGGCTGGTCGCCCTCTGCCGGGCGGTCGGGGCCGATACCTATCTCGCCGGCCGCGACGGCGCCCGCTACATGGACCTCGCGCAGTTCCGGGCGGCCGGCATCGCCGTGGAGGTCCAGGAGTACACGCCGCCGGTCTACGCCCAGCTCCACGGGGAATTCGTCCCGTCTCTCTCGGCGCTTGACTTATTATTGACCCACGGTGATGAGGCCCTTGCCATCCTCTGCCGGGGAAGCGCGTGGACGCGCCTTTCGCCCTGAGCTGAACGTCCTCGCGATCGGCGCCCACCCCGACGACATCGAGTACGGCTGCGGCGGCATGCTCGCCAAGTACGCGCGTCGGGGCCACGCCGTGCACATGTTCGTCGCCTCCGACGGCTCGCGGGGCGGCCGCGCCTCGGTGCGGCGCCGCGAGCAGGCCGAGTCGAAGCAGATCCTCGGGGTCCGCAAGGTGTTCTGGGGCCGCTACCGCGACACGGAGGTCCCGCTCTCGCGGAAGCTGATCGTCCGGCTCGAGGAGGTCATCCACGAGGTCAAGCCCCGGATGATCTTCGTCAACTCCCCCGACGACACGCACCAGGACCATCGCCACCTCGCCCAGTGCACGCTCTCCGCGACGCGCTACGTGCCGAACTTCCTGCTCTACGAGGTGCCCTCGACCGTGAACTTCACGCCCAACTGCTTCACCGACATCGCCGACGTCCTCGACGTCAAGCTCGCGAGCCTCAAGGCCCACCGGTCGCAGGTCACCAAGACCAACATCGAGGACCTCACGATCCTCGAGCTGGTGAAATCGAGCGCCAACTTCCGCGGCATCCAGGCGCGCGTGAAGTTCGCCGAAGCGTTCCAGTCGATCCGGCTGCTGCTGAATCTTTGATCGCGCACGCGCGGCCCACCCTCAACGAGGAGGACGCCGAGCGCGTGGCGCGCGTCGTCCGCTCGGGGCGGCTCGCGCAGGGCGAGGAGGTCGCCGGCTTCGAGGGCGAGCTCGCGCGCCGGCTCGGCGTGCCCGCCGCCGCGGCGGTCAGCTCGGGCAGCGCCGCCCTGGAGCTGGCGCTCCGCGCCGTCGGCGTGGGCCCGGGCGCCGAGGTGGTCGTGCCCACCTACGCCTGCGACGCGCTCCATCACGCCGTGACCCGCTGCGGCGCGACGCCCGTGCTGGCCGACGCCGATCCCGAGACGCTCGGCGTCTCGGCCGCGGACGCCGCGCGGCGGCGGAGCGCCCGCACGCGCGCCGTCGTGGTCGTCCACCCCTTCGGGCTCGCGGTCGGCCTCGACGAGTTTCTCGCCCTCGGCGTGCCGGTCGTCGAGGACTGCGCCCAGGCGATCGGCGCCGTCGTCGACGGCCGGCCGGCGGGCTCCCGTGGCGCGCTGGCGGTCTGCTCCTTCTACGCGACCAAGCTCCTCACGACGGGCGAGGGGGGCGCCGTCGCCGGTCCGGCGGCCGCCGTCGCCCGCGCGCGCGACGCGCGCGACTACGACGAGCGCCAGGACCTCGCCCCGCGCTTCAACTACAAGCTGACCGATATGCAGGCCGCGCTCGGACGGAGCCAGCTCGGACGGCTCGACGCGTTCGTCGCGCGGCGGCGCGCCGTCGCCGCGCGGTACCGCGGTCTCCTGGCGGGCGTCGCGGGCTGCCGCGTGCCGGCCGAGGCGGGCGCGCGGCACGTCTACCACCGGTTCGTCGTGCGGGTGGCGGCGCCGCTGGAGCGGGTCATCGAGCGTCTCGCGCGCGGCGGCGTGACCGCGCGGCGCCCGGTCTTCCGGCCGATCCACCGGGCGCTCGGGCTCGCCGGGTACCCGGAGGCCGAGCGGCTCTGGCAGACCTGTCTCTCACTGCCGTGCTACCCGCTCCTGAGCGACGCCGAGGTGGACGCGGTCGCGGCGGCTCTCGCGGACGCGCTCGCGGCGTGATCGACCACTGGACCCTCCCGCGCCTCCTGCTCCCGGCGCTGCTCCTGCTCGCGCCGGTGTCAGGCTGGTTCCACGCCGCGCGCCTGGACTGGCTCTACCTCGCGGCGCTGGCGTGGGGCCTCGCGTTCTTCGCCACGCCGCTGGTCCGGGGCTTCGCCCTCTGGCGCGGCGTCCTCGACCAGCCCGCGGAGCGCAAGGTCCACCGCATCGCCACGCCGCTCCTCGGGGGCGTGGCCGTCTGGGGGGCGCTCGCGCTGACGGTGCTCGCCAACTTCGAGTTCTCGCGCGCCCTGAAGGGCGTCGCGGTCGGCGGGGCGATCGTCGTCGCGGTCGGCATCCTCGACGACGTGTTCGACGTGCCCGCGCGCTTCAAGCTCCTCGGCCAGGTGGGCGCCGCGGCGGCGGCGATCGCCTACGGCGTGACCCTCAACGTGGTTCCGAACTGGCTCCCGGGCTTCGTCGTGCTCAACCTGGCGCTCACCGTGCTCTGGTTCCTCACGGTGACGAACTCGATCCAGTTTCTCGACGGCATGGACGGGCTCGCCGCGGGTCTCGGCGCCATCGCCGGCCTCTTCTTCAGCATCGTGTCGCTGCAGACCGGCCAGCGCTACCTCATGTTCCTCTCGGCCGCCCTCGTGGGCGCGTGCCTCGGGTTCCTCCCGTACAACTTCCGACCGGGCGGCGCGACGATCTTCCTCGGCGACAGCGGCGCGTCCTTCATCGGCTTCACGCTCGCCGGCCTCGCGGTCATGGGGGTGTGGGCCGAGCGCGACCCCCTCGTGTCGCTGCTCACGCCCACGCTGATCCTCGGCGTGCCGCTCTTCGACATCGCCTTCGTCGGCGTCGTGCGCGTGGTCACCCGCAAGGTGCACACGCTCGAGGAATGGCTCGCCTACACGGGCAGGGACCACATCCACCACCGGTTCCAGGCGCTCGGCCTCACGAAGGTGCAGAGTGTGCTCCTGATCTTCTTCATCGCCTCCACGCTCGGGCTCTCGGCGATCCTCCTGAAGGACGCGCTCCCGCACGAGGTGGCGCTCGTGCTCATCCAGGCGGGCTGCGTCCTGGCGATCGTCGCCATCCTCGAGGGCGTCGGGCGCGTGCGCCCGCGCGCCTGAGCGGGTATGATCGGCGGCATGCGTGTGCGCAAAGGCGTGTTCCCGGCCGCCGGGCTCGGCACCCGCTTCCTGCCGGCGACGAAGGCGCAGCCCAAGGAGATGCTCCCGCTCGTCGACAAGCCGATGATCCAGTACGTCGTCGAGGAAGCGGTGGCGTCGGGCCTGAGCGAGATCATCATCGTCACGGGCCGCGGCAAGCGGGCGATCGAGGACCACTTCGACGCCGCCTTCGAGCTCGAGTACTACCTGAACGACCGCGGCAAGGTCGAGGAGCTGGCCCAGATCAAGACGATCTCCGAGATGGCCTCGGTCTCGTACGTCCGGCAGAAGGAGCCGCTGGGGCTCGGCCACGCGATCCTCTGCGCCCGCTCGCTCGTGGGCGAGGAGCCCTTCGGCGTGTTCCTGGGCGACGACATCATCGGCGCGGCGCCCGTGCCCTGCATGCGCCAGCTCCTGGACGTCTTCGAGCGCCTCGGCGGTCCCGTGCTGGCCGTCGAGCGCGTGCCGCGCGAGCAGCTCCCCCGGTACGGCGTGATCAAGCCGCGGCCGCTCGGGGGCAACGTCTACGAGATCCTCGACCTCGTCGAGAAGCCGCGGGTGGCCGACGCGCCCTCGGACCTCGCCATCATCGGGCGCTACGTGCTGCCCCCGGAGATCTTCGGGATCCTCGCCGAGACGCCGGCCGGCGCCGGCGGCGAGATCCAGCTGACGGACGCGCTCCGGACCTTGCGATCGCGGCGGCCCATGTACGCCGTCGAGTTCGAGGGGCGGCGCTACGACACCGGCGACAAGCTCGGCTTCCTCAAGGCCACCGTCGAGTTTGCGCTCGCGCGCCCCGACCTGGCCGATCAGTTCCGGGCCTATCTGAAGTCGCTCGCGCTCTAGCCCCGCGGGTCGCAAGCCCGCGGTTTGACTTGCCCGCGGCGTTCTGACACACTTTCCCAACGCTTTCGGGTGACCGAGAGCGCAGACGCCATGGCGAAGACCCCGAAGCGTCCGTTCCACACCGCCTCCGACGCCGACATCAAGAACGGCGACATCTCGGACGTCTACTTCGCCCGCACCGTCCAGATCCTGTCCCACCGTAGAGACAGGAAGCGCGTGAAGGCGGAGGTCTACCTCAAGTCACTGCCCGAGGACTGGCAGTGGGGCATCCTCGCGGGCATCGAGGAGGCCGCGAACCTGCTCGAGGGGCTGCCCGTGGACGTCTTCGCGATGGACGAGGGCGTGATGTTCGAGCCCTACCAGCCGGTGCTCCGGATCGAGGGCACGTACGTCGAGTGGGCGCAGTACGAGACCGCGCTGCTGGGCCTGCTCTGCCAGGCCTCCGGCATCGCGACGAAGGCGGCGCGCTGCAAGAAGGCCGCGGGCGAGCGCCAGGTGATCTCGTTCGGCGCGCGCCGCATGCACCCGGCGCTGGCGCCCATGATCGAGCGCAACGCGTTCGTCGGCGGCTGCGACGGCGTCGCCGTCACCAAGTCCGCCGAGCTGATCGACGCCGACCCGATGGGCACGATCCCGCACGCGCTCGTCCTGATGGTGGGCGATACCGTCGAGGCCCTCCGCGCGTTCCACGAGGTGGTGGATCCGAAGGTGCGCCGCGTCGCGCTGATCGACACGCTGCAGGACGAGAAGTTCGAGGCGATCCGCGTCGCCGAGGCGCTCGGGAAGGACCTCTACGCCGTGCGGCTCGACACGCCCTCGTCGCGGCGCGGCGACTTCTACCGGATCATCGAGGAGGTCCGCTGGGAGCTCGACCTCCGCGGCTTCAACCACGTGAAGATCCTGGCCTCGGGCGGCGTGGACGAGTACGAGATCCTCGCGCTGAACCCGATCACGGACGGCTACGGCGTCGGCACGGCGATCGCGAACGCGCCCGTGCTGAACTTCGCGCTCGACATCATGGAGATCGAGGGACGGCCCATGGCCAAGCGCGGGAAGTGGTCGGGCGCGAAGGACGTCTACCGGCGCCGCGGCTCGCGCGAGGCCGTCGTGGTTCCGGCAGGCCGCACGCCGCCCGCCGGCGACGGCGGCGCCTGGGAGCCCGCGCTCAAGCCGCTCGTGGCCGGGGGGCGCATCGTCCGCGACCTGCCGCCGCCGCGCACGCTACGGGACTTCGTCCTCGACCAGCTCACGCGCGTGCCGCTCGAGACGCTGCGGCGGCAGGGACTCCGCCGCGACTTCTGAGCGGGCGCCTCGGTCGCGAGCCATGAGCATCCTCGACGAGATCGTCCGCCACACGCGCGAGGAGCTCGAGCGCCGCCGGGCGGTGACGCCGCGCCCGGAGCTCGAGCGGCGCGTGGCGCGGGCCGGGCCCGCGCGCGACTTCGAGGCCGCCCTGCAGCCGGTTGACGGCCGCGCGCGGCTGATCGCCGAGGTGAAGCGGGCGTCGCCCTCGCGCGGCGTGCTGGCGGCCGACCTCGACCCGCTCGCGCTGGCGCAGAGCTACGCGGCGGCGGGCGCCCACGCCGTCTCCGTCCTCACCGACGAGAAGTATTTCCAGGGGAGCCTCGACCTCCTGGCGCCGATCCGCGCGGCCGTGCCCATCCCGCTCCTCCGCAAGGACTTCATCGTGGACGAGTACCAGCTCTGGGAGTCGCGCGCCGCCGGCGCCGACGCCGTGCTGCTGATCGTCGCGATCCTCGAGCCGGCGCGCCTGCGTGATCTCGCGAGCGCGGCGAAGGGGCTCGGCCTCGCGGCGCTCGTCGAGTGCCACGCGGCGGCCGAGCTCGACGTGGCGCTGGCCGCGGGCGCGCGGATCATCGGCCTCAACAACCGTGACCTGCGCACGTTCGAGACGCGGATCGAGACGACGCTCGAGCTCCTGCCGCTGATCCCGCCGGGGCCGATCGTCGTCAGCGAGAGCGGGTTCTTCACCGGCGCGCAGGTCCGGCGGGTCGTCGCGGCGGGCGCCCACGCCGTGCTCGTGGGGGAGGGGCTCGTGCGCGCGCCGGACGTCGCGGCGAAGGTCCGGGAGCTCACGCTTGGCGACTAGGGTCAAGATCTGCGGGATCACGAACCTCGGGGACGCGATGACCGCGGTCGACGCGGGCGCCGACGCGCTCGGGTTCATCTTCGTCGAGGGCACGCCGCGCTTCGTGACCCCCGAGGCGGTCGCGCCCATCGTCCGAGCGCTGCCGCCGTTCGTCACGCCCGTCGGCGTCTTCTGGGACCACCCCACGGGTCACGTGAAGGCGGTCGCGGAGGCGTGCGGGCTCCGCGCGCTCCAGTTCCACGGCGACGAGAAGCCGGAGGATCTCGGCGGGTTCGCGCTGCCGGTCATCAAGACGATCAAGCTGGCGCCGCCGTCGGGCGAGCTCGAGGGGCGCCCGCCCTGGACGCCGACCGTGACCTTTCTGCGCTACCGCGGGTGCGCGGCCGCGCTCCTGCTCGACAGCGCCGCGCGCTGGAGCGAGGGCGAGGCGCGGCAGCCGATCGAGTGGACGGTCGCGCGCGATCTCGCGGGCCATCGGTGGCGCATCATTCTCTCCGCCGGTCTCACGCCGGAGAACGTCGGTCGGGCCGTCGCCACCGCGCGCCCGTACGCCGTCGACGTCAACTCCGGCGTCGAGGCGAGCCCGGGGCGCAAGGACCCGGACAAGGTGTGGCGCTTCGTCGCCGAGGCGAAAGGTGTGCGGTGAGGTGGCGGTGCGAGTCGAGGCGGTTCGACCGGCGAGGCGAGCGGTGAGATGGCGCGTGGCGGTGCGAGCCGAGGCGGTTCGACCGGCGAGGCGAGCG
>JBGQEL010000018.1:0-59775 GCA_041496385.1 Methylomirabilia bacterium | reverse complement strand
CGCAGCCCGTAGGCGACGTTGTCGAACACCGTCATGTGGGGCCAGAGGGCGTAGCTCTGGAAGACCATGGCCGTCGCCCGGGCCTGCGGCGGCAGCGCGGTGACGTCCTCGCCGCCGAACCGGACGCGTCCCGCGTCCACGACCGTGAAGCCGCCGATGGCGCGGAGGAGCGTCGTCTTGCCGCAGCCCGACGGGCCCAGGATCGCCGTCAGCCGGCCGGCGGCGAAGTCGAGGGAGACGCCGCGAAGCGCCTCGATGGCGCCATACCGCTTCGCGAGCCCCTCGACGGCGACGCCGATCACGCGCCGGCATCCATGGCGGGCGTCCGCCGGGCCGCCCTACGGGAGCCAGCCGCGCGCGCGGCGCGAGCCCCGCGACGCGGCGTGGAGGGCACGGCGCGCGGCCTCCTCCGCCGTGGCCGCGCGGGCGAGAGGGACCCGCCGGCCCTCGGGCTGGCGGAGGCGCCACGAGCGCAGGCCCACGACCGGCACCCCGAGCTTGAGGGCCAGCGCGATCTCGGTGAGCGTGCCGTACATGCCGCCGACGGCCACGATCGCGTCGCACGAGCGGACGAGGATCACGTTGCGCGCCTGGTCCATGCCCGTGACGATGGGGAGGGTCACCCAGCGATTCGCGTCGCGCCGGGAGAATCCGGGGAGGATCCCGACGACGCAGCCGCCCGCGCGCGCGGCGCCGCGGGCGGCTGCCTCCATGACGCCGCGGCGCCCGCCGCAGAGGAGCACCGCGCCGGCGCGCGCGATCGCCGCGCCGACCCGCTCGGCGTCGCGCGCGACGCGCGCGGAGCACCTGCCCTCGCCGATCACGCCGATGTGCAGCGCCATCGCCCCGGGATACTAGCATGATGTATCATCCGGGCATGCTCGACCCGGTCACGATCTCCGTCCTCACGCATCGCTTCGAGGCCATCGTCCAGGAGATGGGCGAGGCGATGCTGCGCACGGCGTACTCGCAGATCCTCAACTCGAGCCGCGACTTCTCGACGGCGCTCTGCGACGGCCAGGCGCGCCTCGTCGCGCAGGCGGAGCACGTGCCGATCCACGTGGGCGCGATCCCGTGGGCCGTCGAGTCGGTGCGCGACGCCTTCCAGGGGCGCATCCGGCCCGGCGACGTCTTTCTCCTGAACGACCCATATCACGGCAACAACCACCTGCCGGACCTGACGGCGTTCGTGCCGGTGTTCGTGGACGGTGACGTCGCGTTCTGGTCGATCAACCGCGCCCACCAGTCGGACATCGGCGGCTCGACCCACGGCGCCTACAATCCGGCCGCGACGGAGATCTGGCAGGAGGGCCTGCGGATCACGCCGCTCAAGCTCTACGACGCGGGCGAGCTGCGCGACGACGTGCTGAAGATGATCACGACGAACGTGCGGCACCCGCACGACTTCATGGGTGACCTCCGCGCCATGATCGGCTCGGCGAAGATCGGCGAGCGGCGCCTGCACGCGCTGCTGGAGGAATACGGGACGAAGACGGTCGTCGGCGCGGTCGACGAGATCCTCGACGGCGCCGAGAAGCAGGCGCGCGCCTGTGTCCGGACGTGGAAGGACGGCGTCTACCGTGGCGAGTCGATTCTCGACGACGACGGCCACGGCTTCACCGATATCTGGATCCGGGCGACGGTCACGAAGAAGGGCGACGCGCTCACGGTCGACCTCACCGACTCGCACCGCCAGGTCCACGGCTTCATCAACTCGTCCCTGCCGAACACGATGTCGGCGGTCCACATGGCGTTCGCGTACCTCATCGATCCGCGCACGCCGAAGAACTCCGGGACGTTCCGTCCCGTGAAGACCATCCTGAAGGAAGGCACGATCGTCTGGCCCTTCGCGCCGGCGCCGGTGACGCTGGCGACGAACCACTGCGCCCAGGAGATCGCCGAGGCGATCATCAAGGCGCTCGCGCCCGCCTGCCCGGCGCGCGCCATCGCGGGCTGGGGGCGGCGCTTCCGCATCGCGATCAAGGGGGTGAACCCGCGCACGAAGCGCGCGTTCATCTGGCACATGTTCCATGCGCGGCCCGGCGGCGGCGCGAGCATCGCGGGCGACGGCTGGGAGACGGCGGGCGAGGGCCAGGCGGCCGGCGGAATCAAGTTCGGCAGCGTGGAGGTCGCCGAGGTGCGCTTCCCGCTCACCTTCGAGCATCACGAGTTCCGCGCCGATTCGGGTGGCGACGGCATGCACCGCGGCGGTGTCGGCGCGGTGCTGCGGCTGCGCGTGGACACCGAGGAGAGCGCGGTCGCGAACACCGCGGGGGACGGCGTGCGCCACCCGCCCTACGGCCTCCTCGGCGGTCGGGACGGCCTTCCCCACCGGTACCGGCTCCTCTCGCGCGGGCGGCCGCCGCGCGCCCTCAAGACCAAGGAAGTCGGCGTCGTCGTGCGGCCGGGCGACGTGTTCCTCGTCGAGTCGTCGGGCGGCGGCGCCTACGGGCCCCCCGGCAAGCGCCCGCCCGAGGCCCGCGCGCGCGACCTGGCCAACGGGCTCGTCACGCGGTCGAAGCCGCGGGCGCGCCGCTAGCGCGGCGGAGCGCCTGGTGGCGGACACGGCCGACGTCGTCGTGGTCGGGGGCGGCATCCACGGGGTGAGCGCCGCGTACGCGCTCGCCGCGCGCGGTGTCAAGCGCGTCGTCCTCGTCGAGAAGGGCGCGCTCGCGAGCGGCGCCTCCGGGCGCTCGAGCGCGCTCATCCGCATGCACTATTCGAACGAGTGGGACGCGCGGCTGGCGTTCGCGAGCTTCCCCCTCTGGCGGAACTGGAGCGAGCTCATGGGCGGCCCGCCCGTCTTCACGCACACGGGCTTCGTCTTGACCGTCGCGCCGCCGTACGCCGAGGCGCTGCGGAAGAACGTGGAGATGCTGCGCGGCATCGGCGTCAACACGACCGCGCTCACGCCGGCCGAGCTGCAGGCGCTCCAGCCCTTCGCCAGCGTGGACGATCTCGGCGCGGCGGCCTGGGAGCCCGACAGCGGCTACGCCGATCCCGCGGGCGCGGTGGAGGGCTTCCGCCGGCGGGCGCAGGAGCTGGGCGCGCGCATCCTCCAGTGGACCGCCGTGACGAAGCTGGTGCGCCGCGAGAGCCGGGTCGTCGGCGTCGAGACCAGCGCCGGCCGGATCGACGCGGGCGCCGTGCTGGTCGCCGCCGGGGCGTGGGCGCCGCGGCTCTGCCGCGAGATCGGGCTCGAGCTCCCGGCCCGGCCCAAGGGGCTCGATACCGTGCTCGTGCGGCGCCCGCCAGAGCTCGCCACGCCGCACGTGGTCTTCATCGACAACGCCATCGGGACCTACTTCCGACCCGAGAGCGGCATCCTCACGATCGTGGGGGTGCCCTGCCAGGACTGGGACCTCGACCCCGATGGGCCGCTCGCGCTGGCGCCGGACGCGGCCGCGGTCGGCGCGCGGATGCTCACGCGGCGGATCCCGGCGATGGAGCGCGCGACGCTCGCCCGTGGCTATCGCGCGGTCGACGGCTACAGCCGCGACCGCCACGCGATCCTCGGCCGCGTCGACGGCATCGACGGCCTCTACCTGGCGACGGCGTTCAGCGGCTCCGGGTTCAAGATCGCGCCCGCGGTCGGCACCTGCATGGCGGAGCTGATCGTGGACGGCCGCGCCAAGACCGTGGACCTCGAGGCCTTCAGCCTCGGTCGCTTCGCCGCCGGGCGCTCGCCGGAAGGGCCGCACCCCTACGCGCCGCGGGCGGATCATGTCGAGCCGGCGCGGTGAGGATCGGCGGCCTCCTCCTGGCTCTGGCGCTCCTCGCGTCGCCGTGCGCGGCGTTCGACGAGGAGGTCCGGACGATCACGACCCGTCCGGGTGTCACCCAGCCGTTTCTCCTGATCAAGCCGGAGGGACCGCCGGCGGCGAGCGTGGTGCTCTTCACCGGGGGCGAGGGTGTCGCCGTCGTGGAGCGCTTCCGGAACGAGGCCTGGGGGCGCGGGAACTTCCTCGTGCGGAATCGCCGCGGGTTCGCCGGCCAGGGCCTGCTCGTGGCGGTGGTGGACGTGCCGTCCGATCACGCGACGGGCTACGGCACGTTCCGGGCGAGCAAGGAGCACGCGCGAGACATCGCCGCCGTGCTGGCCGAGCTGCGGCAGGAGGCGCCGGCGCCCGCCTGGCTCGTGGGGACGAGCATGGGCACGATCTCGGCGGCCAGCGTCGCGGCGCGGCTCCGGGAGGGGGGACCCGACGGGGTCGTCCTGACCTCGAGCGTGACGCGCGCGAGCCGGAAGGTCCGCGTCACCGTGCGCGACGTGGACCTCGACGAGATCCGGGTGCCCACGCTCGTCGTTCATCACGAGAACGACGCGTGCGTCGTGACGCCGTTCGAGGACGCGCAGATGCTTCCGCGACAGCTCAAGCGAGCCCCGCGGAAGGAGTTTCTCGCGTTCCGGGGCGGCGCGGGCGTCGGCGACCCCTGCGAGGGATTCGCGGCGCACGGGTTCATGGGGCTCGACCACGAGGTGGTGAAGGCGATCGCCGACTGGATCAAGGCGGCGCGCTGAGGAGGCGGGGATGTTCAAGCACGTGGTGACCTCGGAAGATGAGCTGCGGGCGCTTCTCGGCGCGCCGAGCGAGCGCGCCGTCAAGAAGGACGTGGCGCGGCTGGACGCGCACTGCCGCGCCTTCATCGCGGGCTCGCCCTTCCTGCTGCTCGCGACGGCGAACGCGCGGGGCCAGTGCGACGTCTCGCCCAAGGGGGACGCGCCGGGCTTCGTCCGCGTCCTGGACGAGCGGCACCTGGTGGTGCCCGACCGTCCGGGCAACAAGCGGCTCGACGGCATGCGGAACATCCTCCAGAATCCCCACGTCGGGATGGTCTTCCTCGTGCCCGGACGCGAGGAGACGCTCCGCGTGAACGGCCGCGCCTGGATCGTCCGCGACGCCGAGCAGCTGGCGCCGCTCGCCGCGCGGGGCAAGGAGCCGCTCCTCGCCCTCGGCGTCGAGGTCGAGGAGTGCTACTTCCACTGCCCGAAGGCGTTCCGGCGCTCCGAGCTGTGGGACCCCGCACGGTGGCCCGCGCGCGACGCGCTCCCGACGATGGCGTGCGTCCTCTACGACCAGGTGCGCCCCGAGGGCAAGACGATCGAGGAGTACCAGCGCGAGAGCGAGGAAGGGCTCCGGAGGACGCTCTATTGAAAGCCCGCATACCGCTCATCACCCGAAAGTCCGAGCTGCCGGCGGAGCACCATGCGGCCTTCGAGCTCATCACGCAGAGCCGCGGGCAGGTGGCGGGGCCGTTCGCCGTGATGCTCCACAGCCCGGAGATCGCGCGACGCGCGGCGCACCTCGGCGCCTACATCCGCTTCGAGTCCGCGCTGTCGGGCGAGCAGCGCGAGCTGGCGATCCTGGCGACCGCGCGGGCGATGGACTGCCGCTACGAGTGGGCGGCCCACGTGCCGCTGGCCCGGAAGGCGGGCGTGCGGTCCGAGGCGATCACGGCGATCCGCGACCGGCGCGCGCCGGAAGGCCTGACGGCGGGCGAGGCGGAGATCGTCCAGTTCGTGACGGCGCTGCTCCGCGCCCACCGCGTTGACGACGGCGCCTTCGGCCCGCTGCGCGAGCGCTTCGGCACCCAGGCGCTGGTCGAGCTGACGTCGACCGCCGGCTATTACTCGATGATCGCCTGCGCGCTCAACGCGTTCGCCGTGGAGCCCGAGCCGGGCGCCGACATCCTGCCGGACTGAGGCCGTGTACCGCATCGGCATCGACGTGGGCGGTACCTTCACCGACCTCACCGCGGTGGACGCGGGCGGCCGGGTCGTCATCGCCAAGAGCGCCTCGACGCCGCGCGACCCCTCCGACGGGCTCATGGAGGGGCTCGGCCTCCTCGCGGCCGAGCTCGGCACGGATCTGCGCGGGCTGCTGGCCGAGACCGCGTCGATCGTGCACGGCACGACCGTCGCGACCAACGCGCTCCTCGAGCGCAAGGGCGCCAGGGTCGGGCTCCTGACGACCGCGGGCCACCGCGACGTCATCGAGATGCGCGAGGGCCTCAAGGACGATCGCTACAACCTCCGGATGCCGCCGCCCGTGCCGCTCGTGCCACGCGCGCGGCGTCTTGGCGTGCGCGAGCGCATGCGGTTCGACGGCACGGTCCTGACGCCGCTCGACCGGGCGTCGCTCGCCGCGGCGCTGGCGAAGCTCGCCGCCGAGCGCGTCGAGGCGGTCGCCGTCTGCTACCTCCACGCGTACCGGAACCCCCGGCACGAGGTGGAGACGGGGCGCGCGGTGGCGGCGCGCCTGCGCGGGACCTACGTCTCGCTCTCGTCGGTGGTGCTGCCCCAGATCAAGGAGTACGAGCGGGTCTGGACCACGGTCGTCAACGCTTACGTCGGGCCCGCGCTCTCGCGTTACCTGGCGAGCCTGGCCGCGAAGCTCGGCGCCGCCGGCTATCGCGGCGACGTGCTGATCATGCAGTCCCACGGCGGCGTCGCGCCCATCAAGGAGTCGGGGCGCCTCGCGGCGGGCGCGGTGCTCTCGGGGCCGGCTGGGGGCGTCGCGGCCGGCCGCTACGCGGCGCGGCTCCTGTCCGAGGGCAATCTCATCACGTTCGACATGGGGGGGACGAGCACCGACATCGCGCTCCTCCAGGCC
Source organism: Methylomirabilia bacterium (assembly GCA_041496385.1). Lineage (GTDB taxonomy): Bacteria > Methylomirabilota > Methylomirabilia > Rokubacteriales > CSP1-6 > AR19. Next base: position 53,161 of record JBGQEL010000018.1, on the reverse strand, counting down.
GGTGAGCCGCAGCTCACCGGGGAGAAGACCGTCGGCGTCGCGCGCGTGGCGCTGCCGGCGATCGACATCCACACGCTCGGCGCCGGCGGCGGCTCGATCGCCTGGGTGGACCCCGGCGGGATCCTCCACGTCGGGCCCGAGAGCGCGGGCGCCGATCCGGGCCCCGCCTGTTACGCCAAGGGCGGGACGCGCGCGACCGTGACCGACGCCAACCTCGTCCTCGGCTACCTCGACGCGGCGAACTTCCTCGGCGGGCGCATCCGGCTCGACGCGAAGGCGGCCGAGCGCGCGGTCGCGGCCGTCGCGAAGCGCCTCGGGACGGGCGTGCTCGAGGCCGCCCTCGGCATCTCGCGCGTCGTCGACACGAACATGGCGGAGGGGATCAAGATCGTCTCGGTCCGCCGGGGCGTCGATCCGCGGAAGTTCGCGCTCGTGGCGTTCGGCGGCGCCGCGGGCCTCCACGTCACCGAGGTCGCGCGGCTCCTCGAAATCCGGCGGGTCGTCGTGCCCTCCGTGGCCGCCGTGCTCTCGGCGTGGGGGATGCTGGCGACCGACCTCCGCTACGAGCTGGTCCGCTCCCACGTGAGCGAGGTCGGGCGGATGACGCCGGCGGGGCTGCGGCGCCTCTTTGCGCGGCTCGAGGCGGAGGGACGCAAGCGCCTCGGCGCCTTCGACGGACCCATCGCCGTCCGCCGCTCACTCGACATGCGCTACGGCGAGCAGATCTTCGAGATCCAGGTGCCGCTCGACGGCGTCGACCTCGGCGCGCCGGACCTGATGGACGAGGTCGCCGGCCGCTTCCACCGGCGCCACGAGGAGCTCTACGCGTACAGCGCGCCGGGACAGGAGGTCGTCATCGTCAACGCGCGCGTGGCCGTCGTGGGCGAGCTGCCCGTGCTGCCCGCCGAGAGCGTCCCCGCGACCGCGCGCGGGCCCGCCGGCCCCGGGCGCCGGCGCGTGTGGCTCGGCGACTGGGTCGAGGTGCCGGTCTGGAAGCTGGACGCGCTCGCCGCCGGCCAGGAGGTGAAGGGCCCGGCCGTCTTCGAGTCGGCGACGACCACGGTGCTGGCGCGCGAGGGCGAGCGCGTGACCGTCACGCGCCACGGCTGGCTCGACATCCGCCTCGGCTGAGCCGCGCGCGCGGCCGGCGCGCCCGCCGGGTCACCTTGACGGTGACGCGATGGCGCGTTAGTATCCAACCGGTTACTTCGACATGAGCGCCACCGCCCGCCCGCCCGCCGCGCGCGATCCCGGCGCCACCCGGGAGCGCATCCTCGCCGCCGCTCTCACGGAGTTCGCCGACAAGGGCCTGGCCGGCGCGCGTGTGGACGCGATCGCGCGCCGGGCGCGTATCAACAAGCGGATGCTCTATCACTACTTCGGCAACAAGGACGACCTCTTCCGCGAGATCCTCCGCCGCAAGGTGGCCGCGCGCGCCGCGGCGGTTGCCGACGCGCCCGACGCACCCGGCGAGTTCCTGCCGTACTTCTACGAAGTCGCCTGCGGCGACCTGGAGTGGGTGCGCCTGCTCAAGTGGGAAGCGCTCGAGGGCGATCCCCGCCGGCCGCTCGCCGGGGCGGAGCGGCGGCAGGCGTTCCGCAAGGCGATCGCCAAGATCCGTCGCGCGCAGGCGGCGGGCGGGATTGCGCCGGACCTCGACCCCGGACAGTGCCTGCTGGCGTTGCTGGGCATCACCGCGTTCCCCCTCGCGTTCCCGCAGATCGCGCGGCTCGTCACCGGGCGCGCGCCGACCGATCCCGTCTTCCACCGGGCGCGCGTCGCGTTCCTGCGCCGCTTCGCGGGCCACCTGGGGCCAGGCGCGCGTGTGTCGCGGAACGGCAGGGGCCCCCGGTGACGCGCGCGCGGCGGCTCGCCCTCGTCGCGCTGGTCGGCGTCGCGGCCGTCGCCGTCGGCGCCGGCGCCTTCGCGCTGCTCCGCCGGCCGGCCAACGGCGCGCTCCTCGCCTCGGGCACGATCGAGACCGTCGAGGTGCGCGTGAGCTTCAAGGTGGGCGGGCGGGTGATCGAACGGCCGGTCGACGAGGGCGCGCGGGTCGAGCCGGGCGCGCTCATCGGCCGGCTCGAGAGCCTCGACCTGGCGGCGGAGGCCGACCGGCTCCGGAACGCGCTGCGCGGGACCGAGACCCAGGTCCCGCAGCTCGTCACCGAGATCCAGCTCCAGGAGGAGCTGACGCGCGCGAGGATCGCCGAGGCCCAGGCCGCGCTCGCCTCGAAGGAGGAGCAGCTCGCCGAGCTGAAGGCCGGCGCCCGTCCCCAGGAGCTCCAGATGGCGGAGGCGGACGTGCGCGAGGCGCGGGCGACGCTCGACAACGCCGAGGCCGACCTGCGCCGGAGCGAGTCGCTCTATCAGCGCGAGCTGATCGCGGCCCAGCAGCTCGACGCCGCGCGCTGGAACGCGCGCGTCGCCGCCGAGCGGTACCGGTCGGCGGTCGAGCGCCGCGACATGACCCGGGAGGGGCCGCGCGCGGAGCAGATCCGGCGCGCCGAGGCCGACGTCCGTCAGGCGCGGGCCACCCTCCTCAACGCGCGGACGGGCGAGATCGAGGTGCTCCACAAGCGCCAGCAGCTCGTGACGCTCGAGGCCAACATCGCGCGCGACCGGGCGGCGCTCGCCGCGGCCGAGGCGCAGCTCGGCTACACCATCCTCCGCAGCCCGCAGGCGGGCGTCGTGCTGCGCAAGCACGTCGAGCCCGGCGAGATCATCGCGGCCGGCACGCCGGCGGTCACGCTCGCCGACCTCCGCAACATCTGGCTCAAGATCTACGTGCCGGAGCCGCAGCTCGGCCGCGTGAAGCTCGGCCAGAACGCCGAGCTCACGACCGACTCCTACAAGGGCAAGGTCTACCGTGGCCGCGTGACGTTCATCAACTCCGAGGCCGAGTTCACGCCGAAGAACGTGCAGACGCAGGAGGAGCGGGTGAAGCTCGTCTTCGCGGTCAAGATCACGGTCGACAACCCGGACCAGGAGCTGAAGCCCGGGATGCCGGCCGACGCGAAGATCCTCTTCGACTGAGGGCCCCGTGATCGCGCCCGCGCTCGAGCTCCAGGGCCTCACGCGCGCGTTCGGACCGATCGTCGCCGTCGACCACGTGGACCTCGTCGTGCCCCGGGGCGAGCTGTTCGGCCTCGTCGGGCCCGACGGCGCGGGCAAGACGACGACGCTCCGGATGCTGGCGGGCATCCTGCCGCCGACGGACGGGGACGCGCGGGTCGCCGGCTTCTCGATCCGCGCGGCGCCCGAGGCGCTCAAGGCGCACACCGCCTACATGTCGCAGCGCTTCGGCATCTACGGCGACCTCACCGTGATGGAGAACCTGCTCTTCTACGCCGACGTCTTCGAGGTGCCGAAGCGCGCCCGCCCCGCGCGGATCGAGCGGCTGCTGGGCTTCAGCGGCCTCACCCCCTTCACGGACCGCCTCGCCGACCGGCTCTCGGGCGGGATGAAGCAGAAGCTCGGCCTCGCCTGCGCGCTCATCCACACGCCCGAGATCGTCCTGCTCGACGAGCCCACGAACGGCGTGGACCCGGTCTCGCGCCGCGACTTCTGGCGGATCCTCTACGAGATGCTCAAGGAGGGCGTGACCATTCTCATGACGACCGCCTACCTGGACGAGGCCGAGCGCTGCGGCCGCGTGGGGCTGATGCACCGCGGACGCCTGCTCGCCGTGGACGCGCCGTCGGCGCTCAAGCGGCTCCTCCCCGGCGATCTCGTCGAGATCTCCGTGGACGACACGTGGCGGGCGCGCGAGGCGCTGGTTCCCGTGCCCGCGGTGCGCCGGGTGACGCTCTTCGGCCACCGCGTCCACGTCGCGCTCGACGACATGGCGCGGGACCTCCCCGCCGTGACCGCCGCGCTCGCGGCCGCGCGCGTCGAGGCGCGTGAGCCCCGGCGCATCACGCCGTCGCTGGAGGACGTCTTCATCGCCATGACGTCGGAGGCCGGAGCCGGTGGCGCGGCCTGAGCTCGCGGTCAGCGTCCGCGACCTGGTCCGCCGCTTCGGCGAGTTCGTCGCGGTGGATCGCGTCTCGTTCGACGTCGCGAGGGGTGAGGTCTTCGGTTTTCTCGGCCCGAACGGCTCGGGCAAGTCGACCACGATCCGGATGCTGACGGGACTGCTCGTGCCGAGCGGGGGCGAGGGGCGGGTGGCCGGCTTCGACATCGTCCGCGAGAGCCAGCGCATCAAGGACGTCATCGGCTACATGTCGCAGAAGTTTTCGCTGTACGAGGACCTGACCGTCGCCCAGAACCTCGACTTCTATTCGGGGATCTACCGGGTGCCGGCGGCGCGGAAGGCGGCGCGCCGGCGCTGGGCGCTCGAGACGGCCGGCCTCGTCGGGCGCGAGGCGAGCCTCACGCGTGAGCTCGCCGGCGGCTGGCGGCAGCGACTCGCGCTCGCGTGCGCGGTGCTCCACGAGCCACGCATCCTCTTCCTCGACGAGCCGACGTCGGGCGTCGATCCGGTCTCCCGGCGCGACTTCTGGGACCTGATCCGCACCCTCGCGCGCGAGGGTGTGACCGTGTTCGTCACGACGCACTACATGGACGAGGCGGAATACTGCGACCGGCTCGCGCTCATCTACCAGGGCCGCAAGATCGCCGAGGGCACGCCCGAGCAGCTCAAGCGCGAGCGGATGCGCGGCGACGTGCTCGAGGTGGTCGTGGACCGGCCGGTCGAGGCGCTCGAGCTGCTGGCGCGCGAGGGCGCCGTGCGGGAGGCGGCGATGTTCGGGAGCCTCCTCCACGCGGTGGTCGGTGACGCCGCCCGGGACGCGGCGGGCGTTCGCGGCGTGCTGGAGCGCGCCGGGTTCCGCGTGGAGGCGCTCGGGCGCATCGAGCCATCGCTCGAGGACGTGTTCGTGTCGGCCATCGAGGCCGCGAGCGCGGGCGCCTGATGCGCTGGCGCCGGCTCCTCGCCGTGACACGCAAGGAGGCGATCCAGATCCGGCGCGACGCGCGGAGCCTCGCGATGGCGTTCGCGATTCCGATGCTGCTGATCGTGATGTACGGGTACGCGCTCACGCTGGACGTCGAGGATCTCCGCACGATCGTCTTCGACCAGGACGGGAGCGCGGCGAGCCGCGAGCTGCTCCGGAGCTTCACGCAGTCGGGCTACTTCACGGTCGTCCGGGCGGCGCGCGCCTGGTCCGAGGTCGAGGGGGCCCTCGACGACGGGCGGGCCCAGGTCGCGCTGGTGATCCCGCGCAACTTCGCGCGAGACCTCGACCTCGGCCGGCGCGTGGCCGTGCAGGCGCTCCTGGACGGCAGCGATGCGAACACCGCGACGATCGCGACCGGCTACGTCGAGGCGGTCGTCGCCCGCTACTCCGAGCGGCTCGACGTCGCCGGCGCGACGGTCGCCCGGCCGCCGGCGCCGGTGGAGGCGCGCCTGCGCGTGTGGTACAACGCCGACCTCCAGTCGAAGAACTTCATCGTGCCGGGGCTGATCGCCGTCATCATGATGGTCATCGCGGCCATGCTCACCTCGCTCACTGTCGCGCGCGAGTGGGAGCGCGGGACGATGGAGCAGCTCGTCGCGACACCGATCCGGGTCGGCGAGCTCGTGGCGGGCAAGCTCCTTCCGTACTTCGCGATCGGCATGCTCGACGTCGCGCTGGCGACGGTGGCGGCGACCCTGCTCTTCGGCGTCCCGTTCCGCGGCAGCGCGGTGCTGCTCCTGGGCTTCTCGACCGTGTTCCTGCTCGGCGCGGTGAGCCTCGGCCTCCTCATTTCCATCAAGACGCGGTCGCAGCTCCTGGCGAGTCAGATGGCGATGCTGACGACCTTCCTGCCCTCGTTTCTCCTCTCGGGCTTCGCCTACGACATCGCGAACATGCCCCGGGCGCTCCAGCTCGTGACCTACGCGATCCCCGCGCGCTACTTCGTGACCTCCCTCAAGGCGATCTTCCTGAAAGGTGTCGGCCTCGACGTGCTCTGGCTCGAGGGACTTCTCCTGCTCGCGTTCGCGGTGGGGGTGACGGTGCTCGCCACGCGGAGCTTCCGGAAGTCACTGGAGTAGCCCATGTGGGAGCGACTCCGGCACATGATCGTCAAGGAGTTCATCCAGATCCTGCGCGAGCCGCGGCTGCGCGCGATGCTCGTGCTGCCGCCTATCGTGCAGCTCGTCATCTTCGGCTACGCGGCGACGACCGACGTCACCCTCGTCGCGACGGGCGTCGCGGACTTCGACGGCAGCCAGGAAACGCGCGAGCTGGTCCGGCGCTTCGAGAGCTCCGGCTACTTCCGCGTGGTGCGCAGCGCGGCGAGCGCCGGCGGGCTTCGCGACATGCTCGACCGGGGCCAGGTGAAGATCGCGCTCCAGTTCGACCCGGGCTTCGCCCGTGACCTCCGGCGGGGGCGAACCGCGGTCGTCCAGCTCCTCGTCGACGGCACCGATTCCAACACCGCGACGGTCGCGGCGAGCTACGCGGGCCGGATCGTCCAGCAGTACAGCCTGGCGCTCGAGCCACCCGCGGCGGTCGCCGTGCGGCCGGTCGGGAGCGTGGACCTCCGCCTCCGGGCCTGGTACAACCCGGACCTCCGTAGCCGCAACTACTTCGTCCCGGCCGTGATCGCCATGGTCATCATGCTCACCGCGCTGCAGCTCACCTCGATGGCGATCGTGCGCGAGCGCGAGATCGGGACGATGGAGCAGCTCCTCGTGAGTCCCCTGCGCCCGGCCGAGCTCATCCTCGGCAAGACGCTCCCGTTCGGGCTGATTGCGTTCGCCGACGTCGCGCTGATCACGGCGATCGCGGTCTTCTGGTTCGAGGTGCCGATCCGGGGGAGCCTCTGGCTCCTCTTCGGCGCAACGCTGGTCTACCTGCTGTCGGCGCTGGGGATCGGCCTGTTCATCTCGACGATCTCCCGCACCCAGCAGCAGGCGCTCATGTCCACCTTTCTCTTCTTCCAGCCGACCATCCTGCTCTCGGGCTTCGTCTTCCCGATCCAGAACATGCCGCAGGCGATCCAGTACCTGACCTACGCGAATCCCCTCCGGTACTTTCTCGTCGTGATCCGCGGCATCTTCCTCAAGGGCAACGACCTCGCGGTCCTGTGGCCCCAGCTGCTGGCGCTCCTGGCCATCGGCGCCACGGTGTTCACCGTGAGCGTGCTCCGCTTCCGCCGCACGCTCGAGTGATGGCTCCGCGCGAACTCCTGGTGCCCGCGACGCCCGAGGAGGTCGTGTATCGGGCCGCGCTCGCACTCCGCCGGCTCGGCGCGCGGGTCATCCGCTATGATGCGGGCGCCGGGACCCTCGAGGCGCGGGCGGGGCGACGGCTCTTGCCGCAGGTCGTCCGGGTCCGGGCCCGCCAGGAGAAGGAGGAGGCCACGCGGGTCGTGATCGAGACCGACCGAACGGACTGGCGAGCGCTGGTGCGCCAGCTCGCGGCCGAACTCGCGGCCGCGGACTGGCGGTGACGCGCGACCTCCGTCACAACCTCCTCGCGCTCGGCGTCGACCACTCGGTCTTCATGATCGGGCTCTCGTTCGCCTCGCAGTCCACGATCCTGCCCGCGTTCGCCGCCCACCTCGGCGCGCCGAACCTGGTGATCGGCGCGATCCCCGCCGTCATGACGGTCGGCTGGTTCCTGCCCTCGCTCTTCGCCGCCGGCCACACCGAGACACTCCACCGCAAGCTGCCGTTCGTCGTCCGCTTCACCGTCTGGGAGCGGGTGCCGTTCCTCGTCTTGGCACTCGCCGCCTTCCTGCTGGCCGACGTCGCCCCCGCGCCCACGCTCGCCGTGCTGCTCCTGATGCTTCTCGTCATCACCGGAGTCGGCGGCATCCTCATGCCGGCGTGGATGGACATCGTCGGGCGCGCGGTCCCCGTGACGACGCGGGGCCGCTTCTTCGCCGCGTCGAGCCTCGTCGCCGGCGTGGGTGGATTGGTGGGAAGCCTCCTGACAGCGCGCATCCTGGCGGCCGTGTCCCCACCGGCGAGCTACGGCGTGTGCTTCCTGTGCGCGGCGGCGTGCCTGGGGATCTCGTACGTGGCCCTGGTGCTGGTCCGCGAACCGCCGGCCGCCGCGGCGGCGGCGCCCGTGGCGCTTGGGGCGTATCTCGCGCGCGTCCCCGCGCTGCTCCGACGCGATCGGAATCTGCGCTGGTTTCTGGTGGTTCGCGCCTTCGCGGTCGTGAGCACGATGGGGGGCGGCTTCTACACCGTGTACGCCCTGCGCGCGTGGGCGCCGCCCGAGTCGCAGGTGGGCGTCTTCACGACCCTGCTGCTCACCGGGCAGATCACGGGGACCGTGACGCTCGGCTGGCTCGCCGACCGGCTGGGCCACCGTCTCGTGCTCCTTGCCGGCCTCGCCGCCACGGTCGCCGCGAGCCTCTGGGCGCTCGGCGCGCCCTCGCTCGCGACGTTCGGCGCCGTCTTCGTCCTGGCGGGCCTCCAGAACGCGGCCTACACGATCTCAGGCCTGAACGTCCTGCTCGAGTTCGCGCCGTCGCCCGAGGAGCAGCCGACCTACATTGGCCTCGGCACGACCTCGGTCGCGCCGGTCGCGTTCGGAGCGCCACTCGCCGCCGGCCTCCTCGCGGACGCTTGGGGTTTCGGGGCGGTCTTCGGTGTCGCCTCGGTCGCCGGCGCGCTCGGCTTCGCGGTGCTGGTCACGGCCGTTCGCGACCCGCGCTACGCCACCGTCGGCCCCCGCCCCTGATCGGCTGCGCCGTGCGGCGCCCTGGAGCGCGCGACTAGTTCGGAGGAAGGCGGTGCGACTCCGGCCCCACGTGGATGTGGGCGCCAGTCGCGGTGCCGGGCACCGTCGAGCGCACGGCGATGAAGGGCATTCCGGAGCTTTTCAGAAAGGCCAGGAGCGCCTGGCCTTCGGCGCTGTCGGGGTGCACGGCAATGTCGAGCGCGTTCCGGTGGTCGAAGCCGAGACGGTCGTGGACGAGCGTCTGGCCCCAGGCGCTGACCGGCAGGGGGCGTCCGAAGCGCCGCGCGAAGAACGTCTGGAGTCGCGGGGCCTCGGCGAGCGACCAGCCGCCGTTGCCGGCGAAGCGGACGAGCTGGCCGGCGCCGTGGAAGTCGGGCGGCTCGGCGGCGACCTGCTCGCGCGCCGCCGCCTCGGCGAGCACCGCGTCGGCCGTCCTGATCTGCTGTCGCGTCTCCTCGGCGGCCCGGCGCGCCCGCTCGAGCCGATCGATGCTCTCGTCGAGTTCGCGGCGGGCGATGATGCCGTGTGCCAGGAACTCGCGCTGCCGCTCCACGAGTGCCGAGACACGCGCCACCTCCTGCTCGCGGAACACCAGGAGCCTTTCCAGGCTGGTCTTGTACTCGAGAGTTGTCTGGACGACGCCCCGCCATGCGTCCCGCTGGGCCGAGTCCTCGCTGAGCGCCGTCTGGGGGCAGCCAGCAAGTGTTACTAATAGTAGGAGGGCGGCGGCCGGAGCGAAGCCGTGCTGAGAGGACATTGGGTAAGTGACATAATCTGACCACCAATGTGACCAAACGGCAAGAGAACCGTGCTCAGGAATTTACCGATAGACTGCCAAGACAATCACAGTAGCCTTAAGAATTAGAATGTTGTGGCGGCGGCATCTCACTTGCTGAAAGAGCATCAGAATCGCTGTATTCAAGCGGTATCCCCGGCTCGGTCCGGGCGAGGGAGGTCCTGTCGGACATGCGTAGATGTGTCGTCCGTGGGGAACGAGGCTACACCCTGGCCGAGCTCCTGGTGGTCATCGCGGTGATCGGGATCATGGCCTTCATCGCGGTGCCCTTCATGATGACGTACATCCCGAGCGCTACGGTCAACTACGCCGCACGCGAGGTGCAGAGCGCGCTGAACCGCGCGAAGCTCCAGGCGGTGGCGTCGCGACAGGCGATCTGCGTGCAGATCGTGGCCGGCGGCTATCAGTTCGTCCAGGGCTCCTGCGGCGGCACGGTCTGGACGGGCCCGGGCACGAGCGCCACGGGCGTCTTCGCAGTCGCGAACAACATGACGCTCACGCTGAACGCCGGCGCGAGTCCGATCTTCAACCAGTTCGGAGTGGCCACCCAGACGGGCTCCTTCAGGGTCACGGGGACCGGGGGCGTCTCGCAGACGGTGTCCGTGCAGGCGTCGGGAAGGGTGACGATCCCATGAAGCTGAAGCGCTTCTCCGCGATCCGTTGGGACCAGCGCGGCTATACGCTGGCCGAGTTGCTCGTCACGATCGCCATCCTGGGGCTCGTCATGGGGGCGGTCCTCGGGGTCCAGATGACGAGTAACACGATGTTCCTTCGGGGCGAGAACCAGGCCGAGGCGCAGCAGGACGCGCGGGCGGCCATGCTCATGGAGGAAGACTTCCGCATGATCGGGTACGGCTGTCCCGACAACGGGTGCCCGACGCCGCCGCCCGCGGGCGCCCAGCAGAAGATCTCGGCCGCCAGCTCATCCGCCGTCACCTTCTGGGCCGATACCACGAACGTGTCAAGCACGCTGACCGCCAACGTCGCCGCCGCCGCGACGACGCTTCCAGTGACGAGCGCCGCCGGATTCGCGGTGAACGACCGGGTCTATCTCAACAACGGCGCGACCTGGGAGACGCGGGTGATCACCGGGATCGCGGGGAACAACCTGACCGTCGCGGCGCTCACGAACGCCTACCCGCAGGGCGTGCAGGTCGGGCGGCCCCGACAGATCCAGTACTCGGTCGGCGGCGGTGCCCTCTCCAGGGACGCCGGAGACGGCAACGGCCTCCAGACGATGACGACCGGCGTCATCGGCCTCACGTTCACGTTCTACGACACGAACGACACGGTGATCACCTCGGGCAACCTGAACGCGAACCTCGCGAACATCCGGCGGGTCCTGATCCAGGCGACGACCCAGTCGGCCCAGTCATCGGCCGGGCCGAGCACCTTCACGATCAACACCAACGTCCGTCCACGGAACATGTAGAGAGGCGACCATGACACGACTTCACGCTGTCCGATCCGTATCGAGCTCCGAGCGCGGTGCCGCGCTGGTGATGGCGCTCCTGGTCCTCGTCGTGCTCACGGCGTTCGGTCTGACGCTGGTCGGGCTCGGCATGACCGAGGTGGCGATCTCGAGCAACTGGCGCGACTACACGAAGGACTTCTACGCGGCGGAGGCCGGACTCGAATCCGGTATCGTCGGGCTGCGGAACCTCCTGTCCGGCATCGCGGACCCGTCCACGGTGACCGCGGGACAGCTCAACGGCATCACGGCGCCGACCCTCAACACGGCCGGGACGGCCTTCAACGTGTACTCGATCACTCTGCCCGCGCCCATGTACACGTCCACCTTCGCCAACGGCCCGTACTCGGGGCTCTTCGGACAGGTGTACGCGTACTCGATCCGCGCGCAGGTCAACGGGCAGGCAGGCACGCGCTCGGACTTGACGCAGGTGTACAACTACACGCAGGTGCCGCTCTTCCAGTTCGGCGTCTTCTACGGCCGGGGCGTGGACCTCGAAATGGCGCCGGGCCCGACGATGACGTTCAACGGGCGGATCCACTCCAACAGCAACATCTACATCGGCACGCAGAGCACGCTCAACGTCCAGTCGTACATGACGACGGCGGGCGGCATCTACCGTCGGATCAAGCGCGACACCGACCTGCCCTGGTACAACAACCCGCAGATCATGGATGCGGGCGGCACCTATCGGACGCTGAACTTCGATTCCACCTACCAGGCGGGGTTCTCGAGCACGTGGGCGAACTCGGCCGCGTGGGCGGCTCAGGCGACCTCGACGTTCGGCGGGAAGGTTCAGGACCAGGCGATGGGGGTCGGGCAGATCATTCCGCCGGTCCCGGGCCTGTTCTACAACCCGTCGAACCCCGACGTGGTGGCGCACGAGCTCATCGAGATGCCGTCAGGCGGCGATTCGGCGGCGCTGGCCGCGGCGAAGATGTACTCGCAGGCGACCGTCCGGATCGTCGACGGTGTCGCAACCGGTCTGACGTGCGGGACGATTCCGAGCGGCGCGATCACGACGAAGTCGTTCTACGATGCGCGTGAGGGCAAGACCGTGAGCGCCACCCAGCTCGACATCGCCATTCTCCGCACCAACAGCTGCCTGCCCAGCGGCGCGGTGGTCTACGCGGCGAGCACCGCGGCGGTGACGGGCACGACCCTGCCGGCGATCCGGCTCGTGAACGGCTCGCAGCTGCCGAGCGGGGGCATGACCGTCGTGTCGCAGAACGCGGTGTACGTCCAGGGCGACTACAACACGGTGAGCAAGCAGGCCGCGGCCGTCATGGCCGATGCGATCACGGTCCTGTCGAACAACTGGTCGCCGAACAACTCCGACACCAAGGGCAGTCAGGTCAAGGGCAACCGGACCGCGACCAATACGACGGTGAATGCGGCGTTCATGACGGGGCCGAGCGCGGAGTCGGTCGCGAACCAGGGCAACGGCCAGCTCGAGAACTCGATCCGGTTCCTCGAGGACTGGACCGGCCGCACGATGACCTACGCGGGCTCGATCGTCGCGCTCTGGCACAGTCTGCAGGCCACGGGCTCGTGGAACGGCAACTACTACACGCCGCCGTCCCGCGCCTGGAGTTACGACACCCTGTTCAACACGACCCAGCCCCCCGGCACGCCGAAGGGCGTCGTCCAGACCAAGGGCCGCTGGTTCCAGTCGTAGGCCCAGGCGCAAGGAGACGACAGTGAAGGCGTTGATGCGACCGCGCTGGAACGCTCGAGGCATGACGCTGCCGGAGGTGCTGATTGCCGTCGCGATCCTCACGATCGGCCTCCTGGCCGTCGTGAGCATGATCTCGGCGGGCTTCACGAACGTGAACGTGAGCGGCGGCCAGTCGAAGGTGACCTCGTACGCGCGTCAGAAGATCGAGGAGCTGAGGAACCAGGCGTTCGTGGCGACGCTGGCCCAGACGAGTGATACCCCCGAAGCGGGGATCACGCGTTCCTGGCAGGTCGCCCAGGTCGGCGCGACCGCCACGCCGAACCGGCTCGCACGTATCACCGTGACAGTGACGTGGGCCACGGGCTCCGGCCCCGGCCAGCAGGTGATCGTCGAGACGATGCGGGCGGAGTGACGCCCGGCCGCCGGAACCGGCTCCGGCCGTCACGCTGAGCGGGCATGCTGAATGATCGGGGCGCGCGTTCTAGGTAAGCGGGACGTAGTCGTAGTCGCCGATGCCCTGGAGCACGAGGAACACCGCGGAGACGTTCCCACCATTCGTGACCAGGTGCGGCCGACCGGCGCGGACCGTGTAGGTCTCGCTCGGGCCGAGCCGGATCTCCTCCTTCGGATCGCGAAAGAACAGACGTAGCCGGCCCTCGAGCACGTAGAAGGTGTCCTGGATGTTTGTGTGCTGGTACCACGGCACCGTTTGCGTCGTCGAGATTTGCAGTTCGGTGATCCTGAATCCAGGGCGCTCCGCGTGGCGCGCCCGGCGCTCGACCTCGTAGAGATGACTCGAATCCTTGACGGGTTCCACGGCTCAGCCTCGCGGCGCCACGAGCTCGGGTCGCCCCGACCATTCCCACGCGAGGGTCGGACGCGAGACACCGAGCAGAAGCCCGTGCAGCGCGCTCGGATGGATCCACAGGCCGTCGCGCTCGGAGGGGGAGTCGACACTCCGCGGCGTCCATCGGCCGCCGGCGGCCTCGAGGCGTCCCACGAGGCCTCCCACGTCGTCGGTCTCGAGGTAGCACATGTAGAGCGAATCTCCGCGCTTGGCCGCCCAGCGTCCCATCGGGGAGGCCGGGTTCACGGTCTGCACGACCTCGATCCTGTCCAGGCGAGCCGGCGGATCGAACAGGGTGAGTGTCCCCACATACCCGAAGCGATCGCTCCGGATCGGTGAAAACCGTGCTGGGTCGAGGCCGAAGAGACGCGCGTAGAGGTCGGCCGCCGCCTTCCAGTCGGAGACGAGCGTGTTGGTGACCTCGTAGAGGCGCGCGCCGGCGCGCGGGGCCGGCCAGGAAGGCGTGAGCACGACGCGGATGCCCGCCATCGCGTCGGGTTCGAGGTAGGTCTGGCCGCCGTCCTCGACGAAGCCCACCCCCTCCTCGGCGAACGCGGCGTGGAGCTCGGTCATGTCCGGGGCGGCGAACCCGGCGGCCAGGAGCCCTTCACCCCAGCGCTCGAGGTGCTCCTGAACGGGGCCGGGGCCCGAGGGCTCGCAGAGCTCGACCTCGCACTCGCCGAGCCGGAGCACGCTGCGGCGCGCGCCCAGGTGCGCCGAGGGCGCCTCGCGCGCCGGCGTCGCGCCGAGCAGCTCGATGAAGGTTCGCGCGGCGGCGGCCCGGTCGCGGACGGCCAGCTGGATACGATCGACGCGTTCGAGCATGGCGCCCTCCCGGGCAGATGGTACCATCGCGGCACACGGCACGATCGGAGGGACCTTCATGACTCAGGACCTGCTCGAATCCGTCAGGGACGGGGTGGCGCTGCTCACGCTGAATCGCCCCGACCGCCTCAACGCCATGTCGCGATCGATGCTCGACGGGCTCCTCTCCGCGCTGCCGCGACTCGCCGAGGATGGGGACGTCGGCGCGGTCGTGGTGACGGGCGCGGGCCGAGGCTTCTGCGCTGGCGGTGACGTGAAGGCGATGGCCGAGGGCCTCGAAGCCGAGGGCACGACGCTCGAGGAGCGCGCCCAGGCGCTCAGAGGGCGCATGGAGGTCTCGCGCTGGCTCCACGAGATGCCGAAGCCGACGATCGCGATGGTGCGGGGCGCGGCCGCGGGCGCCGGGCTCTCGCTCGCCCTCGCGTGCGACCTCCGGGTCGCCGGCGACACGGCGCGGCTCGCGCCGGCGTTCGCGCGCGTGGGGTACTCGGGTGACTTCGGCGGGAGCTGGTTCCTCACTCAGCTCGTCGGCTCCGCGAAGGCGCGCGAGCTGTACTACACGGCCGACATCGTGGACGCGGCGCAGGCGCTCCAGCTGGGACTCGTGAACCGCGTGGTGCCCGACACCCGCCTCGAGGAGGAGACGATGGCCCTGGCCCTCCGCCTGGCGCGCGGTCCGCGCGTCGCGCTCCGCTACATGAAGCGCAACTTCAACGCGGCGGAGAGCGGAACCCTCAAGGACTCGCTCGATCTCGAAGCGTGGCACCACACCCGATGCGGTATGACCGACGACCATCGCGAGGCGGCCAAGGCCTTCGTCGAGAAGCGCGAGCCCGTGTTCCGCGGGCACTGACGGACGCACGTGGCCTTCGCCGCCGAGCTCTGGGAGGCGATCGAGCCGATATGGGCGGCGATCGTCCGCCACCCCTTCGTGCGGGGCCTCAGCGACGGTTCGCTCCCGGGCGAAGCCTTCCGCTTCTACGCGGTGCAGGATGCGCTCTACCTGCGCGATTTCGCCCGCGCGCTCTCGCTCGCGGCGGCGCGAGCGCCCGCGGACGAGTGGATCATCATGTTCAACGAGCACGCCGCTGGCGCCTTGAAGGTGGAGCGTGTGCTCCACGAGAGCTTCTTCGTCGAGTGGGGGCTCACCCCCGAGGCCGTCGCCGCGACGCCCCTGGCCCCTGCCAACCTCGCGTACACGAGCTACCTCCTCGCCGTCGCGCACGGGGCCCCCTGGCACGAGACGGTGGCGGCGGTGCTCCCGTGCTACTGGATCTACTGGGAGGTCGGCCGGGCGCTCGAACGCACCGGCTCGCCCGATCCTCTCTACGCGCGCTGGATCGGCACCTACGCCTCGGGGGAGTTCGGCGACGTGGTGCGCGCGGTCATCGACGCGACCGACCGCGTCGCCGAACGCCTCTCCGCCGCCGAGCGGCAGGCGATGAGGCGGCACTTCGTCACCACGAGCCGATACGAGTGGATGTTCTGGGAGATGGGCTGGCGCCGCGAGGCCTGGCCGGTCTGAGTCGATGGCAGGCGACGAGCGTTCCGGGCGGGCGACCGAGCTCTGGCGGGAGGCCTACCGCCACCAGATGCAGGGCGACCTCGACCGGGCGGTCGAGCTCTACCGCCGCTCGATCGAGCTGTGTCCGACGGCTGAGGCCCATACCTTCCTTGGCTGGACCCTGAGCTTCCAAGGCCGGCTCGACGAAGCCACACAGGAGTGCCTCAAGGCCATCGAGGTGGACCCCGACTTCGGCAACCCCTACAACGACATCGGCTGCTATCTCATGCAGCAGGACAAGCTGGACGAGGCGATCCCGTGGCTCGAGCGGGCCAAGCGCGCTCCCCGGTACGAGCCCCGCCAGTTTCCGTACATGAACCTCGGCCGGATCTACGTCCGGCAGGGGCGCTGGTGGGACGCGCTCCACGAATTCGAGGCCGCAGTGCGCCTTGCCCCCGACGACGTGGAACTTCGCAAGTCGCTTCACTCGCTCCGCGCCCGCTTCAACTGAGTCGGCGTCAGCCGGCTGACTCGGCGCGTTCTCTTGCGTGACACTCCGGGCGGTCCCCCTGCGAGCGCTTCGCCTGAAAAATCAGCCACGTTCGTGCCTGGCCGGTCCGTTGCATTCCATTCGCTGGACCGTAGGGCTCTGCGCTCGGATTCGAGCTGTGCGTGCAGGTTCGAAAGGAGGATGGGCATGCGACGCATTGTGGAAGGGGCGGTGCTGCTGTCGATGGTCACGCTGCTCGCGGCTGGGTGCGCGACCCGCGACTGGGTGCGGGAGCTGATGGGGAAGAAGGAAGTGGAGTTCGACCAGAAGCTCGGCGAGCAGAACCAGCGCGTGGAGGGCATGGGCTTCCAGCTCAAGACCGTCGAAACCGGACTGGGCGAGACCACGCAGGTCGCCCGTGGCGCGCGCGAGCGCGCCGACGCTGCGAGCTCACGGGCCGAGGACGTGGACCAGCGGCTCAGCCGGCTCTGGTCGAATCGGCAGAAACGTGACCTCGTCGAAACCCTCGAGGTGAAGTTCGGGTTCGACAAGTGGGACCTCACCGACGCGGCCCAGACGTCGCTCGCCTCGCTCGTGAAGGAGCTGCGCGAGAATCAGAAGCTCACGGTGGACCTCGCGGGGTACGCCGACCCCAAGGGGACCTTCGACTACAACGTGGCGCTGAGCCAGCGGCGCGTCGAGGCGGTCCGCCGCCACCTGGTCGAGAAGGGTGTGGAGTTGCCGCGGATCAACCTCGTCGGTCTCGGCCCGATTCTCGACGGGGGCTTGTCCGACGCGCAGAAACGCCGGGTGACCGTCCGCCTGATGGTCGCGTCGGACTGACCGCGAGCCCCAAGGGTTCTGGAAGCGCCATGGCGCGCTCCCCTGCTTACAATGGGGTATGCGCCACGTCGTGCTCGTCGTCGCGGGGCTCCTCGTCTCGCTACTGCACGCGGGGCCGGCGGTGTCCCAGGCTGCGAAGCCCGACTGGCGCGGCCGGGGCACCGTGGTCGCCGTGCTGCCGCCGCCCTCGAGCCTCCACGCCACGCGCCCCGTGATCATCATCCACCACGAGCCGATCCACGGCTTGATGGAGGAGACGATGGACATGCCGTTCATCGCGGCGTCCACCGAGCTCTTCCAGGGCCTGCGCGCCGGCGACCGCATCGCGTTCGCTCTCCGGGACACCCCGGGCGCGCTCCTCGTCGTGGCTATCGAGCGCCTGCGCTGAGCCGCCGCGCGAAGTCCGCCACCGCGCGGCCGATCTCGTCGGGCGAGTCCTCCTGGATGAAATGTATGCCCTTCACCGTGAGCTCTCGCTGATTCGGCCACGACCGGCAGATCTCGCGCTGAGGACCGACAAGGATCGACCCCGGATCGGCGTTGACGAAGAGCTTCGGCACGTCGCTCGTCGCCAGCCACGCGCCATACGCGTTGACGATCGCGACGACGTCGGCCGGCTCACCCTCCACCGGGATCTGCCTCGGCCAGGTGAGGGTCGGTCGCCGTGACTCCCCGGCCTCGCGGTACGGCGCCCGGTAGCGTTCCATTTCCCCGGGCGTGAGGCCGCGCAGAACGCTCGCCGGCAGGATCCGTTCGACGAAGACGTTCTTGTCGAGCACCATTTCCTCACCCGCGGACGAGCGCATGGCCTGGAAGATCTTTCGCGCCGCCTCGGGCCAGTCCTGCCAGGTCACGGGTGCGACGAGCGCTTCCATGTACGCGATCCCGCGCACACGCTCCGGGTGGCGGCGCGCCCAGTGGAAGCCGAGCGCGGAGCCCCAGTCGTGGAGCACGAGCGTCACGCGCCGATCGAGCCCGAGGTTCTCGAACCACGCGTCTAGGTAACGGGCGTGATCCACGAATCGATAGGAGCCGTTCGGCGCCGGGCCGGAGTCTCCCATCCCGACGAGATCGGGTGCGAGGCACCGGGCGACGGGGGCCACGTGGGGGATCACGTTCCGCCAGAGGTACGAGGAGGTCGGATTGCCGTGGACGAAGACGACCGGATCGCCCGCACCGGTGTCCACGTAGGCGAGCTCGGTGTCGAGGACGCGGATCCTCCGGCGCGGGTGGGGATCGGTCGCCGTGATGGGTATGGGAAGCCTCCTTGGCTCGTCGAGCACAACGCCGCCGTCGACCGAGAGCACCTGGCCCGTCACGAAGCTGGACGTGTCCTTCGCCAGTTAGCGCGTGAACGCAATGACGCCGCCCTTCGCCGCCGCGTAGACGGGACCGGTCCGGCCTCCGCGCGTGGCCGAGGCGTCCTCCGGGCGCGAGCCCGCGCCACCCGCCGTCCCCGACACCGAGGCGATGTTGACGATCGCGCCACCCTGACGCTTAGAGGTGCGGGCACGCCGCCTGGCTCACGAGGACCGTATCCTTGAGGATCACGTCGAGCTCGCGCTGGAGGGGCGCCTCGTCGAGGTCCTCGCGCCCGTGCCGCTCGCCGACTCCGGCGTTGTTGACCAGGACGTCGGGCCGGCCCAGCGCGGCCGCGGTGCGCGCGACAGCCTGGCCGATGCCGCGGCCCGCACCCGTGACAAGCGCGACCCCGCCCTCGAGGTTGGTGGGCGCACTCGGCTCGGTGGTCAAAAGTGGCGAGCCCTCATGCGAGCCGTTATACTCGAATTCATATGAAAGCAAATCGGCTTCTCGTGGTGCCCGTGCTCCTCCTCGTGCTTGCGGCGCCCGCCGCTGCCGGCGCACCGACCGACCAGCTACGCGAATACGGCGATCAGGTCATCAAGGTGCTCGAAGATCCCGCGCTCCGCGTCCAGGACCGCCGCGCCGCCGTCCGGCGCATCGCCAACCAGATCTTCGACGTCGGCGAGACGGCCAAGCGCGCGCTCGCCCGGCACTGGCAGGGACGCACCGCCGCCGAGCGCGAGGAGTTCACCCAGCTCTTCGCCGACCTCCTCGAGCGCACCTACATCGCGCGGATCGACCAGTACGGCGGCGAGCGGATCCAGTACGTGAGCGAGACGGTGGACGGGGACCACGCGGTCGTCCGCGCGAAGGTGCTGACCAGGAAGGGCTCGGAAGTTCCGGTCGAGTCGCGATTACTCCGGCACGGTGATCGCTGGCTCGTCTACGACGTCCTGATCGAGAACGTGAGCCTCATCGCCAACTACCGCGCCCAGTTCGACAAGATCGTGCGCACCACCTCGTTCGAGGAGCTCGTCCGGCGTCTCAGGACCAAGCGTGACGAGTTCCTCTCCGAGCCAGCGCGGCCGCGGAGTTGACAGCGGCGCAATAGTTTCATAAATTTGAAAATATGAAGGCACTGCCTCTCGCCAGGCTCCAGGCCCGAGAGGATCACGCGGAGGCCTTTAAGGCCCTCGCCCACCTCTCCCGACTCCAGATCTTCTTCTTTCTCGTCCGCCAGGGGCGGGAGGTGCCGGCCGGGGAGATCCAGGGCGAGCTCGAAATCCCGGGGCCAACCCTCTCCCATCACCTCGACGTGCTGAGGCGGGCGGGGCTCGTTCAGAGCCGGAAGGAGGAGCGCTTCGTCTACTACTCCGCCCACTCCGACACGGTCTCGGAGCTGGTCCGGCTGCTCACTGCCTGCTGCTAGTGAGGTCCGCCATGGCCGACGCGCCCGCCTTGACGATCCCCGTCGAGGTGAGCTCGTGGGTCACGAAGTTCATCGGCGGCGACGGCACGGGACGGCGGATCTTCGACGAGGTGGCGCCCGCGGGCGCCACGGTCCGCAGCGTCCTCCGGCAGTTCTCGGCTCGCTATCCCGATCTCGAGGCCGCGCTCTGGCACGGTGGGGAGCTCGGCGAGCACGTCGAAGTCCTCGTGAACGATGCGGTACTCGGCATCGCTCACGCGCTCGACTCGTCCCTCCGACCGGGCGATCGCATCACGCTGCTCGGCCAGTTCATGGGCGGTCGCTGACGGCATGGCCGCGTACGAAATCATCGCATGGCGGGAGATCCCCACGATCGTCGAGGCGCGCGACGGCGCGGGCCCTGTCACGCGTCAGCTATCGGAGCGGTTCCAGGCCCTGATCGACTCGATCGCCATGCAGCTCGGTCTCCAGGAATCCGAGGCGTACCTGGCCGAGTGGACCCGGAGTCGGGCCGTGGAGCGGCCGGGCACCGCCGAGGAGGTCGCCGACGCGGTTGCCGCGGAGCTCGAAGATCGCTTTCAGGAGTTCGTGGGAATCGCCTTCCGCCGGCCGTGACGACGCCCGCCGATCGCCCCGGAGCGCGCCCCGGCAGGCTAGTTCCACGCTCGGGATGCCGATGCGGCCCGTATAATAGGCAGCAGAGATACGGGCAGCTCCAATTCCTTCAAGGAGGCAGGCATGCGGAAGCTGATGACGGTGATGCTGATTGCGATCGTGGCGGTGTCCTTCGGGTTCGTGAGTGTCGTCGGCGTCCCCTACGCACAGGCGCAAGGGGAGAAGAAAGACGACATGAAGAAGGACATGAAGAAGCCAGAAAAGATGGAGAAGAAGGCCGAGAAGATGGAGAAGATGGAAAAGAAAGGCAAGATGGAGAAGATAGAAAAGAAGGGCAAGATGGAGAAGATGGAGAAGATGGGCGACAAGAAAGAAGCGGACAAGAAGTAGTCACCGCGAGGATCGGTGGCGGGCCCCTGAGCGCGCCGGAGCTCAGGGGCCGCACGACAGTTTGACTGGCCTCCCCGCCTCGGCGGCGAGCGCCGTGACGATTCGCTTCCCGTAAGGACGACAAGCCAATGGAGAACAAGCCATAGCCGTGCTTCGTCGCTGGAGTGTCGCCGTCTTCTTGGTTGCGGCGCTCGGAGCGCTCGACGCTGCGGTTGTTGCCGGGCAGGCGCTCCGGCTGGGCGGACCCGCGCCTGAAGTGGCAGGGGAGCAATGGATCAACAGCCAGCCCCTTACCCTCCAAGGGCTTCGAGGTCGCGTCGTTCTCGTCGACTTCTGGACGTACGGCTGAATCAATTGTCGCAACGTGATCCCGCAGTTGCGGGCCTGGCGTGAGCGGTACTCGGCCGCGGGTCTCACCGTCATCGGGGTCCACAGCCCCGAGTTCTTCTGGGAGAAGTCGTACGAGAAGGTGGTGGACGCGACGAAGCGGCTTGGTGTGAGATATCCCGTCGTCCAGGACAACGACTTCGTGATCTGGAACCGGTTCGGTGTCAGGGCGTGGCCGACGCTGGTTCTCGTGGACCGCAAGGGGATCGCCCGATACCGCCATATCGGCGAGGGCGAATATGATGACACCGAAGCCACGATCCAGCGCCTGCTCGGTGAGCGGGGCTGACGAGCGGCGCGCCCTCATCATCGACGCGGACTCGATCTCCCTTTTCGCTGCGATCGTGGCGCCTGCCAGAACAGCTCGTTCGAGAGCAGGCGAGGCGGATCCCGACCGCCCCGCACGGATCCTGTCGGTGCAATGGCAGGGTTACAAGTTTGCGGCCCTGTGAGATCCTGAGGGTGACGAAGGAGGCGA
Organism: Methylomirabilia bacterium; assembly: GCA_041496385.1. Classification (GTDB taxonomy): domain Bacteria; phylum Methylomirabilota; class Methylomirabilia; order Rokubacteriales; family CSP1-6; genus AR19. The sequence continues at coordinate 31,419 of JBGQEL010000018.1, read as the reverse complement.
GTGGCATATGCTGATCCGTCGCGCGGAGCGGTTCACGTCCAACGACATCACCGACGAGGCGCTCTACCTGAGCCGCCGCGAGTGGATCGCCGGCGCGGCAGCGGCGCTGGCGCTCACGCCGGGTGAGGCTGCGGCGGCGAACGTGCCCCAGGGGCAGCCGCTCAAGACGGCCCGCAACGACGCGCTCAGCCTCAAGGAGCCGCCGACCAAGGTCGAGGCGGCGACCACCTATAACAACTTCTACGAATTCGGCGTCAACAAAGAAGACCCGGCGCGGCTCGCGCACACGCTCCGGCCGCGGCCCTGGGTCGTGCAGGTTGATGGCCTCGTGCACAAGCCCAGGAGCTACGACGTGGACGAGTTGATCCGTCTGTTTCCCCTCGAGGAGCGCGTCTACTCCCTGCGCTGCGTCGAGGCTTGGTCCATGGTACTCCCGTGGATCGGCTTTCCGCTGGCATCGCTTCTAAAGCGCGTGGAACCGACCGGCCAGGCGAAGTACGTCGAGTTCACGACGCTGCTCGACCCGAACCAGTTCCCCGCGCAGAGGCCGGGCTTCTTCGGCTTCTCGTCGCTCGACTGGCCGTATGTGGAGGGCCTGCGCCTGGACGAGGCTCTGCATCCACTCACGCTCCTCACGGTCGGCATGTACGGCCAGGTGCTCCCAAACCAAAACGGAGCGCCACTGCGTGTCGTCGTGCCGTGGAAGTACGGGTTCAAGAGCGCCAAATCCATCGTGCGGATCCGCCTCGTTGCCGACGAGCCCAAGACCGCGTGGAACAAGGCGGCGCCGAATGAGTACGGGTTCTACTCCAACGTGAACCCGCAGGTGAGTCACCCGCGCTGGAGCCAGGCGGACGAACGGCGGATCGGCGAGTTTCGCCGCCGCCCGACGCTCATGTTCAACGGCTACGCCGAGCAGGTCGCGGCGCTCTACGCGGCCATGGACCTCAAGAAGAACTACTAGCGGCCGTGTCCCGCCGCTCGCGCATCCTGCTCAAGGTCGCGGTGTGGGTCGGGTGCCTGACCCCGGTCGCGATGCTCCTGAACTGGTTCGCGGCCGACGATCTCACCGCGAACCCGATCAGCTTCATCACCACGACGCTCGGTGACTGGACACTCCGGATACTCCTCGCGTCGCTCGCCATGACACCCCTCAGGATCCTCTTCGGTCTCTCGTGGCCCATCACGCTGCGACGGCTGCTCGGTCTTTTTGCATTCTTTTACGTGTGCCTGCACTTTTCGGTGTGGATCGTTCTCGACTTCTTCTTCGATTGGCCACGCATGTGGGCCGACGTTCTCAAGCGCCCGTACATCACGCTCGGCATGCTCGGGCTGGTCTCCTTGCTCCCGCTGGCCCTGACGTCCACGAGCGGCTGGATCAAGCGCCTTGGAGCCCGGCGGTGGACGCGCCTGCACCGCGTCGCCTACCTCGCCGGGGCGTTGGGTTGTGCCCACTTCCTGTGGCTCGCGAAGGTCGGCCGCGTCGAGCAGTACTGGTACGCGGCCACGCTGGCCCTCCTGCTCGGCGTGCGGCTCGGCCACGCGGTCGTGCGGTTCACGCGCCGTCGCCGCGCCGCGGGCGCCCTCCCGGCATGAATCCCCCGCGCTTGACGGCAGCGTAGAGACCAGCGAGACTCGGGCGACATGACGCGCGCGTGCTCGGTCCTGCTCGCCGTCCTGCTCGCGGGCTGTGCCGCCATGGGGGGCGCACCGGCGACGGGCACGGCGCCCGGCACGCCGATACGCGAGGTCCTGCCGAACGGCGTGACGCTCATCGTCCAGGAGCACCGCGCGAGCGATGTGGCCGCGCTGCAGCTCTGGGTTCGGATCGGCGGGCGCGACGAGTCGCCGGACGAGCTCGGGCTCTCTCACTACCTCGAGCACATGCTCTTCAAGGGCACACCGACGCGGCCGCCCGGCTCGATCGACACCCTGATCGAGGGGCTCGGCGGCACGAGCAACGCCTTCACGTCGTACGACTACACCCACTACGACGTGGTGCTGCCTGCGGAGCAGGTGCGTGCCGGGATGGAGCTTCTCGCGGACATCGGCGTCAACGCGAGCTTTCCACGGGAGGACCTCGAGAGCGAGAAGAAGGTCGTCTTCGAGGAGATGAGCCTCGTGGAGGACGACCCTGAGCGATACCTCGGCCGACGCCTCAACGAGCTCGCCTACACGCCCCATCCCTACGGGCGGCCGATCCTCGGCACGCGCGAACTGATCCAGTCGCTGACGCGCGATCGCCTGGAGCGCTACTACAAGAAGCACTACGTCGCGCCGAACCTGGTACTCGTCGTCGTGGGCGCGGTGAATCCGCGCGACGTCCGAGCCCTCGCCGGGGAGATCCTCGGGCGGCTGCCCGGCGCGACGGTGGCGCGGCCCGACGATCCGCCGCCGCCCGCGGTCGACCGTTCGAAACGCGTCGATGTGCCGCGGACGGAGCGGCAGGCGTACCTCGGCCTCGCCTGGCGGGCGGCGCCGACCGGGAACGAGGACATCTATGCCGTGGATCTGCTCGCGTACATCCTGGGCGACTCGCCGAGCTCGCGGCTCAACCAGGCGCTTCGGGACCGCGAGCGTTTGGTGGCCTCGATCGAGGCCAACTACGTCGCCTCCGCGAAGTCGGGTCTCGTGTCCGTCACGGCGCGCCTCGATGCTCCGAACCTCGAGCGCGCCGAGGCGGCGGTCCTCGAGGTGATCCGCCGTGTACGGGACGAGGGTGTCAGCGAGGACGAACGGCAACGCGCGATCATCACCGCCGAGTCGAGCTATGCGTTCGACATCGAGACCGCCGAGGGGCTCGCGAAGTCGTACGGCCAGGCCGAGACTACGTGGACGCTCGAGGACGACATCGCGTACCTCGGCCGCCTGCGCCGTATCACGGCGGCCCAGATCCAGGCCGTCGCGCGCAAGTATTTCGGCGACGACAACTACGCGCGCGTTCGATTCATTCCCGAGGGGGCGAAGTGATCCGGCGGGCCTTGGTCGTGCTGCTGGTGACCGGAGTGCTCGCGGCTCCGGCGGTGGGGGCCGAGCTCCGTCAGGAGCGGCTCGACAACGGCCTGACGGTCATCGTGCGCGAGAATCCCGTTGCGCCCGTCGTGGCGACGTCGCTCCTGGTCAAGATGGGAACGCGCTGGGAGACCCCCGCCACCGCGGGCCTCTCGAACTTCGTGCACGCCGTCATGGTGAAGGGAACCGCGAGGCGGACCGGAAGCGAGCTGGCCGAGGCGGTGGCCGCGCTCGGTGGGAAGATCAGCGCGACCGGGGAGATGGAGTATTCGGAGATCCGCGCCTCGTCGCTCGCGCGCTTCTGGCGCGAGCTGCTCTCGCTCGTCGCCGAGCTCGCGCTCGAGCCCAGGCTCCTGCCCGCCGAAGTTGACGGCGAGCGCGACTGGATCCTGAGCCGCATCCAGAAGCGCCGCGACAACGCGCCCGCACGCGCCTTCGACGAGTTCTACGCCGCCCTCTACGGCCCACACCCCTACGGGCTGCCCGTGCTCGGCACGCCGGAGTCGCTTGCGCGGATCGACCACGCCTCGATCGTTGCGGCTTATCGTGCGGGCTATCGGCCCGAGCGTATGATCCTCGCGGTGAGCGGCCAGATCTCCGCGGCGGAGGTCCTCGCGGAAGCCCGCCGCCTGTTCGGGAGCACGCCGCGCGGGGGTGTGGCGACCGCACCGGCGAGCCCGCTGCCGAAACCCGCCGCCACGCGCATCGAGGTCGACATGCCGGCCCAGCAGGCACAGATCCTGGTCGGCGGGCTTGCACCTTCGCTCGACCACCCCGATCACGCCGCGGTCAAAGTGTTGTCCACGGTCCTCGGAGGCGGAATGGCCGGCCGCCTGTTCGTCGAGCTTCGCGACAAGCGCGGGCTCGCCTATGCCGCGACGTCGTACTACGAGCCCGTGCGCGGGCCCGGCGCGCTGGTGCTGTACCTCGGCACGGCCCCCGAAAACGCGTCGCGCGCCGAGGAGGCGCTCGCGCATGAAGTCGAGCGGACCCGGCAGGAAGCGGTCGGCGCGGACGAGCTCAAACGCGCCAAGGGCTACCTCCTCGGTCGGTACGTGATGGACCGGCGCACGAACGAGCGTCAGGCGTGGTTCTTCGCCTTCTACGAGCTGGCGGGGCAGGGACGTGACTATCCCGAGCGCTATCGACGGGCCGTCGAGGCGGTGACGGCGGCAGATGTTCAGCGCGTCGCGCGGCAGTACCTCGGGTCCGTGACGACCCTCGTGCTGAAGCCGCGCTGAGCGCTACGCGCTCCGCGCGCGCCGCGCTTCTTCTGCGGCCTTGATCTCGTCAGCGAACATGCCGACGTGCAGCGGGCATGGGGGCTTGTTTTCCTCGACGTACTGGCAGTCTACCTGGTTGCACTGGACGAAATACTCCTGCGGCCGCCCGAACCCACCTGTGCGGCGCAGTCGGATTTCGACTGTCTCGGACACGACCTCACACAGGAACTCCCGCGCTCGACCTCGAGTCACGTGCTCTCCTCCGGGCCCGTCCGGCCCGAGTACTGACGATACGCCTCCCACTCGCTATGCACAACTTGCCAGGGCCCATTCGGGCCGCCCCCAAAATTCTCTCCGACATGCCGCGAACGTTTCGATATATATTGTTTCGAGTTTTCCAACGCGCTTCATGCCCAGGGAGGGCTGACTTTGCTTCGCTTCGGGTATGGCAACTCTCGCGGCATCACGGCCACCCTGAGCTTCGCCCTCCTGGCGCTGCTCGTGGGGGGCTGCGGCAGCCTGTCGGGCACCGTTCGCACGGACTCCTCGCTGCTCGCGACCCGGCCGGTCTCGCAAGCTGAACCCGTCGCATTTCCGGAACCCGTGAAGGACGACGCACCGGCGCAGGTGAGCGCTGCCTGCGAGCTGGCGCGCGACGAGCCTGCTGACCCGGCCACCGCGCGGCCTCTCGTGGTCGCAGGCCAGACGGCCGGCGCCACCGATGGTGACGATGGGGCCGGGCCCGCGCTTGCCCAGACACAGCGCGCTCCCCAGGAGAAGATCTCCACCAAGGACGAGGAGGAGATCGAGGAGTACGACCCCTGGGAGGGGTTCAACGAGTCGATGTTCGAGTTCAACCGGAAGCTGGACAGATACGTCCTGAAGCCAGTGGCCAAGGCCTACAACGTCGTCATGCCGGAGTCCATTCAGGTCCTGATCTCCAATGGTTTCGACAACATCCGATTCGTACCGCGCACCGTGAACAGCCTGCTTCAGGGGAAGTGGGGCGGCGCCGGTCGCGAGGTGTCTCGCTTCCTGATCAACAGCACGCTTGGCATCGGCGGCCTGTTCGACGCCGCCAAGTACTGGGGCATCGAGAAGAGCCGAGAGGATTTCGGCCAGACGCTGGCGGTCTGGGGCTCGGGTCCGGGCCCGTACCTGATCCTGCCGTTCACCGAGCCCCTGACGGTGCGCGACGGCATCGGCAAGGCGGTGGATGGGGCGCTGGATCCGCTCTCCTACCTTCTGCCGTTCATCTGGACCCGGATCGGTATGCAGGCCGGCGACATCCTCAACGACCGCTCGCTGAACCTCGACCTCTTCCAGGGGTTCGAGGAGAGCGTGATCGACATGTACAGTGCCGTTCGTAACGCGTATCTCCGGCGCCGGGAGCAGTTGATCAAGGAGTAGCGTGGGTATCCGGTCGCCCCGGGGAAGGCGTCACCGCATCTTCCTCGGTGTAGGTTTCGCGTCAGTCCTTTGCGGCCTTCTCCCCTGGTCCATGTCCCGCGCCGCCCCGGCCGATCGGGACCTCGAACCGCGGGTCCGAGCGGGGCGGGCACTCTACCTCACGCACTGCGCGGCGTGCCACGGCGAGGCCGGGCGCGGCGACGGCGCCTCGGCAGCGGCCTTTGCGACCAAGCCGTCCAATCTCGCCGACGGTCGTCTGATGAACCTGCTCCCCGACGAGTTTCTCGCCAACGTCATCCGGCACGGCGGCCCCGCGGAGGGCCTCTCGCCTGGGATGCCCGCCTTCTCCCTGTACCTCGGCGAGGCCCAGGTCCGCGACGTGATCGCGTATGTCCGTTGGATCGCCGAGCCCGCGTTCGAGCCGGGCGCCATGACGGCCATCGCGGTCGTGCCCGGTGCGCCGCCGCAGCCGATCTTGTTTAGCCACCTGATCCATGCCGGGAAGTACCAGATCGGCTGCGGCTATTGCCATGCCGACGCACGGCGATCCGAGTACGCAGGCCTGCCGTCGGTTGAGCGGTGCATGGGGTGCCACAAGATCATCGGCGCCCAAGACAATCCCGAGGTCGGCAAGATCCTCGCCTACTGGCGCCGCGGTGAACCGATCCCCTGGGTCCGGGTCTTCAAGATTCCCGAGTTCACCTATTTCCCGCACAAGGCGCATCTCCGCTTCGGCCTCGAGTGCCAGACGTGCCATGGACCGGTCGAGCGGATGCGGGCCGTCGGAGCAGCCACGGGCCGGTCGCTCAGGAACGACCTCCTGAATCTCGTTGGTCTGAAGCCCGCGCCGCGGCCGCTCACGATGGGCTGGTGCGTGGAGTGCCACCGCCGAGCGAACGCGACGCACAACGCCCAGGCACCGCTTGACTGCGTGACCTGCCATCACTGACGCGACGATGAAGCCTTCTCCACGCCGCCGGCTGCTGCAGGCACAGATCCTCACGGCCGCAGCCGAACTCTTTCGCCAGCGCGGCTACCCCGCGACGACGCTCGACGATCTCGCGCGCGCGGTCGGGGTCTCCAAGGCGACGCTCTACGGTCACTTCCGTTCAAAGGAGGAGATCTTGTTCGCGATCTTCGAGCGGACGATGGCGCTCTACGAGGCCCGCCTGCGCGAGATCCGGCGGGCCGGCGGCCCGCCCGCCGAGCGGCTCCGCAACGTGATCCGCCACCACGTGCGCGCTGTCATCGCCGAGCGGTCGTTCCTCACGGTGTTCTTCGGCGAAGAGGCGAATCTGCCACTCCGGCTCCGACGCGCGATCACGCGCCGCAAGGCCCGCTACGACCGCGGCGTCGAGGCGGTCGTTCGGGAAGGCATCCGGCGGGGCATGTTCGCCGCTGCCCCAGCCCGTCTGACGGTGTTCGCGCTGCTCGGCATGAGTAATTGGGTCCACAAGTGGTACAACCCCGTCGGCGTCTGGACCGCTGACACGATCGCCGACGCCATGGTGACGCTCGCGGAACGGGGCTATCTGCGTTCGCCTGCGCGGCACCGCGAAGAGCTCGGCGCTCAGTTCGACCGGATCGAGCGAGATCTTGCCGCCCTACGTCCGATGCTCATGAGCAGTTTGAGGCACCGCCCGAGGGGCTGAGGCCCTCGCGGGGTATCGCGCGGGTTGCGGTCGCCGCCGCTCGGCTCTACTCCCGATGGGGGCGCCCGGGGTGGTAAGAAATTGGGCGAATCGGCTTCCGGAATCAGATATCTTTGCCAGTATGGACAACATTCTGGTCGTCGACGACGAGCGGAACATCCGGACCCTTGTTTCCAGGGTGCTCGCCCAGGACCAGGTCGAGGTCCATGGGGCCGGCACTGGCAAGGAAGGGCTCCAGATGGCCGACGAGGTCGACCCGGACGTCGTGCTTCTCGACCTCCGCCTTCCTGACATGGACGGAATGGATGTGCTCCGCACCCTCAAGAACCGCTACCCCCACGTCGCCGTTATCATCATCACCGGATTCGGCCAGGTCCAGAGCGCCGTAGAGGCCATGCGCTCGGGCGCCGCGGACTATCTCGAGAAGCCATTCGAACACCTGGAGAAGCTCAAGCTGGCCGTCACCCGGGCTCTCGAGGAGGTGCGTGCCAGGCGTGAGATCCGCCGCTTGCACGGATTGCAGGAGAAACAGTACCGGGTGGATCAGCTGGTCGGCGACTCGGAATCCACGAAGAGTCTCCGCGATCTCATCGGCAAGCTCGCGAGGAGCGAGGCGCAAACGATCCTGATCCACGGCGACAGCGGCACCGGTAAGGAACTCGTCGCCCGCGGCCTCCACTATGAGAGTGCCCGGCGCGACTTCCCGTTTATGGAGGTGAACTGCGCGGCGATCACCGAGACGCTCTTCGAGAGCGAGGTCTTCGGGCACGAGAAGGGCGCATTCACCGACGCGAAATCGGCGAAGAAGGGCCTGATGGAGCTCGCGGATCGGGGGACGCTGTTCCTGGACGAGGTGAGCGAAATGTCGCTCAACATGCAGGCGAAGTTTCTCCGATGCCTGCAGGAGCGCGTGTTTCGTCGAGTCGGCGGCACGAAGGACATCCGCGTGGACGTGCGCATCATCGCGGCCACGAATCGGCCCCTAGAAGCTCGCGTGAAGGAGGGACAGTTCCGCGAGGACCTCTTCTACCGGCTCAACGTGATCCCGATCGTGATTCCGCCCCTCCGCCAACGCCGAGAAGACGTCATGCCCCTCGCTCGGCACTTCCTCCGCGAGTCGGCGCTTCGCTCGCACAAGACCATCAAGGGGTTCACCCCAGAGGCGGAGCGGCTGATGCTCGGCTATGCCTGGCCCGGCAATGTGCGGGAGCTTCGAAATCTGATCGAGCGGCTCGTCATTCTCGGTACCTCCGAGTACATCGAGCCGTCGCATCTCCCGGTGCAGTTCGCCGCCCAGCCGGATTCGGGGGCTCCTCGACAAGAGTCTCCGTTGGAATTCAGATCTCTAGCCGAGGTCGAGCGCGCTTACATCAACCAAGTGATGCAGCGCGTGGAGGCCAACAAGAGCAAGGCCGCTAAGATCCTCGGCATCTCCCGCCAGACTCTCCGAAAGAAGCTCATGGAGGAGTGAGCCTGAGTGGCGATCAAATTCTCGCCACTGGCTAGGTTCTTGCCGATTTTGGCACGACAACTCCCAATTCCGGAAGTCCAACAAATACAGCACTTTCCGAAAATTGAATCCTGGGTACGGTCTATTTCTGGCTAGGAATCACTCAAAGCATGGCGGGTGCTGGAAGCAGGGTGCATGTCCAAAAACAGATATATTTCAATATTTTGTGAGTCATATGACTACTTGGTCTAGGGTTTGCTCTTAGAGTTTCTGAGCGTTAAACCCTAAAGACCCTGGGGAGATGAAGATGAGACCCACGTTCAAGAAACTGGAAGTCAAGGATATCAGAGACCTGGAGCGACTCGTTGCCGAGAACATCGAGGGCATCGAGACCGGGCTCAAGGTAGTCGACTCTCGCCTTCTCCTGGGCCAGGCGGCGATCGATCTGGTCGGCCTCGATACTAAAGGCTCGCTCGTGCTGATCGCCCTCGACTTCATCGCTGACGAGGGTCTCCTTCTCCGGGTGATGGACGCGTACTCCTGGTGCCTCGAGTATCCCGACGCTCTCCGCCGGCTCTACCCGATGGCCCAGATCTCACAGAACCGTCCGCCGAGAATACTCTTCATCGTCGAGCGCCTTACGGATTCCTTCGTGCGGCGGATCAAGCAACTCAGCTTCCTGGAAATCGACTGTCTCGAGTTCCGTCATCTGGACGTCAACGGTGCCTCGGCCCTCTACTTCGATCTGGTCCAGCGGCTCCGTCGCGCGGATGCCACGACGGCCGAGAGCGAGCTTCGCGGGCAACAGGCGCCACCCACGCCAGGACCCGAAGTTCCCGGGATCGCGCCCTCAACGGCTCCTGCGATCGCCGGAGTGCCCCTGATTGAGCCGATGGCCCCTGTCATCGCTGAGCCGGTGCCCGCGACGGAGGTTGTCCTAGAACCCTCCGCGCCGGCAGAGATCCAGCTTGGCGCGGCGACCGCCCTTTCGGTCGGGCCTGCCGATTCGCTCGACGTACGAGCCGCCGAACCCCTCCTGGAGGCGACGACCAGCTCCATGCAGAAGGCCAAGGCTGAAGCTTCCGGACTGATCGCCGAGCCCGTGGTCGTGGTGCCCGTCGAGTCCGAGACCGCGCTCGAGTCGGTGACCACGGAGGCGCCCCAGGCCCAGCCCGTGGCGCCCCTGGTCGACCCCGCGAGCAATTCCGAGTGGCAAGCGCTCTTGGAGGACCTTGGGGTCCAGATGCCGAAGCCACCGATCGCCGAACCCGAAACGACGCCGGTCGCGCACGAGGAGGCGGAGGCGGCCATGGGTTCACAGGCCACCGAGACGCCTGTGGCGGCCGTGGAGCCGGTGCCCTCACCGATTCAGCAGCCCGCGTGGGCGAAGCCCTCGGCACAGCCCATCGCGGCCCCGAATCGCGCCTACTTCTTCGCGCAGGCCGTGAAGGGAAATACGCCCGCGGAGGCACCGACCGCTCCGACGGCTTCTGCCGCCGCGCCCGTGGTTTCGCCCGCTCCAGCGAGCGCCGAAGCGATCAAGCCGGCAGAGGAGCCTGCGGAGGCTCGACCCGAGCTCGAGGCGCTGAACTTCCCGAAGGACGGGCTCTCGCGCCAGTGGCTCGAGTTCCTGAACCAACTGAGCGCGACGAAGTAGCGCCGGCATGACCACCAAGACCGTGCCGGAACTCGCGACGACCGCGGAGACGCAGCCGGAACTCCTGCGCGTCCTCCTCGTGGACGACAATGCATCGGTTCTCAGGTTCCTCCTGTCGGCCTTCACGGCGAACCATTGCCAGGCGACGACCGCCTCGACGGCCGAGCAGGCACTGGAACGGCTCGGTGACCATCCATTCGATCTCGTTGTTTCCGACATCAAGATGCCGGGTCTCTCCGGGCTCGACCTGCTCCGCGCCATCAAGGGCAAGCAGCCCGGTACCCCGGTGGTGCTCATCACGGGGGTGCCGTCCGTCAACTCCGCGGTCTTCGGACTGCGGCATGGGGCGTACGACTACTTGCCAAAACCTTTCTCGATGACCGAGGTCAAAGAGCTCGTCCAGCGTCTGCGGCGCGACCGCGCCGACGGCAACGGAAACGTCAGCTACCCGGCTGGCCTCACCGAGGAGCTCGCCCGCCGCCAGGGTGGTGTCGAGGCTATGGCGAGCATTGGCGAGCTCGCACTCGCCGGGCTCGAGCCGAGCACGTTCGTCGAGAAAGTGCTCGAGAAGACGCTCCAGAGCCTGCGCTGCGACGCAGCGGTCATGCTGCTGTGCGACCAGGACGGCAAGTTCAACGCCAGCCGGATGGGTCAACCCGACCTCATCCAGCAGCTCCTGGCGCTATTGCAGGCCAAGTTCGGACTCGTCCTCAAGACGGACGGCCGGGAGACGCTGCTGCTCACGGGGCACGAGCACGGCTTCGCGGCGCTCGCCGCGATGATCCCGGGCGTCGGCGACTCGATGGGCATCCTGTGCATCGCGCGCGATGCGCAGGGCGGCGCCTTCCTCCCCGACGAGAAGGCGCTCCTGCTCGGCTACGCGCAGACGACCGCGGTCGCGCTTCAAAAAATCGTGTTACGCGAGAACCTCGAAAAGAACCTGATCGACACGATCTCTTCGTTCGTGATCGCACTCGAGTCCAAGGATCCGTATCTCAAAGGCCATTCGGCGCGGGTCTCGCTCTACTCGGCGGAGCTCGCGACGGTTATGGGAGTGCCGCCGAGCGAGATCTTGGTGTTCGGTCGCGCAGGCATGCTGCACGATTTGGGCAAACTGGTGGTCCTGGACAACATCCTGCGGAAGCCGCGGCAGCTCACGGAGGAGGAGTTCGAGCTGATCCGGAGCCATCCCGTCGTCGGTGACAAGATCCTCAAGCCGCTGCGTTTCTTGGTGTGCGAGGCCAAGGCCGTGCGCCACCACCACGAGCGCTACGACGGCAAGGGATATCCTGACGGTCTCACGGGCGAAGATATCCCGCTCATCGCGCGTGTCGTCACCGTGGCGGACGCATTCGACGCGATGACCTCCGATCGTCCGTACCGTAGCAGGCGGCCGCTCGAGGCCGCGCTCGAGGAAATCTCGAAGAATGCGCGGACCCAGTTCGATCCGGCGATCGCCGAGGCTTTTGTCTCGATCCCGATGAGCCGGCTCGACCAAATCAGTCGACACTTCGATCTGCGCTCCGCGGAGGCGCCCGTGGCCGCCGCGCAGCAGCTGGTGGCCCAGTGATGGAAAGCAAGCCCAAGATCCTCGTTGTCGACGACGCCGGCCCCGTGGTGATCCTCTGCGTCAACGTGTTGCAGGCACTCGGATACTCGATCCGGGCGGCGAACCGTGGCGAGACGGCGATCGAGCTGGTTCGCAAGGAGCCGTTCGATCTTCTCGTCGTCGACTACAAGATGCCCGGCATGAACGGATTCGAGGTCCTCGAGCAAGCGAGGCAGATCCGCCCGGAGATGGCGTGGATTCTCATGACTGCGCACGGGACGCCCGACATCATCAACGAGGCAACGCGTCTCGGTTTCAACTACATCCTGTTGAAGCCTTTCACGCCGTCGGAGCTGCGCGGGGCTGTCGACAAAGTCCTCGCGACGAAATCGTAGGACGCGGCGGATCGTTGAACTTGCCGGAGAGCGAGCCACGCCCCGCTCGGCCCATGGCCGGCGCTATCAGCGTTGAGCGGGCTGGAGGCCCAGGAGACTGCATGCGCGTTCGCGGAGCGCTGGAGCACATGATTGCCGTGACATACGGCACGACGTATGACACCGTCGTCACTCGGTTCGGGCCGTACGAGGCCATGATCGAAGAGGTCGTCGGGCTTGTCGCCCGGTCGGTACCGGCCACGGAAAACATGCGGGCGGTCAAGGTGCTGGACATCTCCTGCGGCATCGGCAACGTCGGCCTCCGGCTCGCGAAGGCGGGGTACACCGCCGTCGGCGTCGACGCTGTACGGCATTTGATCGCGATCGCCCGCGAGAAACACCGGGCAGCCGGAGCACCGACGAATCTCACGTTCCACAATCTCGAGATGGCTCACGATCCGCTGCCGGGGGCAGGCACGTTCGACGTCCTCGTCAGCATGCACACGCTCTACTGGCATCCTGACCCCGACGCGCTTCTCGCTGCGTGCCGGCGCGCACTCAAGCCCGGAGGGCACGCGATCTTCCTGACCTACGGGCGTGCCGCGCGGGTCGCGCAGACGTTCCAGGAAGTTCGTAAGGCGAATGGGAACCGTGCAGCCGTGGGCGCGCTGCGCTGGCTCGTACCGACGGCGCTTTTCGAACTGTTCCGGGACTGCGAGCACCGGTACCTGAGCGACCGGGAGCTCCACGCGGTGCTCGAACGCGCTGGGTTCGATCTCCTTGAGTCGAGGCGGACATTTCTGGCGGGGCTCAGCCATCTGGCATGGGCCCGTGTCCCCGAGTGACGATGGGCTGGGCTTCACCGGGATTCCCCCGGATCACGGAATGAGGAGTGTGACGCGATGGGCATGACGTGGAGATCCACAGTCGCATGGTCGTCCGCATCGCTTCTGCTGGCACTGGCGGTCGTCCCAAGCACCGCCATCGCCGCCGACGTGACGCTCTACGAGGTCACGGAGAACATGAAACTCACGAAGCAACGGCGGATGAACCAGCACCGCGTGGCGACGTCTGCCCTCTTGGGCTTCGCCGACCTCGGCTCGCCCTTGTGCCCGCCCGAACTCGTCATCTCTGTCAAACCCGAGGCGAACCGCTGCGCCGTCAACGCCGTCGGCAACGATGACGTGAGCCTGAAGAACGGGAAGGGCCCACTCTTCGGCAGCTTCACCGTTGTCATCAATGAGCCGGGCTCGGTGGACTCGCCCGAGTTCGTCGTCATGAGGGGACACTTCGACGGAAAGATCGACTTCAGTCCCGCATTCTCCGGCGCGGGCTTCGGGACAGCACAGGGGCGTATGACGATCTCAGGTGTCCGAGGACGGTTCCCCTTCACGGGCATCTTCCGTCAGCCGTTCATCGGTACCGACCCTTTCCTGCTCCCCGACGGTACCCCCACCGGGCTCACGCAGCGGCAGTTCCATTGCGGAGTTTTCAGCGCTCGAAGCGCCCCCCTGATTCCGGGGCATGGTGATGTGGCCTGGACCGACAGGTTCTTCGGACCCGGGGACCCCCGGAACGCCTGTATCGACGCGGTCGCGGACGAACTGGCCGTCGGCTACCCGACGGTCCGTTTCGAGATCACGTTCGCGCCTTGAGCACGAGCCGCTCGGGCTGACGCAATGACCTCGATGGCGGCGGTCTGCGACGATGTCGGCGCCCCCCTGATGCAGGGGGGTGTCGGGCTTTTTCTGGAACGCCGGCCGTGCCCGCTGGTCCGGCCACGGTGAGCGACGTGGGACCCGCCCCGCTCACTCCCGCCGAAGACGGTGATCGGGCGAGGCGCCGGGCCGGCGTCGTCTCCCGCGGGACCCGCGTCTATCTCCGTACGCTCGCGCCGGAGGATCTGACGTACCTCTCCGGGTGGGCGGAGGATTCCTTCATCGAGCGGATGGTCGGGAGCGAGTTCCTGAACGTCTACAGGGCCGTGTACGACAAGGACGAGTCGTTCTACGACGCCATCCTCACGGACGCGACCCAGGTGGTTCTCGTCATCGAGGCTAACCACGGCTGGGAGAAGCCGATCGGCCTCGCCCGTCTCTTCAACATCCATCTCCTCGAGGGCTACTGCTTCCTCGAAGTGATGCTGACCGACCAAAAGGCCATCCGGCGCGGATTTGGCGTCGAGGCGGGCAAGCTCATCTCGTACTATGGAGTCGACGTGCTGGGGCTCCGGCGCATCGAGGCCAAGGTGTACGAGTACAACCGCTTGAGCGCAAACTCTCTGCGCCGCAACGGATTCCAGCAGGAGGGTCTTCTCCGCAAGGCCGGCTACCAGGACGGTCGCTACTGGGACGTGCTTGTCTTCGGCATCCTCAAGGACGAGATCGACGAGGAGCGCAGGAAGGACAAGCCCTACCTGCCGCTCGGTTCCGAATGGGACACCCTTGACGCTTCATAACCTCCTGCCGCTGATCGCGCTGCTCCTGAACGTCCTGATCGGCGCGATCACGCTCGTGCGCAACGCTGGCAGCCGGCTGAACCGGCTCTTCGCGTACTTCGTGGCGGGCATGGCCGTCTGGAACTTCGGCGTCTACATGCTCAGGCGGGCCCCGGACGAGCTGACGGCGGGCTTCTGGGAAATCATCATCCACACGGCCATCGTCGTGATCCCGGCCCTCTACTACCACTTCGTCCTGATCTTCCTGGAGAGCACGACCCAGCACCGGCGGTCGCTCGTCTCGGTGTACCTGCTCGCCATCTCCTTCAGCATCGTCAATCTGAGCGGGTCGACCCTGTTCCTGAAGGGCGTGAAGTGGACCTACTGGGGCTGGGCGCCGGCGACGGGTCCCCTCTACACGCCCTTCTTCCTCTACTTCTTCTTCTTCATGATCTACGGCCTCTCGCACCTCGTGCGGGCGTACAAGGACGTGGACTCGAGCTTCCGGCGCAACCGGGCGACGCTCATTCTCCTCGGCACGCTCGTGAGCCTCGCGGGCGGGTTCATCGACATCGCACGGTTCCTCGTCGCCCGCTTCGTGCCGGCCGCCGACCTCGTGTACCCGATGGGTATCCCGGCGAACATGGTGTTTGCGCTCATGCTCGGCACGTCCATCGTGCGCTACCGCCTGTTCGACGTGAACGTGGCGGTGAAGAAGGGCGCGATCTACCTGGTGCTCTGGGGCGTGGTGACGTCGGTCCTCGTGATGATCGAGCAGTACGCGGACTGGGAACAGATCAATGCGCTGTGGATCATCCTTCCGCTCGGCTTCATCATGACACTCCTCGTGAGCCCGCTCGGCCAGCGCCTCGAGGAGGTGCTCGAGCGCCTCATGTTCAGCAAGCGCCGAGGCTGCTACCAGACGCTTCTCGATCTCTCCAAGCGGATGGGGACGATCCTGGACTTCGGCCGACTCATGGAAACTCTCGTCCACGGCCTGGTCCGCGGCGTGCCGCTGACGCACTGCTCGCTCATGATCTACGACCCGTCCCGGAGCGCCTTCGTCCTGTATCGGGAGGACAACAGCCTCGGGGAGGGCGCGGGGGTCACGCTGATCTCCGTGGACAGCCCGATCGTGCAGTGGCTCAATCAGACGGGACGCGTACTGGTCAAGGAAGAGGTCAAGCTCAATCCCGAGATGGCCGAGTATTTCGAGATCGCCGAGGGCGAGCTGGAGGAGATCCACGCGGCCCTGATCGTGCCGCTCAAGATCGAGAACAAGTTGACCGGCATTCTGCTCGTCGGTGAGAAGCTCTCGGGAGAGATCTTCGACAACCAGGAGCTCGAGGTGCTCGCTGTCCTCGCGAACCAGGTGGCGATCTCGCTGGAAAACGCGCGCCTGTACGAGGAGCTTTCGGCGTCGAACGCCCAGCTCATGCAGGCGAGCCGCCTCAAGTCGCAGTTCCTGGCGAGCATGTCGCACGAGCTTCGGACGCCGCTCAACTCGATCATCGGCTTCTCCAAGGTCCTGCTGAATCGGCTGGACGGCGAGCTCACCGAGCGCCAGCAGGTGTACATCCGCTCCGTCCACAACAGCGGCACCCACCTGCTCCAGCTCATCAACGGCATTCTCGACTTCTCCCGCATCGAGGCGGGCAAGCTCGAGATGGTGTCCGAGGAGATCGACCTGCACGAGCTGATCGACGAGTGCATCGAGTCGTCCATGCCGCTGGCCCGCGGCAAGCAGCTCAAGCTCGAGACGAACGTGCCGCTCGAGCTGCCGCGGCTGAACGCCGACCGCACCAAGGTGAAGCAAATCCTCCTCAATTTGCTGTCCAACGCGATCAAGTTCACGACGCAGGGCAGTGTGCTGGTCGGGGTGATCGCCGACCCCAACACGATGCGCATCAGCGTCGCCGACACCGGTATCGGCATCCGCCAGGAGGACCTCGCCCGTCTATTCGAGCCGTTCCAGCAGCTCGACAACCCCGTCGCGCGTGGCGCGGGCGGGACGGGTCTGGGGCTCGCGATCAGCAAGAAGTTCGTCGAGCTCCACGGCGGTCGGGTCTGGGCGGAGAGCCGCGAGAACCGGGGATCGACGTTCTACTTCACGCTGCCTTTGAACCTGAGCTAGGGGGACGATCGGAGCCATGCCGGCACGGGCGCTGGACAAGAAGCCGAAGATCCTCTACATCGAGGACAATCCCGAGAACCGCATGCTCGTACGCGCGGTCCTCGAGGCCGCTGGATACACGATCGTCGAGGCCGAGGATGGTCTTGCAGGTATCGAGGGCGCGATCCGCGAGGAACCGGCGCTGATCTTGCTCGACATCAACCTGCCGGGCGTCGACGGCTACGAGATCGTTGCGATCCTCAAGTCTTTTCCGAACCTGGCGTCGACGCCGGTCATTGCGCTGACCGCGTACGCGATGCAGGGCGACCGCCAGCGAACCCTGGTCGCCGGCTGCGACGGCTACATCCAGAAGCCGATCAACGTCGACGCGTTTCCGCGCCAGGTCGCCGAGTTCCTCGGCGGCAAGCGCGAGCGCGTCGAGGGCCGCGAGGAAGGCGTCTACCTGCGCGAGCTCAACCAGCGCCTCGTCTACCGCCTCTTGAACCAGGTCGAGGAGCTGAAGCGGCTGAACCAGCACTTCGTCCGCCGGGCGAGCCAGCTCGCCGACCTGCACCACGCCGTCCAGGACACCACGACCGAGCTCGGTGTCGTCCCGATGCTCGAACGGCTGCTGCGCGGGCTCTCGCAGGCGATCGGCACCACCAGCCTTCGTGTCGAGCTCAGCGAGCCACCCGGAGTCAGTGTGGTGATCGAGAGCCCGACGAGCGGTCAGCCCCGGAGCGTGCTCGCCGGCACCGGCGCCGAACCCACGGACGAATGGAACCCGGTCGAGTGGACCCTGCCGCTGACCGTGCGCGAGCGCCAGCTCGGCGTCATGGTGGCCCGGCACGTCCTTCCGGTCGGCGCGAAGGCCGACGAAGAACAGCTCCTGAAGATCGTGGCGGACCAGGTGGCGATCGCCGTCGAGAATTCGCGGCTATACGAGGGCGTGATGCGGCGCGCCGCCGAGCAGGCCAGCCTCGTCGAGGCGGGACGCCTGCTGACCGGCACGCTGCAGGTTTCCGAGGTTCTCCAGCGACTCAGCGAGTTGGTCCGAACCCGGCTCGGCGCCGACGTCGTGCGGATCCTGCTCCGCCAGGAGGCGCCGAACGAGTTCCGCCTCGAAGCGCAAGCGGGCTCCACACGCGCGCCGAAAGAGAGCACACGCCTCACGGGTGACGACGACGAGGGCCTGGTCGGCTGGATCATGAAGCACAAGACAACGCTGGCGCTCACCGACGTCCTCGCGCGACCGGCGCTGACGTACCGGGACTGGATCGCGGGCGAGGGGTTCCGCTCGTTCCTCGGGCTTCCGCTCTTCCTGGAGCATCAATTCGTCGGCGTTCTCACGGTCTGGTACCGGGAGACTCACGCCTTCATTCCGGAAGAGCTCGCGCTGGGCGAGGCGCTCGCGACGTCCGCCACCGCGGCGATCCGCAATGCGCGCCTCTACGAAGAAACGCAGGAGCGCCTTCGGCATACCGAGACGCTCCTCGCGGAGCTCAAGCGGACCCAGGCGCAGCTCATCCAGTCCACGAAGCTCGCCGCGATCGGCGAGCTGGCGGCGAATATCGCCCACGAGATCAACAACCCGCTGACGAGCGTGCTCGGATTCGCCTCGTTTCTGGCCGAGCGGATACCGCAGGGACAGCCCATGCGCGAGGAGCTCGATCTCATCCAGGAGGAGGCGGGACGCGCGCGGGATATCGTGCGCGACCTGCTCCACTTCAGCCGCCAGCGCGAGTTCGTGCCGCAGATGACGGACCTCAATCGCGTGCTCGAGCAGACGATCGCGATGGTTCGCCGCCAGGGCGCGTTGGATTCGATCTCGCTCGCCGAGGCGTATGCGGAGGGATTGCCGCCCGTTGAGATCGACGTGCCACGGATCAAGCAAGTGTTCCTGAACCTCGTCAACAACGCCGTCTACGTCATGAAGGATGGGGGCGCGTTGACACTGCGCTCGTCTGTCGCCGGAGACATGGTCCAGGTCGAGGTCCTCGACACCGGCACTGGAATCGCGGCCGAACACCTCGATCGGATCTTCGAGCCCTTCTTCACGACCAAGCCGGACGTGAGCGGGACCGGGCTGGGCCTCTCCGTCAGCCTGGGCATCGTTCAGAGCCACGGTGGAACGATCGAGGTCAAGAGCGAGCTCGGTCGTGGCTCGAACTTCATCGTGAAGCTGCCTGCGAAACCGGGAGCCACTCTCAGCAACACGGACGACGACGAGTAGGTCGGCCGCTCCTTCTTCTTCTGCAGTAAATTCCTGGCCACAAAGGTCCCGAGGTCCTGGTATGAGAAAGACCATCCAATATCATATAATCCGGAAATACTTACATATTAAGTCAATAAATATATATATTTATAGTATTGACTCCGATGGTACTTGCCTTGCAGTCCTCGGTACCCAGGATGAGAAACATGGAGACTTATCCACAACGTGGACGAGGAGAGAACGTGATGACACTGAACTGGAAAAGCACTGTGATGTGGACCGCGCTGTCCCTGCTGTTC
Organism: Methylomirabilia bacterium; assembly: GCA_041496385.1. Taxonomy (GTDB): domain Bacteria; phylum Methylomirabilota; class Methylomirabilia; order Rokubacteriales; family CSP1-6; genus AR19. Next base: position 12,028 of record JBGQEL010000018.1, on the reverse strand, counting down.
CTGCTGCTGGCGCTCATGGTGGGGCCGGCCCCCGCGCTGGCGGCTGACGCCGTCCTCTACGAGGTCACGGAGGACATGTACCTCCTGGACGCGAAGGGGAGCCCCGTCAGCGACCCCAGCCAGGCCGTTCGGCGCAGCGCCGTGGCCCAGCTCGCGGGTACGGCCAAGGTCGGGACGCCGCTCTGCCCCTGGGAGGTGCTGTACCTGGTCAAGCACGCCAAGAGCTGCACGGTGAACGCGACGGGCGCCGATGACCTCAGCCTGGCGACCGGCAAGGGCACGGTCAGCGGCACGTACGCCGTCGTGGTTCAGGACAACAACAAGACGGACGCGCCCGAATTCGTGGTGATGACCGGCACGTTTGGGGGTGACGCCGACCTCTCGCTGGCCCTCGCGAACAAGGCGCCGCTCGGCTTCATCACCAACGGTGTCGCCACCATCGACGGGGTCCCGGTGAAGTTTGGCTTCACCGGCACGTTCCGGCTGCCGTTCAGCCTGGACGTCGAGGGCCGGCACGGGAAGCCGAGGCGTCACGTCGGCGCCTACTATCTCGCCGACGACTTCAAGCCGTTCGAGGTCAAGCACGACGAGAAGTCCCTGGGCTTCCCGACGGTGAGACTCGAGATCAACTTCAAGTAGCGCTCGGACGCTCTCCTCACATCCACGGCGGGCCCGGACCGGAGCATCGGTCCGGGCTCGTGGCGTTTTTCGGGAGTGGGACCTACTCGGCCTTGAAGTACTTCGCGGCGGGGTGGTGGAACACGACGGCGGACACCGACGCCTCGGGATCCATCATGAAGCCTTCGGTGAGCGAGAGGCCGATGCCCTCGGGTGCGAGGAGCCTGAAGAGCGTCGCCTGGTCCCCGAGATTCGGGCACGCGGGATACCCGAAAGAGACGCGAATGCCGCGATACCGGCCGCGGAGCCGCTCGCTCATCGCCAGCTCGGGCGGATCCGGAAAGCCCCACAGGGTGCGCAACCGGGCGTGGAGCATCTCGGCGAACGCCTCGGCGCACTCGATCGCGAGCGCCTGGAGCGCGTGCGAGCGGACGTACTCGCCCTGGTCCTTCCAGCGCCCGGCGAGGTCGCGCACGCCGGCCCCGCACGTCACCGCGAAGAGCGCCAGGTAGTCGTCCTCGTCGTCTCGGAGGTAGTCCGCCAGGCAGAGGTGCTCGCCGTCCCGCTGGCGCGGGAAGGCGAAGTGGGCCAGCTCGCGCCCGGACGGGTCGAAGAGCGTCACCGCGTCGCCCGCCGCCCGGGCGCGGTACCACTGATACACGCCGTGGGCACTGAAGAGGCCGTCCGCCGCCGCGTCGCGCTTGAGGTCCTCGACGATCTCGTGGAGCTCGAGCGCCTTCGGGTCGCCCGAGGCGAGGAGCCGCTCGACGATCCCGCGCAGCCCGAGGTGCTTTCCGTAGAGCATCTGGAGGTTCAGGTACGGATAGACGTGCATGAGCGGGACGTCGCGCAGGACGTGGCGCTCGAGATCGGGCGCCGGGGGCACCGTGGCGCGCTCGATCCGTGCGCGGGGCGTGGGGGAGACCGGCGCCGCGGTCACCGTGGCGCCCGGCTCGGCTCCCGCGGCCAGGGCCGCCTGCTCCCGCCGCACGCGCTCCGCCAGCGGCTCGCGCGTCACCGCGGAGAAGAGCTGATTCGCGAGGTCCAGTCCATCCATCGCGTCCTTCGCGTAGAGCGTGAGGCCGCCGTACTCCGCGGCGATGCGCGTCGCGGTGAACTTCTTCGTGAGGGCGGCGCCGCCCACGAACAGCGGGATATCGATGCCGGCCGCGCGGAGATCCTGCGCCGTGACGACCATCTGCTGCGCCGATTTCACGAGAAGCCCCGAGAGGCCGAAGGCGTCGGGCTTGTGGGTCCGATAGGCGGCGATCAGCTCCTCGGGCGGCACCTTGATGCCGAGGTTGACGATGCGGTAGCCGTTGTTCGAGAAGATGATCTCGACGAGGTTCTTGCCGATGTCGTGCACGTCGCCCTTGACGGTGGCCAGCACGATCGTGCCGCGCGTCGAGGACTCGGCCTTCTCCAGGAAGGGCTCGAGATGGGCGACCGACGCTTTCATCGCCTCGGCGGACTGGAGAACCTCGGCGACGATGAGCTGGTTGTCGTTGAAGAGCCGCCCGACTTCGTCCATGCCCCGCATCAGGGGGCCGTTGATGATGTCGAGGGGTGCGGCCTCCTTGAGCTTCAGATCCAGGTCCTCGACGAGCCCGTCGCGGCTGCCGTCGACGATGTAGCGCGCGAGCCGCTCGTCCAGCGGCAGCGTGTTCTTGGCGGCCGCCGGAGCCTTCGTCCGATCCCGGAAGTAGGCGGCGAAGGCGGCCACCGGGTCGTTCCCGCGCGAGTAGATGAGGTCCTCGGCGAGCCGCCGCTCCTCCTCGGGGATCGATGGGTACCGCTCGAGCCGCTCGGTGTTCACGATCGCGTAGTCGAGCCCCGCCTTGGTCGCGTGGTAGAGGAAGACGGAGTTCAGGACCTCGCGGCCCGCGGGCGGCAGGCCGAAGGAGACGTTCGAGATCCCGAGGATCGTCTTGCATTCCGGAAACCGCTCCTTGATCAGCCGGATGCCCTCGATCGTCTCGATTGCCGAACCGATGTAGTTCTGGTCGCCCGTCCCGACGGGAAAGACGAGCGCGTCGAAGACGAGATCGCGCGCGGGGATGCCGTACTTCCGCGTCAGAAGGTCGTGGCTCCGCTCGGCGACCGCGAGCTTGCGCTGGCGTGTCACCGCCATGCCCTGCTGCTTGTCCTCGTCGATGCAGCCAACGACCACCGCGCCGCCGTACGTCTTCAGCAGCGGCACGACCTTCTCGAACCGCTCCTCACCGTCCTCGAGGTTGATCGAGTTCACGAGCGCTTTGCCCTGGCAGTGGCGTAGCGCCGCCTCGAGCACCTGCACGTCGGTGGTGTCGATCATGAGCGGCACTTTCACCTTGCGCGTGATCTGTGCCATGAAGCGGTCCATGTCGGCCGGCTCGTCACGGTCGGGGTTGGCCAGGCAGACGTCGAGGATCTGCGCGCTGTTCCGCACCTGGGCCCGGCCGATCTCCGCGGCCTCCTCGAAGCGCTCGGCCACGATGAGCTCCTTGAACCGGCGCGAGCCGATGACGTTGGTCCGCTCGCCGACGAAGAGCGGGCGGTTGTCGTCGGCCGGATAGAAGACCTCGACACCGCTGACGGCCTGCGGCTCGCTCGCGGCGGGCACGCGGGGCGGGCGGCCGGCGACCAGCGTCTTCAGGGCCCGGATGTGCGCAGGCGTCGTGCCGCAGCAGCCGCCGACGATGTTGACCCAGCCCTCGTCGACGAACCGCTGCATCTTGAACGCGAGGCTCTCCGGCGTCTCGCCGTACTGGCCGCGCTCGTCCGGCAGCCCCGCGTTCGGGTAGACGCTCACGAAGCGCGTCGCGATCGCCGACAGCGTGCGGAGGTGGTCGGTCATGAACTCGGGGCCGGTCGCGCAGTTGAGGCCGATCGAGAAGACATCCAGGTGTTCGAGCGCGACGTAGAGCGCCTCCACGCCCTGGCCGGCGAGCATCGTGCCCGTGGGCTCGATCGTGCCGCTGATCATCAATGGCACCTCCACGCCCGCCTCGCGCATCGCCCGGCGGACGCCGATCCCCGCGGCCTTGAGGTTCAGCGTGTCCTGCTGCGTCTCGAGCAGGAGCGCGTCCACGCCGCCGTCGATCAGACCCCGGGCCTGGACCGCGTAGGCCTCCAGCACCTCGTCGAAGGTCACGTTGCGGGTGACAGAGATCGAGCGTGTGCCCGGCCCCATCGCGCCCACGACGAAGCGCTGCCGAGCCGCCTCGCGCGCGAGACGCGCGGCGGCGCGCGAGATCTCGTACGCGCGCTCCGCCAGGCCGTACTCGCCGAGCACGTAGGGGGCGCAGCCGAACGTGTTCGTCGAGATCAGATCCGCGCCCGCGTCGAGATAGGCGCCGTGGATCCGGCGGACGACGTCGGGCCGCGTGAGATTCAGCTGCTCGTTGCAGCCCTCGTACGACGGACCGCCGAAATCGTCGGCGGTGAGCGCGGCGGCCTGGAGCATGGTGCCCATCGCGCCGTCGAGAACGAGGATGTTGCGGGTGAGCGCGTCGCGCAACGAGGACATAGAGGTATAGTAGCGCACATGACCACGCCCGCCCTCTCACTCGACGGTATCCGCGTCGTGGACCTGTCCCGCGTGCTCGCGGGCCCGTTCTGTGGCGCGCTCCTCGGCGACATGGGCGCCGACGTCATCAAGGTGGAAGACCCGCAGGTCGGCGACGAGTCCCGGACCTGGCCTCCGCACAAGGACGGCGAATCGGCGGGCTACCTCGTCAATAACCGGAACAAGCGCGGCATCGCCGTGGACCTCAAGGCGCCCGACGGCGTCGAGATCGTCCGGCGGCTCGTACGCCGGGCCGACGTGCTCATCGAGAACTTCCGCACCGGGACCATGGAGGAATTCGGGCTCGGCTGGGATCGTCTCTCGGCCGAGAACCCGCGCCTGGTCTACTGCTCCGTCTCGGCCTTCGGCCGGACCGGCCCGCGGGCCGGGGGCGCCGGCTACGAGGCGCTGATGCAGGCCTTCAGCGGGATCATGTCCATCACGGGCGAGCCGGGCGGTCCGCCGGTCCGCTGCGGCGTCTCCTTCCTCGATCTCACGACGGGCATTCTGTGCGCCTTCGGTGTCGTCAACGCGCTGCTGTACCGCGAGAAGGCCGGCCTCGGCCAGCGGGTGGACGCGTCGCTGCTCGAGACGGCGATCGGGCTCCTGAACTTCCAGGCCGAGGGCTACCTGCTCGCCGGCAACGTGCCGAGGGCGCTCGGCTCGGCCCACCCCTCGCTCTCGCCCTACCGCAACTTCCGCTGCCGTGACGGCCAGTGGGTCTTCATCGCCGGCGCCAACGATCGGCTCTGGCGGCGGCTCGCGTCGGCGCTCGGGCTCGCGTCCATGACGGAGGATCCCCGCTTCGCGACGAACGTCGAGCGCGTGACGCATCGCCGCGAGCTGGAGACGGCGCTCGAGGAGTCCATCGGGCGGCACGACCGCGATGCCCTGCTGAAGCTTCTCGACGAGGCCGGCGTGCCCGCGACGCCCGTGAACACGGTGGACCAGGTGCTGAACGATCCCCAGACCGCGAGCCGGACGGTCATCCGGCGCATGCGGCACCCGAAGCTCGGGGAGATCCCCGTGGTCGGTATGCCCGTCGCGTTCTCGCGCCTCACCCCCGACGTCCGCCGTCACGCGCCGCTGCGCGGCGAGCATACCGACGAGGTGCTCGCCGAGCACGGCTACACGGGGGCGGAGATCGCGGGCCTCCGCGCGCGGAAGATCGTGGTCTGAGGAGCGCGGTGCGCGCGGCCGGCCTCGCCCTCTTCGTCCTGGCGACCTGGTGCGTCGCGACGCCCGCGGCGGCCGACCTCTATCGCTGGATCGACGCCGAAGGCATCATCCACTACACCGCGGACATCGAGTCGATCCCGCCCGCCGCGCGCGCGTCCGCGCAGGTTCTCGCGCACCCGCAGCCGCGGGCCGAGCCGCCGCCGTCCCCGTCGGCGCCCGCGGTGATTCCAGCGACGCGCGGCGCGCCCGTCACGGTCGGCGTCCGGCTCAACGGCGTGGCGCTCACGCTGATCGTGGACACGGGCGCCGACAGGACGGTCATCTCGCCGGCGGCGCTCGAGCGCGCGGGCTTCGCCGGCGAAGCCGGGCAGCCGGTCCGGATCGTGGGCGCGACGGGCATGGCGACAGCGAGCCTCGTGACCATCCCGCTGCTCGACGTGGCCGGCGCGCGCCTCGGCCCGCTGCCGGTCATCGTCCATGCGCTGCCGGCGGACGGGCGGCCCGACCCCGTGGACGGCCTGCTCGGGCGCGACGTGCTGGACGCCTTCACACTGACGGTGGACACGGTGGCCGGCCGCGCGACGCTCACCCCGCGGTGACGCCGGCGGATGGGCGGGGGGTCAGCGCTTGGCGCTGGGCGGCAGGCCCGCCAGACGCGCGACGACGTCGAAGACCACCGCGAAATCGTAGTCCTCGAGCCCGAGGCCGCGCGCCGCGGTCAGCATTTCGTTCGTGACCGACACGGTCGTCAGCGGCACGCCGGTGGCGCGGCCGAGATCGAGCGAGAGCTTCAGGTCCTTCTGCATCATCCCCACGTCGAACCACGCCTCCGTGGGCATGCCGAGGACGAAGGGCCCGCGGTACTTCAGCATCGGCGACGCGACGACGCTTCGGAGCAGCGCTTCGACGGCGCGCTCGCGCGTGATGCCGGCCTTCTCGGCGAGCAGCACCGACTCGGCGAAGGCGAGCATCTGCACCGCGAGGCCCTGGTTGATCGCGACCTTCATGGCCTTGGCCTGGCCGACGCCGCCGACGTGCGTGATCGTCGGCCCGATCGCGGTGAGATAGGGACGCGCCCGCTCGAGCGTCGCCTCGGCCCCGCCCACCATGAACGAGAGCTGGCCGGCCTCGAGCGTGGCCGGCGAGCCGGAGACGGGCGCGTCGAGCAGATCCGCGCCGCGCGCCACCGTCTCCGCGGCGAGCGCTCGGACCGATTCCGGCCCCACCGTGCTCATCTCGACCAGCACCGCACCGGGACGCAGCCCCGCGAGGAGGCCCTCGGGCCCGCGCGTGACTGCGTCGAGGGCCGCCGCGTCGGTCACCATGGTGAAGACGACCTCGGCGGACTGCGCCACCTCGCGGGGCGACGCGACGAGCCGCAGGCCGGCGTCGCTGAGCCAGCGCGCCTTCTCGCGCGTCCGGTTGTAGCCGACCACCGGGTGCCGCGCGTCGAGCAGGCGCTTGGCCATGCGCCCGCCCATCACGCCGAGCCCGACGAAGCCGAGCGTTGCGCTCACCGCCGCGCCTCGGCGTCCGTGACCGCGATCGCGCTGATCTCGACCTTGCAGCGCGCGTGCGTGGCGAGCCGTGACACCTCGACGGTCGTCGTCGTCGGCAGGTGACCGCCGAGGTAGCGGGCCCAGACGCGGTTCAGGTCGTCCTGTTCGGCCACGTTCGTGAGATACCGCGTCGCCATGACGAGATCGCCCAGCGTGCAGCCGGCGGCCTCGAGCGTCTTCTTGAGGTTCTCCATCGCAAGCACGGCCTGCGCCTCCATCGTTGACGGCAGATCGAAATCCTCCTCGCGGTGCGGGTGGTGATGGTACACGGCGGCGGCGGTCACCCCCGAGAGAAACACGAGGCTGCCGCGCCGGACGACGATCCCGGGCGCATAGGGCATGGCCACGTCGGCGCGGCGGTCGGCGTGGTGGACGATCGCGATTTCCTTCGCCATCGAGCGGCTCCTCCCCGAACCGATGCGGAAGCGATGCCGGCAGCGGTGCCGCCGAAGCTTACCACGTCGCGTTGACCCCGGCCGGAAGCCCGGCTACGCTGACTGGTCGGATGGAGATGACGGAGGTGAACGAGTGGACTCACTGAGCGGGCGCGTCGCGGTCGTGACGGGCGGGGCGAGCGGGATCGGCCGCGCGCTGGTCGAGGCCTTCGCGCGCGACGGCGCGAAGGTCGTCGTCGCCGACCTCGACGAGAAGGGGATGGCCGAGGTCGCGGCCGGGATCCGCGCGCGCGGCGCCGAGGCGCTGGCCGTGCGCACCGACGTCACGGACCTGGCCTCGGTCCGGGCGCTCGCCGATCGCGCCTTCCAGGCCTTCGGCCGCGTGCACGTCCTCTGCAACAACGCGGGCGTGGCGCTGTGGGGCGGCCTCGAGGCCGCGACCCATCGTGACTGGCAGTGGGCGCTCGGCGTGAACCTCTGGGGCGTGATCCACGGCCTCGACGCGTTCCTGCCGCGGATGATCGCGCAGAAGGAGCCGGCTCACGTCGTCAACACGGCGTCCATGGCGGGCCTGGTCGCGACGGCCGGCCTCGGCATCTACAACGCGACCAAGTACGCCGTCGTCGGGCTGTCCGAGACGCTCGCGAAGGACCTCAAGCCTTACGGGATCGGCGTCTCCGTGCTCTGCCCCATGGGCGTGACGACCCGCATCCGCGAGAGCGAGCGGAATCGCCCCGCCCACCTCAGCAACGAGACCCCGACCCGACCCGAGCCCGTCGAGCTGATGGGCCGCTACCTCGCGCCGGAGGCGGTGGCCCAGATGGTCGTCGACGCCATTCGCTCGGGCGAGCTCTACGTGATCACGCACGACGAGGGGCTGGAGCCCCTGCGCCGGCGGTTCGAGCGGATGGAGCGCTCCATCCGCGCGCGGAAGCGCTCAACCTGATCTCGGCGAGCTGGATCGGGACGAGCGCCGACCTCGCGCGCGCGGCCGAGCGCCTGGCCGCCGCGCGCGAGGTCGCGCTCGACACCGAGGGCGACAGCCTCCACCACTACCCCGAGCGCCTGGCGCTCGTGCAGCTCGCGGTTCCGGCCGGCGAGGTCTGGCTCGTGGACCCGCTCGCGGTGGACGATCTCTCGCCGCTCGGCGGCATATTCGCGACGCCCGGGCTGACGACGGTGCTGCACGCGGGCGACAACGACCTCGTGCATCTGAAGCGCCGCCACGGCATGCGCTTCGCCGGGCTCTTCGATACGCACGTGGCCGCGCGCTTTCTCGGCGAGCCCGCGCTCGGCCTCGACGTGCTGGTGACGCGCTTCCTCGGCATCGAGCTGCCCCCCTCGCGCCAGCGCGACGACTGGTCCGCGCGGCCGCTGAACGAGGCGCAGCGTCACTACGCCGCGGCCGACGTCTTCCACCTGGCGGAGCTCAAGAACCGGCTCGCGGACGAGCTCCGCCGCGTCGGGCGGCTCGCGTGGGTGGAGGAGGAGTGCGCCGCGCTGGCGCGCCAGTCCGTGGTGGAGCGCGCGCCCGACCCGAACGCCTTCGCCTCGGCGAAGGGCGCGCGGGACCTCCCGGCGCGTGGCCTCGCGGTGCTCAGCGAGCTGCACGACCTCCGCGAGCGTCTCGCACGCGCCGCCGACCGGCCGCCATTCAAGATCCTGCAAGAGGAGACGCTGGTGCGCCTCGCGGTGGCCGCGCCGGCCGATCGAACCGCACTGGCGGGCGTGCAGGGCTGCACCGCGCGGGTGATCGAGCGCTGGGGCGACGCGATCCTCGAGGCGATCGCGCGCGCGCAGGCGCTGCCGGACTCGGAGCTGCCCGTGCTCGAGCACCACCCGCGGCCGCGGATCGCCGCGGTCGTCCAGCGTCGCATCGAGCGCTTGCGGATCTGGCGCACCGAGGCGGCGCCGCGCATCGGCCTCGAGCCCGGCCTCGTGCTGCCGAACCGGCTCATCAGCGCCATCGCCCACGCCGGGCCTCAGAACGTCGCCGAGCTCGCCGCCGTGGACGGCGTCAGACGCTGGCGTGCCGACGCCTTCGGCGCCGAAGTCCTTGCAGCGCTCGCAGGGGCGTGAGAGGGTGCATGGGCGGCGCGAGCCACACGTGATGACCGACTGGCGACAGAACCTGATCGATGACGACGCGGGACTCGCCGCGATCCTTCGCGAGGCGAAGCGGATCGCGGTGCTCGGCGCCAAGGCCGGCGCCGGGGAGCCCGCGTACTACGTCCCCGCCTACCTCCACGCGCGCGGCTACCGGATCCTGCCCGTCAACCCGGTGATCGCCGTGCGCGAGCTGTTCGGCGCCCGGGCGGTGGCGACGCTCGCGGACCTTGCGGAGCCGACGGACGTGGTCGAGATCTTCCGCCGCCCGGAACACCTCGAGGGCCACGCGGACGAGGTTCTGGCGCTCCCCTGGCAGCCCCGCGCGGTCTGGTTCCAGCTCGGCATCCGGAACGGCCGCGCCGCCGAGGCGCTCGCGCGCGCGGGCATCCGCGTGGTCCAGGACCGCTGCATGATGCCCGAGCACCGTCGGCTGCTGGGCGGGGCGTAGCGATGGCCGGCGAGTACGCGTTCGTCATGAAGGACCTGCGCAAGGTCGTCCCGCCGAAGCGGGAGATCCTGCGCGGCATCTGGCTCTCGTTCTTCCACGGCGCCAAGATCGGCGTGCTCGGCGCCAACGGCGCCGGCAAGAGCTCGCTGCTCAAGATCATGGCCGGCGTGGACACGGACTTCCTGGGCGAGGCGTTCCCCGCCGCGGGCCTCCGCATCGGCTTTCTTCCCCAGGAGCCGCAGCTCGATCCGGCGAAGGACGTCCGGGGCAACGTCGAGGAGGGGGTCGCCGAGACGCGCGCGCTCCTCTCGCGCTTCGAGGAGATCAGCGCGAAGCTCGGCGAGCCGCTCGAGGCCGACGAGATGGAGAAGCTCCTCGACGAGCAGGGACGCCTGCAAGACCGGATCGAGGCGGCCAACGCCTGGGACCTCGACCGGACCGTCGAGCTCGCGATGGACGCGCTCCGCGTGCCCCCCGGCGACGCCGACGTGATGAAGATCTCGGGCGGCGAGCGGCGCCGCGTCGCCCTCTGCCGGCTCCTCCTCGCGCGTCCGGACATGCTGCTACTCGATGAGCCAACCAACCATCTGGACGCCGAGTCCGTGGCCTGGCTCGAGCGCTTCCTGAAGGAGTACCCGGGCACGGTCGTCGCCGTCACCCACGACCGGTACTTCCTCGACAACGTCGCCGGCTGGATCCTCGAGCTCGACCGCGGCGCCGGCATCCCGTGGGAGGGCAATTACTCGTCCTGGCTCGAGCAGAAGGGACAGCGGCTGGCGCAGGAGGAGAAGGCGGATCTGGCCCGGCAGCGGACGCTCGCCCGCGAGCTCGAGTGGGTGCAGATGTCGCCGCGCGCCCGCCAGGCGAAGTCAAAGGCGCGCCTGCAGAACTACGAGGCGCTGCTCGCCGAGTCGTTCGAGAAGCGCGCCCAGGCGCTCGAGATCGCGATCCCGTCCGGGCCCCGGCTGGGCGACGTCGTCGTCGACGCGGATCACGTGGCGAAGGCCTATGGCGACCGCGCCCTGATCGAGGATCTGTCGTTCAAGCTTCCGCGGGGCGGCATCGTCGGCGTGATCGGGCCGAACGGCGCCGGCAAGACGACGCTCTTCCGGATGATCGCCGGTCAGGAGAAGCCCGACGCGGGCACGCTTCGCGTCGGCGACACCGTCGTGTTCGCCTACGTGGACCAGAGCCGCGATTCGCTCGACGCGAAGAAGTCCGTCTGGGAGGCGATCTCGGGCGGCACGGAGACCTTCGAGCTGGGCGGCCGCACCGTCCAGTCGCGCGCCTACGTGGCCTCGTTCAACTTCAAGGGCAGCGACCAGCAGAAACGGGTCGGCGACCTCTCGGGCGGCGAGCGCAACCGCCTGCATCTCGCGACGACGCTCCGGAGCGGCGCCAACCTCCTGCTGCTCGACGAGCCCACGAACGACCTCGACGTGGACACGCTGCGCGCCCTCGAGGACGCGCTGCTGGACTTCGCCGGCTGCGCGGTCGTGATCAGCCACGACCGGTGGTTCCTCGACCGGATCGCGACGCACATCCTCGCCTTCGAGGACGAGGGCAAGGTCGAGTGGTTCGAGGGGAACTACGCTGACTACGAAGCCGACCGCCGGCGCCGCCTCGGCGCCGAGGCCGACCGGCCGCACCGCCTCAAGTTCAAGCGCCTGCCGCGCGGCTGAGCGGGCTCCGGCAGCAGACGAGCACGTTCTCGCCCTCGCGGCGCACGCGCCGCACCCGGACCTCCGTGAAGAAGGGGCGGAGCGCCGCCGTGAGACCATCCACGCCCGCGCGGCGGTGGCGGTTCACCACGAGCGCGCCCCCCGGCGCCACCAGCGGCGTGAGCGCGCGCGCGAGCGCCCGCGCGCGCGCGGGCGGCTCGGCGTAGACGGCGTCCTCCATGATGAAGTCGAAGCGTCGCCCCACACTCGCGAGCCACGGCACCACGCGCTCGACGTCGCCCACCAGGTACTCGACACCGCCGAATGCCCGCAGGCCGAACCAGTCGAGCGCCGCGGTGAGGATGGCCGGGTCGCGCTCGATCACCGTCACGGCGCTCGGCAGCGTCCGGGCGTGGAGCAGGTGGAGCTGGGTCCCGCCGCCGAGACCGATCAATAGCACCGTGGGCGCGGGTGGCAGGCTCACGGCCGCGAGCGCGCGCCACCAGTACTCG
>JBGQEL010000017.1:0-61312 GCA_041496385.1 Methylomirabilia bacterium | reverse complement strand
CCGTTCCCGCCGGCGAACGTCGCCCTCTTCTACAAGGTCCTCGCGGCGAACTTCGGCGTGATGAAGTTCGTGTTCCTGGCGATCGTGGTGTACGAGGCCTGGATCATCCCGCGGCCGGTGAAGCTCCCCGCGTGACCGAGGCCGGCGGCGATCGCCGCGCGCAAGAGGTCGAGAACCTCCGCGCGGTGTACCAGAGCCTGCGGCAGCCGTCGGCGCGTCCGGCGGCCGGCTCGGGGACGAGCGCCAAGGTCGCGACGGGCGCCGTGGGCGCAGGCCTGCTCTTCGTGCTGGGTAAGGCCAAGTTCCTGGGCCTGCTGGCCGGCCTCTTCAAGTTCAAAACGCTCGCGACCATGCTCCTCTCGATCGGCGCCTACGCCATCGAGTGGGGATGGCTCTTCGCGCTCGGCTTCGTCCTACTGATCTTCGTCCACGAGATGGGCCACGCTGTGGCCATGCGGGTCGAGGGCATCCCGGCCGGCGCGCCCGTGTTCATCCCGTTCGTCGGCGCCTTCATCGCGATGCAGGGCCAGCCGCGCGACGCCGGGGTCGAGGCTCGGGTGGCGATGGCCGGACCTCTGGTGGGCTCGCTGGGCGCCTGGGCGGTGCTGGGCGCCGGGCTCGCGTGGGAGCAGAAGCTCCTGGTGGCGCTCGGGCACACCGCCGTGCTGATCAACCTCTTCAACCTGGTGCCGGTGCCTCCGCTCGACGGCGGCCGCATCGCCGGGGCCTTCACGCGCACGTACTGGGTGATCGGCTACGCCGTCGGCCTCGGGGCGCTGCTGGTGACCCGCTCGCCGCTGCTGTTGATCGTGCTCGTGGTCGGGCTCTTCACGCTGGCCCGCCGCTGGCGCGACCCCGTGCCCGGCTACGACGCCCTGCCGAAGCGGCAGCGCGCGCTGATCGGGCTCGCGTACGCCGCGCTTGTCATCGGCCTCGTCGCCACGCTGTCGCTCGGCGGCTGAGCGCGGCTCTCTAGACGGCCTGCGAGCGGAGGATCACGCAGGTCGCCGTCGCGTGCGCGAACAAGGTTCCGTCCGCGTCCTTGATGGTTCCCTCGGATGCCCCCAGCGTCCTCGAGAAGTGAAGGACCCGTCCCTCGGCCGTCAGCTCCTGGTCGAGCGGAATAGCCTTCAGCATCTTCACGTTGAGGTCGACCGTCCCGTAGGCGACGCGCGCGTCGAGCATCGTGTGGATCGCGCAACCCGTCACCGAATCGAGCACGGTGGCGGCAAAGCCGCCGTGGACGCCGCCCAGAGGATTGAGGTGGCGCTTGTCGGCGCGGGCCCTGAACTTGACGTAGCCCCGGCCGGCCTCGGTGACCCGCATCGGAATGGTGTCGGTCATCGAGGGATGCGGGAACGTCCCGTCGACCATGGCCTGCACGAGCTCGAGGCCGGACATGTCCACTGGATTCAATGCGGAAGCCCTCCCTCCAGCACTCTAGCCTGGATTATTCATGAACGAGCACACGCGAGGCGGACGGGTCCTGGCGCCGCGGGCTGTGTCCGCGCCCCGGCTCCGTCACCCACTCGCCCGATCGCAGCTCTTCGAGCTGCGGGCGGGACTCGGGGGTCCCACTTCGCCGGTTGCGCAGACACAGCCCGCGGCGCCACCCGTCCGATCTCGATATCCTCGTTCATGAATAGTTCAGCCTAGACGGCCGGCGTGCGAGCCCACAAGGGACCGGGGCCGCATCGGTGTAAACTCCCCCTGTCGGGAGGGAGTCCATGGCCGAGGTCGGCGGCAAGAGTGAGATCGTCTGGCGGCCCACCAAGGAGTACGCGGAGCGCACGCGCATCGCGCGGTTCATGCGAGCGCAGAAGATCGCCACGCTGGAAGAGCTGCAGCGCCGCTCGGTCGAGGACCCCGAGTGGTACTGGGACGCGGTCGTCCGCGACCTGGGGGTGCGGTTCACGCGTCCCTACACACGCGTGCTCGACACGGCGCGCGGCATCCAGTGGCCGCGCTGGTTCCGCGATGGCCTGCTGAACTTCGCCGACAACTGCGTCGATCGCAACATCGACGCCGGCCGGGGCGGCCAGCCCGCCATCATCTGGGAAGGGGACGACGGCAAAGGCCGCACGCTCACCTACAAGGAGCTGGGCGTCGAGGTGAACCGGCTCGCGAACGCCCTGAAGCGGCTCGGCGTGGGAATGGGCGACCGCGTCGGGATCTTCCTGCCGATGTCGCCCGAGGCGGCGATCGCCACGCTCGCGGTCGTCCGGATCGGCGCGATCTACACCCCGTGCTTCTCGGGATACGGCGCCCAGGCCGTGGCCTCGCGGCTGCAGGACAGCGAGGCGAAGGTGCTGATCACGGCCGACGGCTTCCAGCGTCGCGGCCAGCTCGTGCGCATGAAGGAGACCGCGGACGAGGCGGTGGCGATGTCGCCGAGCGTGAAGCACGCGCTGGTGTACAGGCGGCTCGGCCGCGAGGTCCCGTGGACGTCGGGACGCGATCTCTGGTGGCACGAGGAGACGGCCCGCGAGTCCGATGCGTGCCCGGCGCTCCCGGTGGACGCGGACCACCCGTGTCTCATCATTTACACATCGGGGACGACGGGCCGTCCCAAGGGCACCGTGCTCACCCAGGCCGGATTTCTCATCAAGTGCGCGCACGACTTCGGCTACCTGATGGACGTGGGCCCGGGCGACCGGCTCTTCTGGCTCACCGACCTCGGCTGGCTCATGGGCCCGATGCTGATCACCGCGGGGCTCTTCCACGGCGGGACGGCGGTGCTCTTCGAGGGCGTGCAGGATTTTCCGAAGGCCGACCGGCTCTGGGCGCTGATCGAGCGCTACAAGGTGACCGTGATGGGGATGTCGCCCACCGCGGTGCGCGCGCTCATGCCCCACGGCGCCGAGCACGTGCACGCGCACGACCTCTCCTCGCTCCGCGTCATCGGCTCGACGGGCGAGCCGTGGAACCCGGAGCCCTACCGCTGGCTCTTCGAGAACGCGGGCAAGGCCCGGGTGCCGATCATCAACTACACGGGTGGCACCGAGATCTCGGGCGGCATCCTCGGCTGCTTCCCGATCGCGCCGATCAAGCCGTGCTCGTTCGCGGGGCCCATCCCAGGCATGGCGGCCGAGTGCTTCGGCGACGACGGCAAGCCCGTGCGTGGGCAAGTCGGCGAGCTGGTCGTGACGGCGCCCTGGCCGGGCATGACGCAGGGATTCTGGAAGGACCCGCAGCGCTACGAGGAGACGTACTGGTCACGCTGGAAGGACGTCTGGGTCCACGGCGACTGGGCGTACGTGGACGAGGACGGCTTCTGGTTCATCCAGGGACGCTCGGACGACACGCTCAAGATCGCGGGCAAGCGCCTCGGCCCCGCGGAGGTCGAGTCGGTGCTGGTCTCGCATCCGGCCGTCGCCGAGGCGGGCGTGGTCGGTGTGCCGCACGAGGTGAAGGGCGAGGCCATCGTCTGCTTCGTCGTCCTGCGCCCTGGGCAGCCGGCCTCCGAGCCGCTGCGCGCCGAGCTGTCGGCGCTCGTCGCCACCCAGATGGGCAAGGCGCTCAAGCCCGAGCGCGTGCTCTTCACCCGCGACCTGCCCAAGACCCGTAGCGCCAAGATCATGCGCCGCGTGATTCGCGCGACCCATCTCGGCAAGGAGCCGGGCGACCTCTCGTCGCTCGAGAACCCCCAGGCCCTCACGGCCATCACGGAGGCGTCATGACCAAGCGATTCCTCGGCTTCATACTCGGTTGTCTCGTGTTCCTGGCGCCGGCGCTCGCGCTCGCGCAGCAGCCGGCGCAGCCGCCCGTGCGGGAGATCACGAAGCTGGCGGGCGAAGTTTACCGCTTCCGCAACGCCGGCCACTTCTCGGTCTTCGCCGTGACGCCGGCCGGGGTGATCGCGACCGACCCGATCAACGCCGACGCGGCCCAGTGGCTCAAGGACGAGATCCGGCGGCGCTTCAACCAGCCCGTCAAGTACGTCATCTACAGCCACGACCACGCCGACCACATCTCCGGCGGCCAGGTCTTCGGCGACACGGCGGTCGTCGTCGCGCACGAGAACGCCAAGCGCGCGATCATCGCGGAGAAGCGACCGACGGCGGTGCCGCAGGTGACGTTCTCGGACTGGATGGCCATCGACCTGGGCGGCACCGTGGTCGAGCTGGCGTACGTCGGCAAGAACCACTCCGACAACTCAGTCGTGCTCAGATTCCCCAAGGAGCGGCTCCTCTTCGCCGTGGACTTCATCCCGGTCGAGTCACTGGCCTTCCGCGACTTCCCGGACGCCTACATCAACGAGTGGATCGAGTCGCTCAAGCTGGTCGAGTCGATGGACTTCGACGTGCTGGTCCCGGGCCACGGCCCGCTCGGCAGGAAGGACCACGTGCGCATGTTCCGCGAGTACCTGGAGGAGCTGCGCGCCGAGGTGCAGCGCTACGTCCGCGAGGGGAAGTCGCTCGACGAGGTCAAGCAGCTCGTCAAGATGACGAAGTACGAGAAGTGGACGAACTACCAGCAGTGGCTCCCGCTCAACATCGAGGGCATGTACCGTTACGTCTCGCTCTACCGCCGGCCGAACTGAGGCGCCGGTCCCGGGAGGCGATCCGCCATGCTGAGCCGCGAAGACAACGACCTGCTGACGCGCACCGGGCCCGGGACGGCGATGGGCGCGCTCGTGCGGCGGTACTGGATCCCGGTCGTGCTCTCTGTCGAGCTGGAGCCGGGCGGGCGCGTGAAGCGGGTCATGCTGCTGGGCGAGCGCCTCGTCGTCTATCGCGCGAAGAACGGCCGGCCCGGGCTCATCGGCGAGTTCTGTCCCCACCGGCTCGCCTCGCTCTACTTCGGCCGCGTCGAAGAGGCGGGCATGCGCTGCGTCTACCACGGCTGGAAGTTCGGAATGGACGGCCAGTGCCTGGAGATGCCCAACGAGCCCGCGGAGTCGGGCTTCGCGTCGAAGGTGAAGCACGTGGGCTACCCGTGCCAGGAGGCGGGCGGCATGGTCTGGGCGTACATGGGGCCGGCGAGCCCGCCGCCGCCGCTGCCGCATCTTGAATGGACGCGCGTGCCGGAGACCCATGTGTTCGCCTCCAAGCGCGTCCAGGAGTGCAACTGGTTCCAGGCCATGGAGGGCGGCATCGACTCGAGCCACATCTCGTTCCTCCACGCGCCGCTGAGCCATACCGACAGCGAGGTGGTCCAGGATCTGGACCGCTCGAGCTTCGGCGTGGGCTCGGCGGTGCGCACGGCGGACCGCGCGCCGCGCTTCGAGGTCGTGGACACGGACTACGGCGTGCTGATCGGCGCGCGCCGGACCCGGGCGGACGGCCAGCACCTCTGGCGCGTGACGCAGTTCCTCCTGCCCTTCTACACGATGCCGCCGACGGACCTCGACGAGAAGATCACGCAGTCGCACATCTGGGTGCCGATGGACGACACGAGCGTCATCAACTGGATGGTCACGTGGCATCCGGATCGGCCGCTCACGCGCGAGGAGATCGCGCTGAACGTCGAGGGCAAGGGGGCGCACGTCTGCGAGTACGCGGCGCCCACGTCCGAGCCGTACGGCGACATCCGGACCGCGGACAGTAAGCAGAACGACTACGGCATGGACTGGGAGTCGCACCGGTCGCGGATGTTCTGCGGCATCCCGGGCTTCGGCGTCCAGGACCAGGCGATCCAGGAGAGCCAGGGGCCCATCGTCGATCGGACGCTGGAGCGCCTGGGCAGCAGCGACACGGCGATCATCCAGGTGCGCAAGCGGCTCCTGAGCGCCGCGCGCGCCCTGCGGGACCAGCAGGTAGCGCCGCCCCCTGGCAACCCGGAGTCCTTCCTCGTGCGCTCGGCGTCGGTCGTCCTGCCGCCCGGAGCGAGCTGGGTCGAGGGCGCGCTACCACGCGTGATGGTCAAGCCCAACAGCCAGCTCACGCTCGCCTGAGACCGCCCATGCGGGGACGCATGGCCGGGCGGGCGGCCCTCGTGACGGGTGGTGGGGGCGGCATCGGGGCGGCGACCGCACGGCTCTTTGCCGAGGAGGGCGCGGCCGTTGCCGTCGTGGACAGCGACCGGGCCGCGGCTGAGCTGGCCGCCGATGGCATTGCGAAAGCCGTGGCGGGCGCCCGAGTCGTCGCGCTCGCGGCCAATCTGAGCCAGGAGGCCGAAGCCCGGCGCGCGGTGGACGACGCGGTCGCGCGGCTGGGCGAGCTCCACACGCTCGTCAACGTCGCCGGCGTGCGCGTCTACGCGCCGCTCGCCAAGGCCGAATCCAAGGACTGGGAGTTCATCATCGGCGTCAACGTCCTCGCCACGGCCTACTGCTGCAAGGCGGCGCTTCCGGCGCTGCGCGCCTCGGGCCGAGGAACCATCGTGAACGTATCGTCCGTCTACGGCGTCCTCGGCCGCGCGGGCATGGGCCAGTACGATACAACCAAGGCCGCGGTGCTCGGCTTCACCCGAGCCCTCGCCGTGGAAGAGGCGCCCAACGGCGTCCGCGTGAACGCTGTATGCCCGGGCGGGACGATCACGCCCTACCACGTGCGCCGCGCGGCCAGCCGGGGTGTGTCCGAGGCCGAGCTGCGCGCTGAGCGGGCGCGCGACAACCTCCTCGGCCGCTGGGCGGAGCCGCGCGAGGTGGCGTTCCCCATCCTCTTCCTCGCCTCGGACGAGTCCTCGTTCGTCACGGGCGCGACGCTCATGGTCGACGGCGGCAAGTCCATCCTGTGAGCGCGGTGGTATACTCCGCTTGTCGCCGTGGGGGGAGGAATCCTGAGAACCGGGTGCGGCCCGGGACCCCTCGAACCTGCTCTGGATAATCCCAGCGAAGGGAACACGGCGAGCGAGAGACCGACGCGGCCGCGCCCTCGAGGGTGGCGGCCGTTTTGTTTATGAAGATCGTGGTGAACGGCAAGGAGCACGAGGTCGCCGAGGGGCTCAGCGTGGACGCGCTCCTGACGCACCTGGGCGTGAAGCGCGAGTTTACAGCCGTCGCGGTCAACCGCGAGGTGACGCCCAAGAGCATGTACGCGGCGACGCGGCTGGCGGAGGGCGACAAGGTGGAGATCGTTCGGCCGATGGGTGGTGGCAGTGCGAGCTGAGCGGCGTCGCGCCGCGAGGCGAGCGGTGAGAAGGCTCGGAGGATAGCGCTATGAGCGACACGAACCTGGTTCTCGGCGGCAAGGAGTTCTCCTCGCGGCTCATCGTCGGCACGGGGAAGTACTCCTCGATGCAGGTCATGAAGGACGCGCACGAGGCCTCGGGCGCCCAGATCATCACGGTGGCCCTGCGGCGCGTGAGCCTGCCCTCGGGCGAGTCGATCCTGGACCACCTCGACACCACGCGCTACACGCTGCTGCCGAACACGGCGGGGTGCTACACGGCCGACGAGGCGGTGCGCACCTGCTACCTGGCGCGCGAGGCGGGGCTCGGCGAGATGGTCAAGCTCGAGGTCATCGGCGACGCGCGGACGCTCTTTCCCGACGTCCTGGGGCTCCTCGAGGCGACGAAGACGCTCGCGCGCGAGGGGTTCACCGTCATGCCGTACACGAACGACGACCCGGTGATCGCCAAGAAGCTGGAGGACGCGGGTGCCGCGTGCGTGATGCCGCTCGGCGCCCCGATCGGCTCGGGCCTGGGCATTCGCAACCCGTACAACATCAAGATCATCCTCGAGTCGGTGACCGTGCCGGTCATCGTGGACGCCGGCGTCGGCACGGCCTCCGACGCCACGATCGCGATGGAGCTGGGCTGCGACGGCGTGCTCATGAACACGGCGATCGCGGGCGCGCGCGACGCGGTCGACATGGCGCGCGCGATGCGCCTGGCGGTCGAGGCCGGGAGGCTCGCCTTCCGCTCGGGGCGCATCAGCAAGAAGCTCTACGCGACCGCGTCCTCGCCGCTCGAGGGCGTGCCCGATTGGACGAGCTGAGGCTCACCCTCGTCACGGATCGCACCCAGACGCGTGGCCGCGAGCTCGTCACCGTCGTCGGTGAATGCCTCGAGGCCGGACTGCCGGCCGTGCAGGTGAGGGAGAAAGACCTGGGTGCGGCCGAGCTCGCGCGGCTCTGCCGGCGCCTCCGGGGTCTCACGCAGGACAGGGGGGCGCTCCTCGTCGTGAACGATCGGGTAGACGTCGCGCTCGCCGTCGGCGCCGACGCCGTGCAGCGGACGTCCACGTCACTCCCCGTGAAGGACATCCGCGCCCTTGTGGAGGGGCGGCTGCGCATCGGCGCCTCGGTCCACGCGCTCCCCGAGGCGCTCGAGGCCGAGGTGAACGGCGCGGACTGGCTGGTCTTCGGCCCCGTCTACGAGACGGCATCGAAGCGCGCGTACGGCCCGCCGCAGGGGCTCGACAGGCTCGCGCGCGTCGCGGGCGCGGTCCGGATCCCGGTGCTCGCGGTCGGCGGGATCACGCCCGAGCGCGTCGCCGACGTGAGGCGGGCCGGCGCGCGCGGCGTCCTGGTGATCTCGGCGATCCTCGCCGCCGACTCGCCGGCCGACGCGACGCGGCGTCTGCTGGAAGCGCTGGCGGCGCCGTGAGGGTCCTCGTCGTCGGTGGCGGGATCATCGGCTGCGCCACCGCCTACGAGCTGGCGAAGGCCGGCGCCGAGGTCGTCCTGTTCGAGCGTGGAACGCCGGGCGCCGAGGCGTCCAGCGCCGCCGCCGGGCTGCTGGCGCCGCTCGGCGAGTCCACGCAGACGACCTTCGCACGGCTCGCGCTCGCGAGCTGGCGGCTCTATCCCGACGTCGTGCGCGAGCTGCGCGAGCGCACGGGGATCGACGTCGAGCACGTGACGCGCGGGACGCTCTATCCGCTTTCCGTCACCGAGCAGGCGCCCGAGGCCTGGGCGCTCGTGCCGGAGTTCGGCGTCGAGGTGCTCGAGGGCAAGGACCTGCATGCGCTCGAGCCCGCGCTGTCGCCGCGGATCCAGCGCGCGATCCTCGTCAGGGGCGACCACTGGCTCAACAACCAGCGGCTCGTGATCGCCTACGCTCAGGCCGCGGCGGCGGTGGGCGTCGAGTTGCGCGTCGGCGCGAACGTCTCGCGCCTGCTGGTGGAGGGCGGCCGCGCGCGCGGCGTCCAGACCGAGACCGAGCGCGTCGAGGGCGACGCGGTGCTGGTCGCGGCCGGCGCCTGGACGTCGGAGCTGACGGCCGCGCTGGGGGCGGGGCTGCGCATCGAGCCCCGGCGCGGCCAGATGATCGCGCTCGCGCACACGCCGCCCCTGCTCAGCCACTGCATCCACGGCGAGGCGTATCTGGTCCCGCGGCCGTCGGGCGAGCTGCTGATCGGCGCGACGGTGGAGCGCGCGGGCTTCCAGCGCGCCGTGACGGCGGAGGGAATCGGCTCGCTCCTGCGCGCGGCGATCGAGCTGGTGCCGTCGCTCCGGGATCTGCCGATCGCGCGCACGTGGTGCGGCTTCAGGCCGTGGGCGCCGGACAGCCTGCCCGTCCTGGGCCCGTGGCCGGGCATCGACGGGCTCTGGCTCGCGACGGGGCACTACCGCAACGGCATCCTGCTCGCGCCGATCACCGCGCGCCTCATGACGAGTTGGATGACGACGGGCAAGCCCGGCGTCGACGTGGGCGATTTCCTCCCCGATCGATTCGTGCGACGGTAGCGTTCCGCTCGCCCGGGAGACGCGCGAGCTGGTCACGTACGAGGTGGCGGTCGCCGTCGGCGTGGGTGCCGTCCTGGCCGTGTACGTCTGCCTGCGCTCGCGCGTGGGCCTCGGCCTCATGGCGGTGCGCGACAGCGAGCCGGCCTCGGAGAGCCTCGGCGTGAACGTCTTCCGCACCAAGCTCTCCGTCTATCTGATCGCGGCCTTCGGGACGGGCGTCACGGGCGCGCTCCTCTATCTCAACTTGCTCCGCATCTCGCCCGATGCCGCCTTCTCCATCAACTGGACCGCCTACACGATCTTCATCGTCGTGATCGGCGGCCTGGGCACGCTGGAGGGACCCATCGTGGGCACCGTGGTGTTCTTCCTGCTGCGCGAGCTCCTGTCGGACTACGGCGCGTGGTACATGATCCTGCTCGGCGGCCCGGCGGTCCTGGTGATGATGCGATATCCGCAGGGCCTCCGGGGCTTCGTGGCGGAGCGCTGGGACCTCCGCTTCTTTCCCGTGCAGCGGCGGGTCCGGCTCCGCTGAGCCCCGCGTTCAGTCGATCTTGCCCGATCTCTTGATGTCGAGCATCGGCGGGAGGACGCCCTCCGTCGGCGCCTCCGTGACCTGGGTGATGTTGTTCATGTGCGCCACGATGTCCTTGATGCGCAGGGCGCCGTCGTTGACGCGCTTGATCCACTGGCCGTCCTCGCTCTCGGGCGGGAGATGCCTGCCGATGAGCGTGATCCCGCCGATGACGATCGTGAGCGGGTTGTTGATCTCGTGCGCCGCCGCCCGGGCCAGGAGCGTGATCGCGCGGAGCTCCCCGGCCTCCCGCCGCGACTCCTCCGCCGTCCGGCTCTCGACGACGTCGCGGAACAGGTAGGCGCCGCAGCCGATCCCCACGAGGCTCATGACGAGAAAGGGCAGGGCGAGCGCGTTGAACATCGCCACGCCACGCGGGCCCAGGATCAGGAACGAGAAGAACGTCGCGGCGAACGCGGCGGCCGCCAGCGTCAGCGCGTGCCGCGCCCGCACGCCACCCGTGCGCCGCGCCCAGGCGTGGACGAGGGCCGCGATCAGCGCGGTGACGGCGATCCCCACGACGCCCGCCACCTGGCCCGCGCCGCCCATCCAGAGCCGGAAGCCGGCGGCGACCAGGGCGGCCAGCAGGGCCGCCAGCCAGCCCTCGTAGAGCCCGATCAGCGCGAGCGGCACGGCGCGCGCGTCGATGAAGTGACCGTCGCCCACGTGGATGCGCGAGACCATCATGACCACCGCCAGCACGCCGAACGCGACGCCGGTGACGGCCTGACGCGACCGCGTGCCGAGGCTTGCCTTCGGCTGGAGCCATCGGAGCGTGTAGGAGTAGAAGACGAGGCCCAGGATGACGACGCCCGCGGCCTCCATGACGTGGTGGAATTCCATGTTTTCCTCCCGGGTCTCGCGGACTATGGTATGCCGGAACGGGATATTTCCCGAGGGGAGCCACATGACCAGGGACGAGCTGCGGAAGCGGGTCTGGGAGGCGATCGACCGGCGGGGCGAGGAGATCATCGGGCTCGGAGAGCAGATCCGGCGCCATCCGGAGCTGGGATTCAAGGAAGTGAAGACCTCGCGGCTGGTCGAGGAGACGTTCAAGAAGCTCGGCCTGGCGCCGCGCGCGGGCCTGGCGCTCACCGGCGTCCGCGCCGACGCGCAGGGGCGCGCGGGCGACGGACCCACGTTCGCGGTCCTGGGCGAGCTCGACGCGCTGGTCGTCACCGGGCATCCGGAGGGCGATCCCGCGACCGGGGCCGCGCACGCCTGCGGCCACAACGCGCAGATCGCCGGGATGCTGGGCGCGGCGATGGGGCTGCTGGACGCCCAGGCCTTCGAGCACCTGGCCGGGCGCGTCGCCTTCTTCGCGGTGCCCGCGGAGGAGTACGGCGACATCGAGTGGCGGGTCACGCAGGCGCGCGCGGGCAAGCTCGAGTTCCTCGGCGGCAAGCCCGAGCTGCTGCGCCTGGGTCACTTCGACGACGTGGACCTCTCGATGATGATCCACACGACCTCGCGGACCGAAGACGGCAAGGCGGGCGTGCCGGCCTCCAACAACGGCTGTATCGTGAAGACCGTGCGCTACGTCGGTCGCGCGGCGCACGCGGGCGGCGCCCCGCACATGGGGATCAACGCGCTCTACGCGGCGCACATCGGCCTCATGGCGATCAACGCGCTGCGCGAGACCTTCAGGGACGACGACACGATCCGCGTCCACCCGATCATCACGCACGGCGGCTCGCAGGTGAACGTGATCCCGGGCGAGGTGCGGCTCGAGACCTACGTGCGCGGCCGGACGATGGACGCGATTCTCGACGCCAACAAGAAGGTCGACCGGGCGTTCCGCGCCGGGGCGCTGGCCCTCGGCGCCAAGGTCGAAATCGAGACGCTGCCGGGGTACATGCCGATGACCTGCGACGTGGAGATGGCGCGGCGGTTCAAGGAGCACGCGACCACGCTCGTGGGCGACGAGCACTATCGTCAGATCGGCCACCGCACCGGCTCGACGGACATGGGCGACCTCTCGCAGGTGATGCCCGTGCTCCATCCCTACGTCGGCGGCGCACGCGGCACCGGCCACGGGGCGGACTTTGAAATAGTCGACAAGCCGCTCGCGTATCTCGTGACGGCCAAGGCGCTCGCCGCGATGGTCGTGGATCTGATGGGTGACGGCGCGGTGGGCGCGCGCGAGGTCGTACGGACGAACAAGCCGCCGATGACGCGGGAGCAGTACCTGGCCTTCCAGCGCGGCATCGCCGGCCGCGAGGTCTACGAAGGGTAGGGTGTACGGCAAGGCGGGCGCTTCTTTTCCCCGTCGCGTCGTCTGCCTGACCGCGGAGACCGCCGAGATCGCGTACCTGGTGGGCGCGGGTGAGCGCGTCGTCGGGGTTCCCGGGACGGCGCGCCGGCCCGAGGCGGTGCGCGACAAGGCCCGCGTGGGCGGCTTCACCAGCTTTCGCCTCGAGAAGATCCTGGCGCTCGAGCCCGACCTGGTGCTCGCGTTCTCGGATCTCCAGAAGGACGTCGTGCGCGACCTGGTCGGCGCCGGCGTCGCGGTGCTCTGCACCAACCAGCGCTCGCTCGACGACGTCCAGCGCGCCATCCTCGTGATCGGCGGCGCGCTCGGGTGCGCCGAGGCGGCGCGCACGCTCGTCCAGGACATGAGCGACGAGGTGAAGCAGATCCGCGAGTACTCGTCGGTGTGGCCCGACCGGCCGCGCGTCTACTTCGAGGAGTGGCACGACCCGCTCATTGCCGGCATCCGCTGGGTCTCGGAGCTGATCGAGATCGCGGGCGGGCGCGACGTCTTCGACGAGCTGCGCCTGCAGCACGCGGCGCCGGGGCGCGTCGTGACGCCCGCGGCCGTGATCGCGCGCGATCCGGAGATCATCCTCGCGTCGTGGTGCGGCAAGCCCGTGGACGTGGCGCAGATCGCGGCACGCCCGGGCTGGGAGGCCGTCGCGGCGGTGCGGCGCGGCGCGATCCACGAGATCGACGGCGCGGACATCCTGGTACCCGGCCCATCGCTGATGCTCGGATTGCGTCGAATCCACGAGATCATTCAGGGGGTTCAGGCGGCCCGCTAGGCCTTCGCGACTGGGTACAATCTATCCACCAGAAAAGTTTGGGGCGGGAACGGCCACGCGCTAGCATTGGGGCTCCCCGGACCCCGGGGGCCTTGAGACCAATGAAAGACCTTGTCCGCGCCCGTCCCGAAAGCTTCTTCGCCGACCGGTTCAACGTCACCGCGCCCCTCCTCGAGAAGGTCCTTGGCGGGAGCCTGCTCGGGCGCGTGGACGACGCCGATGTCTACCTCGAGTACTGTATCAACGAAGATCTGCAACTCGAGGAAGGGATGGTAAAAAAGGCCTCTCGACACGTGACTCAGGGGGCGGGGGTCAGGGCGCTCTCGGGCACGCGGACCGGCTACGCGCACACCGACGACATCTCCATCCAGAACCTCGAGGAGGCCGCGCGCCAGGCGCGCGCGATCGCCGACCGCGCAGGCACGTCCGCGACGGTGGCCGTGCCCTCGCGGGGCAGGCCCCACGATCTCTACTCGCTCGCCGAGACCCCGATCGTCACCGAGCTCGCCGGAAAGCTCGAGCTCCTCCGGAAGGTGGACGCGGCCTGCCGCGCGGCGGACCCGCGCGTCAGGCAGGTGATCGCGTCGCTCTCGAGCGAGGAGGTCGTCATGCTGGTGGCGACGGCCTCGGGCTGGACGGTGGGCGACATCCGCCCGCTCACGCGGCTCAACGTCACCGCGATCGCCGAGGAAAGCGGCAAGCGCGAGATCGGCTCTTACGGCGGCGGCGGCCGCGTGGCGTTCGATTTCTTCCTCGAGGAGGACCGCTGGCGCCGCTTCGCCGTCGAGGCCGCGCGCCAGGCGGTGCTCAAGCTCCGCGCCGTCGAGGCGCCCGCGGGGGCGATGACGGTCGTGCTCGGGCCGGGCTGGCCCGGCATCCTGCTCCACGAGGCCGTCGGCCACGGGCTGGAGGGCGACTTCAACCGCAAGGGCACGTCGGCCTTCGCCGGGCGCCTGGGCCAGAGGGTCGCCTCCCCGCTGGTGACGGTCGTCGACGACGGCACGATCGCGAACCGGCGCGGCTCGCTGAACGTGGACGACGAGGGCACGCCGACCGGGCGCACGACGCTGATCGAGAAGGGGATCCTCACGGGCTACATGCAGGACCGGCTCAACGCGCGGCTCATGGGGATGACGCCGACCGGCAACGGGCGGCGCGAGTCGTACGCGCACCCGCCGATGCCGCGCATGACCAACACCTTCATGCTCGCCGGCGAGGAAGATCCCAAGGACATCCTCGGCTCGGTCCGGCGCGGGCTCTACGCCGTGACCTTCGGCGGCGGCCAGGTGGACATCACGAGCGGCAAGTTCGTCTTCACGGCCAGCGAGGCCTATCTCATCGAGGACGGACGCGTGGGCGCGCCGGTCAGGGGCGCGACGCTCATCGGCAACGGGCCCGAGGCGCTGACGCGCATCTCGCGCGTCGGTCGCGACCTGGCGCTGGACGAGGGCGTGGGCACCTGCGGCAAGGACGGCCAGTCCGTGCCGGTGGGCGTCGGGCTTCCCACGATCCGCATCGACGAGATGACCGTGGGCGGGACGGCGGTTTGAAGACGGACCTGCTGGTCTCCGTGCTGAAGCGCGCGATCGAGCGCGGCGCGAGCGCCGCCGACGGGTTCGTCATCGAGGAGAGTCAGGGAAGCGCGTCGGTCCGGATGGGCGAGGTCGAGACCGTCACCCACGCGCGCGACCAGCGGCTCTCCCTCCGGGTCTTCTCCGGGCGGGCCGCAGCGGCGGCCTCGACCTCGGACTTCTCGCGCGACTCGCTCGAGCGCCTCGTCGACGAGGCGACCATGCTCGCCAAGGTCACCGCCGAGGACCCGCACGCCGGCCTGCCGGACCCGGCCGAGCTAATCGGGCGGGCGCCCGACCTCGACCTCGAGGACGCGGGTGGGGACGAGCTCACGCCCGAGCGGAAGATCGAGCTCGCGCGCGCCTGCGAGGCGGCCGCACTCGAGAGCGATCCGCGGATCACCAATTCCGAGGGCGCCGAGTATCACGATCGCCGGACGCGCTACGCGTACGCGACCTCCCACGGGTTCGCGCAGGGCTACGCGACGACGAGCTTCGGCGTCAGCGTATCGCCGGTGGCCGCACAGAACGGCGAGATGCAGCGGGACTACTGGTACTCGACCGCGCGCAAGCGCGCGCGCGTGGAGGCGCACGCGGCCGTCGGGCGGGTGGCGGCGCGGCGCGCGCTGCGGCGGCTCGGCGCGCGGAAGGTCAAGACCACCGAGGTGCCCGTGATCTTCGATCCGGAGACGGCGGCGAGCCTCGTCCGCTCGATCGCGTCGGCCGCCAGCGGACCCAGCCTCTACCGCCGCGCGTCCTTCCTGCTCGACCGGCTCGGCGACAAGATCGCCTCGCCGCTCGTGACGATCGTGGACGACCCGCTGATCCCGGGCGGGCTCGGCTCGCGCCCGTTCGACGGGGAGGGGCTCGCGACCCGCCGGACCGTCCTGGTGGACGAGGGCGTTCTCCAGTCGTACCTGCTCGACTCCTACAGCGCGCGCAAGCTCGGTCTCGCGTCCACGCACCACGCGACGCGGGACGGCAGCGGCGTGTCGGTGGGGACCTCGAACCTCATGCTCCTGCCGGGACGCGAGACGCCCGAAGAGCTGATCGCCTCGGTGAAGCAGGGGTTCTACGTGACCGAGCTGATCGGGTTCGGCGTCAACGGCGTGACCGGCGACTATTCCAGGGGCGCCGTGGGGCAGTGGATCGAGAACGGCGCGCTGGCCTTTCCGGTGGAGGAGGTCACGGTGGCGGGCAACCTGCTCGAGATCTTCGCGGCGATCGAGGGTGTTGCGAGCGACCTCGCGCTTCGCGATCGCACGGTGTCGCCGACCCTCAAGGTCGGCCGCATGGTGGTGGCGGGCAGCTAGATGATCATCGACAGCCACTGCCATCTCCACGACGGGTCCTTCACCGACCTCCGCGAGACGCTTCGCGTCGCCCTCGCCCACGACGTCTGGGGGATCGTCGCCGTCGGCGTGGATCTCGCGACGAACGCGCGGACCCTAACGGCGGCCGCGGCCGCGCCGAAGGCCGTGTGGGCGTGCCTCGGGCTCCACCCCGAGGCGTCGACGCTCACCGACGAGGAGTGCGAGCAGGTCGAGGCGCAGATCTCCCAGCACCACTCGCGGATCGTCGGGCTCGGCGAGGTCGGCCTGCCCTGGTACTCGCTCGAGGGCGAGGCGGACGCGGCGACCCTGATGGCGCGCGGCCGCGAGCGCCTCGACCGGATGCTCGGCCTTGCCGCGCGCTGGGACCTGCCCGTCGCCCTCCACGCGCCGCACGGGGCGGCCGTCGGCGCGCTCGAGGCGCTGAAGCGCTACCAGATCGAGCGCGCGGTCTTCCACTGGCACAAGGCGGCGGCCGAGGTGACGCGGGAGATCGTCGAGGCCGGCTACTTCGTCTCCGTGGGACCCGAGGTGGTCTATCGCCAACGGGACCGCGAACTGGTGCAGGCGGTGCCGCTCGACTCGCTGCTCGTGGAGAGCGACGCGCCCTGGCAGTACGGGGGCGAGTTCGAGGGGCTCACGTCCGGCCCGTGGTTCGCGGGCCGCGTCGCCGAGGAGGTCGCCAAGCTCAGGCACATGCCCGTCGAGGACGTGATGCACCACCTCTCGAGCAACGCCTGCCGGCTCTTCGATCTCGTCTGGGCTTGATCGAGCGGCACCTCGTCCCCCTTCCCGACGGCAAGCTCGCCCTGGTGCTCCATCTGCCCGACGCGGGGACGGCGCCCTGCGTGGTCGCCTGTCACGGCCTCTCGGCCTCGAAGGACAGCGACAAGTACCTGCTGCTCGGCGCCGAGTTCCCGCGCGCCGGGATCGGGCTGGCGCGCTTCGACTTCCGCGGGTGCGGCGAGTCCACGGGACGGGAAGACGAGACGACCGTCGCCACGCGGATCGAGGACGTCCGGGCCGTCCTGCGCTTCCTCGAGAGCCACGGGCGTCTGGCCCGGCGCTTCGGGCTGCTCGGCTCGAGCATGGGCGGCTTCGTCGCGCTCCACGTCGCGGCCACGCGTGACGACAGGATCCCGGTCGTGACCTGGAACGCGCCGGCCGACCTGGAGAATCTGGGCGAGGGCGAGGAGCGGCCGGGCATCGGCCTGCCGTTCCTCCTCGAGCTCTCCGGCCATCATTTCGCCCACTCGCCCTCGGGCGTCCGGCGCCACCTGGCGATCCAGGGCGAGGCGGACGAGGTCGTGCCCGTGGAGCACGGAGCGGTCCTCCACTCCCGGGCGGCCGAGCCCTGCGATCTGCTGATCATTCCCGGAGCCGATCACCGGCTCACCGACATGGCGCACCGCACGGAAGCCGTGGCGCGGAGCCTCGAGTGGTTCCGGCGTTTCCTGGGAGAAACCGCATGATCAACCGTCAACGCCTCGTCGACGAGTTCCTCGACCTGGTCCGGATCGACAGCCTCTCGAAGCACGAGGGCCGGATCGCGCGGCACCTGCGCGGGACGCTCACGGGCATGGGCGTGACGGTCGAGGAGGACGACGCTGGCTCGAAGGTCGGCGGTGAGACCGGCAACCTGCTCGCGAAGTTCCCCGGCAGCGCGCCAGGCGCGCCGCCGCTGCTGCTCTGCGCCCACATGGACACCGTGGTGCCCGGCGAGAACGTCAAGCCCGTGGTGAGCGGCGACGTGATCCGCACCGACGGCACCACGGTCCTCGGCGGCGACGACAAGTCCGGGCTGGTCGCGATCCTCGAGGCGCTGCGCGTGCTCCGCGAGCGGAGCATCCCGCACGGGCCGATCGACGTGCTCTTCACGATCTGCGAGGAGTCCGGGCTCGTCGGCGCCAAGCACTTCGACGTCGGGCGCCTGCGCGCGCGGCGCGGCCTCGTCCTCGACGTGGACGGCGCCTGCGAGCTGGTCGTCCGGGCGCCCGCGGCGAACAAGATGCTCTTCACGGTCCACGGCCTCGAGGCGCACGCCGGCGTGTGCCCGGAGCAGGGGATCAGCGCGATCAAGGTCGCGGGCGAGGCCATCGCCGCGATGCGGCTCGGACGCATCGACGAGGAGACGACCGCGAACCTCGGGCTGATCGAAGGCGGCCTGGCGGTCAACATCGTCCCGAACCGCGTCCGGCTGCGCGGCGAGTCGCGGAGCCTGAGCGTCGAGAAGCTCGAGGCGCAGACCGAGCACATGCGGCGGTGCTTCGAGGAGGCGGCCGCGCGCCACCGGACGACGCTCGGCGACCGCGAGCACCGGGCGCGGGTGGAGGCCAGGGTCGAGCGCGACTACGAGCGGCTGCATCTCGCGGAGGACGCGCCCATCGTGTCCCTCATGAGGCGCGCGGCGGCGAGCCTGGGCAAACCGTTCCGGACGCGCGCGACCGGCGGCGGCTCGGACGCCAACGTCTTCAACGGTCGGGGGCTCGAGATCGCGAATCTGGCGTGCGGCATGCGCGCGATCCACACCGTGCACGAGTGGATCGACGTGAAGGACATGGTCGCGACGACGGAGCTGCTCGTCGAGACCGCGCGCCTCAACGCCGGGAGCTAGGCCCGGGCTAGAAGAATTCGAGGATCGCGAGCGCCAGCAGCAGCCGGTAGACCACGAAGGGCGTCAGCGAGCGGGTCCTGAGATAGCCCACCAGGAACCACACGGCGAACCAGCCGCTGACGAAGGCCGCCGCGAGCGCGGCGAGCAGCGGCCCCAGGTCACCGGGCGGGATCCCCGTCTTCAGGAGATGGAGCAGCTTCAGGCCGCCCGCGCCCGCGGTGATCGGAATGCCGAGCAGGAACGAGAAGCGCGCCGCCGTGGCGCGGTCGAGCCCGCCGAAGAGCCCGGTGGTGATCGTGATGCCCGAGCGCGAGGTTCCTGGAATCAGCGCCAGCGCCTGGGCGCAGCCGACGGCCAGGCCCTGACCCCACCCGACGCGCTCCAGCGGCTCGCCGGGGCCGCGCGGCGCCCCGACGGCCCGGCGGTCGGCGAGCCACATGACGAGCGCCCAGACGGCGGTCGACGCCGCGATGACGAGCACCGAGCGCAGCCGGGTCTCGATCAGATTGCCGAGGAGCACGCCGGCGAGCGCGCCGGGCAGCGTCGCCGCGGCCAGCAGGACGATCAACCGGCGCGACAGCTCACCCGAGACCAGCGCGCGCAGCTCGCGGCGGAAATACCCGAGCAGCGCGCCGAGGGTGCCGAGGTGCATGACCGCGTCGAACGCGAGCCCCTGGTCGGGCCAGCCGAAGAGTCGGGGCACGAGGATCAGATGCCCGGAGGACGAGACCGGGAGAAACTCGGTGAGGCCCTGGACAGCGCCGAGGACAACCCCCTGGAGGTAGGTCACCCGACGATGTCTTCGCCGCCGTCGACGCCGATGACGTTCCCGGTGATCCAGTAGGTGTCGGGGTGCGAGAGCACGACGATCGCGCGCGCCACGTCCGCGGGCGTCGTCATCCGGCCGCTCGGGTTGCGCCGCCGGGCCTGCTCGATGATCGCGTCGTGACCGGGGATCTTCTGGAGCGCCGGCGTGTCGGTGACGCCGGCGCGGATCGCGTTGGCGGCGATGCCGCGCGGCGCGAGCTCGGCGGCCAGCTGGCGGATGTGCGACTCGAGGGCGGCCTTGGCCGCGGAGACGGGGCCGTAGTGGGGCAGCACGCGCGTGCCGCCGGCGGAGGTCATCGCGTAGATGTGGCCGCCCGCGCCCATGAGCCCGCGGCCGACGACCTCCTGCGTCCAGTAGACGAGGCTGTGGGCCATCACGTCGAGCGTCATGTCCATCTGCGCCTGGGTGACCGCGTCCTTCATGGGGTCGGTGACGTAGAGCTTGAGCGTGCCGAAGGCGAGCGAGTGGAGCAGGACACGGAGCGAGCCGGCCTCGCCGCGCTCCGCGAGGATCTTCTCCATCTGGCCCGCCAGCTCGGCGCGCTTCTCGACGTCGGCCGCGTTGACGTTGAAGAAGACCGCCTCGCGCCCCAGGCCGCGGATCTCTCCCGCGATGCGCTCGGCATTGGCGAGCGTCGCCTTGCGATCGAGGTGAACGCCGAAGATGTTCAGCCCCGCGCGCGCGAGCGCCAGGCTCACCGCCTCGCCGAACCCCGACGAGGCGCCGAGCGTGAGCGCCCAGCCGCTCAGACGAACGGGTTCCGTCGCCATCGCGTCTCCTTTCCGTGGACGAGCGCATTCTAGCATCGTAGAATCGCCTGGGGCCATGCCGAAGACCGCGGGAATCATCCTGATCGGCAACGAGATCCTGTCGGGCAAGATCGCGGACGCCAACGCGGCATATCTCTGCCGCGAGCTGCGCGCGCTCGGTGTCGAGATGCGCCGCATCGCCGTCATCCCCGACGAGGTCGGGCTGATCGCCGACGAGGTCCGGCACTTCAGCCGCGACTACGACGTCGTCTTCACCTCGGGCGGCGTGGGTCCCACACACGACGACGTCACGATCGAGGGCGTGGCGCGCGCGATGACGGTGAAGGTCGTGCGCCACCCGCGGCTCGTCGCGATCCTGGAGGGCTACTACGGCGCCCGGCTGAACGACGCGCACCTCAAGATGGCCGAGGTGCCCGACGGCGCCGAGCTGGTCGGAGGCCAGCCGCTGCGGTTCCCGACGATCGTGATGCGGAACGTCTACGTCCTGCCGGGCGTGCCGGAGATCTTCCGGCAGAAGTTCGACGCGATCCGCGAGCGGTTCCGCGACGCGCCGATCCACCTGAAGAACGTCTTCGTGCGGATCGGCGAGGGGACGCTGGCCGACCACCTCAACGCGCTGCTCGTGGAGTTCCCGGCGCTGCTGCTCGGCTCGTACCCGGAGTTCTCCAACCCCGAGTACAAGGTGAAGGTGACGCTCGAGTCGCGGGACGGGGCCTACCTCGAGCGGGCGCTCGCGGAGCTCCTCCGGCGCCTTCCCGACGGCGCTCTCGTGAAGGTCACCTGACGGCGACCGGGTAGCCCCTCGGGTGCGCGGAGTCTCGCTCGGTGTCGCCATGGTCGCGCTCGGCCTGAACCTCATCGGCCTCGGTCTGGCGCCCTTCGCCGACCCCCCGGAGGGGTTTCACGCGGAGGTCGCCCGCCAGATGCGGGCCCGGCACGACTGGATCACGCCGCGGGTCAACGGCGTCCGGTACTTCGACATACCGCCGCTGCCCTACTGGCTCATGTCCGCGTCGTTCGCGGCCCTCGGGGAGACGCCGTTCGCCGCGCGCCTCGGGCCGGCGCTCGCCGGCGTGGCCGTGGCCGCGCTGACGGCGCGCCTCGGCGTCGTGCTGGGCGGCGCGCGCGTCGGACTGCTCGCCGGCCTCATGGTCGCGGCCAGCCCCGGGATGTTCCTCTACGGGCGCATCGTCAAGCCGGACCTCGTCTTCGTCCTCTGGCTCACGCTCGCGTACGCGGGCTTCGCGATCGCGTATCGCGGCGGCGGCCGCCTCGGGCTGGCGCTCTTCTACGCGAGCCTCGGACTCGCGGCCCTCACGAAGGACATCCTCGGCGCGCTCGGGCCGCTGGCGGTCGTCGCGCTCTTCTTCTGGCTCACGCGCGAGCGGCCGCTGGCGCCGTGGTTCCCGTGGTGGGGCGTGCTGCTCGCGGCGGGCATCGCGCTGCCGTGGTACCTGGCGGTGGAGGCCGGGAGCCACGGCTTCCTCTGGTACACGATCGTCGACAATCATCTCCTGAGCCTGACGCGGCAGCGGCTGTTTCCGGACGAGGACGTGCCGCTCTCGTCGCTGGAGTTCCTCGCGGCGACGCTGCTCGCCTTCCTGCCGTGGGCGCTGGCGCTCCCCTGGGCGCTCGTGCGTTCGTTCCGGCGTCCCTGGGCGGACGCGACGGCGCGGCTCTGGCTCCTCTGGGCGCTCTGGGCGATGGCCGTCATCGTCTTCTTCACCCTGTCCCCCTTCAAGCTCCCGCACCACGGGCTACCCGCGTTCCCGGCGCTGGCGCTCCTCGTCGCCCGGGTCTGGGACGAGAGCATCGAGGGCGTGCCGGGCTCCGCCGAGCCGCGAGCCCTGCTGGCGCCGCTGCTCGTCCTCTTCGTCCTGGCGGCGGCGGTCTTGGCCGGCGCGCTGGTGGGCGTGCTGGGGATCCCGGCGGAGGCGCTCGCGATCCTCGACGACACCACGCGCAACCTGGTGGCGCGGGGTCACGCCGTGCCGCCCCCTCCCGTCGACGCCTGGCGCCCCCTGGCGCTCCGAGGCGCCGTCATCTTCGCGGCCGCGGCCGCGGCGCTCGGGTTCGCGGTGTGGCGGCGGTCTGCGGCCCTCGGCGCGGCGGTGGCCCTCGCCCTGACGATCGCGTTTCTCTCGACGGTGGCGGGGGAGGGGATGACGCAGTTCATCCGCTCGCGATCGGCGCTGCCGGTCGTTGCGGCGCTGACGGCCCGCGCGCGCCCCGGCGATCTCGTCGTCCACGAGGGCGCGATCGAGAACAGCGCCTCCGCGCTCATGCGCCTGCCCCGGCCCGTGCGCGTCGTCGGCGGCCTCCGGTCGAACCTCGCCTTCGGCTCGACCTTCCCCGAGGCGCGCGATGTCTTCTGGGATCTCGCGCGCCTCCAGGCCGCATGGGGGGCGCCGGGACGCCACTTCCTGCTCTCGACGGTGCCGCCCGAGCGGAGCATCGTCGGCTCGTTGCCCGAGGGCTCCGCGCGCCTCGTCACCAGCGCCGGCGGGCGCTGGCTCTACTCCAACCTTGCCGACCGAGCGGCGAGCATCGATGATAAGGGGCTATGACGGCGCTGCCCGAGAGCATGAAGAAGCCGAAGGTCGTGGTCGTGATGCCGGCCTACAACGCCGGCCGGACGCTCCGGATGACCTACGAGGAGCTGCCGAAGGACACGGTCAGCATGGTCATCCTCGTGGACGACGGCTCGACCGACGCGACGCTCGACGTCGCCCGCCAGCTGGGCCTCGAGATCTTCGTCCACAACCGCAACTACGGCTACGGCGCCAACCAGAAGACGTGCTACGCGGAGGCCCTCCGCGCCGGCGCGGACATCGTCGTGATGGTGCATCCGGACTATCAGTACGACCCGCGGCTGGTGCCGCAGATCATCGCGCCGATCGTCCGCGACGAGGCCGAGGTCGTCCTGGGCTCCCGCCTCAAGACCGGCTCGGCGCTCCAGCAGGGGATGCCCTGGTGGAAGTTCCTCGCGAACCGATTCCTCACGGCGCTGGAGAATCGGGTCTTCGGGCTGCGCCTCTCGGAGTACCACACCGGCTACCGCGCGTTCCGCCGCGACGTGCTCGAGACGGTGAACTTCGGCGCGAACTCCGACGCCTTCGTCTTCGACCAGGAGATCGTCGCGCAGGTGGTCGCCGCGCGCTTCCGGATCGCCGAGATCGCGGTGCCCACGCGCTACTTCCCGGAGGCGTCCTCGGCCAGCTTCGTGGCCTCGAGCATCTACGGGCTCCGGATCCTCGGCGTCCTCTTCTGGTACACGCTGCACCGCCGCGGCCTGCGCCGGTCGCGTCGCTTCGACAGCCTCAAGGCCCGCTACACGCGCCTTCCGTGACCGCGCTCGTCCGCGCGCTCGACGCGCTGGCCGCGCTCCTGGGGGCCGCGATCCTGGCCGTCCTGGCCACGGGCGGCGGGACCGTCGCGGGGCTCCGGCTCACGCGCGCCGAGGATCTCCTGGTCGCCGCGGCCGTCATCGGCGGCGCCCGCGCGCTCGCGCGGCCGTATCGCCTGCCGGCGCCGAGGCCGGCGCGGCTGGTGGCGGCCGCCGTCGCGCTCTACGCGCTCGCGTTCTCGTTCATCGCGGTCACGCGCCACTTCACGCTACAGACGCACGCGCTGGACCTCGGGCAGTACCTGCAAGTCATCTGGAGCATCGCGGCCGGCCACGGCGCGTACACCACGCTCCCGCCGTTGCATTTCTGGGGCGAGCACTTCTCGCCGGTCTTCTATCTCCTGGCGCCGCTCGAGTGGCTCGCGCCGGGCGCGCCCGTGCTGCTCGTGGCGCAGGCGGTCATCCTCGCCCTCGGTGCCCTCGCCGTCTATGCCTACGCCGCGCCCCGCCTGGCGCCGCGCGCGGCCGCCGGCCTAGCACTGCTCTATCTCGTCAACCCCTCGCTCCACGGGATCAACATCCGCGACATCCATCCGGCGGCCTTCGTGATCCCGCTCGTTCTCGGGGCTGCGGTCGCGTTCGACCGGCGCCGGTACGCCTGGTGCGCCCTCGCCCTCGCGCTCGTCTTCGCGTGCCGGGAGGATGCCGCCGTGGCCGTCGTGGGCTTCGGCGCCTGGCTCGCCCTCGCGCGGCGCCACCGGGCGGTCGGCGCGATCCTCGCGGCCCTCGCCGTGGGCGTCCTCGTGCTCGACCTGCAGGTCGTGATGCCCCACTTCCGCGGCGCCCCGTACCCGCACCTGCATCGCTACGCCCACCTGGGCTCGTGGATCGGCGAAATACTCCTGACACTCGGGCTCAAGCCGTGGCGGTGGCTCGGCCTGGTGCTCTGGCCGGCGAAGCTCGCCTACCTCGTGGCGCTGCTGGCTCCGCTGGGGCTGCTGCCGCTGCTGGCTCCGGCCGCGCTCGCCGCGGCGCTGCCCGGGCTCGCGATGAATCTCCTGTCGCTCGATCCCGTGCTCTTCAACTATCGATCGCAGTACCAGGCGTTCGTCCTGCCGTTTCTCGTGCTCGGGGCGGTGGACGGCTACGCGCGCCTCGGCGCGGTGTGGCCGGCGCGCGCCGGGAGGATCCTGGGCTTCGCGTTCCTGGCGAGCGCCGTGCTGACCGCGCGGACGGTGAACGACTTCACCGTCACCCGCTGGCGGCCGACGCCCGCGCAGCGGGCGGCGCTCGCGCTCACGGCACAGGTGCCGGCGACAGCCGGCGTCAGCGCCAACGAGCGGATGGTGCCGCACCTCGCGACGCGGGGCGAGGTGCACATCTACCCGGCCGGGCTGGAGCGGAGCGAGTGGGTCTTGATTCTCGAGGGCGAGGCGGCGACGGCGCCGCCCGCGCGCTTCGGCGTCGTGCAACGCGCGGGCGGCTGGGTCCTGCTCCGGCGCGGCGCCTGAGTCAGGAGCCGCAGCGTACGACGACGGTCTCGTCCTCGACGCGGAGCGGGAGCGGCGCCAGCCGGTCGCCGGCGCACGGCCCGGCCGTGCAGCGTCCGGTGTCGGGCTCGAAGACGGCGCCGTGGGTCGAGCAGATCAGCGTGCGGCCGTCCTCGGCGAGGAACTCGTTTGGCCAGAGGTCGAGCGGCGTCCCGACGTGCGGGCACCGATTGATGAAGGCGCTGAAGCGGCCGTCGACGTTGACGAGAAATCCCTGGACGGCGCGTCCGGCGCACTCGAGCCGCAGCGTCGCCGTGTGCCCTGGCGGCACGCTCGCCGCGGCGCAGCGCCACTCAGCGGAGACCGCCATGCGCCGCATGGTACCATTCGACCCATGTCCACGGGCGCAGCCCTCGCGATCGATGCGCGCGACGTCGCGAAGACGTTCCGCGCGGGCTGGATCAGGCGGCGCGAGACCCCGGCGCTCCGTGGCGTGTCGCTCGACATACCGCGTGGAATGATCTTCGGCCTCCTCGGCCCCAACGGGGCGGGGAAGACGACGCTGCTCTCGATCCTCGCCACCCTGCTGACGCCCGACGCCGGGCGCGTGACCGTGCTGGGGCTCGACGTGCTGCGTGACGCTACCGCGCTCCGCCGGCGGCTCAACATGGCGAGCGGTCGGCCGTCCTTCCTCTGGAGCCTGCGGGTGGGCGAGATCGTGGCGTTCTACGGACGGCTCTACGGGCTCTACGGCGCGGCGCTCGCGCGCAAGGTGGACGAGCTGATCGAGGACTACGAGCTCGTGCCGTATCGCAAGACGCCGTACAGCGAGCTCTCGACCGGCCTCAAGCAGCGCGTCGCGCTGGCGAAATCGCTCGTGAACGATCCCGAGCTGCTCTTCCTCGACGAGCCCACGCTGGGCCTCGACCCCGATGTGTCGGTCCGTGTCCGCGAGCACATCGCGCGGCTCCGGCGCGAGCGCGGGATCACGATCGTGCTCACGACGCACTACATGCGCGAGGCCGACGAGCTCTGCGACGAGATCGCGTTCATCAAGGCCGGGCGGATCCTCGCGCGCGGCACGCCGGGCGAGCTGAAGCGCCAGATCCGCCTGGGCGAGGTGATCGCGCTCAAGCTCGACCCTCCCGCGGTCGCGTGGCTCGCCGAGGCCCCCGGCGTGCTCCGGTGCGCGGCGGCCGACGGCTGGATCGAGTGCACCGTGGACGAGGCGGAGAAGCGTCTGCCGGAGATCCTCCGGGCGCTCCACACCGACGGCGTCGTGGTCCGCAATGTCCTCGTCCGCGAGCCCCAGCTGGAGGAGGTGTTCGTTGAACTGGCGCGGTGAGGCGCTGGCCGTCTGGGCCATCGTCGTGCGGAACGCGCTGATGGCGTCGCGCAACGTGTTCTTCTTCTTCGAGCTGCTCTTCTGGCCGATCGTGGGGGTCCTCTCGATCGGCCTGATGACGCGGTTCCTCCATCTCACGCCCGAGCAGGCCTCCTTCGTCCTGATCGGGACGATCGCGCTCTCGGTCGTGAACGTCTGCCAGCTCGAGGTCGCCTACGCCGTGCTCCTCGACGTCTGGTCGAAGTCGGTGAAGCACCAGTTCCTGGCGCCGATCGGGATCCGCCACCTCACGCTGGGCTCCTGGCTCGTCGGCATGACCCGGGGGTCGGCGATCTTCGCCCTGCTTGCGGCGCTCGGCTGGTGGGCGTTCGACTTCCGCGTGCTGGCGCCCGGCCCCCTGGCGGTCGCGACGTTTCTCGCGGGCTGCTTCCTGAACGCCTGGATCGTGGGCGTCGCGGTCTGCGCGCTGATCACGCTCTTCGGCAACCGCGCGGAGGCCTTCGCCTGGGCGAGCGTGAACCTCGTGCTCGTCCTCGCCGGCATCTACTATCCCGTCTCCGTGCTGCCCGAGCCGGTCGCCGCGCTGGCCGCCGCGATCCCGCTCACGTACTTCCTCGACGCCTATCGCGCGCACTTCGGCTTCCCGTCCGAGTTCGCGGCGCCGGTCGCGACGGGCCTCGCGCTGTCGGCGTGCTACGCGGTGCTCGCGCACTGGGCGTTTCTCGCGGCTCTCCGGCACGCGCGGCGCACCGGGCTGCTCCTCAAAATGTCGGAGTGACCGTCATGGACATCCTGGCCTTCGCCGCGCTCCCGACCACCGCCTACGCCGACGTGCTCACCCGGGATCGCGTCATGGATCACGGCGTCCGCCCGCTGTGGGGTCCCATGCCGCGGCTCTGCGGGCCCGCGTATCCCGTCGCGTGTCCGGCGGGCGACAACCTGATGCTGCACGTCGCGATCCACCGGGCGCCCGCGGGCTCCGTCGTCGTCTGCGCCGCGGGCGACGCGAACTGGGCGATGGCTGGCGGCAACGTCTGCGCCTACGCGCAGCAGCGGGGCATCGCCGGCTTCGTCGTCGACGGTCTCATCCGCGACCTGGCCGAGACGCGCGAGCGGCGCTTTCAGGTCTTCGCGCGCGGCGTGATCCCGATTCCCGGCGTCCGCAAGGTGAAGGGCCTGATCGACGCGCCGGTCGTCTGCGCGGGCGTGGCCGTGTCCCCGGGCGACGTCGTGGTCGCCGACGAGGAAGGCATCGTCGTGCTCCCGAAGGGGCAGGCGGAGTCGATCCACGCCCAGGCGGCGCAGCGGGCGGCGAAGGACGAGAAGACCTCGCTCGAGGACTGGGTCAAGGCGCACAAGGCGCGCATCGACGAGGCGACGCGAAGCCTCGGCATCTAGTGGATCCGGTCCTCTCCGCCGTCTTCCTCGGCTTCGTCCTGGGCCTCCAGCACGCCACCGACCCCGACCACCTGGTCGCCGTCGCGACGATCGTGACGCGCGAGCGCGGGTTCGCCGACGGCATGCTGGTCGGCGTGCTCTGGGGCCTCGGGCACATGGCGACGCTCACGCTGGCCGGCGCGGTGATCGTGAGCCTCAGGCTGACGATCGGCGCCGGTCTCGCGAGCGGCCTCGAGCTGCTCGTGGCGGGGATGCTGGTCCTGCTCGGGGCCCTCCGGCTCAAGGACGCGGCGCGCGGTCTCGACGCGGTCCCGCGCGCGCACCTCGCAGCCGACCACGAGCACGGTCACCTCGAGGCCGTGCACAGCCACGTCCACGCTCACGGCGGACACGCCCACGCCCACCCTCACGTGCATCCCTCGCGGCGGCTGCTCGCCGCGCTGAGCGGGCGTCGAGGCCGGCTGCCGCTCCGCGCGCTGGTGGTGGGCGCGGTCCACGGCATGGCGGGGAGCGCCGCGGCGTCACTGCTCGTCCTGGCGACGCTCGGCTCGACGTGGGGGGCGGTCGCCTACCTGGGAATCTTCGGGCTCGGGACGATCCTCGGGATGGCGCTGCTCACCGCGGCGATGGCCTACCCGCTGACGCTCGCGCTGCGTTTCCGCCACGCCCGTCGCGCACTCGCCGTCTGCGCCGGGCTCGGCTCGATCGCCGTCGGACTCGCGTACGGCCTCGGCGCCCTCTAATTAGCGGTTGAGGAACTTCCGCACGCTGGCTGCGATGCCGGCGGGGTCGAGGCCGTGCTTGGCGTAGAGGCCTTTCTGGTCGCCCGACTCGCCGAAGCCCTGGACGCCGAGCCGCTTCATCGGCGTGGGGAGCGCCTCGCCGAGCGCTTCGGCCACGGCGCCGCCGAGACCGCCCGAGATCGAGTGGTCCTCCACGGTCACCACGTGGCCGGTCTTCCCGGCGGAGCGGAGGAGCAGCTCCTCGTCGAGCGGCTTGATGCTGGCGGCGTTGATGACCTCCGCGGTGATCCCGTCGGCCTCCAGGCGCCCGGCCGCCTCGAGGGCGTTCCAGACCGTCCCGCCCGTCGCGATCAGCGTGACGTCGTGGCCGGGGCGCAGGAGGAGCCAGCGGCCCAGCTCGAAGCGGTAGTCGGGCGGGCACACGGGCTCGAGGTTCTGGCGCGTCAGTCGCAAGTAGAGCGGCCCCTCGTGCAGGACGGCGTAGGCGATGACCTGCCGGGTCTCGAGCTCGTCGGCGGGCTGGATCACGGGCACGTTCGGCAGCGAGCGGATGCACGCGATGTCCTCGATGCCCATCTGGCTGTAGCCGTCCTCGCCGATCGCGATCCCCGAGTGCGTGCCGACGATCTTCACGTTGGCGTTCGTATAGGCGATGGAGATGCGGATCGTCTCGAAGCGTCCGACGACGAAGCAGGCGAACGAGCAGACGAAGGGGATCCTGCCCGTGAGCGCGAGCCCGGCGCCGATGCCGACCATGTTCGACTCGGCGATGCCGACGTTGAAGGCGCGCTCGGGGTACGTCTTGGCGAACTTCGCGGTCATCGTCGATTTCGACAGGTCGGCGTCCACGGTGACGATGCGGTCGTCCTTCGCCCCGAGCTCGATGATCATCTCGCCGAACGCCGCGCGGCTGGCCTTGGCCGGCATCACTTGACCTCCAGGGCGGCGAGCTCGTCCACGATCGCCCGCGTCGCCGGGGTCCGGGCGAGATAGTCGCTCCAGGCCGCCTCGGCGACCCCGAGGATCTCGCGGATCGCGCGGATCGCCTCGGCGGGCTTCGGCGCCTTGCCGTGCCACTCGGGGTCGTTCTCCATGAAGGACACACCCTTGCCCTTCACGGTGTTCGCCACGACGAACGTCGGACCGCCCTTAGTAGCCTCGGCCTGGTCGAGCGCCTTGTTGATCTGGTCCATGTCGTGGCCGTCGATCTCGAGCACGGGCCAGCCGAAGGCTTGCCACTTGGCCAGGACCGGCTCCAGGTCGAGGATCTTCTTCACGAAGTTGTCGAGCTGGATCTTGTTGTAGTCCAGGATGACGCAGAGGTTGTCGAGAGGACGGCCGGGCTGGCCGAGCTTCGGAGCCGCCATCGCGGCTTCCCAGACCTGGCCCTCCTGGATCTCGCCGTCCCCGAGGATGCAGTAGACGCGCGCGGCCGAGCCGCGCAGCTTGAGCCCGAGCGCCAGGCCGAGCGAGATCGAGAGCCCTTGGCCGAGCGAGCCCGTCGCGGCCTCGATCCCGGGGAGCGCGGTGCGGTCCGGGTGGCCCTGGAGCGGCGAGCCGAGCTTGCGGAGCGTGATCAGGCGCGACTCGGGGAAGTAGCCCGACTTGGCCATGACCGTATAGAGCGCGGGCACCGCGTGGCCCTTCGAGAGGACGACGCGGTCGCGGTCGGGCCAGTCCGGGCGCGCCGGATCGTGGCGCAGCCGTCCGAAGTAGAGCGCGGTGAGCATGTCGATCACCGAGAGCGAGCCGCCCGGGTGACCGGAGCCCGCGTGGGTGAGCATGCGGATGATCTGGACGCGGCACTCGCGCGCGACCGTCTCGAGACGAGGGTCTGCCATCAGCCCAACTCCTCCGTGAATCCGCCGATTGCGTCGATGCGGACGCCGCGGACGGCGATCTCCGGAGCGTAGACGACCTCGTCCGCCGCCCAGACGATCGTTCCCTTCACGTCCTTGGTGATGCCGACGACGTTGTTGAGAAACGTGGTGATGTTGTCATTGATGCGGATTGCGTTTGCGCGGATCGGCGTCGCGAGCCTCCCGTCCCGGATGATATAGGAATCCGCGACGACGGTACAGGTGAAGTCCCCCGCGCGCAGCCCGTTGATCGGGTAGGTGTACCAGATGCGACCGATGTACAGGCCGTCCCTCACCGTGCGGACGAGCTCGTCGTGTGTCACCGCATCCGTGCCCTCGACGACCACGTTCGAGGCAGCGATCGCGGGCTGCGCGTCGAACTGACGGCCGCCGCCCTGGCCGAAGCGGAAGCCGTTGCGCGGCACGAGCGCCGCTTCGGCGGCGACACCCCGCGCGCCGAGCTTCTCACCGATGGCCGGGTCGCGGAGGAGCCGCTGGGTCTCGTACCAGCTCGAGAGGCAGCCGACGAGGACGCCGTTCCGGATCAGCTCGGTGCGTCCGGTCGGCAGGCCCTCGCAGGTGATCCCCTTGGAGCCCATGAGTCCGGGCATGGCGCCGTGGTCGTAGAGCGTGAGCCGGGGCGAGGCGACGCTCCGGCCGAGCCGCCCGAGGAAAGGCGTTCGGGAGGCGTAGAACGCGCTCGCAACGCAGGCCGGCACCACGATGTTGTTGAGCAGGTCCGCCACGGGCTGCCGGCCGAAGATCACCGTGTACTCGCCGGAGGGCACGCGCTCGCCGCCGATCGCGGCGAGGGCCTGCTGGGCGGCCTCCGCGCCGGCCTCGTCGGTGAAGTCGTCGAGGCGCGTCCCCGTGGAGGCGCCCGAGCCCTTGGCTCCCTGCGTCTCGACCATGGACGTCACGAACGCCGTGATCAGCGTGGACTCGTCGGTCTGTACGCGCGGCATGCGGGTCGAGGCGAGCGCGATGCGTTCCTGGAGAATCGTGACATCGCCGCTCACGATGAGGCCGAGCCGGCGCAGCGCGGCGTCCCCGTCGGCCATCGCCGCCAGCCGGCCCGAGGCCATAAAGGTCCGGAGCGCGCCGTCGAGGATCTTCCAGCCGGCCGCGACGAGGCTCGCGTCGTCCACGTCCATGAGCCGCGGGTCGTGGTAGCCGCTGAGCGTGCGGGGCTCGTGCGAGGGGTGGGGAAGCGACACGAAGTCGGGATCGGCCACGGCGGCGCGGCGGGCGCGCGCGAGGGCGCGCTCGGCGCCGGCCGCCGTGAGATCGCTCGGCTCGCTGCCGAAGCCGATGAGCCGCCCGCGGTCTCCGTCGAAGACCGCCTGGATCCCGAGGCCGCACGATCCGGTGGACTTGGGCTCCTCGACGCCGTTGCACGGGATGTGGGAGGTGTAGTTGAGCCGCGCG
The DNA here is from genome assembly GCA_041496385.1 of Methylomirabilia bacterium. Taxonomy (GTDB): domain Bacteria; phylum Methylomirabilota; class Methylomirabilia; order Rokubacteriales; family CSP1-6; genus AR19. Next base: position 29,401 of record JBGQEL010000017.1, on the reverse strand, counting down.
AGCAGCGCGTCGTTCGCCGCCGCGAACACCTCCGCCTCGACGACGCCCGGCTGGCTCCGCGCGTACGCGAGCGCGCGCTCCACAGTGGCCGCGAGCTCGGCGGTGTCCTTCACGCCGCCATCAGTGCCTGGGCGGGGCGGTGACGTCGGTGCCGTCGACCGCGTAGCCCTTGGCGTGCCAGCCGGGCAGGCCCTCGTCGAGCACGCGATGATTCCGCCAGCCCATGCGATAGAGGATGTCGCTGGCCCCCCGGGCCAGCGCGTGCGGGCACGTTCAGTAGAGGACGACGAGACCGGTTTTCGTGATCTCTCCGGCCCGGTCGGGGACGGCGCGGAGCGGCATGGACCGCGCGTCCCGGATGTGCATCTCGACGTATTGCGGCCAATGGCGGACGTCGATGATGTCGGCCCGCACGCGCCGGTCGAGCAGCGCCTTCAGCTCGTCCACCTGGATGAAGCTGACCGGCGACTCCGGCGGCGCCGCGGGCGCCGCGCCCAGGAGCAGGATCGCCGCGACGACGAGGAGCCCGAGCGTGCCGCGCACGTCTAGCCTCCCGTGACCCTCGCGCGGCTGCGCATCGTCGGTCCACCGTTCCCGAGCTTCTTCGTCTGCATCGGCTGGCCCTTGCCGCAATTCGGGATCGGGTAGAGCCGAAAGTCGGTGCCGACCGCGTCCACGTTGACGAGGTAGTCGCGGCTTTCGGCGGCGATTCCGCCGTCGCGGTAGAGCCGGCCGAGCTCACCGTTCCGGATCTCGTAGACGGAGCGCGCGGAGATCCGGAAGTTCTCGCGGCTCTCGGCGATCGAGGGCGTGCGGTGCCCGGCGAAGTACCAGCCGCGGTCGACCTCCCGCACGATGTCCTCGGGCGGCCGGGTGCCCGCGCCGAAGACGGTGTTGGACATCCGGACCAGCGGCACGAGCGCGGCGTCCGTCGCCTTCCAGTGGCCGTTCGGCTCGCCGCCGAAGACCGCGGCCGTCTGCCGGCTGTTCATGAATCCCTTGAAGACCCCGTTCTCGATGTGGACCACGCGCCGCGCGGGGGTGCCCTCGTGGTCGTAGGCGTAGTGGCCGTAGCCCGGGAGCGAGGGATCGGAATACGCGGTGACGAGCGGCGAGGCGACGCGCCGGCCGACCTGGTGCTCGCCCAGACCGGCGAGGAGCCAGGAGCGCCCGGCGTACGCGGTCTCCATCTTGAGCGCGCGATCGAGCTCGACGGGGTGGCCGACGATCTCGTGCGAGACGAGCGTGTTGTAGTGCGGGTCCGTCACGACGACCGCGTCGCGGTCGGAGGACGGCAGGGGCGGCGCCGACGCGAGCGCCAGACCCTCGCGCGCGAGCCCCTGCGCGAATTCGCGAAAGGTCGGGAAGCGCATCAGCGGCTCGTTCACGCCGTCGAGGAGGACCTCCCAGCCGCGCTGGTGGCCCAGGACGTCGTAGAGATCCTGGCTCGTCTCGCCCGAGACCGCCACGACGGAGCAGGAGCCCTGCGTCAGCGCGAAGGTCTGGTCGATGCATGCCCCCTCCGTGGAGACGAACAGCTCGCGCGAGAGCTGGGAGAGCGCCGCGATCCAGTTGTATCGGACGGCCGCGCCGACGGCGGCGACCTGGCGCGAGACGTCGGTCGCGAAGGCGACCATCTCGCCCAGGTCCAGCGAGCGCGGGTCGATCCGGTACACGGCCGCAATCGTGTCGCGCCTGACCTCGACCGGGTGAAGGCGGGTGTCGGCGAGCGCGGCGCCGAGGCCACCGAACTTCTCCCGGGCGTTCGCCTTCATCTCACCGTTCGCCGCGGCGCGCCGCCAGGCGCGCTCGATCGCCTCGCGAAGAATCCGGGGAAGGTCGGCGACGTCGGCGGCGCCGAGCGCGACGCCCGTGTAGCCCGGCGCGATCGCGCGGTCGCCGGCCAGGACACGGACGCCGAGGCCGAGGCTCTCGTCGTCGCCCGCGCCTCTCGGCGCGCCGTTCTCGGCCGCCGCCCACCGGGCCTCGCTGACGTGCAAGCGCAGGTCCGCGTAGCGGAAGTGGGGAAGGCGCCGCGCGGCCTGCCGCAGACACTCCTCCGCCGTGGGCTTGATCGTCTCGATCGTGTCGACGCTGAGGCGGGAGGCCACGCCCGCTATCAGAAGGGCTCGACCGCCACGGTTTCGCCGGGTGCCACGTCGCCGCGCTCCTCGTCGAGGACGATCAGGCAGTTTCCCGCCGCCATGGACGAGAGGATCCCGGAGCCCTGGGGGCCCGTCGTGCGCACCTGCCAGGCGCCGTCCCTGAATTGCACGACGCCGCGCTTGAACTCGCGGCGCCCCTTCTTCTTGGGCATCGTCTCCGTCGCGCGCGCCTCGAAGAGGTCCGGGAAGAGCCGGCGACGCCCGGCGAGCTTGTAGAGGGCGGGACGCACGAACAGCATGAACGCCAGCATCGAGGCGACGGGATTGCCCGGCAGCCCGAAGAAATGCGCGGCGCCGATGCGTCCGAACGCGAGGGGCCGGCCGGGCTGCATCGCGACCTGCCAGAAGTCGATCTGCCCGATCTCCTGCAGGATCTCCTTGACGAAGTCGTAGCCCCCGACCGAAACGCCGCCCGACGTGACGACCACGTCGGCGGCGCTCGCCTCGCGCAGCCGCTCCCGCAGCTGGTCGCGCGCGTCGGGAACGATGCCCAGATCGCGCACCTCGGCGCCCGCGTCTTCGATCGAGGCGGCGAGCGTGAAGCGGTTCGCGTCGTAGATCTGGCCCGGACGCCTCGTCGCGCCGGGCTCGACGACCTCGTCGCCGGTGGACAGGAGCGCGACGCGCGGTCGGCGATGGGCGAGAATCTGGAGGCGGCCGAGCGACGCGATGAGGCCGAGCTCCTGGGGCCGGAGCACCGTGCCGCGCTCGATGACGACCGTGCCCGCCTCGACGTCCTCGCCGCGCATCCGGACGTTCGCGCCCTTTGTGAGCGCGGGGACGGCCACACCCCGGTCCGATTTCTCGACGATCTCCTGGGGATAGACGGTGTCGGCGCCCCGCGGCATGGGCGCGCCGGTCATGATCCGGATCGCCTGCCCGGGCGCCAGCGTGCCCTCGAAGACCGAGCCCGCGGGCAACTCGGCGACGACGCGCAGCTCGCGCGTACCCGCCGCCGGGATGTCGGCGCTCGCGACCGCATAGCCGTCCACGGCAGAGTTGTCCATCGGCGGCACGTCGAAGGGGGCGGTGATGTCCTCGGCAAGGACGCGTCGTCCGGCCTGACCCAGGAAGAGGAGCTCGGGAGGCGCGGGCTGCGTGATCTCGGCGAGGATCCTGTTCTGGCCGTCCTGCACCGAGATCATGGCGGTATTATACGCGCCCGCCGGGAGCCGAGCCGGAGGCGCGCTGGGGTGCTAGACCCTCCGTCCGTGTTGCCCCGCGTCGGGAGTCGACGCGGTGTTGCGGTTCAGAAGCCGCAGGATGCGGGTCACGTACTCGCGCGTCTGCCGGTAGGGCGGAACACCGCCGTGGACGATCACCGCCTGCTCGCCGGCGTTGTACGCGGCGAGGGCCAGCGGAAGATTGTGGTCAAAGCGGTCCATCAAACCACGGAGATGCCGGACCCCGCCGTCGATGTTTTGCCGAGGATCGAAGGGATCATTCACGCCGAGGCATGCGGCTGTCGCCGGCATCAGCTGCATGAGCCCACGAGCTCCCTTGCGCGAGACCGCGCGCGGGTTGAACTCTGACTCGACCTCGATGACCGCGGCAATGAGCTCCTCGGAGACGCCGTGACGAGTCGACGCCGCCTTGATGTGAGAGGCCAGGCCGGCCGGGGCGTTGCTGACCTGAGGTCCTTCGGGCGTGACCGGAAGCCGGGACGCCACGTACCCCGAGACCACGGTCAAGAAGAGAACGCCGAAGCCGAACAGGCGCCGACCGGGGCTGCTCGTCATTGAGCGGTCCCGTTCGCGACGGGCTTCCAGCCCGCTTCGATCGCTCCGTGCGCCCTCAGCCGCCGCACCAGCTCGTAGAGTGCGCTCTTGCCGCCGCGATAGCCGGCGAGCCGGGCCCGCCGCAGGATCTCGGCGCCCGAAATGTCGGGACCCTCACGCAGCCACTGACTGACGAGAGACTCGTGCTGAATCACCGTCGACGGGCGCCCGACACCCCGGTGGGGTGTGCACGCCTGGTTTCCTACCGGAACCAACTGCCCTGTGGTATCCATGACGGAATTCCAACGCAAATCCGATACCGACATGTAAAGCCCAGATATAATAGTTACTTACGGCCTAGCGGTCAGAATCGGTCCTGGTGAGTCCTTTACCGGAAAGCTCATTCCTGAGCCAGACTCCGGCGGGCCACATCTCCGCTGCGGTCAAGGCGGCTGGTGGGCCGTCGTCGCGAGGCGATAAGATACGCGGCATGGTCGAGGGACGCCCCGCAGGCTTCTGGATTCGCGCGCTCGCGCTGGCGCTCGACTTCGTGATCTTCTTCATCGTGCAGGCGTCCTATGGCGCGCTGGTCCGCCGGCTGTGGGGCGTGGGCGTTGCCGACGCCTGGAGGCTCGCGCCGCTGCTCTGGCTCTTCACGCTCCTCTTTGCGGGCGCCTACACGATCGTTCTGCACGCGCTCTTCGGTCAGACGGTCGGCAAGCTCGTGGCGGGCGTGCGCGTCCTGGGGAACGGCGCTCCGCCGCCGTTCGGTGCCTCGCTGCTCCGCTTCTTCGCCTACTTCGTATCGATCGCGACCTTCGGCGTCGGGTACGCGATGGCGGGGCTGCGGAGCGACAAGCGGGCCCTCCACGACCTGATCGCCGGGACACGCGTCGAGCGAGTGTCGAGGGCCGCGTCGCCGGTCGCGACGGTGTGATTCCCACGCTGCCACTGGCGGCCCGGAATCGGCTGGCGGAGCTGATCCTGAAAGCGCTGGACGATTCCGCAGCCCGCGCCGAGCTCTCCAGTCTCGAGACGGGCTGCGCCGCGGCCCTCGCGGACTGGCTCGCTCCCGGCGAAGCGCGCTACGCTCCTCTCCTCACCGAGCGCGCCCGAAGCGCCCGGCGGGCGTTCGCCACGCGACCGCTCGGCAGTCGACGCCCGGCTCGTGCGGAGGTGCTCGACGACGCCGGGGCACTCTGGGCGGCGGGGCTCTACTTCGAGGTGCACGAGCTGCTCGAGCCCGCGTGGCGGGAGGCGGTGGGCGACGCGCGGGAGGCGCTGCAGGGGCTGATCCAGGTCGCGGTCGGCTATCAGCACCTGGCGAACGGCAATCTGCGTGGAGCGCGGGCGTTGCTCGAAGAGGGAAGCGTGCGGCTGCACGGGCGCGCGCTCGACCGTCGCGGACTCGACGCCTTCGCTCAGGCGACCGCCGCCTCCGCCGCCCGCGTCGAGAATTTCGACTGGGCCCTCGTTCCCCGCTTTCCCGACACAACGGACGGCTGAACAAACAGGAGGCTGTCATGGACCTCGAGCTCACCGGGAAAACGGCGCTCGTCACGGGCGCCTCGCGCGGGATCGGACGCGCGATCGCAGTGGGGTTGGCGAGGGAGGGCGCGCGCGTCGCCCTCTGTGCGCGCGACAAGGCGGCGCTCGAAAGCGTGGCGGCCGAGATTCGAGGGTCGGCCGAAGGCGAGGCGATCGCCGTCGCCGCGGACCTCAGCCGGCTCGACGAGGTCAGCCGCGTCGTGGAGACCGTGAAGGGCCGGCACGGCAGGATCGACATCCTCGTCAACAACGCCGGCGCGATCCGGGGCGGCGACTTCTTGAAGATTCCCGACGACCAGTGGGCCGACGACTGGAGCCTGAAGCTCCTGGGCTACATCCGGATGGCCCGCGCCGTGCTGCCCGTCATGCAGGCACAGGGCGGCGGCCGGATCGTCAACGTCGTCGGGGCCGCGGCACGAAACCCGACAGCGGGGTACCTGCCGGGAGGCGTCGCCAACGCGGGGCTCATCAACTTCACCAAGGGACTCGCCGACCTCGGCGCGCCGTCGAACATTCTGGTGACGGCGGTCTCGCCCGCGGCGACGGCGACGAGCCGATGGGAGACGCTCATGGCCCAGCAGGCGGCGGCTGCGGGTAAGAGCGTCGAGGCGTATCGCGGCGAGGTCGAGGGCACGTATCCGCTCAAGCGCATCGCGCGGCCGGAGGACGTCGCCGATCTCGTCTGCTTCCTCGTCTCGGCGCGCGCGTCATTTCTCACAGGGATCTGCATCACGGTGGACGGAGGCGCGACCCGCGGCGTCTATCTCTGAGGGGCAGAATTACCCTCCTTGACATGCGTCACCCGCTGTCACTATGCTCTGCGCCGGAGGCTATAAGTAGCCGACTTTAAGCCGCCGCTATCGTTAGGGCTAGGAGGGCGCGCGATGGCCGCAAAGTTGTTCGTGGGGAACCTTTCCTTCCAGGCCACCGAGGAAGATCTCAGGGAACTGTTCGCCCAGGCGGGGACCGTGGAGACGGTCAGGATCATCACCGATCAGTTCACGGGTCGACCGCGTGGGTTTGGCTTCGTCGAGATGGCCACGAAGGAAGAGGCCACCAAGGCGATCGAGATGCTGAACGGGCGTCTCTTCAGAGATCGCAACCTGGTCGTGGACGAGGCGCGTCCGCAGCCTCAGCGGAGCGCGGGCGGGCCGCGCGGGGATCGCGGACCTCGCCCGGGCGGGGGCGGACCGGGCGGCGGCTGGAGGAGATAGAGCGCCAGACGGCCCGGGGATCTCACGGTCCCCGGGTTTTTTCTTGGAAAGGAGCACTCAACACATGACGATCTCCGGGAAGCGCTCGACCATCAAGCCGGGTGTTCCGGCGCCGGGAATGGCCGCGCGTATCGGCGAGACCATCGACGAGCGGCGCGGAGTCGAATATCAGGAGCTTCGAGCCAAGAGCCTGGTGAATCGCTTCAATGCGCGGCCGATGCCCTTCGGCTGGACGGCCAATCCCTATCGGGGCTGCGAGATGGGATGCCGCTACTGCTACGCCCGCTACACCCACGATTTCCTCGGGCAGAACGATCCCGCGACGTTCGAGCGTCGCATCTACGTGAAGCAAACCGATCGCGAGGCGCTCGCCCGGCAGCTCGCCAACGCCCGACGTAGCGGGCAGCTCATCGCGCTCGGCACCGCGACGGACCCGTATCAGCCGGCCGAGGGCCGCTTCGAGGTGACGCGCCGTCTACTGGAGGCCGCGCGGGAGATCCCGGGACTGCGACTGTCGATCACCACCAAGTCCGCGCTCATCGCACGGGACGCATCGCTGCTGGCGGCGCTCGCGACGCGCTCCGAGGTTTCCGTGAACTTCTCGGTCGTCACCGTGGACCCGGCCCTGGCGCGTCGCCTGGAGCCCCGGGCGCCACGTCCCGACCTTCGCTTCGAGGCCATGCGTACGCTGGCGGCGGCCGGAGTCGAGACGCGCTTGTTCGTCATGCCAGTGCTGCCCCTGATCACGGACGGCGAGGCCAACCTTCGCGCGCTGCTCCAGGCGGCGCGCGGAGCAGGTGCGGCGCTGGCGGAATCGAATGTCCTCTTCCTGCGTGCGAGCACACGGGAGACGTTCTTCAACTTTCTCGCGGCCGAGTTCCCGGCGCTCGTGCCCGAGTACAGGCACCTCTATGCGGCCGCAGCCTACGCGCCCCGATCCTACGTCCAGGAGATCGAGACGCGCTTCCGGCGGCTCGGGGAGGAGGCGGGCTTCCCGGTGCGCCGGCGCGCCGACCGCCCGGTGGACGCGCCGCGGCCCCGGCAGCTCTCGCTGATCTGGTGAGGGAGAAGGGCGGGTCCGGACGCGAGGATCAGAAGAGGGAGAGCTGGGTCTGAGGCGCCGGCTCGTCGACGAAAGGACGGAGTCCGTCGAAGTCGGTGAAGGTGCGGAAGCGCTCCCAGACCTCGCGCACTTTCGCGTGGTAGTACTCGACGTTCTCGTCGGGGCGGGTTGGGTCCCACTCGCTCGCGAGACGCGAATACTCGTTGACGGCGACGCCGGCGCTCCGTCCGACAACGTAGTAGGACACCTGGTCACCGGGTTGCACGGCGCGGCCCGAGGCGAGCGCGAGCTCGTACACGGCCGAGGCGGGGCGCGTCCCCGCCGCCACCCTCTCGCGATAACCCTCGACCGACTCCTGCAGCGTCTCCGTGCGGGCGAAGAGCTTGAGGGGGACGCGATGCGCGGCAAAATCCTCGAGCCAGCGGTCGACGATCGGCCGTACCTCGCTGCGCCGGCCCTCGAGCAGTGCGCGCACGATCTCCTCGATGAGAAGGCGCTGGAAGGGCTCGATCCCGCGGGAGCGGAACGCCGAGCCCTTCAGCAGGAGACGGCCACGGTCGTCGAGGAGCGCGTAGGTTTTCATCTTGTAGCTGAACATCGCGGCGTAGCGGCCGTCGAGCTCGAGCTGGATGCCGGCGCGGAGGCCGTCCGTGAGCCGCTCGAGCAGGGTCTCGTCGTCGGCCGGGCCATGGCCCGGCGGCGGCACGAAGTACACGCCGTCGGTGTCCGCCTCGACGGGTGTGGCGCCCAGCTCGCCGAGCCGGTCGAGAAGCGCGGTGACGACGGCCCGTCCCTCGGCGGTGACGCGGTTGGCGGCATCGAAGTCGTTCCAGTGCCCGTTCGAGAACGCCAGGTAGCCGTAGAACGCGTTGATCAGGATCTTGAACGACTGCTGGAGCGCGGCGAGGTGCGCGCGCTCGGCGGGGTCGGCCGCCTCGCGCATGCCCCGCTTGGCGCGGACACGGAAGTCGCGGAGGTGGCGCAGGAGCTCGGGAAAGACGCCGAGCGTGTCCGAGGCCGGCGCGATCTCCCCGGCGAGCATGAGCGACGGGTAGAGCGAGGTGACGTCGACGTGGAGCACCGGCCGTGCGACGCCCTGCTGATGAATCGCCGTGTGCCCCCCGCCGACGGGCGCCACGGGCCGCGGCAGCGGCACCGCGTGGCCGCGGTGGAGGTACTCGCGGAGCAGCAAGGCGTCGATCTTCGCCGCCGCGCCCCGCAGCGTGCACGACTGGTAGTCGAAGGGCACAACCTGGGCCTGGGCGAAGTAGGGTGGCGCCAGCACGGACGAGAGGCCGAGCGTCTCGATCACATCGTCCAGCGCGTACGCCATGAGCCGGTCGGGCGCCTCGCGGAACTCGCGCGCGATCTGCGAGCCATCCACGTAGGTTCGGTCGGGGGCCGCGACGCCGAAGTGGCGTGCGAGGTCCTTAAGGCCGAAGCCCGGCAGGTCGCGCGTGCCGGCGTCGTGGAGCTGGGCGAGCATCCAGGTGTCGACGATGTGCCGGCCCGCGACCTCGTAGCGTCGGTAACCGATCGTCCGCTCGGCGATCTGGAGCCGGGCGACGCGTCCCGTGAGGGCGCCGCCGTCGCGGCCCCAGGCGAGCGCGACGCCATGGAGCCGCGCGCGCGCTTCCAGGTACTCGAGATCGAAGCGGAAAATATTGTGGCCCTCGATGACGTCGGGATCGTGCTCCTGGATCAGTCGCGTGCACTCGGAGAGCATGGCCCGCTCGTCGAGCCGATCACCCCGGATCACGTGACGGAAGCCGGCGGAGTCGGCCAGCGCGATGGCGATGATGCGGTCGCCCGGGCGCGCGGCGCTCGGGAACTCGTGGCCCTCGGTGGTCAGCACCTCGATGTCGAGGGCCAGACGCCGGAGATCGCCGAAACTCGTGCCACCGAACGAGGTGCGGCCGGCCAGGAGCAGGTACTGGTGAACGGGATCGGCCAGGAACCGGTACGGCGCGGCCGGGACGGTGACGGGCTGGCCACTCCGGTCGCGGCACCGGTCACGCGCGCCGAGCGCTTCGGACCACGCGCCGAAGCGCGCGAGCCACCGGAGCTCGCCCGGACCGTCGAGCGGCGCGAGCGCGACGAGACCCGGCGCGTCCTGGACGAGCGCGCGGTCGGCGACGAGGACGAACGGCGAGAACGGCACCCGCTCCGTCGCCACCCCGTCGCCCCGGCGTTGCCAGAGGGTGAGCACGCGGCCGCCGGTGGCGAGGGCGAACGCGAGAAGGCCGGGAGCCGGATCGCGTCCGAAGAGGAGCGGCGCGCGCTCCAGCGTGAGCCGACGGTCAGGCGAGGACCTTCTCCACGTGGACGATCGGTCGGACCGGCTGGCTCACGGAGCCAGGATACTCGGCGATCGGTCCGCGCTCAACCCGAAGCGGCGGCGAGGGGGTCGCTCAGACGAGCTGGGTGGTCGCGAGGCGGATCAGCGCCTTCGCGTTCGAGAACTCCATGGCCGTGTCGAGACTCGCGATGAAGAAGAAGCTATTGAAGAGCGCCGGGTGTCTCTCCGACCATGCCCAGAACGGCTCGATGAACGCCGAGCCGAGCAACATCCGGTTGACCGCCACCGTCGTCGCGACCGCCACCGCTGCGCCCGCCACGATGTCGCTCGGATAGTGGAGGCCAAGATACATCCGCGGCAGACAGACGAACAAGAGCGCGTAGAGGCTGCCGAGCAGTCCGAGCCTCTTCGAGATGGTCCAGAGTCCGGTCGCGAGGGCAAAGAACACAACGGCGTGGCCGCTCGGAAACGAGGTCGACGCGCCCAGCGTGTCGAAGCCGAAGGGCAAATTGAACACGATGGACGCATCGCGAAGCGGTCTCGGTCGGAACGGGAGCGCGGCTCTGATCGCCAGGCCGAGCAGGAGGGCGGTGTACATCGCGAGCAGCGACGAGAGCACCGTCTGGCGTCTGCGACGCGCGTCCCGCGTGTCGTCGGCTCCGAACCACGCGCTCCAGAACAAGGCCATCATGACGCCGCCCTGCAGGAGGTAGGCGTCGAACAAGTACGACATGAACGCATCGAACCGCGGAGACAGCCGAGCGAAGCCGTTGACGAATGCGAGGGCGTTCTTGTCGAACCGAGTCATCGCGTGGACCGACACGACGCCCGCACCCGAAAAGAGCAGTATCGCCAGCACGCCGACGGCCGTGCCCAGAGCCAGGGCGCCGGCGATTCCGGCCCGTCCGATCCAGTAACCTTCCCGCGCCGCGGGCGCCGTCTGCGGGAGCGGCCGCGCGATGGCCAGCGGCGCGCCATATCGAACCCTCGCGGTCGGGCGGCTCGCCAGAACCGCGCTTCGCGCGCCGTGTGGCCTCTCCTGAACGTCCTGCGCCGTCTTCATTCGCGAGGTCCCGGAAGAGACAACCGGTGCAGACACCGTACCAACGGCGGCCTTCGGACCGCAATTCCGGCAACAACCGCGATCGCTTCAGCACTTAGCCATCATCGCTGTGCATCCGCCGATCCGCTTGCGCCGATCGCCTCGGCGTGGCCTTGACCAGGAACGCGCCACGCCGCGTGGCCAGGATCCGGACGCGGAGAACGGTGACCGCCCGTTCGCGCTTGCCCCATCCGCACGCGCCGGGGCCGGTGTATGCTCGTCGCATGCTCCGGCGCGCCCGCGTGGTCCTGCTCGTCGCCGCGCTGTCCGCCGGCTGCGCCTCTGCCCCGATCAGCTTCTCCAACGCCGCGCCGGCAGCGCCGGTGACTGTCCCCGCGTGGGAGTACCGGCCAGAGGGCGCCGGGCCGTTCCCGGCCGTGGTGCTCTTTCACGGCTGTCACGGCGTCTCGGCTTCCAATCACGAGTGGGCGCGCTGGTTCCGCGACCAGGGCTTCGTGGCGCTGGTGGTGGACAGCTGGGGCGCTCGACGAATCGGTCACGGCTGCGATGCCGACACGCCGGACGTGCCGAACACGGAGCGCTTCGACGATGCCATGGGCGCGCTCCGCTTCCTGCAATCCAGGCCCTACGTGGACAAGGTCCGCATCGGCGCGATCGGCTGGTCCAACGGCGGCGTGTTCGCGATCGCGGTCATCAACGGGCCGAGCCTCGAGCGCGCGCGGGGGCGCGGCGTGGTGCTCCCCGAGCCGGGCTTCGCCGCCGCGGTGGGCGTCTATCCGGGCGGGTGCTACTCGCTCGTGAGCGAGCTCGTCACCCGGCCGCTGCTCGTCCTGCTGGGCGACGCCGACGACTGGACGATTCCCGGCCCCTGCGTCGAGATGGTGGACCGCATGCGACAGCGCGGCGCCGACGCGACGATCGTGCTCTACCCGGGTGCCTATCACTACTTCGACGTGCCGGACCAGAGGCTCGCCTACCTCCCGGAAGTCGGGAACCGGAACAAGCCCGGCGAGTGCTGCGGGGCGACGGTCGGCTTCGACGCGAGCGCCTTCGCCGACGCGCGGCGCCGGGTGGCGACCTTCTTCGCCCGGCACCTGAAGCCCAGGTAGCGACGCGCCATGGACGTCTCGGTCGAGCTGGTCAAGCACCTCCTGCAGTCTGTGGTCCACCTCCGCGTCACGGTGCCGCGCGATCATCCGTCCGCACGAATCCTGGGCGACGAGCGCTTCGGCAGCGGCGTCGTGGTGGACGCCTCGGGGCTGATCCTGACGGTGAACTACGTCATCATGGGCGCGCAGGCGATCGACGTGTCCTTCGCGAAGGGCCGGCGGGCGAAGGCGGAAATCGTGGCGCAGGACTTCGAGGTCGGCCTCGGCCTCGTGCGCGTGAAGCGTCAGGGGCTCCAGGCGGCCGCGCTCGGCGACGGCGAGGCTATCGAGCGTGGCGCTCCGGTCATCGCGCTCGCCGCGATCGCCGCCCAGGAACGGCGCGTGGCCGGGGGGCTCGTGACCTACCTCGGCGAGTTCGAGGCGTACTGGGAATACCTGCTCGAGCGCGGCGTCGTGTCGAATGCCGCGAACCCGGGCTTCGGCGGCGGCGGCCTCTTCACGCCGGCCGGTACGATGGTGGGCGTAGTCTACCTGACCCTCAACGAGATCGCGCGGAGCTCGCTGGCGATCCCGGTGGACTGCTATCGCCAGCACGCGCAGGAGCTGCTGCGCTACGGACGCGTGGTCAGCCGGCCGCGCCGCGCGTGGCTCGGCGTCTTCGCCCACGCCCTCGAGGAGGGCGTGGTCATCGCCGGCATCGTCCCGGACGGACCGGGCGACCGGGGTGGGCTGCGGGAGGGCGACGTGATCGTCTCGCTCAACGCCGAGGAAGTCGCCACGCGGCGCGAGCTCTACATGTCCCTCTGGCGCCACGAGCCGGGCGAGCCGCTCACCCTCGAGGTGATGCGCGACAGCAAGATGCGCCGGTGCGAGGTGAAGGGGGGCGACCGGGCCCACTTCTTCCGGCAGTTGTGAGCACGGGCGGCGGCGCGGTCTCGCGCTTCTTCGCCGCGGACGGCCTCTTCCTCAGCGCCGGGCTCGCGTTCTTCTTCCTGGTCACGCTGATCCCGATCCTGCTCCTGGGGGTCTCCGTCGTCGGGTTCGTGCTCTCCACAGAGCAGGCCGCCCGCGAGGTCGTCCATCAGCTCACCCAGCACTTTCCGGTCTACCAGAGGCAAATCGAGCGGTCGCTCGTCCGCATCGTCCAGGCGCGCGCGGCCTCCGGGCTCGTCGGCACGGGGGTGCTGATCCTCTTCGCGACACCGCTCTTCGGCGCCTCGCGGCTCGTCCTCCACCGCCTCCTCGGCGTGAAGGGGGGCGGCGGCTTTGTCCGCAACCTCGTGACCGACGCGGGGATGGTCGTCCTGCTGAGCCTCCTGCTCTTCGTGGCGAGCGCGGTGACCTGGATCTATCACTGGTTCCGGGCGCTCGCGCTCGGCGCGCTCCCGGTGCCGCCGCGATGGTTCGAGATCTCCTCGCTCGGGCTGAGCCTGCTGCTCTCGACGCTCATGTTCTACCTGGCCTACCGCTTCGTGCCCCGGCGCCGGGTCCGGCCGGCTGCCGCGATCGCCGGCGCGATCCTCGCGAGCCTGCTGTGGGAGGTCGCCAAGCAGCTCTTCCGCGTCTACATCCAGCAGGTCGGCGTCTACGATCAGATCTACGGCGCCCTCGGCATCCTGGTCGCCTTCACGATGTTCGTCTACTACTCGGCCGTGGTCTTCGTCTTCTCCGGCGCCTTCGTGGCCGCGCTCGACGCGCGCCGGGGCTGAGCGCGCGTGGCTGTGCTATCGTGATCGCCGCTTCTCACTCGATGGCCGGGGGGGATCGACGCATGATGCTCAAGGGCAAGGTCGCGGTGGTGACGGGCGCGGCGCGCGGCATCGGGCGCGAGATCGCCATGCTCATGGCGCGTCACGGCGCGCAGGTGGTCGTGAACGACTACGGCGGCTCGGAGGCCGGCAGTGGCACCTCGCGCGCGCCGGCCGACGACGTCGTGGACGAGATCAAGAAGGCCGGCGGCCAGGCGGCCGCCAACTACGACTCGGTGGCCTCGATGGCCGGCGGCCAGGCGATCGTCAAGACCGCGGTAGACGCCTTCGGGCGCATCGACATCGTCGTGAACAACGCGGGCATCCTCCGCGACCGCATGATCTTCAACATGACCGAGGAGGAGTGGGACGCGGTCATCAACACGCATCTCAAGGGGACCTTCGCGGTGACCCGGGCGGCGGCGCCGATCATGCGCGAGCAGAAGTCGGGGCGCTTCATCAACATGACGTCCACCTCGGGCCTCATCGGCAACGTGGGCCAGGCGAACTACGCCGCCGCCAAGCTCGGCATCTTCGGCCTCACCAAGGCGACGGCGCTCGACATGGGACGCTACAACGTGACGGCGAACTGCATCTCGCCCTTCGCCTGGACGCGCATGATCGGCACGATCCCGGCGGAGACCGAGGCGCAGAAGGCGCGCGTCGAGAAGATCAAGAAGATGTCGCCCGCCCACATCGCGCCGGTCGCCGTCTTCCTGGCCTCCGAGGCGGCCAAGGACGTGAGCGGCCAGGTCTTCGGCGTGCGCGGCAAGGAGCTGATGCTCTTCGGCCACGAGCGCCCGATCATGCGCGTGCACAGCGACGGGGGCTGGACCCCGGAGAGCCTCGCCGCGATCTTCCCAGGCACGCTCCAGCACCATCTGGTCCCGCTCATGACCTCGGGCCAGTACTTCAACTACGATCCGCTCGTCTGAGGCGCGCCCGAGCGTGAGGCGACGGCTCACCGCGGCGCTCGCGCTCGCCGCGGGGCTCCTGGCGGGCGGTGCCGCCGCCGGGCCGGGCCTCCTCGTCACCGTCGGGGACGTCAGCTCCACGACGGCCGTGGTCTGGGCGCGGCCGGCCGGCGAGACCACCGTCGGCGTGGAGGCGCGCCCGTCGGCGGGCGGCACCGCCATCACAGCCACCGCGCGCGCCACCAAGCGCGGTGACCAGACCGTCAAGGTGCCGCTGGCGGGTCTCACACCGGCCACGCGCTATACGTGGGAGATCCGCGCGGCGGGCGAGAGCGTCACCGGCGAGTTCGTCACCGCGCCCATGGCGGACCAGGCGACGCGTGTGCACTTCCTCTGGAGCGGCGACCTGGGCGGCGGCGGCCGCTGCCGGCTGATCGACGGCGGCTACCCGATCTTCCGCGCGATGGCGCGCCACAAGCCCGACTTCTTCCTCTTCGAGGGTGACACGATCTACGCCGACGTGAAGTGCGACACGCCCGGCGTCCTCCCGGGCGCGAACTTCGTCGCGCGCTCGCTCGGCGAGTACCGCGGGCGTCACCGCTACAACCGCGAGGAGCCCGCGGTCCAGGCGTTCTTCCGCACGACCGCGGTGTACGCGATCTGGGACGACCACGAGGTACGCAACGACTTCTCGGGGCCCAGCGACCCGCTGATGCCCACCGGCCGGCGCGCGTTCCTCGAATACTTCCCCATCATTCCGCCCGACGACGAGCCCAACCGTCTCTACCGTAAGTTCCGCTGGGGCCGCCTCCTCGAGATCTTCATCCTCGACACGCGTCAGTACCGGAGCCCGAACACGCAGACTGATGGCCCGGGCAAAACGATGCTGGGCGCCGCCCAGCGGCGTTGGCTCGTGGACAACGTATCGACGTCGACCGCGGTCTGGAAGATGGTCGTCTCGAGCGTGCCGCTCTCGATCCCGACGGGAAAGCCGGAGCGGCGGGACTCGTGGTCCAACGCGAACGTGTACGGCACGCCACAGGAGGGCGGCACGGGCTTCGCCGTCGAGCGCGACGCGATCCTGAGATCGCTGCGCGCGCGCGGCGTCAAGAACCTCGTCTTCCTGGTGGCCGACGTGCACCACGCCGAGCTGATCCGCCACCACCCGACGCCGGAATGGTCGTTTCACGAGTTCGTCGCGGGGCCGCTCTCGGCCTCGACGGGCCGGCCCCGCCCGCTCGACCAGGCGCTCAACCCGCGCTCGCTCTTCGCGCGCGGGGGCGTCTACACCTTCGGCGAGGTCGTGATCGAGCCCGGGAGCCTCGTCGTCCGCCTCCTCGACGTGAACGGCGCGATGCTCTTCACGCACACGGTGGGACCGGAATAGCGCGCCGGCGGCGCGCGAGCGCCGCGCAGACGAGAATGGCGCCGCCGCTCACGACGAGCCCCAGCTTCTCCGGAAGACCCGGACGGTAGGCCAGCTCGATCGTGGCGCCGCGTCGCGGCGCCCGCACCTCCAGCCCTCCGTCCCGGCCGCGGCGTACCGCGAGCGGAGCGCCGCCGGCGCTCGCCGTCCAGAGCGGGTAGTACGCCAAGCGGGCACCGATCCAGCCCTCGCCCGGCGCCTGGAACGTCCACCGGCTGGGATCGAGCTCGCGCGGGAGCTCGACTGGTGTGCTGCGCTGGAAGACGACGAAGGGCGGCGAGGCAAGCCGCTGAGGGAAGACGGGATTGTCCTCGAGCGCCCGCACGCCCGGGAGGTCGTCCTCCAGCACGACCACCGCGCTCACGGCGAGACGCTCGGCGCGGGCGTTGAACGCGTCCGCGTCGAGGGTGGCGAGCGATCGGCCGAACAGCGAGACACCGTCGCGCGTCTCGGCAAGCGACGTGAGGGCTCCCGGTCCCGCGTCGCCCCGATAGACCAGCGCGGCGACGGGCGACGGGTGCGTGAAGGTCCCGTTGACGATCGCGCGCCCGGTCGTCATCGGCGTCAGCGCGAGGATGTGCGTGTGGGGACGCCACCAGGCGGTCCCGTGAACCAGCGGCACCGAAGAGCGGAAGAAGAGAATCCGTCCGTCGGGGACGCGGCGCAAAAGATCCCAGAGATGCTCGAGCCGGAGCCCGCGCACGGTGGCCTCGAGCTTCGGCCACTCCGCCGGCTGGCGCACGAGGACGAGCGTGCCGCCGGGGAGGGAGAGCAGGACGACCAGGGCGAGCGCCCCCAGCGAGAGCGCTCCGTCGCGGCCGACGCGACGGCACACGCGCGCCCAGCCGACCCCCGCCGCGAGGACCAGCGCCAGCCAGGCGCCATCGGCGACACGGTCGGCCGGCAGCCAGCGGATCCCCATGGGCTCCAGCACCACCCGGTCGGTGAGCGTCACGCCGATCATCGCCGGAAGAAAGCGCGCGACGACGGTCTCCGATCGCGTCCCGGACGCCGACGGATCGCGGCGCGCGAAGACGGCGAGCACGGCCGCGGCGACGAGGACGGGAAGCAGCGGCTGGGTGGTGAACGCGCGGGCGAGTCCGGCGAGGCTCAGCTCGCCCCAGGCGAGCGCGCGGGTATGCTCGAGCCGCAGGACGAGCGGCAGCGTCCAGAACGCCGTGAGCCCGGCCGCGAGGGCGAGGCCGCCGAATGCCCGGGAGAGGCGCGCGCCACGCGGCGCCGCCGCGTGCGCGGCGAGGAGCGTCAACACCACGGCGGCGGGGAGTGCGGCCGGGTGGGTGAGGACGATCGTCGCGACGAGCGGTGCCAGGAGCCACGGGAGGCGGCCGGCCTCCTCGATCCACCTCAGGAGAACGAGCAGGAGGAGCGGCAGGAGCGCCCACGCGAGCCGCGCGCCGACCATCCCGATATGCACGCCGCCCTCGACGCCGCTCGCGATGCCCGGCGCGCCCCCGGCAAACGTCAGCACCACGAACGCGGCGGGCAGGGCCGCCCAGCCGCTCCGCGTGATCCGCGCGAGGAGCACGAAGGTGGTCACGCCGGGCGCCAGGTAGGCAAGCCAGAGCAGCGTCTGGTACGCGGCGGCGAGGGGGAGCGTCCCCAGCGAGAGCCGGTGGAGCAGCGCGCCCGCATACGCGAGGCCGGGCGGATAGAACTGGAGCTCCGGATAACCCGTCCACCAGCCGGGCTCCCACGCCCACGGCGCGGCGCCGCGCGCCACGACGTGCCAGGCGCGAAAGAGCTGGCCGGGGTGGTCGTCGAATACGAGGAGCTGGGCGCCGAGCGCGCGGGAGGCGAACCAGACGCCGTACGCGAGGAGCAGCAGCGCGGGAACGGCCTCGCGGCGAGTCACGGTGGGGGATGATACGCGATTGACTTCACTCGGCGTTGAGTGTTAAGTGATGGAAATGTCTGGCTGTCGGTGCAACAAAACTCGGGGCTCAATTCCCCTACCGATGGAGACGGCACGATGGAGAAGCTGAACGGTCTGCGTTGCCGCGAATGCGGCCGCCGCTACCCCGGAGCACCCGTCCACGTCTGCGAGTTCTGTTTCGGTCCCCTCGAGGTCGACTATCGCTACGACGCGCTGAAGGGTGTCGTCACGCGCGAGTCGATCGCCGCCGGGCCGCCGAGCATGTGGCGGTACAAGGATCTGTTGCCGGTCGAGGGTGACGTCGCGGTCGGGCATCATGTGGGCTTCACGCCCCTCGTCCGTGCGCAGAACCTCGCGGAGGAGCTCGGCTGCAAGGAGATCTGGATCAAGAACGATTCCGTCTGCCACCCGACCTGGTCCTTCAAAGACCGCGTGGTGGCGGTGGCGGTGACGAAGGCGCGCGAGTTCGGCTTCGACACGGTGGCGTGCGCCTCCACGGGCAACCTCGCGAACTCGGTCGCCGCGCACGCCGCGGAGGGTCGGCTCAAGTCCTACATCTTCATCCCGGCGGACCTCGAACAGGGCAAGATCCTGGCGACGCTCGTCTACAGTCCGACGCTCGTCGCCGTCCACGGAACCTACGACGAGGTCAACCGACTCTGCTCCGAGATCGCCGACAAATACCGCTGGGCGTTCGTCAACGTCAACTTTCGACCCTACTACTCGGAAGGATCGAAGAGCTACGGCTTCGAGATCGTGGAGCAGCTGGGCTGGCGCACCCCGAAGCACATCGTCGTCCCCTGTGCGGGCGGCTCGCTGATCACGAAGATCTGGAAGGCGATCAAGGAGCTGCAGACGCTCGGGCTCATCGACGGCCCCCTCGAGACCAGGATGTACGCCGCGCAGGCGACGGGGTGCGGACCGATCGTCACGATGATCAAGAACGACACGGACGTGCTGGTCCCCGTCCGGCCCAACACGATCGCCAAGTCGCTCGCGATCGGCAACCCGGCCGACGGTTACTACGCCTACAAGACGACGAAGGAGTCGGGCGGTTACGGCGAGCACGCGACCGACGAGGAGATCGTCGAGGGCATGCTGCTGCTCGCGCGGACGGAGGGCATCTTCACCGAGACCGCCGGCGGCGTGACGGTTGCCGCCGCCAAGAAGCTGGTCGAGGCGGGCGTGATCCCGCGCGACGAGTCCATCGTCATCTGCGTCACGGGCAACGGGCTCAAGACGCCGGACGCGCTCCAGGACCGCCTCGAGATCCACGTGAAGATCAAGCCGTCGCTGTCGGCATTCGACCAGGCGCTGGCCGACCTCAAGTCCCAGACGGCCTAGGAGGAACGCGCCATGCCGGTGCTCGTCAGGATTCCCACGCCCCTGCGTTCGCTCACGAAGGGCAACCCCGAGATCCAGGCGACGGCCACCACGGTCGCGGGGCTCGTCGAGGACCTCGAACGGCAGTACCCGGGGCTGAAGGAGCGGCTTCTCGACGAGACGGGCGAGCTGCGGCGGTTCATCAACATCTACGTCAACGAAGAGGACATCCGGTTCCTCCAGTCGCAGAAGACCGCGCTGAAGGACGGCGACCAGGTCTCGATCGTGCCCGCGATCGCCGGAGGGCGCTGACGCGGTGTCCGCGAAGACCCGCATGCGGCTGCGCCTGACCTTTCCGTCCAACCTCGTTCAGGAGCCGATCGTCTACCGACTCGTCAAGGACTTCGACATCGTCATCAACATCCGGCGCGCCGACGTGAAGGCCGACCACGGCTGGATGGCGCTCGAGCTCGATGGCGACGCGGACGCGCTCGCGCGGGGCGTGCGCTGGCTGAAGGAGCGGGGCGTGCAGGTCGACCCGATCGAGCACGACGTCGTGATCCCGTAAGTGCCGGCCCCGCCGTCCATCTCCCGCCGCGTCCAGGGCTTCACCGAGTCTGTCATCCGCGAGATGACGCGCATCGTGAACCAGCACGGCGGCGTGAACCTCGCGCAGGGCATGCCGAATTTCCCGCCGCCGCGCGAGCTGATCGAGGCCGCCCACCGCGCGATCGACGGCGACTTCCATCAGTACGCGATCACCTGGGGCACGCCGCGCCTACGACGCGCGATCGCCGAGAAGTACCGGAAGTTCTACGGCCTCGACGTGGATCCCGACCGGCAGGTGACGGTCTGCTGCGGCTCGACGGAGACCATGCTGTCGACCCTGCTCGCCGTGCTGAACCCGGGAGACGAGGTCATCGTCTTCGAGCCCTTCTACGAGAACTACGGCCCGGGCTGCATCATCGCGGGCGCCGAGCCCGTCTTCGTCCCGCTCGAACCGCCCGACTTCGGCTTCGACCCCGACCGGCTCGCGCGGGCGGTCTCGCCGAAGACGCGGGCGATCGTCTTCAACAGCCCGAACAATCCCACGGGCAAGGTCTTCTCGCGGGGCGAGCTCGAGACGATCGCCGCGCTCTGCCTCAGGCACAACCTGCTCGCCATCACCGACGAGATCTACGAGCACATCGTCTACGACGGCCTGGGCCACACGCCGATCGCGACGCTCCCGGGCATGGCCGAGCGCACGGTCACGATCTCGGGCATCTCGAAGTCCTATTCGGTCACGGGCTGGCGCGTCGGCTACGCGATCGCGCCGCCGGAGCTGGCGGTCGGCATCCGGCGCGCCCACGACTTCGTGACCGTCGGCGCGCCGCACCCGCTCCAGGAGGCGGCCGTGACGGCGCTCAACCTGCCGGACGCCTACTATGTGACGCTCCGGGAGGAGTACCAGGCGCGGCGCGACCTGCTCTTCGGCTACGTCGAGAAGGCGGGCTTCGTCGCCTGGAAGCCGCGCGGCGCCTACTACATCCTGACCGACGTCGCGCACTTCCTGAAGCAGCACGGCGTCGCCGACGACACCGCGTTCGCCATGTGGCTCATCAAGCACGTGGGCGTGGCGACGGTGCCGGGCTCGTCCTTCTACGCGCATCCCGAGCTGGGCCGCACGAAGATCCGCTTTTGCTTCCCGAAGACCGACGACTTGCTTCGGGACGCGGGAGAGCGCCTCCTCACGCTCCGGTCGTGACGCCGCGCGAGGCCGCCCACGCCATCTGGCGGGCCGCCCTCGCCGCCGCCGACGTGGTGCCGCTCGTCGCCTCCCACCTCCGACCCGCCGAGCGCGCGGAGCGGGTGGTCGTGCTCGGCTGCGGCAAGGCAGCGGGCGCCATGGCGTGGGCCGCCGAGCAAGCTCTCGGCGGGCGGATCGCGGGCGGATTCGTCGTCGTCAAGGACGGCCACACCCTGCCGCTGCGGCGGATCGAGGTCGCCGAGGCGGGGCATCCCGTGCCCGACGCACGCGGGCTCGCGGCCTCGTCGCGGCTCCTCGAGCTCGCCGCGCTCGCCGGCGAGGCCGATCTCGTCCTCTTCCTGGTCTCGGGCGGCGCGTCGGCGCTGACGCCCGCCCCCGCGCCACCCGTCACGCTCGCGGAGAAGCAGGAGGTGACGCGACTCCTGCTCGCTTCGGGCGCGACGATCGTGGAGCTCAACGCCGTACGAAAGCACCTGTCGCGCTTCAAGGGCGGGCTCCTGGCGCGCGCGGCGTGGCCCGCGACGGTCCTCACGCTCGCGCTCTCCGACGTCATCGGCGACCCGCTCGACGTGATCGGGTCGGGCCCGACGGCTCCCGACGAGAGCACCTTCGCCGCGGCGCTCGAAGTCCTGGAACGCCGCGGGATCAGGGCCCGGGCGCCCGCGTCGGTGGTCGGGCGGCTCGAGGCCGGGGCCGCGGGAGCGATCGAGGAGACCCCGAAGCCGGGCGACCCGATCTTCGGCCGCGTGACGAACACCGTCATCGGCAACAACGCTCTCGTCACCGACGCCGCGGTGGCGGCGGCCCGGCGGCTCGGATATCGGCCGCACTTCCTGACCCGCGAACTGCAGGGGGAGGCGCGCGTCGTGGCGCGCGATCTGGTCGCGCACGCACGCGGACTCGAGCCGCCGGCGTGTCTCATCGCCGGCGGCGAGACGACGGTGACCGTCCGTGGCAAGGGGAAGGGCGGCCGGTGCCAGGAGCTCGCCCTGGCCGCGGCCCTCGAACTGCGTCGCGACGAGCGGATCACGGTCCTCGCCGCGGGCACTGACGGCACCGACGGCCCGACCGATGCCGCCGGCGCGATCGTGGATGCGACGAGCGTGCCACGCGGCGAGGCGGCCGGCGCCGACGGCCGGAGCGCGCTGGAGGACAATGACGCCTACCACTATCTTCGGGCGACCGGCGACCTGATCGTCTCCGGACCCACGAACACGAACCTCCTCGATCTCTACGTGGTCCTCCGGACCTGATGCTCACCGAATGAGCGAAGCGCTCTAAAGCGCTGAAACTCCGCCGGCGCGATCCGGTTGCCCACGCGGTTATCCACGGGTCTCGCACAGGAAGGGTGGAAAACTCCCGTCGCGACTGCTCATGTTATTCTTCCGGGGATGTCGCGCGTGAATCTCGTCGGACTCCTGCCATCGGAGCTCCAAGACCTCGCCGTCGAGCTCGGCGCCTCGCGGTACCGCGGCCGGCAGCTCGCGACGTGGATCTACCGCAAAGGCGTGTTCGACCTCGACGCGATGTCCGATCTGCCGCGGGACGTCCGCGCGCGCCTGGCCGAGCGCGCCGTCGTCGAGGTGCCCGAGCCCGAGCGCGTCACGGCGTCGCAGGACGGGAGCCGGAAGCTCGTCTATTGTTTCGCGGACGGAAGCCGGATCAGCTCGGTCGTCATGCCGGACGACGACCGGATCACGCTCTGCGTGTCCACCCAGGTCGGGTGCGGCTTCGAGTGCCGCTTCTGCCTCACGGGCGTCATGGGCCTGGAGCGGAATCTCACGGCCGCGGAGATCGTCGGCCAGGTGCTCGCCGCCAACCGGCTGCTCGCGCCCGACCAGCGCGTGACCCACATCGTCTTCATGGGGATGGGCGAGCCGCTCGCCAACTACGCGGCGCTCGTGCAGACGCTCCGCATCCTGACGGACATGAAGCTCGGCCTCGGGTACTCGCCGCGCAGGATCACGGTGTCCACCGTGGGGCTCGTGCCCGGGATCCAGAAGCTCGGCCGCGAGGACCTGAAGGTGAATCTCGCGATCTCGCTCCACGCGGCGACCGACGAGGTGCGGAGCCGCCTCATGCCGGTCAATCGTTCGTTCGACCTCGCCGCGCTCATGGCGGCGCTCAAGACGTACCCGCTCGGCCATCGGCAGCGGATCTTCTTCGAGTACGTCATGCTCGACGACGTCAACGATTCGCCGCAGGACGCCGCGCGTCTGGCCGCGTTGCTGCGCGGCCTCAAGGCAAAGGTGAACCTGATCCCGTTCAACGACTGGGAGGGCGCCGGGTTCCGGCGGCCGCCGCTGCCGCGGATCCTGGCCTTTCAGTCGATCCTGCTGGACGCCGGGCTCACGACGACCGTCCGCTGGAGCAAGGGCGAGGACATCGGCGCCGCGTGCGGCCAGCTCAAGGAGCCGGTGCCCGCGTGACCCCGAGGACCGTGGCCTTCGCCACGCTCGGCTGCCGCCTGAACCAGGTGGACACGCAGCAGCTGCAGACCATGCTCGAGGGGCGCGGGTTCCGCACGGTGCCCGTCGACGAGGTCGCCGACGTGGTCGTCGTCAACACCTGCACCGTGACCGCCCGCGCCGAGTTCTCGGACCGCCAGGCGATCCGCCGCGCGGCGCGCGTGAGTCCGCACGCGCGTCTCGTCGTGACGGGCTGCTGGGCCCAGACGAGCCCCGGCGAGGTCGCGCGGCTCGGCGAGGTGGACCTCGTCGTCGGAAACGCCGACAAGCACCGCCTGCCCGAGCTGCTCGACGGTCTCTTCGCCGCGCGTGTGCACGTGTCGGACATCGCGTCGGCGCCGAGGCTCGACGCGCTGCCGGCGCCGACGGCGCGGATCGCGGGCCGCTCGCGCGCATTCCTGAAGGTGCAGGACGGCTGCCAGCACCGGTGCGCCTTCTGCATCGTCCCCTTGGCCCGCGGCCCGAGCCGGAGCCTCGACGCCGGGGTCCTCCTCGACCACGCGCGGCGTCTCGTCGCGTCGGGGCACCCCGAGATCGTGCTGACGGGCGTGGACCTGGGACACTACGGATCCGATCAGGTGCCGCGGACCTCGCTGGCGGCGCTGCTGCGGGCGCTGACGGAGATCCCCGGCCTGCACTGGGTCCGACTCTCCTCGATCCTTCCCGCGTACTTCACGCCGGAGCTGCTCGAGGTGGTGACGGCGTCGTCCCGGGTCGCGCCGCACTTCCACCTGCCGCTCCAGAGCGGGAGCGACCGGATCCTGCGACGCATGCGCCGTCCGTACGACACGCGCCTCTATCGCAAGGTCGTCGATCGCCTGGCCGCGGCCGTCCGGGCGCCAGGTCTCGGCGCCGACGTGATCGTCGGGTTCCCGGGCGAGACCGAGGCGGACTTCGAGCAGACGCAGGCTCTGGTGCGGGAGCTGCCGTTCTCCTACCTCCACGTGTTCCCGTACTCGTCCCGCCGGGGGACCGAGGCCGCGCGCGCGGTCGACACGGTGGACCGGAGGACGATCGCGGGGCGGAGCGGCGCGCTGCGCGATCTCGCGCGCCGGCGGAATCTCGAGTTCAGGCGCCGGCTCGCCGGCGGCGTCGAGGAGGTGCTCGTGCTCGAGACCCGCGACCGCGAGAGCGGGCGGCTCGTCGGGCTGACCGGCAACTACGTGGAGATCCAGTTCGACGGTGCCGACGCCCTCGTGGGCGCGCTCGCACGCGTGCGCGTGACCAGGGTCGAGGGTGACCGCACCATCGGGGAGCTCGCGTGAGCGAGCCCGCGGTCGGGATCATCGGCGGCAGCGGGTTGTACGAGCTCGAGGGGCTCGGCGACGTTCGCTGGCGCCGCGTGCGGACGCCCTTCGGCGAGCCGTCCGACGCGTACTGCGTCGGGAGGTTCGCCGGGCGCCGCGTGATCTTCCTCCCGCGCCACGGGCGCGGCCACCGCATCCAGCCGAGCGACCTGAACTTCCGCGCCAACATCTGGGGGCTCAAGTCGCTCGGCGCCGAGTGGGTCGTCTCGATCTCGGCGGTCGGGAGCATGAAGGAGACGATCCGGCCGCTCGACCTGGTCGTGCCCGACCAGTTCTTCGACGCGACCAAGCGGCGCGCCTCCTCCTTCTTCGGCGACGGCATCGTCGCGCACGTCGGCATGGCCGAACCCGTGTGTCACGACCTGGCCACGGCGCTCGAGAAGGCGGCGCGTCAGACGGGCGCGACGGTCCATCGCGGCGGCACCTACATCTGCATCGAGGGGCCCCAGTTCTCGACGCGCGCGGAGTCGCGGATCTACCGCGGCTGGGGGGTGGACGTCATCGGCATGACGAACATGCCCGAGGCCAAGCTCGCGCGCGAGGCCGAGCTCTGCTACGCGACGCTCGCGCTCGCGACCGACTACGACGTCTGGCACGACACGCACGCGGCGGTCTCGGTGGAGGCGGTGATCCAGAATCTCCTGAAGAATGTCGCGACCGCCAAAGAGGTGCTGCGCGCGCTCATCCCCACGGTCGGGCCCGCGCGCTCCTGCGAGTGCGGGCGCCTGCTGAAGAACGCGGTCATCACGAGCCCGACGGCGTTTCCCGCGCGGACCCGGAAGCGTCTCGCGTTGCTCCTCGACCCGTACTACCCCGTGAAAGGACGCCGCCGTGGCTGATCTCCTGGTCGTGGGCTCGGTCGCGCTCGACAGCGTCGAGACGCCCTTCGGCAAGGTGCAGGAGGTGCTCGGCGGCTCGGCCACGTACTTCTCCTACTCGGCGAGCTTCTTCACCCAGGTGCGCCTCGTCGCCACGGTGGGCGAGGACTTCCCCGACTCGCACCTGCGGCTCCTGCAGAACCGCGGCGTGGACACCGCCGGGCTCCAGACGTCGAAGGGGCGCACGTTCCGCTGGGCCGGCCAGTACGGGTACGACCTCAACGAGGCCAAGACCCTCGACACGCAGCTCAACGTCTTCGCCGACTTCCGGCCGAAGCTCGGCGAGGCGGTCAGGCACACGCCGTTCCTGTTCCTCGCCAACATCGACCCCGAGCTCCAGCTCGACGTGCTCGACCAGATGAAGGAGCGGCCGCGGCTCGTCGCCCTCGACACCATGAACTTCTGGATCCAGGGCAAGCAGGAGGCGCTGCGGCGGGTGCTCGCCAAGGTGGACGTCGTCACCATCAACGACGGCGAGGCGCGGCAGCTGGCGAGCGAGCCGAATCTCATCCGGGCGGCGCGCGCGATCGCGTCGCTGGGGCCCCGCACGGTCGTGGTCAAGCGCGGCGAATACGGCGCGCTGATGCTGACCGACGGCAGCTTCTTCTTCGTTCCCGCCTATCCGCTCGAATCCGTCTACGACCCGACGGGGGCGGGGGACACATTTGCGGGCGGCTTCATGGGCTACCTGGCCGCCCAGGACCGGGTGGACGCCGCGGCCATGCGCCGCGCGCTCGCCTACGGCTCGGTGATGGCGTCGTTCACCGTCGAGGACTTCTCGCTCACGCGGCTCACGCGGCTCAAGCCCGCGGACATCGCGGACCGGTACACGGCGTTCCACGACCTGATCCGGCTCGAGCCATGAGCCGGGCGAAATACGAGCGGCTCCTCGACGTCCTGCGCGACCTCCAAAGCGTCGTCGTCGCGTTCTCCGGCGGGGTGGACTCGACGCTCCTCGCCCGGGCGGCCAAGGACGCCCTCGGCCCCAGCGCGCTGCTCGTCACGGCCGACTCGGAGACATACCCGGCGCGCGAGCTGGCGGAGGCGCAGAAGCTCGGCGAGCTCCTGGGGATGCGGCATCTGATCGTCAAGACCGAAGAGCTGCAGAACCCCGAGTACGCCCGGAACCCCCTCAATCGCTGCTTCTTCTGCAAGGAGGAGCTCTTCGCCAAGCTGGCGCCGCTCGCCGCGCGGGAAGGCGCCGCGTCGCTCGTCTACGGCGCCAACATGGACGACCTCGGCGACCACCGGCCGGGAATGAAGGCGGCCGAGCTCTCCGGGGTCCGGGCCCCGATGATCGAGGCCGAGCTCTGGAAGGCCGAGATCCGCGAGCTGTCCCGCGGGCTCGGACTCCCCACGTGGGACAAGCCCTCCTTCGCGTGCCTGTCCTCACGCTTCCAATACGGCGATCGCATCACGCCCGAGAAGCTGCGTCAGGTGGACGCGGCCGAGGAGTTCGTGCGCTCGCTCGGGTTCCGCCAGTTCCGGGTGCGCCACCACGAGCGGCTGGCGCGCCTCGAGATCCCGCGCGAGGAGATCCCGAAGCTCTGGGAGCAGGGCCGCCACGAGGCCATCCTGAGATTCTTCCGGAGCCTCGGGTACGTCTACGTCACCGTGGACCTCGCGGGGTTTCAGTCGGGGAGCGCGAACCTCCCGCTGGCGCTCGGCCGGACGGCGAAGCGTGGATAGGGAAGCACTCCGCCAGCTTCTCGCGGAGGTCGAGGCGGGCCGGCTCGACGCGGCGTCCGCCATGAGCCGCCTGCGGACCCTGCCCTACGAGGATCTGCGCTTCGCCAAGGTGGACCACCACCGCGCGCTCCGTGGCGGCGCCGCCGAGGCCGTCTTCTGCCCCGGCAAGACGCCCGAGCAGGTGGTCGCGATCGTGTCGCGCCTTGCCGCGCACCACGCCAACGTCCTCGCCACGCGCGCCGAGCGCGCCCACGTCGAGGCGGTGTCCACCGCGGGGCTGCCGCACGCCTGGCACCCGGACGCGAGGATCCTGGTCGTGCGTCCGGAGCAGGTCGAGGGCATCGGGCTGGTCGTCGTCGCTGCCGCCGGGACGGCGGATCTGCCGGTGGCCGAGGAGGCCGCGCTGGTGGCCGAGGCGCTCGGCAACCGGGTCGAGCGGGTGTACGACTGCGGTGTCGCGGGCCTGCACCGCCTCCTGGACCACTACGATCTACTCGCCGAGGCCAACGCGATCGTGGCTGTCGCCGGCATGGAGGGTGCCTTGCCGAGCGTCATCGGCGGGCTGGTCGACCGGCCGGTCATCGCCGTGCCGACCTCCGTAGGCTACGGCGCCTCCTTCGGCGGGATCGCCGCGCTGCTCGCCATGCTGAATTCCTGCGCGCCCGGGGTGTCGGTGGTGAACATCGACAACGGCTACGGCGCCGCGCACCAGGCGAGTCAGATCAACCACCTCGTCGCCAAGATTCGATGACTCCCGGGGGGGCCCGGGGCGGCTGGAGGCTCGGCCGGGTCGCATGAAGATCGCCTACTTCGACTGCCCGAGCGGCGCGGCGGGCGACATGATCATGGCCGCACTGGTGGACGCTGGCGCCCCGTTCGACGCGCTGCGCGCCGAGCTGAAGAAGCTCCCGCTCGAGGGCTGGGAGCTGGTGACGCGCGAGGTGAAGAAGGGCGCCTTCCGGGCGACCAAGGTGGACGTCGAGATCGACGCGCGCGCCCACCATCATCACCGGCGGCTGGGCGACATCCTGGCGATCATCGCCTCGAGCGGCCTGGCGCCGGTGGTGCGTGAGCAGGCGAGCCGGATTTTCACCCGCCTCGCCGACGCCGAGGCGCGTGCCCACGGCACGACGCGCGAGGCCGTCCATTTCCATGACGTCGGCGCCGTGGACGCGATCGTGGACGTGACCGGCGGTGTCGTCGCGCTCCAGCTTCTCGGCGTCCAGGCGGTCCACGTGTCGGCGCTCCCGCTCGGTGGAGGGTTCATCGACGGGCCACACGGGAGGATGCCGGCGCCCGGCCCCGGCGCGGCCGAGCTCCTGCGGGGCTTCCCCATCGTCGACACCGGGGTGCAGGCCGAGCTGGTCACGCCGACCGGCGCCGCGATCCTGACGACGCTCGCGGTCACCGCCGGCCGGATGCCGGCGATGACCGTCGAGACGGTAGGGTACGGCGCCGGCACGCGCGACTTCGCCGAGCTGCCGAACGTCCTGCGCTGCTTCGTGGGCGAGACGGCGGCGACCGGGGGCGACGAGACGGTGCTCCAGATCGAGACCACGATCGACGACATGTCGCCCCAGCTCTACGAGCCCCTGGTCGAGCGTCTCTTCGACGCCGGGGCCCTCGACGTGGTCCTGACGCCGGTGATCATGAAGAAGGGCAGGCCCGGCGTGGTCCTGAGCGCGTTGTCGCCCCACGTGCGCCTCGACGCCGTCTCGCGCGTCCTCTTCGAGGAGTCGAGCACGATCGGCGTCCGCTGGTCGGAGTGGCGGCGGAGCCGGCTCGAGCGCGAGATGGTGACGCTGACGACCGCCTACGGCGCGAT
>JBGQEL010000016.1:0-62354 GCA_041496385.1 Methylomirabilia bacterium | reverse complement strand
TGCGGGAGCCGGTCATCCTCCACTGGCTCGGCGACATGTTCGACCCGGCGCTCGCGGGCTACTGGGGCTCGCGCGACCTCGATGCCGCGACGGAGACGCTGCTGGCGATCGTGGAGGAGCACACGGCGAAGATCGACGGCGTGAAGATCTCGCTCCTCGACCAGGCGCGCGAGATCGCGATGCGCCGGCGATTCCCCCCGGGCGTGCGGATGTACAGCGGCGACGACTTCGATTACCCGACCACGATCCGCGGGGACGCGCAGGGCCACTCGGACGCGCTGCTCGGGATCTTCGACGTCATCGCGCCGGCGGCCTCCGCCGCGCTCCACGCGCTCGATCGCGGCGACACGGCGACGTTCGACGCGGTCCTCGCGCCGACGCTGCCGCTCTCGCGCCACGTCTTCGGCGCGCCGACCCGCTTCTACAAGACCGGCGTCGTCTTCGCGGCCTACCTGAACGGCCACCAGTCGCACTTCCGGATGGTGGGCGGCCTCGAGAGCGCGCGCTCCGCGGTACACCTCACCGAGCAGTTCGTCCTGATGGACCGGGCGGGGTTGCTGCGCGACCCCGAGCTCGCCACGCGGCGCATGCGCCGCTTCCTCGCGCTGGCCGGCGTCGACTAGCGCCGCCGGGCCGTTGCGCAGCTCGGGGACGCCATCGGCCACGGCTACGGGATTCACCGGCGTCCGCGGCGCCATCTCCACCTTCGGAAAGATCGCCGACGTCGCCCCCGCTACCGGCTCGTCGTCGCGGAGCGGTCGGGCTAGGCGATCTCGCCCACGACGCGCACGCGGACGCGCAGCGAGTTGCCCGGCAGGTAGGCGAGCGGCAGGTCCTCCACCTCGACGAGCGAGAGCGTGCCGGGATCGGCGCCCGCGCGCACCGCCTGCTCCTCCGCGAGCGCCCGCGCGCGGGCGAGCGCCTCGTCGCGCGTCAGGTTCTGGAAGATCTGGTCGACCTCGCCGCTCACCTGGGCGATCGCCGCGCCGACCGCGTTGGCCACCGCCTGGTGCGGGACGTGGACGACCTCGGAGACGCCCGCGATCCGCTCGGGGACGAGGAAGCAGCCGCCGCCCACGGCGATGAGCGGCTCGTCGCGCGCGTCGGTCTTCATCCGGTCCACGCCCTCCTCGATCGTCGCGTGCATGCGCGCGAGCGCGTCGCGGACGAGCGCCGCCGGCAGCGACGCGACGCGCCGCCGGTCGCCGAGGTCCACCAGCCCGGCGGCGACGGCGACGTCGGTCGCGGTCAGCTCGTCGCCGCCGAACACCAGGCTCCGCTCCGGCAGCCGGTACCCGACGCTCAGCGGTCCGACGCCCACGGGCGCCCGCCGGACGAGCGAGCCGCCGCCGAGGCCGAGCGAGAGGAGATCGGGCATGCGGAACAGGGTCCGCACGCCCCCGATCTCGACGACGTTATTGGCCTCGCGCGGGAAGCCGTGGCGGAGGCAGCCGATGTCGGTCGTCGTGCCGCCGACGTCCACGACGAGGGCGTCGGCGAGCTTGGACAGGAACGCCGCGCCGCGCATCGAGTTGGTCGGCCCCGAGGCGAAGCTGTACACGGGAAACGTCTCGGCGACCGCGGCGAGCATGACGGTGCCGTCGTTCTGGGTGAGGTAGAGGGGGGCCGCGATCCCGCTCGCCCGCAGGGCGTCGGCGAAGGCGCGCGTCGTGCGGCGCGCGAGGTCCACGAGCGCAGCGTTGAGCAGCGTCGCGTTCTCGCGCTCGAGGAGGCCGATGCGTCCGAGCCGGTGTGAGAGCGTCAGCGCGACGCCCGGGCACTCCGCGCGGAGGATGTCGGCCGCCCGCTCCTCGCAGGAGGCGTCGAGCGGCGAGAACACCGAGGCGATGCCCACGGACGTGAGTCCCGCCTCGCGGATGCGCCGCGCCGCGGCGCGCACGCCGTCGACGTCGAGCGGGACGAGCGGCCGGCCGTCGTACTCGTGGCCGCCCTCGAGCATGACGACCTCGCCCCGGACGAGCGCGGCGAGGTCC
The DNA here is from genome assembly GCA_041496385.1 of Methylomirabilia bacterium. Classification (GTDB taxonomy): domain Bacteria; phylum Methylomirabilota; class Methylomirabilia; order Rokubacteriales; family CSP1-6; genus AR19. The sequence goes on along the minus strand of JBGQEL010000016.1, from coordinate 60,360 downwards.
TCGGGCCAGTCGATGAAGGGCTCGAGCGAGGCGCTCGCGGGCAGCCCGATACGGATCGCCGCGACGCGGGTGAGATCGCGGCGCTGGACCACGGCGTTGGTGAAGTGGGTCGTGCCGATCATGACCGCGTCGATGGGTCCGGCGGCCCGGGGGTCCTCGCGCAGGCTGGTGAGGGCGCGGGTGACGCCCGAGGTCACGTCGGCGGTCGTCGGCGTCTTGACCGCGTGGAGCACGCGCGTCTCCTCGAGGAGGACCGCGTCCGTGTTGGTGCCGCCGACGTCGATGCCGACGCGCCGTCTCACGCGAAGACGCTCGTGAAGTCCAGGTCGTAGCCGAAGGCGCGGGGGCCGACGTGCTCGAGCCCCTTGGGCGTGAGCAGCACGGGCGGGGCCGGGAGCGCCACGACGCCGACGCGCTGGCCGTAGCGCAGCGTCTCGGTCCCGATCGCCTCGCCCGAGACGCTGTCCATGACGCAGATGAGGTCGGGCGTCGTCACGCGCGGGACGCCGTCGAGCCAGCCGACGGCGAACTCGTTCTGGAACGCCAGCTCGAACGAGGCGCCGCGGAACTCGTCGAGGCCGTCGAGCTTCGCGGTGCCGCGCAGGAAGCCCTCGGTCGTCCGGCGGGCGATGTCGCGGATCTTCCCCGTGAAGAGCCGGAGCCCGTGCTCGGCGTCGATGATCGCCTGGATCGGGTCGCGGTGCGCGCGCCGCGCGGCCTGGACGGTCTCGCCGAGGCGGATCGCCTTCGTCGTCGAGTGGAGGATGGCGCACTCCTTGACCTCCTTGCCGGTGCGCGGCGCCTTGCAGGTCGCGGCGATCGAGCCGACCTCGACGCAGGCGCGGCGCGAGAGCCGCTCCATCCACTTCCAGGAGGCCGCCCGCGCGACGATCACCGCGTTGTCGCGGATGTCCACCAGCGTGAGCGGGTACATGCGCAGGTCGTGGATGGCGAAGCTCGTCATCTGCGCCTCGGGGAAGGCGCGGCCCATGCAGTCGGCGTCCACGACGGGCAGGTCCAGGAGCGCGCCCGCCAGGAAGGGCTGGAGCGCGTTGCCGCCGCCGATCTCGAGCGACATCACGGCGCGGAACCGGCGCCCCAGGTACTCCTCCATCATCTGGACCGCGCGCGCGATCGTGCGCGGGTCGGTGAGGCGCTCCTGGCCGACCAGCGGCGCGCCCATGTTGGAGACCACGGCGACGTCGTCGTCGTCCGCGAGGTCCATCGGGTCCACGAGGCGGACGACGACGCCCTGGCGGTAAAGCTTGCGCATGTTCAGCAGCGCGAGATAGGGGCTCCCGCCGCCACCGGTGCCGAGGATCCAGGCGCCGATCGCGAGCGATTCGATCTCGGCCGCGGAGACGGGACGGAGCGGGGCCATCGCCCGCGTATGTTATCCTGCCGCCATCGCAGCGCAAAGAGGAGGGCGGCCCATGAGATTCCTCGTCACGGTGGTCCTGGCGGCGCTCGTCGCGGCGACGCCGGCCGGGGCCTTCGAGCGGAGCGGCGACAGGAAGATCCTGGTCTTCGCCGGCAACCAGGAGGTGCCGACGATCGACCCGAGCGTCAAGTACGACTGGTCGATCCGGATGGCCCAGCAGTCTCTCTACGACGCCCTCGTGAAGTATGTCGGCAACCCGCCGCAGATCGTGCCCTGGCTCGCCGAGAAGTGGGAGAGCACGCCCGACGCGAAGACGTGGACCTTCCACCTCGTCAAGAACGCGAAGTTCCACAACGGCGACCCCGTGACCGCCGAGGCGATCCGCTTCTCGTTCGCCCGTACGCTCAAGCTCAACCAGGGCCCCGCCTGGATGCTCTCGGACTTTCTCAAGGAGGACGGCATCAAGGTCCTCGGCGAGTCGACGATCCAGTTCACCCTCACGCAGCCCTACGCGCCCTTCCTGTCGTTCCTGCCGTGGTGGTACGTGATGAATCCGAAGCAGGTGCTGGCCAACGAGCAGGGCGGCGACCTCGGCCAGAAGTGGCTCACGACCAACGCCGCGGGCAGCGGGCCGTTCAGGATCAAGCGCTGGGAGCAGGGCGTCCTCTACGAGCTCGAGGCCGTGGACGCCTACTGGAAAGGCTGGCCGTCGAAGGATCACGTCGGCGGCGTGATCTACAAGATCGTGCGCGAGGCGGCCGCGGAGCGCGCCGGGCTGATCCGTGGCGAGTTCGACATCGTCATGAATCTCACCGCCGATGACTTCGACCAGGTCGCCAAGACGCCCGGCGTGGTCGTGCCGAACTTCCCGGGGATGACGACCTTCGGGATCAAGATGAACACGCAGAAGGGCCCGACGAAGGACCCGAACCTCCGCAAGGCCGTCTGCTACGCGTTCGACTACGACGCGCTCGTCAAGATCTACAACGGCAACGCCGTGCTCCAGACGAGCCCGTTCCCGAACGCCACGCGCGGCCACGTCGCGGTGCCCGGCATCTACCGGCAGGACCTGGCGAAGGCGAAGGAGTTCCTCGCCAAGTCCGCCTACCCGAACGGCGGTGTCGAGCTCGAATACGTCTACGTCCAGGGGCTCGAGGAGGAGCGGAAGATGGGCCTCGTCCTCATCGACAACCTCCAGAAGCTCAACGTCACGGTGAAGATGGTGCCGCTCATCTGGCCGAACATGGTCGCGCGCGGCTCGAAGGCGGAGACGTCGCCGGACATGATGGCCGTCTTCGCGACACCCGTCTCCACGGACCCGGATGCGGTCGCGTACCAGTACCACAAGAACTCCTGGGGCAAGTACTACGGCTCGTCGCACTACGCGAACGACGGCGTCTGGGCGCTGATCGACCGCGCGCGGACCATCGCGAAGTGGGAGGAGCGCGCGCCGCTCTATGCCGAGATCCAGCGGCGGATCGCGGCCGACGCGCCGGAGATCTTCGGCATGCTCGCGAACCGGCGCTGGGGGCTGCGCGACCACGTGCAGGGCTTCCAGTTCAGCCCGGTACGCTTCACGGGCGAGGTGGACCTCTACCCGCTGGCCATCGTCGCCAAGTAGCAGCCGGTAGTTGCTCGGCTACGTCGTCAAGCGGCTCCTGCTGCTGGGCCTGATGCTCTTCGGGCTCCTCTGCATCACGTTCGCCGTGTCCCACGTGGTGCCGGGCGACCCGGCGCGGCTCGCCGCCGGCCCCGACGCGACGGCCTCGATGGTCCAGACCGTCCGCGCCGAGTACGGCCTCGACCGCCCGCTCTGGGTCCAGTTCGGTCGATACGTCCGCGGCATCGTCGCGGGCGACTTCGGCCGCTCGCTGCGGACGCGCGAGACGGTGCGGAGCGACCTCGCCCGCTACTTTCCCAACACGTTCGAGCTGGTCACGGGCGCGATGCTGCTCGCGATCGGGCTCGGCGTGCCGCTCGGCATTCTCTCCGCCGTCTACCGCGGCACGTGGGTGGATCACGTGACGCGCGTCGCGTCGGTCTCGGGCGTGGCGATCCCGGCCTTCTGGCTCGGGCTCATGCTGCAGCTCCTGCTCGCGCTCCACTGGAAGCTCCTGCCGCTCGGCGGACGGCTCGGCCTCATGAGCATGCACCCCGAGCCGATCACGCACCTCCTCTTCGTGGACGCGCTCCTGCGCGGGCAGTGGGGGACGCTGGCGGATGCGCTCGCGCACGCGCTCCTGCCCATGGTGACCCTCTGCTTCCCGGCGCTCGCCTCGATCATGCGCGTGAACCGCGCCGAGATGATCGAGGTGCTCGCGCAGGACTACATCGTGAACGCGCGCGCGCAGGGGATCTCCGACGTCCGCATCGTCGCGCGCTACGCGCTGAAGAACGCGATGGTGCCCACGCTCGCGATGATCGGGCTCCGCTACGGCTGGATGCTCGGCGGCACGGTGCTGGTCGAGACGGTCTTCGACTGGCCGGGCATCGGCCTGTACGCGGTGAGCTCGGCGGTGTCGTCCGACTTCCAGCCGATCATGGGCGTGACGCTCTTGATCGGCCTGAACTTCATGCTCGCGAACTTTCTCGTGGATCTGGCCTACGGCTGGCTCGACCCGAGGACGCGCGAGCCGGGCGCCGCGTGATCGATCGCGAGCTCGCGCGGCGCCAGGCGCGGGTCTTCGCCCGGGACCGCGCGTCGATGCTCGGTCTCGCCCTCGTGCTCGGGTTCGTCCTGCTCGCGGCGGTGGGACCGTGGATCGTGCCCTATCCCGAGGACGCGCGCGGCGCCGTCCACCTCGACCTGAAGCTCCAGGCCCCCGGCGCCGCGCACTGGTTCGGCACCGACGAGGTCGGGAACGACATCTACACGCGCGTGATCCTGGGCGCGCGCGTCTCGCTGCAGATCGGCGTCATCATCACGCTCGTGGGCGCGCTCATCGGCGTGCCGCTCGGGCTCGCCGCGGGCTACGTCGCCGGCCCGGCCGGGGGCGTCATCATGCGGGTGACCGACGTCTTCCTGTCGGTGCCGGCGCTCGTGCTGGCGCTCGCGATCGTCGGCGCGCTCGGCCCGGGGATCGTCAACGCGATCGTCGCGCTCTCGCTGGTCTGGTGGCCGGGCTACGTGCGGCTGGTGCAGGGCAAGACGCTCTCGCTCAGGGCACAGGCGTTCGTGGAGGCGGCGCGCGCCGTCGGCACGGGCCGGCTCCGCATCGTCGTCGTCCACATCCTGCCGAACTGCCTCTCGCCGATCACGGTGAAGGCGAGCATGGACATGGGCACCGCCATCCTCGCCGCGGCGGGGCTCGGCTTCATCGGCCTGGGCGCCCAGCCGCCGTATCCCGAGTGGGGCGCCATGATCAGCCACGGGCGCAACTACCTGCCGACGTGGTGGTGGTACTCCGCCTTTCCGGGTCTCTTCATCTACCTGACCGTGCTCGGCTTCAACCTGCTGGGCGACGGCCTCCGGGACATCCTCGACCCGAAGAGCCGCCCGTGAGGCGATTGCTCAGGCGCCGCAGAGCTCGGCGAGGACGCGCGCGACGAGCAGGTTCGCGACGAGCACCGGCGCGCCTGTCGCCGCCTGCAGCTCGTCGCGGGTCTTGCGCTTGAAGCCCATGCAGTCCATGACGACGAGCCCGACGCCCGCGCCGCGCAGGGTGGCGCCGGCGCGCGCGACGACAGCGGGGTCTTCTTCCTCGTAGGGCGAGAGCGGGACGACGAGGGGGTCGAAGCCGTCGGCGCGCCAGCGCGCCTCGGTCTGGGGCACGTGCGGCAGGGAGGGCGTGAGGATGCCGAGCCGGCCGGGCCAGCTCGTCCCGCGCAGCACGCCGAGCAGGATCTGCTGGGGCTGGACGAGCGGCCGCCCGGCCGCCAGGCGTGGGAACGCGCCGGTGCAGAGGAGCGCGGTCAGCGTGGTTCCGGCACGCTCGAGCTCGGCGATCCGCGCCACGATCCGATCGACGATGCGCTCCTTGCCGACGAAGACGGGTGTGCCGTCGGCGAGCCGCGTGACGAGGATCTCGTCGCCGGGGCGGGGCGCGAGCGCGGCGACCTGCGCCCGATCCAGGCCGTCGAGGGCGCCGGCCTCGCGGATCTCGACGCCGGGACCGATGAGCGCGGCCATCTCGGGCACGACGTCCGCGCGGGGCGACTGGCCGATGGTGACGAGGCCGACGACGGGGCGCATCGCCGCCATGCTACAGCACGTGGAGGAGGGGGCGCGCCGTGAGCGCGTCCTCCTTCCAGAATCCGGTCTCGGCGAACCAGGCGCGCGCCTGCCCTAGATCGGCGGACTTGACGAGCGCGAGCGTCTGGCCGTCCGCGAAGAACCCGCCGAACGCGAGCCGTCCGGCGCCGCGCATCTCGATCAGCGCAAACTGCGCCATGTCGTGCTCCGACGTCGGCCCCTCGACGACGGTCACCGGCCGCGAGCCGTCGAGGACGACGGGGACCATCTCCCACGGCTCGACGAACTGGGTGAAGCTCCGCGGCTCGTAGCGCGTCCACACGCCGCCCGTCCAGTACGGGTCCTCCTCGATCGCGTGCTTGAGCTGGGCGGGCTGCTGCAGGCGGTAGACGATGTCGGCGGTCCGGCCGTCGGGCGCCGGCCCGCCGCCGATCAGGATGCCGGCGGCGCGCAGCCCCTGGAGGCGCTCGATGTGGGCGCGCCGGTGGGCCTCGCGGCGGGTCGCATAGTCGTCCGCGGCGGTGACGGCGATGTGGAAGAGGATCACGCCCCAAGCCTATCAGATCGGCCGGGCGCCGCCAGGGGCGTGTTACTGTGTCGAGTGATGGAGCTGCTCGAGCAGTTTCGCGCTCGGTACCCCTTCGCGCTCGACGATTTCCAGCTCGAAGCGATCCAGGCGATCGTCGCCGGCCGGTCGGTGATCGTCTCGGCGCCGACGGGCGCGGGCAAGACACTCGTCGCCGAGTTCGCGATTCACGCGGCGCTCGCCGCCGGGCATCGCATCGCCTACACGACGCCGCTGAAGGCCCTCTCGAACCAGAAGTTCGCCGACTTCACGCGCGCCTTCGGCGAGGCGACGGTCGGCATCCTCACGGGCGACGTCAAGGTGAACCCACGCGCGCGCGTGCTCGTGATGACGACCGAGATCCTGCGCAACGCGCTCTACGGCTCCGGGCTGGACAACCTCCGCTACATCGTCCTCGACGAGTGCCACTACATGGGCGACGAGGGGCGCGGCACCGTCTGGGAGGAGATCATCATCGGCGCGCCGAAGGACGTCCTGCTCGTCGGCCTCTCCGCGACGGTCGCGAACGTCAAGGAGATCGCCGACTGGATCTCGATCGTCCACCGGCCCATCGTGCCGATCTACCACCCGCACCGGCCGGTGCCGTTGCGGTACGCGATCGCGGACCTCGCCGGAGACATCCACGATCTCGACCAGGTGCGCCGCGGCCAGGCGCGCGTCGTCGGCGACGAGCCGCGCGGTCCCGGCGATCGCGGCCGCTGGTACACGCGCCGCGTGGTGGACCCGACGGTGCTCATCGAGGCGCTCGCGGCGCGCCGCTGGCTCCCGGCGATCTACTTCATCTTCAGCCGGGCCGGCTGCGAGCGCGCCATGCTCGACGTGCTGGCCGACGGCGAGAGCCTCCTCGCCGCCCAGCAGCAGGACGAGGTGGACCGCGCGATCGGCGACGCGCTCGGGGAGAGCCCGTCCATCGGCGAGTCGGCGCTCTCGCAGTCGGTGTTCCAGGGGCTCCGGGTCGGTGTCGCGATGCACCACGCCGGCATCCTGCCGGGGCTGAAGCGCCTGATCGAGACGCTCTTCGAGCGCGGTCTCTGCAAGGTCGTCTTCGCCACCGAGACGATGTCGCTCGGCATCCACATGCCGGCGCGCGCCGTCGTCCTGCAGGGGCTCACGAAGCGCACCGACCGCGGCTTCCGCTCGCTCACCCACAACGAGCTGACGCAGATGGCGGGCCGGGCGGGCCGGCGCGGCATCGACGCCGAGGGCGAGTGCGTGATGGCCCTCGACGCCCGTGACGGCGTCGAGTCCCTCCTGCACGTCGTGGACGGCTCGCCCGAGCCGATCGAGAGCCGCTTCAAGCTCGGCTACGGCTCGGTCGCGCTCCTGCTCGGGACCGGCGCCGAGCCCGACGTGCTGCGCCGCCGGATCGAGTCCTCCTTCGGCCAGTACCAGAACTTGAAGACGATCCGCGAGCTGGAGGCCGAGGTGCGTGGCGCCGAGGCGGCGCTCGCCGAGGTCAAGCGCTACGAGGCGCCGTGCGGCGAGTTCCAGCGCGTCGGCCGGTACCGCCGCGCGCGCCAGGAGGCGGAGGCGCGGCGGCAGGCGCTCGGCCGGGGCGCGCGGCGCGGCGAGCGCGGCGTCGGCGAGGCCGAGCCGGGCCGAGTCGCGCTCGTGCGCCGCAAGGGCGCGCCGGGCCTCGCCCTCATCCTGGGCGTCCACGCCGTGCGCGGCCGCCGCGTGCTCCTCGACGCGCTGCTGCCGCACGGCGCCGTCGTGCGCGTGAAGAGCGGCGTCGTGAAGCGCGTCTTCTGGGCCACGCCGCCGCTGCACGTTCCGCGCGATCGCGGACGCGACGGCAGCGGCCTCCGCCAGGTCGCCGAGCAGCTCGGCAGGCTCTCCGTCGCCGAGCTCGTCGAGCGCGAGCGCGCGGAGGGCCCCGATGCGCTCCTCGCGGCGATCGAGTGCCACCGCTGCCCCTGGGGCGCCCTGCCGAAGTGCGACCATGAGTGGCGCGAGCTCGAGACGCAGACGGAGCGGCTCGGCTCGCGCCGCCGGGCGCTCGAGCAGGTGCGCGGCGCCTACTGGCAGGAGTTCCTGCGCGTCGTCGAGGTGCTCGAGCAGTTCGGCGCCGTGCGCGAGCGCCGGCTCGAGCCGCGCGGACGCCTCATCGCGAGCCTGCGCCACGACAACGAGCTGCTCGTCGCGGAGGCCGTGTTCCGCGGCCTCTTCGACGACCTCACGGGTCCCGAGGCCGCCGCCGTCTGCTCGGCGCTCATGGAGGAGTCGCGCTCGGGCGAGGCGGCGCTGGCGCGCGAGTTCTTGAAGAAGCGGCCGAAGCTCCGCCGGCGCCTCGTCGAGCTGGACGGCCTCGCCAACACCGTCCACGAGGCGCAGCGGCAGCGCCACCTCCACATGCCGGTCGGCGTCCAGGCCGGCTTCATGCCCGCCGTGTTCCGCTGGGCCTCGGGCGACGACGACTGGACCCGGGTCGTCGAGGAATCCTTCGGCGGCCACGAGGGCGACCTGATCCGCGCCCTGCGCCGGCTCATCGACCTCCTCCGCCAGCTCGCCGACAGCCCCGAGGTCCCGCCCGAGACCGGGCGCCTCCTCGCGCAGGTCGCGCGGGTCATCGATCGAGGCATCGTTCTCGAGTCGGCCCTGATATGATCGGACGCGTGAGACGCTCGCTCCTGCTCGCCGCCGCGCTTCTCGGCCTCCTCGTCGCCTGCGCCCAGATCACGAGCTCCGAGAAGCGGGCGATCCAGGGCCCGACGGCCGAGGAAGTCTGGACCGCGACGGTGGTGCTCACGACCGGGCGGGCGCCGGGACTCGACGAGAAGACCCAGTGGGACAACCAGATCGACATGCGGATCTCGCAGTACCTGGCCGACCACCCCGAGATCGCCAACTCGCTCGACGTCCAGACGTTCCGCTACCACCGGCAGGTGATCGTGGGCATGTCGAAGGAGCAGGTGCTCCTGCTGATCGGCGCGCCGACGCTCACGGCCAGAGACGCCGGCGAGATCGAGAAGCTCGCGCGCCAGTACTGGCCCGGCGTCAAGCCCAACAACCCCACCGAGGCCTGGCTCTACCCGCAGGGCTGGCGCCTGTTCTTCTACGACGCCCGGCTCGTCGACATCACGCAGTACCTCGAGCGCTGAGGTCGCCCCCCGGGCCCCACGGAGCCCCGCCCATGATCGAATCGCAGCTCGTCGTGACCAAGCAGACGCCGCTCGCGCCGCGCGGCCTCGTGGTGGCCGAGCACCCGCTCGGCGCCCGCGTGGGCGGGGCGATCCTCGAGGAGGGCGGCAACGCCGTCGACGATCGGGGGCTCCGGCACGATGCTCGTGCACATGGAGAAGCGCGGCGAGACGGTCGCGCTCGACTTCAACGGCGTGGCGCCGGCGCGCGCGCACGAGACCATGTTCCGCGTGATCGGCGGGGTGTCGACGGGGCTCTTCCCGTGGCCCCGCGTCGAGGGGGCCGCGAACGAGTACGGGCACCGATCGGTCGCCGTGCCGGGGTCGGTGGCGGGGCTCGTGACGGCGCTCGAGCGGTACGGCACGATGGAGCTCGCCGACGTGCTGGCGCCCGCGATCGCGCTGGCGCGCGACGGCTTCGTCCCGGACTGGTACCAGGCGCTCGCCACCGCGCGCTACATCGAGGAGCTCGGCGCGTTTCCGGAGAGCGCGCGGACCTACCTGCGCAACGGCCGCGCGATCCACCGGCCGCCCTCGCTCGAGCCCGGCGAGCGCGTGACCTATCCCGACCTCGCGCGGAGCCTGGCGCTGATCGCGCGCGACGGGGTCGACGCGTTCTACCGCGGCGCGATCGCCCAGGCGCTCCACGACGAGATGGCGGCGCACGGCGGCCTCGTCACCCGCGAGGACCTCGCCGCGTACGAGGTGCGGGTGGGCCCGCCGCTCACGGGGCGCTACCGCGACCTGGATCTCGCCCTGGCGCCGGGCGCGACCGGCGGGATCACCGCGCTCGAGATGCTGAACATCCTGGACCAGTTCCCGCCGAACTACGTCGGCTGGCAGACGGCGGGCGGCCTCCACTTCCGCGCCGAGGCCTCGCGCCGCGCCTTCGCCGACCGCTTCAAGCACCTGGGCGATCCGGCCGTCGTGAAGGCGCCGTGGGAGCGCCTGGCCTCGAAGGCCCACGCGCAGGCCATCGCCGCCGAGATGCGCAAGCCGGGCGGGGCCCGGCGCGCGCCCGCGGCAGCCGCCGCGGGCGTCGCGGACGACTGCACGACGCACGTCTCGGTGGTGGACCGGCAGCGGAACATGGTGGCGCTCACGCACACGGCCGTGTCGCTCTTCGGCTCGCGCGTCGTGGTAAAAGGGACGGGGATCCTGCTCAACAACGGCATGATCTGGTTCGACCCCGAGCCCGGCCGGCCGAACTCCGTCGGTCCCCGCAAGCGCGCGCTGGTGAACATGGTGCCGCTGCTCGCGTTCCGGAAGGGCGAGCCCTACCTCACGCTGGGCGCGCCGGGCGGCCGGCGCATCGTCTCGGCGATCCCGCAGGTGCTCGCGACGCTCGCGGACACCCGCGTCTCACTCCAGGCCGCGATCGAGGCGCCGCGGCTCCACGCCGAGGGGGGCGAGCTGCTGGTCGACGCGCGCGTCGGCGAGAAGGCCCTCACGGGCCTCGCCCGGCTCGGTCACCGCGTCGTGCCCAAGCAGGAGACGTACGCGACGCTGAACTTCGCCAAGCCCGTCGGGGTCCGCGTGACGAAGAAGGGGCTCGAGGCGGGGCTCGATCACCTGCGGCCGGCCGCGGCGGCCGGTTACTGAGGAGGCGTACGATGCTCGAGGACAAGGTCATCGCGAGCTGGACGTACACGAAGGGCGCGCTCGATCCGAAGACCGCGTACCTCTGCTACCTCGCCGCGAACCTCGCGGTGGGCAACACCCACTGAGCCCGGCGTGACCTGGCAGGTGCCAGGGCATCGGGCGCGAGCGAGGCCGAGGTGCGCGAGGCCATCAGCTTCGCCATCCGCGCCAACGCGGCAAAGGCGCACGCGGACATCTTGAAGGTGTACGACGATGGCGGACGTTAGCCTGACCGCGGCGTTCTCCACGGTGCCCGCGACCGAGGCCGAGGAGATCAAGCGCGTGCTCGTCGAGACGGTCGAGCAGCTCGCGCGCGACGACGGCGGCTTCGCGCGGGCGAAGCTCGTCTTCACGGAGTCCGACGAGCGCTGCGGCCTCACGGCCGAGCTCGACGGCATCAAGAAGGAGGGCGTTCCGCTCCAGCTCGACATCGACATGCTCGAAGACGCGAAGACCTCCGCCGGGGCGCGCGCCCAGCTGAAGGAGGCGCTCCGTCTCTACTTCAGACGCGTCCTTGGCCGCTAGCGACGAGGGGACCCTCCTCTTCGTCTGGCGCGGCGCCACCTTCCGCGTCCCCCAGGGCGTGCAGCCGCCGAAGGCGGGCTCCCTCTTCTTCTGTCGCCATCTGAACGCGCGGCGGGGTGAGCGGGCGCTCGAGATCGGCGCCGGCCTGGGCCTCGCGGCCGTGCTCATGGCCAAGGCCGGCGCCCGTGTCGTGGCGACCGACGTCGTCCCGGAGGCGGTCGAGGCGATCCGGGCCAACGCGCTGCTGAACGGCGTCGACGTGGACGCGCGGCTCGGTGACTGCTACGCCCCCGTCGTCGGCGAGCGCTTCGACCTCGTCTGCGCCAACCCCCCGCAGATGCCGACGCCGCCCGGACGCGCGCGGCGGGACGCGGTCGCCGCCGCGGACAACGGCGGCGAGGACGGGTGGGAGATCCTCGACCGCGTGATCCGGGACGCGCCCGCGCACCTCGCCCCGGGCGGGCGTCTCCTCGTCTCGATCTTCGGGTTCCTCGGCCGCAAGGCCGCGCTGGCCAGGCTCGAGGCGGCGGGGTTCGAGCCGGCGATCGTCGCGAGCGAGACCCAGGCCTTCCCGCGGATCGCCTACGAGCGGCTCGAGCACATCCGCGCGCTGGACGTCGAGGCGACGGTGCCGGCGACGAGCCCGCCGACGACGGTCGAGCGTCTGCTGCTCCAGGGGACGCTCCGCGCGTGACGCGCCGGCTCATCGTCAACGCCGACGACTTCGGCCTCACGCGGGGCGTGAGCGCCGGCATCCTGGCGTCGCAGCGCCACGGGATCGTGACGAGCGCGACGGTGCTGGCCACGGCCGACCTCGACCGCGGCCAGCTCGCCGAGGCGCGCGACGCGGGGCTCGGCCTCGGGCTGCACGTGAATCTCACGCTCGGCCGGCCGCTCAGCGGCGGGCGTTCTCTCGTGGACGGCTCCGGACGCTTCGTGCGCGACGCACGCCACGCCGCCGCGCGCGCCGAGCCGGGAGACGTCGAGCGCGAGGTCGCGGCGCAGATCGAGCGCTTCGAGTCGCTGGTGCGCCGGGCGCCGACACACCTTGACACCCACCACCACGTCGGCCTCTACGCCCCCGTCGCCGAGGTGGTGCTCGCCGCGGCGCGCCGCCTCGGCGTCGCGGTACGGAGCCAGAACGCGGCCGCGCGTGCGCGGGCGCGGAGCGCCGGTCTCCGGACGCCAGACCACTTCTTCGGTGAGTCGGGTCCCGACGCCTACTGGTCGCTCGCGCGGACCCTCGCCATGCTGGGGCGCGTGCCCGGCGGCGTCTCGGAATTCATGACCCACCCCGGCCGGTTCGACGCGGATCTCGCGTACAGCCGCTACGGCCGGCAGCGCGAGACCGAGCTCGCGGGCCTGGGGTCCGCCGCAGCGCGCGCCGCCGCGCTGGGGCTCGGCCTGAGGCTCTGTCACTTCGGCGACCTCTGACCCGCGGTCGATGGAGGCGGGAGCGCTGCTGGTCGGCGTGGACGTGGGCGGGACGACGATCGCCGTGGGCGCGGTCAGCGTGGCGGGCGAGGTGCTCCTCGAGCGCCGCGCGCCGACCCGCGAGGGTGGAGCCGGGCGGGCCGTCGACACGGTCGCCGCGCTCGTGGACGCCGTCCTCGTCGAGGCCAGGCACCTCGGCCACCCGGTCGCCGGTGTCGGCGTGGGCGTGCCGGGGCCGGTCGACACCGCGCTCGGACGGATCGGCGAGCCCGTGCCCCACGTGCCCGAGCTCGCGGGGCGCGCCCTCGGCTCGGAGCTCGCGGGACGCTTCGGCCTGCCGGTGTTCGTCGACAACGACGTGAACGCGCTGGCGCTCGGCGAGTGGCGCTTCGGCGCCGGGCGCGGTGCGCGCTCGCTCGTGGTGCTGGCGTCGGGGACCGGGTTCGGCGCCGGCATCGTGCTGGACGGGCGGCTGGTGCGCGGCGCCGCCGGGTTCGGGGGCGAGCTGGGCCACACGCCGGTGAAGTTCGACGGGCCGCCCTGCTGGTGCGGCGGCCGCGGATGCCTGGCGGTCTACGCGAGCGGGCGGGGCATGGCGGAGGCCGCGCGCGGACGCGCCGTGGGCCTGTCCGACTCGCTCCTGCTCCGCGCGGCGGGCGGCGTGCCCGAGGCGATCACCGCGGCGATGGTATTTCGCGCCGCCGCCGCGGGCGATCCCGTGGCATCATCGGTCGTCGACGAAGCCTGCCGCGCGCTCGGCGCGATGCTCGGGACCATCGTCAACGGGCTCAATCCGGAGGTGATCGTGATCACCGGCGGCGTCGCGGAATCGTTCGCTCCCCTCCAGGAGTCCATCCTCGCGGCCGCGCGCGGGCACGCGTTCGCGCGGGCGCTGGCCCTGACGCGCGTGACGATCGTCCCGGGCGACAAGCGCGTGAGCATGCGGGGTGCCGCCGCGCTCGCGCTCTACGAGATCCACGGGCGAGCCGAATGGAGAGGTGACTCATGAGAGCGATCACGTTCCACGGCGTGGGCGACGTGCGGGCCGAGGAGGTCGCCGAGCCCCGGCTCGTCGACCCGACCGACGTGCTGCTGAGGATCACGACGAGCGCCGTGTGCGGCTCCGATCTGCACCAGTATCACGGGCGCGGCGGCGGGGCGCTCGTTCAGACGGGCGCGACGATGGGCCACGAGTTCATGGGCACGGTCGAGGAGGCGGGGTCCGAGGTCCAGAGCGTGAAGCGCGGCGACCGCGTCATCGTGCCGTTCTCGGTCTCGTGCGGCCGGTGCGAGTGGTGCCTGCGCCGGCTCCCCACGCAGTGCGCGACGACGGGGCGCGCCGTCTTCGGCGGGCGCTTCGGTCACGTCTGGGGCGGCGGCCAGGCCGAGCGGATCCGCGTGCCCTTCGCCGATCACCTCTGCGAGAAGGTTCCCGCGGACATGTCCGACGACGACGCGCTGTTCCTCGGCGACATCCTCTCGACGGGCTACGTCTGCGCCGAGAACGGCGGGATCCGGCCGGGCGACAGCGTCGCCGTCTTCGGCGCGGGACCCGTTGGGCTCCTGGCGCTGCAGTCGGCGCAGCTCTTCGGGCCGGCGCGCGTGTTCGCCGTGGACCGGGTCGGCTACCGGCTGGCCCTCGCCGAGGAGTTCGGCGCCGAGCCCGTGAATCTCGACGCGGGCGATCCGGCCGAGCGGCTCCGCGCGGCCACCGGCGGGCGCGGCCCCGACGTCGTCCTCGAGTGCGTCGGCCACGAGGTGCCCCTCACGCAGGCGATCCAGGCCGTGCGCCCGGGCGGCACCGTCTCCTCCGTCGGCGTCTACGTCGAGCCGAGCCTCCCGTTCCCCGCGCGCGAGGCCTTCTTCAAGGACCTGTCGCTCAAGATGGGGATCTGCAACGCGCGGAACCACATGGCCCCGCTCATGCCCCTCGTGCGTCTCGGCAAGCTCAAGCCGGCGCGTATCATCACCCACACGATGCCGCTCAAGGAGGCGCCGCGCGGCTACGCGATCTTCGACAAGAAAGAGGACCGCGCGATCAAGGTGATGCTGAAGCCGTAGCGGTCACTTCGGCGCCCGGGCGACGAGGCCGTCGAGGATGCGTGCCAGGCGCGTCACGGCCGACTCGCCGTGGATGCGCGCGACCATCTCGCCGCGCCGGTCCACGACGACGGTGTAGGGCGTCCCGCGGAAACCGAATCGGTTGCCGACGGAGAGCCTCGGGTCGAGGGCGACCTTGTAGGGAACCTTCTGCTGATCCACGAAGCGCTGGACGTCCTCCTGGGTGTCCTGGACGTGGATCGCCAGCACCTCGACGCCCCGGCCCCGATAGCGCTCGGTGAGCTGCGCGAGCCCGGGCGACTCTTTCACGCACGGCTTGCACCACGACGCCTGGAAGCGGAGCACCAGGACCTTCTTGCCGATCAGCTCCCGGGAGTCGAGCGTGGTCTTGCCGTCGAGGAGCCGCACCCGGAAGCCGGGCGCCGCGGGCGCCGCCTCGACGACGGGGACGCACGCGGCCAGCAGCGCGACCAGGCCGAGGGCGCGGGCGAGCACGGAGGGTATAATAGCCCGCGTGAACGATCTCGAGCACGAACTTCGCAGGGTCATCGCCGGCGACGTTCGCTTCGATCCCGCCTCGCGTTTCCTCTATTCCACCGACGCCTCGATGTACCAGGTCGAGCCCCTCGGCGTCGTCATGCCGCGCGACGCCGACGACGTCCAGGCCGCGGTCGAGATCGCCCGGACGCAACAGGTCGCGCTGCTGCCGCGCGGCGGCGGCACCTCGCTCACGGGCCAGACGGTGAACCGCGCGCTCGTCCTCGATCTCTCGCGCTACATGGACCGCGTCCTCGACGTGAACGCCGAGGAGCTGTGGGCGCGCGTCCAGCCGGGTCTCGTCCAGGACAACCTGAACCACCACGTGCGCCCGCTCGGGCTCCTCTTCGGCCCCGACACCTCCACGTCGAGCCGCGCGACGCTCGGCGGCATGCTCGGCAACAACTCCGGCGGCTCGCACTCGATCGCCTACGGGCTGACGGTCGAGCACGTGATCGAGCTGACGTGCCTCCTCGCCGACGGCACGCGCGCCGTCTTCGGCGAGGTGAGCCCGGCCCGGTTCCAGGCGAAGTGCGCGGCGCCGGGACTCGAGGGGCAGATCTACCGCGAGGTCGCCCGGATCCGCGAGACGTACGCCGACGAGATCAAGGCGCGCTACCCGGCCCACTGGCGGCGGGTCGCCGGCTACAACCTCGACGAGCTCGTGAAAGCGCGGCCGCTCAACATGGCGCGGCTCGTCGTCGGGTCCGAGGGCACCTTCGTGACGGTCCTCGAGGCCAAGGTCCGCCTGGTGCGGCGGCCGAAGGCGACGGCGCTCGACGTGGTCCACTATCGCGACGTCCAGGAGGCCCTGGAGGCCTCGCAGTCGATCCTCGAGACGGGGCCGTACGCCGTCGAGCTGACCGACAAGCTGATCCTCGACCTTGCGCGCGGCAACATCGAGCAGTCGGGACGCATGGGCTTCGTCCAGGGCGATCCCGGGGCGATCCTCATCGTCGAGTACGCCGGAGAGAGCGACGCCGAGGTGCGGGCCAAGGTCGAGGCGTTCGAGGCGCGCCGGCAGCGCGAGCGCTCCGGCTATGCCGCGCACGTCGCCTACGACGCCGCCGAGCAGCAGTCCATCTGGAAGCTCCGGAAGGCCGGACTCGGGCTCCTGACCGGGATGAAGGGCGCGAAGAAGGCGATCGCGTTCGTCGAGGACACGGCGGTGGACCCGAAGCACCTGGCGGAGTTCGTGCCGCGCTTCCGCGACATCCTCGCCAAGCACGACGCCGTCGGCGCCTACTACGGCCACTGCTCGGTCGGCTGCCTGCACATCCGCCCGCTGATCGATCTGAAGGCGCCGCGCGCGCTCGAGCAGGTGCGGGCGATCGCGGACGAGATCGTCGACCTGGTCGTCGGCTTCGGCGGAACGATCTCCAGCGAGCACGGCGACGGCCGCGCGCGGAGCCCGTACCTCGAGCGCATGTACGGGCCGGTGCTCATGCGGGCCTTCCGGGAGCTCAAGCGCGCCTTCGACCCCGACAACCGGATGAACCCGGGCAACATCGTCGCCTCGCCCGACCTCACCGAGAATCTGCGCTACGGCCCGCGGTACCGGACGTGGGAGCCCGCGACGCTCCTCGACTTCTCCGGGCAGGGCGGCTTCGCCGCCTCGATCGAGATGTGCAACGGCGTCGGTGCCTGTCGCAAGACGCTCGAGGGCACGATGTGTCCCTCGTACATGGCCACGAAGGACGAGGAGCACTCGACGCGCGGTCGCGCCAACGCGCTGCGCGCCGTGCTCTCGGGAGCGCTCCCGCCCGCGGAGTTCACGGGCCGGCGGCTCTACGAGGTCATGGACCTCTGCCTCGAGTGCAAGGGGTGCAAGGCCGAGTGCCCGGCGAACGTGGACATGGCGAAGCTGAAGTACGAGTTCTTGCACCACTACTACGCGGCCAACGGGCTCCCGCTGCGCAACCGTCTCTTCGGTCGCATCGCGCGGCTGAACGACCTCGGCGCGCGCCTGCCGGGACTGTTCAACTGGGTATCGGCGCTCGCGCCGAGCCGCTGGCTGCTCGAGAAGGTCGTCGGGATCGATCGGCGCCGGCCGCTCCCGCCGCTCGCCCGGGAGACGCTGACCGCGTGGTTCGCGCGTCACGTCCCGCCCGCGCAGGCGCCGCGCGGCGAGGTCGTGCTCTTTCACGACACGTTCGTGACCTACAACCAGCCCTCGATCGGCCGCGCCGCGGTGGAGCTCCTCGAGGCGGCGGGCTATCGCGTCGCGCTCGCGGACAAGAAATGCTGCGGGCGGCCGCTGATCAGCAAGGGCATGCTCGCCGAGGCGCGTGAGCACGCGGCGTGGAACGTGGCCCGGCTCGCCCCCTGGGCCGCGCGCGGCGTGGCGATCGTGGGGCTCGAGCCCTCGTGCCTCCTCACGCTGCGCGACGAGTGGGTCGACCTCCTGCGTACCGACGCGGCGCGGCTCGTCGCCCGGCAGGCCTTCCTGCTCGAGGAATTCCTCCAGCGCGAGCGCGGCCGCGGCCTCGAGCTCCGCTTCGCGGCCGCCGGCCGGACGGCGCTGCTCCACGGCCACTGCCACCAGAAGGCGCTCGTGGGCACCGCGCCCACGGTGGCGGCCCTCAGGTGGGCGGGCTACGAGGTCAGCGAGGTGGACTCGGGCTGCTGCGGCATGGCCGGCTCGTTCGGCTTCGAGCGCGAGCACTACGACATCTCGGTCGCGCTCGGCAACCGCCGCCTCGCACCCGCCGTGAAGGCCGCGCCCGCCGACACGGTGGTCGTCGCGCCCGGCGTCTCCTGCCGCCAGCAGATCGACCATCTCACGGGCCGGCGCGCGCTGCACCCTGCCGAGGCTCTCCGGGACGCTCTATCGCGCTGACCGCGCTGTTCGCCGCCGCCGCCGTCGCCGTCGCATCCTTCGTCAAGGGCTCCGTGGCGTTCGGCTTTCCGCTCGTGGTGACGCCGTTGCTAGCGCTCGCCGTCGACGTCAAGACCGCCGTCGCGATCTCGATCGTGCCGAACATCGTGATGGACGTCGTGCAGGCCACGCGCCACGGCGGCGTGCGGGGGAGCGTGCGGCGGCTGGCGGGGCTCCTGGTCTTCGGCCTCGTCGGGATGGTGCTCGGCACGCGGCTCCTGACCGTGCTGCCGTCGCGCGTGGCCCTCGCGGTCCTCGGCGCGTTCGTGCTCGCGTTCGTCGCGCTGACCGTCGCGGGCCGCACGCCCCGGGTGCCGGCGCGCTGGGAGCGGTGGCTCGGGCCCCCGGTCGGCCTCCTCGTCGGTATCCTGGGCGGCGTCACCAACGTGCCGGGCACGCCCCTCGTCATCTACTTCCGCGCGCTCGGCATGGACAAGCACGAGTTCGTCCGTTCGGTGGCGCTGTCCTTCCTCGTCTACAAGCTGGTTCAGCTCGGGGCGGTCGCCTGGTACGGGCTGCTCACGTGGCCGCTGCTCGGGGCCTCCGCCGGGCTCACGGTGGTCGGTCTCGGAGGCTTCGCGCTCGGCCTGCGCGTGCAGGACTGGCTCTCCGAGCGGA
This sequence comes from Methylomirabilia bacterium, assembly GCA_041496385.1. Classification (GTDB taxonomy): domain Bacteria; phylum Methylomirabilota; class Methylomirabilia; order Rokubacteriales; family CSP1-6; genus AR19. Next base: position 41,367 of record JBGQEL010000016.1, on the reverse strand, counting down.
CGTTCAACCGCGCGGTCCTGGTCTTCCTCGGGGGGCTCGGTCTCTGGCTGGTCGCGCGGGCGCTACGGTGAGGCGCCGGAGAGCAGCGCGAAGATCCGGCGGATCAGCTCCTCGTGATCCTCGATGTTGTGGCCGAAGATCCGGAGCTCCTTCAGCTCCACGAGATCGGCCGTCTGGAAGGCTTCCCCGGGTCGGATGTCCGCCATGCGCACGGCCTGGAAGCACGAGCGGCCCGCGTCGGGCCGGTCGGTGACGAGGATGAAGTAGAGGGCGGGCCACTGCCTGCGCGCCATGAAGAAGACCGAGCGCTCGCCGCGCTGGTTCTCGACCGATACGAACTGTGTGACGGAGGGCCTGTACTTGATCCCGATCAGGAACTCTCCCGCGTCGCCTTCCTGGCCCGGAACGATCCGGAGATCGGGCGAGAAGTCCTCGCGGCCGAAGCGCAGGGGCGCCGTGTCCCCGCGATAGGGACGGACCAGGTAGCGGGCGCGCCGGAAGATGGACTCGACGAGCGCCTCCGCGATCTTGTCCTTGGCCTCCAGGAGATCCACGGGCCCCATCATCGCACCTCCGGAGGCCTGACCAAATTTCCGGAGGTGCCTGACGGCCTTGCCGAGGTCTCGGCGGCCTACCTATGGGAATCCGGTACGAGCGCGCCGGGGTCCCGCCGCGTGACGTCCGGCGGCGAGCGGACTGACGTATTTTGTCACCCGAGGGCTGCCACGAACAAATGCCGAGGTCTAACACACCACGAAATAGAATGTATTCCTGATGAGGTCGTTGGCACGCCGCATGCTTTTGAAGCAGAGCACGGATCAAGCGAGATGCGAGTCAGCCACAAAGGCAACGCACACTAAGGAGGCTTCAATGATCCAGTGGTGGACGAAGAGACGGCTTGCGGCAGGTAACCATCGAGGCTTCACCCTCATCGAGCTGATGATCGTCGTCGCGATCATCGGCATCCTGGCGGCCATCGCCATCCCGCTCTACGCCAACGTGCAGGCGCGGGCGCGGATCGCCAAGGCCCAGGCCGACTCGCGGGCGCTGGCGTCCGCGGTGTCGATCTACTCGGCGCACATGGGCGTCATCCCGACGTCGCTCGATCTGCTGACCGGGGTCGCGACCAACGGTCAGAACCAGACGGCGGGTCCGTTCATGGCGTCGCTGCCGAGCGTGCCGGCCGGCTGGACCCCGAGCGGTGGCTACGCGTACGTGGGCAGCACGGCGGCGGGGACGTTCAACATCTCCGCGGTGGGTGACACGACGACCGTCACGATGCCATAGGCATCCCGACACCGTTTCAAGGTTCAACCCTGGGGCGCGGCCGGTTCTCGGCCGCGCCCCTTCACGTTCCAAGGCGGTCCACCAGGGCCCGCGCCCACGTCATCCTCTCCGGCGACATCACGAGCTTCTCCGCGAACGGCTGGCCGAACGGGCGCGTCGCATCGATCCCGAGCTTGGCCGTGACGCCGCGCTCGTCGGCGCTCGGATCGAGCATCGCCCCGAGGCTTCCCGAGATCACCACGAGGTCTTGATCGGCCTGCATGCGCGTCGCCACCGCCCACATCACGTCCGCCTCGTCGAAGACGTCGATGTCGTCGTCCACGACGATCACCAGCTTGAGGTAGTGGTCGACCCCGAGCACGATCGGGATCACGTGCTTGGCCTCGCCCGGCCGGCTCTGTGTGATGGCGACGTAGGCCGTGAACGAGGAGGTGCCGGAGAGCGGCACGTGGACCGCGCGCACGTTGGGGATGACGCGCGCGAGGGCGTTCATGATCTCGGCCTCGCGGATCAGGCCGAGCGTCGTGATGTGATCGCCCGCGCGTCCCGAGCCGATGGACTGGAACCACGGGCGCTCGATCATGGCGATCGCCTTGGCGACGAAGACGTGCTCGGTCGAGCGGCGTGAGAAGTAGCCGGTGAACTCGCCGAACGGCCCCTCCGGCTCGCGCACACCCGGCAGGATCTCCCCCTCGATGACGATCTCGGCCGCGGCCGGGACGTGCAGATCGGCCGTGAGGCAGGGCGCGGTCTGGAGCGGCTCGCCGAGGAGACCGCCGACGACCTCGAACTTGCCGACGTCGGGCGGGGGATAGGCGAGCGAGCCCATCGAGACGAGCGGGTGCAGGCCGAGGACCACGGCGCAGGGCAGCGGCCGCCCCTTGGCCTCGGCGCGGCGCTGGTACTCGAACATCCGCCGGCGCGAGTGAAGGCTCACGCCCAGGCGGTTCCGTCCCCGCACGTGGAAACGGTGATAGCCCTCGGTCTCGACGCCCGTGTCGGGATCACGAGCGACCAGCATGCCCGCCGTGAGATACCGTCCCGCGTCGCCCGGGAAGTAGACCGGAATGGGAAGCGCCGCGAGGTCGACGGCGTCGCCCCTGACGACGCGCGCGCGGAAGGGCGGGTCGGCGACGACCACGGGCTTCTGGTGGTCCTTGATGCGCCGCGCGTACTCGGCGGCGAGCGCCCGCTCCTCCACCCCCAGCGCGAAGGCGAGGGCCCGGCGGCTCGCGACGACGTTGGCGATGATCGGCATGTCGTAGCCCAGGACACGCTCGAAGAGGAGGATCGGGTAGCGGCGGCGCCGCTCGTACTCGAGCACCACCGCCATCACGTCGTGCTCGATCGAGACGGGTTCGGCGATCCGCACGACCTCGTCCCCGTGGGCGCGCTCGTACGCCGCGACGAAGCTCCGGAGATCCTGGCGCATGCACGTCCTCCTCGAAGGCCCTAGGCTAGCACTGACCCCTCTGAGTGTGCTATGTCTCTCGCGCGGATGATCCAGCTCGACCCGCGCCGAACCGCCGTCGTGGCGATCGAGACGCACCGAGGCCACCTCGACCCGGCCGTCGACACGCTCCTGCTGCCCTCCGAGCGCTGCCGGCCCGTCGTCACGCGCGCCTAGGAGATTCCATGCGAAAGCCCCTCGTGCTCGCGCTGCTCGCGCTCGTCGGCCTGGCGCTCGTCGTCGCCGGGCCGGGCGCGGCCCAGAAGGGCCCGATCAAGATCGGGTTCATCACGTCGCAGAGCGGCCCGCTCGCAGCGAACGGCAAGGACATGATCAACGGCCTCGAGCTCTACCTCGAGGAGCAGGGCGGGAAGCTCGCGGGCCGCGAGATCAAGCTGATCATCGAGGACGACGAGGGCAAGCCCGCCACGGGCCTCACCAAAGCGCGCGGCCTCGTCGAGGGCCAGGGCGTTCAGATCTTCATCGGCCCGGTGAGCGCGGCGATCGGCTACGCGGTCGCGCCCTACGTGGACCAGAAGAAGATCCCGACGCTCTACCCGATCGTGGCGGCCGACGACATCACCCAACGCAAGCGGAGCCAGTGGATCGTCCGCCCGGGATGGGCCAGCTCGCAGCCCTCGCATCCGTTCGGAAAGTGGGTCCACGACACCCTCGGCTACAAGAAGCTCGCGATGATCGGCTATGACTTCGCCTTCGGCTGGGAGGTCGCGGCCGGCTTCCAGCGGAGCTTCGAGGAGGCCGGCGGGCAGGTCGTCCAGAAGCTCTGGCCGCCGCTGGGCAACGCCGATTTCGCGCCCTACATCACGCGGCTCCGCCGCGACGTGGACGCGATCTACGCCGTCTTCTCCGGCGCCGACGCGCTCCGGTTCGCGAAGCAGTTCCAGGAGTCGGGCCTGCGGGAGAAGCTCCCGCTCATCGGCGGCGGGACTCTCACCGACGAGCACGTGCTGCGCTCGATGGGCGACGAGGTGCTGGGCGTCGTCACCGCCCTCCACTACTCGGCGGCGCTCGCCACCCCCGCCAACCAGCGGTTCACGAAGGCCTACGAGGCAAAGTACAAGATGGTGCCGTCCTACTACTCGGAGGGGCCGTACGTCGCGGGGATCATGCTCAAGGCCGCGCTCGAGGCGACCGGCGGCGACGTCGAGAACGCCGAGAAGTTCATCGCCGCGCTCCGCCGCGTGGACCTCTCGGAGTCGCCCCGCGGCCCGATCCGGTTCGACGACTACGGCAACCCGGTCGAGAACATCTACGTGCGGAAGGTGGAGCGGAAGGACGGCCGGCTCCAGAATACGGTCATCCACACCTTCCCGGCCGTGAGCCAGTTCTGGACCTACAAGCCCGACGAGTTCCTGAAGAGCCCCGCGTACTCGCGCGACTACCCGCCGTGCAGGCACTGCTAGGCGGCTGATGGTCGCGGTCGGGATCGTCGGACTCGGCCTGCTCGGCTCGGCGGTCGCCGGGCGCCTGCGCGCAGCCGGCCACGACGTCATCGGCTACGACGTCGTCGAGGAGAAGCTCGAGGCGCTCGTCGCGCTCGGTGGGCACGCCGCGGAGTCGGCCGGAGCCGTCGCGACGGCGGCCGAGGCGGTCTGCGTGGTCCTGCCCTCGCTCGCGGCGGTGGAGGAGGTCGTCCTCGGCCCGCGCGGGCTCGCCGCCGCCGGTCGTGCCGGGCAGACGGTGATCCAGATCAGCACGATCTCGCCGTCGCTGACCGAGCGTCTCGCGGCGGGCGTCACGGCGAAGGGCCTCGCGTTCCTCGACTGCCCGATCAGCGGCACCAGCGGCATGGTCGAGCGGGGACAGGGCATCATCTTCGTCGGCGGCGAGCGGAGCGTCTTCGACCGCTGGCGACCCCTGCTCGAGTCGATCCTGCCGCGCGCGGTGTTCATCGGACGACCGGGCCAGGCCATGGCCCTGAAGCTCGTCGCGAACCTGCTCGTCGCCCTCAACAGCGCGGCGGCCGCCGAGGCGCTCCTGATGGCCGAGCGCGCCGGGCTCGATCCCGCGCTGGCGCTCGAGGTGTTGACGGGGAGCGCGGCCACCTCGCGGATGCTCGAGGTGCGCGGGCCGCTCATGACGAAGCGGGAGTTTCCACCCCAGATGAAGCTCGACCTCTTCATGAAGGACCTGCACCTCATCCAGGAGGCCGCGCGCGCCGTGGGCGCGCCGCTGCCGCTCACGGACGTGGCCGAGCGCCTCTACGCCGCGGCGATGAGCGCCGGCCACGCCGGCGAGGACCTCGCCGTCGTGATCACCGCGATGGAGTCAACCAGGGGAGGCACACGATGAAGCAGAGCCGGAGGAGTTTCCTGAAGCGCGCGGGCCTGGCGGGCACGGTGGCGCTCACGGGCGCGGGCGGGACGCTGACCCCGACGCCCGGGGCCGCGAACTCGCACGGCGGCGCGCGCGCCGAGATCATGCCGCGTGGCATGACGTTCGTGACCGTGAAGCGCGGCGGCGAGCTGAGCCTCGGCGTCAAGACCGACCGCGGAGTCCTCGACGTCAAGAGGGCCGAGCAGGGGATGAAGCTCAAGGCGCCGACGACGATCGACGACGTCTTCGAGGGCCGGGGAAGCGCCGAGGCGCTCGCGCGGCTCGTCGCCCGGGCGCAGAACGGCAAGGGGAGCGACGCGCTCTTCCTGGCCGAGGGAAGCTTCGACTACGGGCCGTCGGTGACCGATCCGGAGAAGATCATCTGCGTCGGCCTCAACTACAGAAAGCACGCGGCCGAGACCGGCAACCCCGTGCCGAAGGTGCCGATCCTCTTCAACAAGTTCAACAGCGCGCTCTCGGGCCACAAGAGCGTCGTCCGGGTCTCCCGCGAGGCGGCGGAGCAGTTCGACTACGAGATCGAGCTGGTCATCGTCATGGGCCGCACGGCGCGCAACGTGCGCGAGGCCGACGCCCTCTCGTACGTCTTCGGCTACTGCACGGGCAACGATCTCACGGCGCGCGACCTCCAGTCACGTACGAGCCAGTGGATGCTGGGCAAGAGCCCCGACGACTTCGGCCCGATCGGCCCCTACCTGGTCACCGCGGACCAGGTGCCGAATCCGAACGAGCTGAAGCTCGAGTGCCGCGTCAACGGAGACGTCCGCCAGTCTTCGAACACGGCCGACATGGTCTTCGACTGCAAGGCGCTCGTCAGCTACATCTCCAGGCACTTCACGCTGCGTCCCGGCGACATCATCTTCACCGGCACGCCGGAGGGCGTGATCTCCGGCTACCCGAAGGAAAAGCGCGTCTGGCTCAAGCCCGGCGACACGGTCACGTCCATGATCGAGAAGCTGGGCACGCAGGAGATCACGCTGGCGTAGGCCCCGCGGCGGCGCCGGGGCGCTACCGCGACAGCACGATGCGGCGGTACGCCTCGGCGTAGCGGAGCCCGGCCTTCTTGCCCTCGCGCGCCGCCCAGTCCTTCAGCAGGACGTCCACCCATTCGCCCGCGCCGACCTGGGAGGCGTGCGCCTTGAGGGCCAGGCACTTCTGCTCGAGCGTGTCGGCGATGTCGATCCAGACGTCGGGCGGAAGGGCGCCGGAGATGAAGACCTCCCGCACCTTGTGCGGCGCGAGGCCCTCCGCCAGCAGCTCGGGGAAGATGTAGCGGCTCTCCGAGGAGGGGAAGACGGCGTCGAGCGCCGCGCTCGCGACGGCGCGGTGATCCGGGTGGTTCAGGTACTCGCTGCCGTACCAGCGCGCCGTCGGGTCGCCGCAGACGACCAGGTCGGGCCGGCACCGGCGGATGACGCGCGTGAGGTCGCGGCGCATGCCGAGCGTCGGCTCGAGGACGCCGTCCGGGTACCCGAGGAAGGCGACCTCCGTGACGCCGAGGATCCGCGCGGCCTCCCGGGTCTCACGCTCGCGCACCGGGACCAAGCCCGTGTTGTCGGGCGTGTGCTCGTTGGTGCCGGCGCCGCCGGTGGTGACGAGGCAGAAGACGACGTCGCGTCCCTCGCGCGCCCAGCGCGCCACGCTCCCCGCGACGGTGAACTCGTTGTCGTCGGGATGCGCCGAGATGCAGAGGATTCGCCGCAGCGCCGGGTCGAGCGCGTGCGAGCCGGCCCCGGCCCGCGGCATCAGCGGCGGCCCAGCGCGCCCGCGGTCTCGTCCAGGGCCTTCGCGAACCGGCGGAGCAGCTCGTCCATCTCGCCCTCGGAGATGATCAGCGGTGGGCAGAGGGCGACGGTGTCCTGGAGGTTGCGGACGATCAGGCCGTGCGCCTGCGCCCGGGCGACGAAGAGCGCGCCCGCCGAGCCGGCGGGATCGAAGGCACCCTTGCCCGGCTTGTCCGGCACCAGCTCCACGCCGCCGAGCAGCCCGACGCCGCGCACGTCCCCGACCAGCGGGTGGTCGGCGAGGGCGCGCAGGCCGTCCTGCAGCCGCGAGGCCACGCGCCGCACGTGCGCGAGGAGGTCGCGCTCCTCGAAGACGTCGAGGACCTCGAGCGCGACGGCGCAGGACGCGGGATGGCCGGTGTAGGTGTAGCCGTGGGCGAAGATGCCGATCTTCTCGCTCTGCCGGACCAGCGCGCGGTAGAGCTCCTCCGAGATCACGGTGGCCGAGAGCGGCAGATAGCCGGACGTGAGCGCCTTGGCCATCGTCATGATGTCGGGCCGGAGGCCGAACGTCTCCGTGCCGAACATGTGGCCGGTGCGGCCGAAGCCGCAGATCACCTCGTCCGCGACGAGGAGGACGTCGTACTTGCGGAGCACCGCCTGGATCCTCTCGAAGTAGGTGCGCGGCGGCACGATGACGCCGCCGGCGCCCATCACGGGCTCGGCGATGAAGGCCGCCACGGTCTCGGGGTCCTCGCGCACGATCTGCTGCTCGAGGCTCTCGGCCAGGCGCGCCGCGAAGTCCTCTTCGCGCTCGCCGGGCTTGCCGTGGCGGTAGTAGTACGGGCAGTCGGCGTGACGCACCTGCGGGATCGGCAGGTCGAAGTCGCGGTGCCCGACCGCCAGGCCCGAGAGGCTGGCCGCGCCGAGCGTGGTGCCGTGGTAGGCGCGCAGGCGCGAGACGATCTTCTTCTTGCGCGGACGGCCGAGGGCGTTGTTGTAGTACCAGATCAGCTTGATCGCCGTCTCGTTGGCCTCGGAGCCCGAGTTGTTGAAGAAGGCCTTCGACATGGGCACGGGCATCAGGCGGACGAGGCGCTCGGCGAGGGCGATCGCGACGTCGTTGGCCTTTCCGCCGAACTGGTGGTAGTAGGGCAGGCGCCGCATCTGGCGCGCCGCCGCCTCCACGAGCCGCTCCTCGCCGAAGCCGAGGGCCGTGCACCAGAGCCCCGCCAGTCCCTCGAGGTACTCGCGGCCGGCCTCGTCGTACACGTACACGCCCTTGCCGCGCGTGATGACGAGCGGCCCCTCGCTCTCGTGGCGGCCGAGGTTGGTGAAGGGGTGAAGCTGATACGCGACGTCGCGACGCCCGCTCTCGCTGGGACTCATGCGCGCTCCCCTATTCCAGGCGAAGGAGGAATTCCAGCAGCGCACCGTTGAACTCCGCCGCCGACTCGACCACCGAGCAGTGCATGGCGCCGGGGATCTCGAGCAACCGCGAGCCCGCGATGCGCTCGTGCATGACCCGCGCCATCGCGGGCGAGGTCCCCGGGTCCTTCTCGCCCACGACCACGAGGGTCGGGCAGCGGATCGCACGGATCTTCTCGCGCAGGTCGATGTCCGCGATCGCCCGCACGGACGCCACGTATCCCCCCGGGTCGGTGTTCCTGAGCATCGCGCGGATTCGATCCACCCGGTCCGTGTGCGCGCGCTGGAACTCGGGGCTGAACCAGATCGCCATGGTCTTCTCGATCAGCTCGGCGGTCAGTCCCTGGCTCTCGGCCACGCGGATGCGGTCGTCCCACATGGGCTTGAGGGCCGGGCCGTAGCAGGCCGTCGTGTCGCAGAGCACGAGGCTGCGCATGACGTCGGGGTACGCGAGCGCGAAGGTCATCCCGATGCAGCCGGCTCCTTGAGGTCGTTGGCCATCTGCTCGAGGGTGTAGGGGCCCGGCGGCACCTCGGACTCGCCGTGGCCGCGCACGTCGTAGCGCAGCACGCGGTTCCGGCCCACGAGCGCCGCGGCCTGGGCGTCCCACAGCCGCAGCGTCGCGCCGAGGGGGTGCGCCATCACGACGACGGGCGCGCGCTGCGGCCCCTCGAGGAAGTAGTTCGTTCTCACGGCTTGACGGGCGGGTAGCCGCGGTCGTACGCGGGCGTCTTCAAGAATTCGTCGGCCCTGTACGTCCAGAACTGGGACACCATCGGGTAGGTGTGAATGACCGTGTTCACGAGTCGCCCCCCCACCTTCTCGACCCGGAGGATGTAGACGTTCTGCGTCGGGTTGCCGTACTCGTCGAGCCGGATCGGGCCGCGCGGGTCGTCGGTCGTCTCGCTCGCCTTCCGGATGGCGGTGAGCAGGCCGTCGCGGTCCTCGACGTTCCCGCCGAGCGCCTTCGCGGCCTCGACGATCCAGCGGCCCGCGCTGTACATCACCGCGTGGAAGTACGACGGCGTCTTCTTGAGCCTGGTCTCGGCGAGCTGCATGAAGGTCCGGTTGGCCGGCGTCGCGAGCGACGACGCCCAGACCAGCGAGGTGACGGTGCCGACGACCTCGTCGCCCATGCCCTGGAGCGCCGACTGGTCGGTGAAGACGCCGCTGCCGATGAGCGGCACCGCCCCCTTGAGCGAGCTCTCGCCGTACTGCTTGGCGAAGCGGACCGCCTGGCCGGCGACGAACACCTGGACCACGGCGTCGACGTCGCGCGGGACCTGGGTCAGGTAGGGCGCGAAGTCCATCGCGTTGAGCGGGACCCAGACCTTCTGGACCACGCGGCCGCCGGCCTCCTCGAAGACGCGCTGGAAGCCGCCGAGGCCCTCGTGGCCAAAGCCGTTGTCCATGGCGATGGCCGCGACCTTCCGGTACCTCAGCACGCGGGCGGCGTAGTCGCCGAGCGCGTGCATCGGCTGGCTCGCGCTGAAGTTGGCGCGCAGCACGTACTTCGTCGGCCGCCGCTTGGTGAGGTCGTCCGGCGTGGTCAGGAAGAGCGACGGCATCCGGTCGCGCTCGATCGGCGGCACCAAGGCGTAGCCGATGTTGACGAGGAGCACGCCCGTGAGGACGTGGATCCGGTCCTGCTGCACGAGCTTGCGGTACTTGGCCTGCGCGGTCGCCGGATTGCCCTCGTCGTCCTCCTCGTGCAGCTCGATCGTGCGGCCGGCCGCCTGGTAGCCGGCCTGCTCGAGGGAGAGCTTGAGCCCGTCGAGCATGTCACGCCCGGCCTGGGCGAAGATGCCCGTGAGGGGCCCGAGATAGCCGACGCGGATCGCGTCGGCGGCGGCCGCAGGCCCGAAGCCCACGGCGAGGAGGAGCAGGCTCACGGCCGCGCCGAGCGAGACCCGAAGGGAGCGCGTGGTCATTCCCCTCTCCTACCTGAACCGCGGCATGACTTCGCGGGCGAAGAGCTCCATCGAGCGCCGGACTCGGTCCTGAGAGAGGCCGCCGAAGTTCATCCAGCAGAGGACCCGGCCCACGCCCATCCCGCGCATCGTCTCGATGTGACGCGCGACCGTGTCGGGCGAGCCGAAGGCGAGCGTCTCGCGCACGAGCGCCTCCCACGTGATCGTCGACAGGCGCTCCGCCATCGCCCGGAAGCCGGGCTGGAGCGAGGGGTGCGCGTCCTCGATGCGGTCGGGAATCACGAAGCGCCGGAACGACTCCTGATACCAGAGCTCCGCCGCCTTCGCCTCCTCGAGCGCCGTCCGGTCGTTCTCGGCGACGTAGATCTGGCGCGAGACCCCCCAGCGCGCCAGCAGGGCAGCCACCTCGGCCGCGCTGCGCCCGGCCTTCTCGAGGGCGTTCACGTAGGTGTCGCGGGTGGCGATCAGCTGGTCGACGGGACCGAACAGCACGGAGTTCAGCATCGGCCAGCCGCGGAGCGCGGTGTTCTCGATCCCGTCCTTGCTGACGCAGACCTGGTAGATGGGCGGGTGGGGCTGCTGCAGGGGCTTCGGGATGACGCGCACATCGTCGAAGGTGAAGAACCGCCCCGCGTGGCTGAAGCGCTCCTCGGTCCACGCGCGGCGCATGACCTCGACGGTCTCGTCGAAGCGCTCGCGCGCCTCCTGCTGGGGCACGCGGTAGCCCGCGAACTCGGCGGGCCGGTTGCCCCGCCCGACGCCGACGTCGAGCCGGCCGTTCGAGATGATGTCCACGAGGGCCATCTGCTCGGCCAGCCGCAGCGGGTGGTGGAACGGCAGGATCGCCGCCGCGAGGCCGATGCGGATCCGGCGCGTCCGGGAGGCGGCGGCCGCGGCGAGCGTCGCGGGATCCACCGAGAGGCCGTAGTCGATGAAGTGGTGCTCCGTGAACCAGACCTCGTCGAACCCGAGCTCCTCCGCCCACTCGATCTGCTCGAGCTCGCGGTGGATGATGTCGGCGTGCCGGTGGCCCGGCGGCGCCTGGAAGAAGTAGAACGTTCCGAAGCGCATCAGGCGACTCCCAGGTAGCGGGATTTGACCTCGTCGTTCGCCAGCAGCTCCGCGGGCCCGGACGAGTGCACGATCTGGCCGCGGCTCAGGATGTGGACGCGGTCGGCCACGCCCAGCGCCAGCCCCAGGTTCTGCTCCACGAGCAGGATCGACAGCCCCTCGCGCTTCAGCTCGCCGATGACGCGGCCGACCTCGCGGACCAGCAGCGGCGCGAGCCCCTCGGTCGGCTCGTCCATCAGGAGCAGGTCGGGGTTCGTCATGAGCGCGCGCCCGATGGCGAGCATCTGCTGCTCCCCGCCCGAGAGCTTCCCGGCGCGATTCTGCGCGCGCTCGCCCAGGCGCGGGAAGAGCTCGAGGACGCGCGCGAGCGTCCAGCGTCCGTGCCGCGTCCGCCGGGCGACCTCGAGGTTCTCGCGCACGGTGAGCGACGGAAAGACGCGGCGTCCCTGGGGCACGAGCGCCAGGCCGTGCTCCACCATGCGGAAGGGCGGCCAGCGCGTGATCTCGTCGCCCTGGAAGCGTACCGCGCCGCGGCGGGGCGGCGTGAAGCCGATGACCGACCGCATGAGCGTCGTCTTGCCCATGCCGTTGCGGCCGAGGATCGTCACGACCTCGCGCGCGCCGACCGCGAGCGTGACGCCCTGGAGCACGTGGCTCTCGCCGTAGTAGGTGTGGAGGTCCTCGAGCTGGAGCATCTCAGGCACCGAGGTAGATCTCGCGGACCAGCGGGTTGGCCTTCACCTCGTCGCGCGTGCCGTCGGCGATAACCCGCCCGTAGTGCAGCACGGTCACGTGCCGGACGATCTCGAACGCGATGTCCATGTCGTGCTCGATCAGCAGCACGGTGATCGCCGGATCGAGCCGCTTCACGAGGTCCGCCATCAGCTGCGACTCGGCTGGGGAGAGCCCCGCGGTCGGCTCGTCGAGCAGCAGGACCCTGGGGCGGCCGGCCAGCGCCAGCGCGATCTCGAGCTGGCGCTGCTCGCCGTGCGAGAGGTGCTTCACCGCGGCGCCGGCGCGCCCGCCGAGGCCGACCGCCTCGAGCGTCGCGCGCGCGCGCGCCTCCTGCGCGCCGTATCCGGTAAGCGGGCGGTGCATCGCGAACTTGACGGGCGAGAGGGCCTGGACGGCGAGGAGGCAGTTCTCGAGCACCGTGAGGCTGGGGAAGACGTTGGTGATCTGGAAGGTCCGCGCCAGGCCGAGCGCGGCGCGGCGGTGGGGCGCGGTGCGCGTCACGTCGCGGCCGAACAGCGTGATCGTCCCGTCCGTGACGGGGAGCTCGCCCGAGATGAGGTTGAAGAGGGTGGTCTTGCCGGCCCCGTTGGGGCCGATGAGCGCGCGGCGCTCCCCCGGACGCACCGCGAGCGCCACGCCGTCCACGGCGTGGAGCCCGCCGAACGCCTTGGAGACGCCCCGCAGCTCGAGCGCCCAGTCACTCACCGCCGTGGTTTCCGGTCACCGGCGGTTCCGCCCGAACGCGCCCAGGACACCGCGCGGGGCGAACAGGATGACGCCGATGTAGACGGCCCCCAGGATGAGGAGCCAGCGCTTCGTGTACACGCTGACGAAGTTCTTCATGAAGACGATCGCGGCGGCGCCGAGCGCGCCGCCCGCCAGAGTCCCCGGGCCCCCCAGCGCGACCATCAGGAGCGTCTCGACCGACGTGACGAGCTGGACGTCCACGGGTCCGACGAAGCCGTTGTAGTAGGCCCAGAGCACGCCCGCGAACCCGGCGAAGAAGCCCGAGATCACGAAGGCGAGATACTTGTGGAGCCAGACGTTGTAGCCGAGGACGCGCATGCGCGACTCGCTCTCGCGGATCCCCTTGAGGCCGAGGCCGAAGGGCGAGCGCACGAGGATCCCCATCGCCGCCCAGGCGAGCGCCGCCGCGACAAGCGCGAAGTAGAAGAACGGGAGCGGCGCCCCCAGGCTCCACGGCAGCGGCAGCTCGGGCCGCGGCACGCCGGCGATCCCGTTGTCGCCCTTCGTCATCGAGACCCACCGGAAGGCGAGGCCCCAGACGACCATGCCGAGGGCCAGCGTAATCATGAGGAAGTAGGTGCCCGTCGCTCGGATCGCGAGCAGGCCGAACACCGCCGCCGTCGCCGTCGAGAGGAGGAGGGCGACGAGCAGGCAGACCGCGAGTCCCGCCTGGCGCTCGGTGGCGAGGATGCCGACGGTGTACGCGCCGATGCCGAAGTACGCGGCATGGCCGAGCGAGGCCAGCCCCGTGTAGCCCAGGAGCACGTCGAGGCTCATCGCGAGGATCGCGACGATCACCGCCTGCGTGAGGAGCGTGAGCGGATACGAGGGCAGGAACGGCGCGGCCGCCGCGGCCGCGACGAGGGCGCCGGCGCCCGCGACGATCTTCCCGTCGATCGTCACGCGCGGCCGAAGAGCCCCGTGGGCTTGAGGGCGAGGATGAGGGCCATCGGCGCGAAGAGCGTGAAGTAGGACAGCTCGGGGAACAGCGCCTTGCCGAAGTTGTCGAGAAGGCCGACCAGGAGGCTGCCGACCATCGCGCCCGGGAGGCTCCCCAGCCCGCCGACGATCACGACGACGAAGGCGTACGGCAGCACCTCGAAGTCGGCGCCCGGGTAGACGCCGAGAAAGCCGCCTCCGATCACGCCCCCGAGTGCGGCGAGGGCCGCGCCGAGCGCGAAGACGCCCATCGAGACGGCTGGCACGCGGATCCCGACGCCCTGCGCCATCTCGCGATCGTCCACCGCCGCGCGGATCATCGCGCCGACCCGCGTCTTGTCGAGGACGAGCCAGAGCGCGGCGCCCACGAGGATCGCGACGCCGATGATGAAGAGGCGGTACGCGGGGAAGCGGAGCGCGCCCACCAAGACGACGCCCTGGAGCGCCGCGGGCACGGGGATCGAGTAGGGATCGCCGCCCCAGACCAGGAGCGCGATGTCCTGGAACATGAGGGCGAAGCCGACGGTCATCAGCACCTGGCCGAGCGTCTGGCCGGGCAGGCGGCGGAGAAAGAAGCGCTCCATCCCGACGCCCACGAGCGCGATCGCGAGGGCGCCCGCGCCGAGCGCCGCCGCGAAGCTCCCGGTGCGCCAGACGGTGGAGAGGCCGACGTAGCCGCCGAGCATGAAGTAGGAGCCGTGGGCGAGGTTGACGATGCGCATGACGCCGAAGATCAGGGACAGCCCGCTGCCGAGCAGAAACAAGAGCGCGCCGTACGAGAGGCCGTTGAAGGCCTGCGTGATCCAGAACTCCGCGGTCACCGCAGCCCGAGGAGGCGCAGGGCGTTTCCCCCGAGGACCCTCGCCTGATCGGCCTTCGAGAGCCGCGCGCCCTTGGTGATGATGTCGCGCGGCCGCCCGTAGCCCATGTCGAAGCAGTAGTCGCTGCCGAGCATCACGCGATCGGCGCCGACGGTGGCGATGAGGTAGCGCAGCGCCCCCGCGGAGTGGCTGATCGTGTCGTACGTGAAGCGGCGCAGGTAGCGTTCGAAGGAGTGCCGCGCGCCGCGCCGGGCCTCGGGACGGACGCGCTGCCCGTGGCGGAGCCGGCCGTAGAGATACGGCAGCGCGCCGCCGGCGTGCGGGAGACAGACCTGGAGCTTCGGATGGCGATCGAGCACGCCGCCGAAGACGAGGTGGGCGGCGGCGATCGCCGTATCGAACGGGTTGCCGAGCAGGTTGCCGAGATAGAAGGGCCGGAGCCGCTCGACGCCGACGACGGAGAGCGGATGGAGCAGGACGGGCAGCCGCAGCGCGGCGCAGCGGGCGAAGATCGGGTCGAAGGCCGGATCGGACAGCTCGCGCCCGTTCACGTTGGTCCCGAGGTAGACGCCGCGGATCCCCGGCAGCGTCGCCGCGCGCTCGAGCTCGGCCAGCGCGAGCGCCGGCTCCTGCAGCGGCAGCGTCGCGCATCCGACGAAGCGGTCGGGATGGGCGCGATGCGCCTCCGCCATGGCGTCGTTCACCGCCCGCGCCGCGCGCGCGGCGGCCTCGCCCCGCGCCCAGTGCGTCATCGGCACCGTGAGCGAGAGCGCGTGGAGCTCGACGCCCGCACGGTTCATCGCCCGGACGCGACGGTCCAGGTCCCAGTAGGTCGCGTCGAGCGGCGGTCCGCTGCCGCCGCTGGCGACGATGGCCGGGCCCTTGGGGTTGGAGCGATCCACGCGCGCGCCGAAGGGCGCGCCCTCGGCGTCGATGACCGCGAGGAAGGCTTCGGGAAAGAAGTGCGCGTGAATGTCGATCGCGCGGGGCGGGGTCACGGGTGGGGATTGTACACTAGGCGCACCCGCTGCTGGCACAGGGTCCAAGGAGGCTTCCGTGAGATTGCCGCACGAGCGTTTCGACTACTCGCCCATCACCGCGCGCCGTCCCTGGAAGCTGCCCAAGGGCGCGCGCGTCGCCGTGTGGACCATCGTGAACATCGAGGAGTGGGACATCGAGAAGCCGGTGGCGCGCCAGTACCTCACGGCCCCGCAGGGCGTCCAGACCGTGCCCGACGTGCCCAACTGGGCGTGGCACGACTACGGCATGCGCGTCGGGTTCTGGCGCATGTTCGAGGCGCTGCGGAAGCGCCGGATTCCCGCGACGACGGCGATCAACGCCAGCGTCTGCCGGTCGTACGAGCCGGTGGCGCGCGCGATGCTCGACGCGGGCTGGGAGTTCATGGGACACGGGGTGAAGCAGGGCGCGATGCACCTCCTGCCGGACCAGCGCGCGGCCGTGCGCGAGGCCGTCACGCTGCTGCGGGACTTCACGGGCAGGAAGCCGAAGGGCTGGCTGGGCCCGGGGCTCACGGAGACGTGGGAGACGCTCGATATTCTGGCCGAGGAAGGGATCGAGTACGTCTCGGACTGGGTCAACGACGACCAGCCCTACGCGATCCGCACCAGCGCTGGGCCGATCGTCTCGGTGCCGTACACGCTCGAGCTGAACGACATCGCGATGATGGTCATCCAGCACCAGGAGTCGGGCTACTGGCTCCAGCGCGTCCGGGACCAGTTCGACCGGCTGTACCTCGAGGGCGCCGCGAGCGGGCGCGTGATGGCGCTCGCCGTCCATCCCTACATCCACGGCGTCCCGCACCGGATCAAGTACCTCGAGGCCGCGTACGACTACATCAAGAAGCACAAGGGTGTCTGGCTCACGACCGGCGAAGAGATCTACGAATGGTATCGCGGGCAGGGCGGCGGCGGCGCCGCGCGATCGACGGCTAGAGGAGCGTCGGCGCGGTGATCGGGCCGCGCCGCGAGTCGAGATAGGCCCGGATCGTGTCGCCGTGGTCGAACGCCAGGTCGTCGAGATCCGGCAGCCGCTCGATCGGGAACCACTCGACCGCGGAGGACTCCGCGTCGGGCGCTCCCGTCTTCTCGAGCGGCGCTATGACGAAGTCGAACGCGACGTTCTGTCGATCCTCGCCGGGCCGGTCGGGTCGGGAATTCACGCGCAGCAGGCCGACCACGCGCCCGTCCCAGCCGGTCTCCTCGTGAAGCTCGCGCAGCACGCCCGCGCTCAGCGTCTCGTCCCGGTCCAGGAATCCGCCGGGCAATCCCCATTTCCCGCCTTCGAGAAGATGTCCGGCGCGCCGGACGAGCAGGAGGGCGCCGTTCCGCTCCACGAGCGCGTGGACGACGACGTGTCGCAGGGCCGCGCGCGACCCGCTCTCGAAGGTGCAGCCGATCAACGCGTCGCCCGAGGCGTCCTGGCGTCGATCCAGTCCCAGAGCCGCCCGGCGCGCTCGACGGCGGCGTCCACGTCCTCGTCGAGCATGTGGCGCGCGGCCACGAGCGCCATGGCCGCCGCGCGGACCCGTTCCAGGTACGCCGCCCGGGAGGCGTAGCGCTCCTCGATCGCCCGCCGCGGATCGCCGCCCGCCTCGCGCTCGGCGCGGGTGCGCGCGAACGGGAGCGTCGAGCCCATCATGCTCATGAGGTCACCCGGCGCGCCCTGCTCGGGGTGCCGCGGGTTCCAGCCGGTGAACGTCGCGAGCGGGACCAGCAGCTCGACCGGCCGGACGCCGGCGATCTCGTTGCCGTCCCGGTCCACCGCCGACACGAGCGTCGCGAACGGGGCGCCGACCTTCGGGGGCAGATCGCCGATGATGCCGCGCGCGAGCTCGGGCCCGAAGTCCAGACGCACCGGCCGCTCGACCCGGTCGGGGAACCGCACGCGCGGGATCGCCCGGAACGCCCCCGCCGTCGCCTCGGCCGGCGTCGCCGTGCGATCGGCCAGGCGCGGGACCGCGCTCGGCGGCGGCTCGAGCCCCTGGCTGACCCAACGGTCGAGGTTCACGAGCGCCGCGCGCAGGAGCGGCGCGTAGTCGACGACGTTGAACGGCTGCAGCCCGCGCCCGCCCGTGTTCGGATCGGCGTCGGGGGGCGCCAGCGCGCCCGGCGTGTGCTGCGTGCCGGCGAACAGGTAGACCCGCGCGGCGGGATGCGCCTCCACGTCGCGCCTGGCCTCGACGTCGGTGTGCACGAGCGAGGCGTCGCCCCGCCAGTACTCCGCCGACGTGTTGATCGTGAGGATCTTCGGCAGCGTTCCCCGTTCCTCGAGGCGCGCCAGCAGCGCGCCGCGCTCACCCGTCAGCGGGTCCGACTGCTCGCCGTCGGTGAAGGGGAAGAGGCTCCCGACCGCGTGCGTCGCGTTGAGCGAGGGCTGGCCGAAGCGATGATTGAACTCGCCCCGCCGCGCGCCGGCGACGTGGGGCACGACGGCGTCGAACACGCGCCGCCCCGCCTCGTCCTCGTTGAGCCCGAGCCACAGGAAGTGGCGAAGGAAGCGCCCGCTCTGCGAGACGCCGAAGGCGTAGGCGAGCTCGAGCGAGCCGGCGCACGGATTGCCCTCGGCGGCGGAGCCCGTCCTGAGCCACGCGGCGGTGTCGCGGACGGCGAGCAGCCCGAGCCCGACCACCGGCGGGTTCTCCGCGCGATAGACGAGCTCGTAGATCTTCCCCGGCCCGAACCCGCCGGTCAGCGCGATGTGCGAGGCGTCCGGGAAGCGCCACGCGGTCCGCGCGATCGCCACGGCCGGCGCGCAGTTCTGCTCGCGCACGGTCAGGCGCGCGTCGGGGTCGTCGAGATCCGCGGCCGGGTGCGGGACGTGGTAGCGGTCGGCGAGCGGCAGCACGCCGGTCAGGACGTTCGGCCGCCACTCGCAACGTACCGGCCCGCCGATCGGGCCCGACGTCCCGCGCGCCGCGGGGACGCTGAGGGCCATGAGCCCGTCCTGTCGCGGCACGTCGGGTTGCCAGCCGACCCACGCGACGGTCCAGCCCCAGCGCATGAGGAAGCCGTTCCCGAAGTCCTCGGGCGCCGACGGATCCGGCACGCGGACCGCGCTGTTGAACATGCCGAGCGCCACCTTGCGGCCGCGGTTGGCGACGTCGAGGAGCAGGCGGCGATTGGCCTTTCGCGCATCCACGGGCTTCAGGAGGTGAAAGTCGGCGGACACCTCGACCAGCCCGCGCGCGGTGCGGGGCGCCAGCGCGAGGTCGGTGATCTCGGCGTTGGCCTGGTTCGCCGGATCGACGGCGAAGCGGAGGACGCCGACGACCTTCTCGTACGCGCCGGCGGCGCCGAACGGACGGCCCTCGATCACGACCTCGCGACGCTGGACCTCGAGCCCCGTGACGGCCACCGGCTAGCCCTCGCGCCTCATGGATTCACGCGCCCGGCTTGACCGGCGCGACGACGACGTCGGTCGGCTGCCCGTTGAGGAAGTTCTCGACGTTCTCCACCGCGCGCAAGAGGCCGTCGCGGACGACCTCCGGCGTCTGTCCCGCGTTGTGCGGCGACAGGACGACGTTCGGAAGCGCGAGGATGGGGTCGCCGGGCTTGATCGGCTCGTCGTGGAAGACGTCGAGGCCGGCGCCCGCGATCCGGCCCTGGCCGAGCGTGTCGAGGAGCGCCTCGCGCTCCACGAGCGCGCCCCGGCCCGTGTTGACGAGGAACGCGCTCTTCTTCATGAGCGTCAGCTCGCGGCGACCGAGGAAGCCGCGCGTCTCCGGCGCCAGCCGCAGGTGGAGCGAGACGACGTCGGCCGATTTCAGGAGCTCGTCCTTCGCGGCGCCCGTGCCGCCCCGCGCGCTCCACGTGCGGACCTCCATGCCGAAGGCGCGGCCCAGCTCGGCGACGCGCGCGCCGATCTTGCCGGTGCCGAAGACGGCGAGCGTCCTGCCGAGGAGCTGGGTCAGCATCTCGCGCGGCCAGGCGCCGCCGCGCATCTCGCGGTCGATCCTCGGGATCTTGCGCCCCACGGCCAGCATGAGCGCCAGCGTGTGCTCGGCCACGGCGAAGGCGTTGACGCCCGGCGTGTTGGTCACGGTGATGCCGCGGCGGCCCGCGGCGTCGAGATCGATGTTGTCGGTGCCGGTGCCCCAGATCGAGACGAGCGTGAGCGCCCGGCACGCGGCGAAGACCTGCTCGGTGAAGCGCGCGTGGGCCCGGATGTTGACGACGCACCGGGCGCCGCCGATGCGCCTGATCAGCTCCTCCGGATCGTCGGCGCCGCGCTGCGTGTGGACGCGCGTCTCGCCGAGCTTCTTCAGACGTTCGTGCGCGGGCGTGTCCTGGAAGACGGACGGAAAGTCGTCGGGAACGACGAAGATGGGGTCGGCCACGGCCGCTACGGGGCGTCGGCGAACGCGGCCTGCGCCGCCGCCACGCCGGCACCGGGCTCGCACTTGTGCCCGAGGTCGCGGAGCGCAAGCTCGAGGGCCGAGAGCGTCGGCAGCACGTACAGCGGGCTTGCCGTCATGCCCATCGTGCCGATCCGGAGCGTCGTCGAGCGGTTCTTGTCGAGTCCGGTGCCGATGAGGACGCCGTAGCGGTCGCGCATGCCCGCGACCACGGCCGCGGGCTCGATGCCCTTGGGCGTCTTCACGCAGGAGACCGTGTTCGACACGATCGTCGGATCGGGGAACATCTCGAGGCCCATCGCGCCCAGGCCGCGGCGTAGCGCGCCGGCGGCGATCGCGTGGCGGCGGAACCGGTGGGGCAAGCCTTCCTCGAGGATGAGCCTCACGGCGACGCTCATCGCGGAGGTCAGGTGCGTCGGGATGGAGATGGGTTGGCGGCGCGGCGTGCCGTCCGGGATCTTGCCGCCGCGCGAGACGGGAATCCACTGCTCCTTCCAGCGCAGAAGGTCGTAGGCGTAGCTCCGCGCCGGCTTGCCCCGCCGCTCCATCGCCTCCCACGCGCGCGGGCTCACGGAGACCAGCCCCAGGCCCAACGGCGCCGCGAGGCACTTCTGCGAGCCGGTCATGTTGAGGTCGACGCCCCACTCGTCGGTGCGGACGTCCAGGCCCGCGATGGACGAGACGGTATCGAGCAGGAAGAGCGCGCCGACAGAGCGCGCGAGCTTCCCGACCTCGGCGGCCGGGTAGGTCGTGCCCGTCGAGGTCTCGTTGTGGACGAGCGTGAGCGCCTTCGGGCGGACGCGCTCCACTTCCCGCGCGAGGCGGTCGAGGTCGAGGCGCGCGCCCCACTCCACCGGGAACTCGGTCCAGTCGGCGCCGACGCGGTTCATGATCTCGCGCATGAGGCTGCCGAACTGCCCCGCGCCGACCACGAGCACGCGGTCGCCGGGCTCGATGACGCTCAGCGAGCCCGCCTCGAGCGCGGTCCGCCCGGAGCCCGGCATGATGATGACCTCGCCCTTGGTCTGGAAGACCTCGCGGAGCGCGAGGGTCGTGGGCTCGAGCACCTGCTCGTCGAAGTGCCGGTCGTACTGGATCGTCGGCGGCTGGTTCATCGCCTGGATGACCGGGAACGGGAGCTCGGTGGGGCCGGGGATCATCAGCACGGGACGCGTGTGGCACTGGGCCCAGTTCATCGTCGAGGACACGGGCATCTCCTTTGTAGCGGGGGCCGTGAGACCGGTTCCACCGTGGGTGGCCTGAGAGAGAAGCGATCCGGCTCCGCTCCTCCCAGGTTCCAATGCTGCAGATCCTATCATTTCTTCCTGGTGATCATTCGCCTGAGCTGAGGCCGCTCAGGTGTGGGCGAGGCGGTCGGGGTGGCGGTAGATGAGATAGAGGTTACGGCCGTACACGAAGAGCCCCGCGCCCTGGCCGATGATGAACACGGGGTCCTGGCGGTAGATCGCGTAGATCAGGAGCGTGAGACCTCCGCCCACCGAGAAGAACCAGAAGCCGCGGGGGACGACGCTCTTCCTGGCGCGCTCGGAGGCGATCCACTGAAGAAGGAAGCGGCCGGAGAAGAACGCCTGGCCGAGCAGGCCGAAACCGAGCCACATCTGGTCGTGGGTCATGGTGCCTCTACCCTCTCGCGCGCGTGCGCGAGGCGGTTGGGGGGGCGCGTGTACGGCCGGAGCGGGACCGCGCGGCGCCGGGCGCTACGAGGCGCGGCTGAACATCGCACGCAAGACGTTGTAGGCCTTGCGGATGTCCTCCGGACGCCGTCGCCCGGATACCAGGGCAAAGATCTTCTCGGCGTCCTCCGTCGGGATCGGCGTGTGCTTGTCGCCGACGTCCGTGAGATCGCGCATCGGGACCTCGAGGGCCACCGAGACGCGATAGAGGCTGTCCATGGAGATGGACTTCTCGCCCCGCTCGACCTCGCCGATGAACTTCCCGCTGAGGGAGGAGCGCTCGCCGAGCCGCTCCTGGCTGAGGAGGCGTTGTTTCCGGAGGGCGCGGAGGCGCTGCCCGAGGAACTTCCTGACGTGTTTGACGGCGCGTTCGGTCATGGGACGCATGGTATTGATTTTGGGGTCCAGATGCAACCCGTTACGCGGGCTCGGTGCCCCCCGTCATGACGGCGAGGACCAGCGCCCCGTCCGGGCTCTCCACCGCGTGGACACAGCCCGGGGGGCGGCGCGCGTAGCCGCCCGTGGGACAGGTTCCGGTGTCGTCGGAGACGCTCCCTTCGAGCACGAAGATCTGCTCGTCGCCGAGATGGCGGTGCCGGGGGATCGTGGCGCCGGGATCGTAGCGGATCAGGACGGCCTTGCGGTCGCCCTCTTCCCACAGGATCTTCCAGTGGACGCCGGGCCGGCGCTCCTGCCAGGCGCGCTCGCCGGGGTTCACGTAGACGCTCCGCGGCGCGTCGCTCACGGCAGTTCGACCTCCAGCGCGCCATCCACGACGCGCACGGAGTACGCGGCGATCGCCAGGCGGTCGTCCACCAGGCACGCCCCGGTCGTGAGGTCGAAGGTGAAGCCGTGCCAGCCCTCCGTGAGCGGCCCGTCCTCGTGCGGGCAGAGCGGAGCCACGGCGTAGAAGCGCCCGCCCCCCGCGTTGAAGACGGCGAGGGTCGCGGCCTCGCGCTCGATCAGGGCACCCTTGCCCGGCGGGATGTCCGCCGCCTCGGCGATCCTGACGAACGGCATCAGGGGCGGCCCTTCAAGGCTTCGTCGATCGCGGACCGCAGCTCCTCGAGCGTCGGCACCCCGATGATCGTGCGCCGGCCGACGAGCAGCGTCGGCGTGGCGTTGACCCCGAGCGCGACCGCCTGCTGGACGTCCGCGTCCACCTCGGCCGCGTAGCGCCGCCCGTCGAGGCAGCGCGCGAACTCCTCCCGGTCGAGGCCCACGTCCGCCGCGTAGAGGAGCAGGTCGGCCCGCTCGAGCGCCGGCTGCTCCTCGAAGAGCAGGTCGTGGTAGGCCCAGTACTTGCCCTCGGCGCCGGCGCACCGCGCGGCTTCATGGGCGGGGCGCGCGAGCGCGTGGCTCCGGAGCGGCCGGTCCTTGAAGACGAGCCGCACGCGGCCGTCGTACTCCTTCAGGACCTGCGAGAGCGTTTGCTGCAGACTGCGGCAGGCGGGGCACTGATAGTCGGCGAACTCGACGATCGTGACGGGCGCGTCGGCGGCCCCTTTCACCATTCCCGGCGCGGCGGTCAGCTCGACCTGCGCGGCCGCCCGGCCGGCCCCGCACAGGCACCCGATCGTGAGCGCGACGATGTAGTACACTCGCGGCGACCAGCGGGCCCGGCGCGGCGTCGTCGGGTTCACGGGGCGAGAATACGACGGCGTACGGGGCGTCGCAACGGGCGAGGAGGGGACATGAACGACTTCGTGGGCATGCTCTTCGGGACCTATCCGTCCTGGTCGCTCCTGATCGTTCGTCTGGGGCTCGGGGTGGTGTTCTTCGCCCACGGGGCCCAGAAGGTGTTCGGCTGCTTCGGCGGCGGCGGTCTCGCGGGAACGATCGCCGGCTTCCGCCAGATGGGGATCCCGCGGGCGGCGACCGTCGCCGCGGCCCTGATGGAGTGCTTCGGGGGCCTGGCGATCCTCGTGGGCTTCCTCGCGCGGCCGGCCGCGCTCGGGCTCATCGTCGTCATGCTCGTCGCGATCGCCAAGGTCCACGCGAGCCAGGGCTTCTTCCTCAACTGGATGATGACGCCGGGCAAGGGGCACGGCTACGAGTTCAACCTGGCGCTGATCGCGATGGCGCTCGCCATCGCCGTCGGCGGCGCGGGCGCGTGCTCGATCGACCGGCTGATCGTGCCCTGAGGCGGCGCGACTCCGGGCGCGGGCCCGGGGTCAGGCGGCGCGGCCGCCCTCCTCGGTGAGGGCGGTGATCACGTACGTGCCGCTCTTCTCGTCGCGCTCGAGCTCGACGATCTTCTGCTTGGCGGCCTCCTCCAGCAGCTTGGAGAAGGTCGAGAAGCCGTAGTACGACTCGTTGAAGGCTGGATTCTTCCGGATCATCGTCTGCTTCACCATCGAGCCCCAGAGTGTCTCCTTGTTCTCGCGCTGGAGCGCCTGGATCGCGTCGATGAGCTGCGCCATCGCCTCGGCCTTCTTCTCCGGCAGCCCGCGCAGGAGGGTCGTCTTCTTCGTGTCGCGGATGAGATCCTCGTAGAAGATGAACTCGTCGCAATTGGCGACGAGCAGGTCCGAGGACGAGGACTTCACCCCGAGGCCGATGACGTAGCGATCGTTCTCGCGCAGCTTGGACACGAGCGGCGAGAAGTCGGAGTCGCCGGACACGAGGGCGAAGCTGTCGATGTGGGTCTTTCCGTAGGCGAGGTCGAGGGCGTCCACGACCATCCGGATGTCCGCCGAGTTCTTGCCGCTGTAACGGCTCTGTGGCACGTCGATCAGCTCGATCGCCCACTCGTGGAAGGGGCGCTTGTACTCGGTGAAGCGGTTCCAGTCCGCGTACGCCCGGCGGACGATGATCTTGCCCTTTTCGAGCAGGCGCTCGAGCACCAGCTTGATCTCGAACGCCTTGTACTGGGCCTCCTTGACGCCCCGGGCGATGTTCTCGAAGTCGATGAACAGCGCCAGCTTCCGTTCTCCGTTCATCCCGTGTCCTTTCGTCCGCCGAACCGTTCCGGGCGCCCCTCGTGTCGACAACTATTATAGTGTCGCCCCCCGCGGACCAGCGAGAAGCTTCTGGCGGCGGGTGTATAGTGGGCGGCGATGGAGGAGGCGCATGGATAGGGTGCCGCCGGGCCAGACCCTGACGCAGAAGTGGCCGGTCCTCACGTACGGCCGCACGCCCCGCTTCGATCCCAAGACCTGGACCTTCCGGTGCTTCGGTTCCGTGGAGCGCGAGACGAGCTGGACGTGGGAGGAGTTCCAGCGGTTGCCGCGCGTCACGCTCACCTCGGACATCCACTGCGTGACGCGCTGGTCGAAGCTCGACAACGCCTGGGAGGGCGTGCCGATCCGTGAGATCGTCGAGCGCGTGCGACCGCGGCCCGAGGCGACGTTCGTCCTCCAGCACGCGGATCCCGACTACACGACCAACATCGCGCTCGAGGATCTCGTGCAGGACGACGTCGTCCTCGCCCTCAAGCACAACGGCCGCGACCTCGAGCCCGACCACGGCGGGCCCATGCGGCTCGTCGTCCCCAAGCTCTACTTCTGGAAGAGCGCGAAGTGGCTCCGCGCCTTCGAGTTCCTCGACGTCAACCCGCCGGGCTTCTGGGAACAGAACGGCTACCACATGCACGCGGACCCCTGGAAGGACGAGCGGTACTCCGACCAGGAGACGCGCGCCATGCAAACCATGCGCGCGGAAGCCGCGCGGAAGCTCCGCGACCGGTAGGCGCGCTCGCGGGCGGGGGTAGGTCCGCTGGGCTCGGAGAGACACTCGCCGCGAACCTACCCCCGCCCCCGAGCGCGGTCCCTGCCCCAGAGGTTCCGGCGGCTCCCTGTTGCGCGGGCATAGATGCGGATCCTGGTCGTCGAGGACGAGCGGAAGGTGGCGAGCTTCATCCGCCAGGGGCTCGAGGAGGAGGGCCACGCCGTCGAGCTCGCCGGCGACGGCGCCGAGGCGCTCGACCTGGTCCTCGGCGGGCCGGCGTACGACCTCATCGTGCTCGATCTCATGCTGCCCAAGCGCGACGGCTTCGGCGTGCTCCGCGCCCTCCGCGAGCGCGGCGTCGCCACGCCGGTGCTCGTGCTGACCGCGCGCGACAGCGTCGGCGACAAGGTGACCGGCTTCGACCTCGGCGCCGACGACTACCTCACCAAGCCCTTCGCGTTCGAGGAGCTGCTCGCGCGCGTGCGCGCGCTGCTGCGGCGGGGCGGGGACCACCGGCCCGCGCCGCTCCGACTCGCCGACCTCGCGCTCGATCCCGCCACGCGCACCGTCACCCGCGGCGCTCGGCGCGTCGAGCTGACCGCGCGCGAGTACGCGCTGCTCGAGTATTTCCTGAGAAACGCCGGGCGCGTGCTGACGCGGCCGATGATCGCCGAGCACGTCTGGGGCCTCGACTTCGACTCGGAGAGCAACGTGATCGACGTCTACGTCGGCTACCTCAGGCGGAAGATCGACGGCGAGGGGGAGCCGCGCCTGCTCCACACGCTACGGGGCGCGGGCTACGTCCTGAAGGCCGACGGATGATGTGGCCGCGCCCCCTCTCGGTGCGCGTGCGGCTGACCCTCTGGTACACGGCCGTCCTGATGGCGATCCTCCTCGTGATCAGCGGCCTCTCCTACTCGCTGCTCCGCTGGAGCCTCATCCAGGACCTCGACGACTCGCTGCTCGCCGTCGCCCAGGTGATCGGCGACACCGGCGATCCGGGGCCCGGTGCCGCCGTCGACGCCGGGCCGGAGTCGCTCCTGCGCGAGCTCCTGGGCCCCGAGTTCTACGACAAGTTCTTCCAGCTGGTGGACCCGGAGGGGCGGCCGGGCGCCCGCTCGACGCGTCTCCACGGTGCGCTGCCCCTCTCGCCCCGCGCGCGCGCGAACGCCGCACGGGGCGCGGGGACCTTCGAGACGGTGCGCCTGGCGCGCGGCGAGCCCGCCCGGCTCCTGACGCTGCCGATCCGGCGCGGCGGCCGGCTCGTCCAGCTCGTGCAGGTCGGGATCCCGCTCGAGCGCGTCGAGCGCGCGCTCAGGCGCTATCTAGACACGCTGCTCGTGGTCGTGCCGCTCGGGCTCGTGCTGGCCGCGGCGGGCGGCGCGGTCATCGCGCGCGGCGCGCTCGGACCGGTGGACACGATGTCGAGCGCGGCGCGCCGGATCACGGGCGAGGAGCTCCACGAGCGCATTCCCATCCGCGGCACCGGCGACGAGCTCGACCGCCTGGCGGAGACACTCAACGCGATGCTCGACCGGCTGGGCGAGGCGTTCGCCCAGATGCGCCGCTTCACCGCCGATGCGGCGCACGAGCTGCGCACGCCGCTCACGGCGCTCCGCGGCGGCATCGAGGTCGCGCTCCGCGCCGAGCGGTCGGGTGGGGAGTATCGCCGCGTCCTCCAGTCGAGCCTCGAGGACGTGGGGCGCCTGGTGCGCCTCGCGGAGGACCTCCTGCTCCTCTCGGCCGCGACGGGGGGCGCGCGGCTCACGCGGGCGCCCGTCGAGATCGAGGCGCTTCTGGGCGAGGTGCTCGACGTCGCCGCGCGCGTCGGCCAGGAGCGCGGCGTCACCGTCCGGCTCGTCGAGAGCGTCCCCGTCAGCGTCTCCGGCGACGCCCTCGCGCTCCGGAGGGCCGTCATGCGGCTCGTCGAGAACGCGGTGAGCTACACGCCGCGCGGCGGCAAGGTGGAGCTCGTCCTCCGGCGCGAGGCCGGCTGGGCCGTCGTGGCGGTGCGCGACACCGGAAGCGGCATGGCGCCGGCCGATCTCGAGCGGATCTTCGAGCCCTTCGTCCGCCTCGACGCGGCGCGCGCGAGCGACACCGGGGGGGCCGGGCTCGGCCTCGCGATCGCCCGGTCCATCGTGCAGGCGCACGGCGGCACGATCGAGGCCGAGAGCACTCCGGGCGCCGGCAGCACGTTCACGATCCGGCTCCCGTTCGCCTGAGAAACTTCTCATCCCAGGCTCACGCGTCCTTCATCTCCGGCCGCTACGATCGGTGCAGGAGGGCGGGATGAGCGATGGCTGCGCGTGAGCGACGGATGATCGACCCCGGCGCCGGGTGGGCCGCGCTCCCGCGGGCGGCCCGGGAGCGCGTGGGGCTCACGGCGGGCCTGCTGCTGCTCTGCTCGCTCGCGGCCGTGGCCGGCGTCGTCTTTCTTGTCCGCTCGATCCCCGAAGCACGCGCCCGCGCGGCGGCGCACGAGGGCGCGCGGCTCGTCGACGAGGGTGACTACCCCTCGGCCGTACGGGCGTTGCTCGGCGCCGTGGCCGCGCGACCCGACGATGCGCGCGCCCACTATTACCTCGGCGTCGCCTACGCGCGGCTCGGCGCCGGTACCGGCGCCGCGCGCCAGCTCGAAGACGCCGTCCGGCTCGCGCCCCAGGACCCGCTGACGCACGACGCGCTCGGCGAGGCCCTGCGCGAGACGGGCCGCGCGCGTGAGGCGATCGCCGAGCTGGAGACCGCGGCGCGCCTGGCTCCCGACGAGCCGCAATACCGCGTCCATCTCGCCGGCGCGCTGCTCGACCAGCGCCGCGACGCGGTCGCCGTGGAGCGGCTGCGCGAGGCGGCGCGGCTCCAGCCGCGTTCCGCCGAGATCCGGCTGCTTCTCGCCGCGGCGCTCCGGCGCACGGGCGAGCGGCGTGCCATGACCGATGAACTCCGAATGGCCGAGCGGCTCGCCGAGAGCGGTCCGCTGGCCGAAGTCGTCAAACTCCAACTGCAGGAAGGGGAAACGCCATGAGGAAGCTCCGGATCGTGGGAGGGGCCGCGGCGCTCGTCGTCGCGCTCGCGCTCGTCGTGCTCATACCGCGCCTCGGGTTCGGCAAGGCCGGGGCGCCGCTCTGGACGGACCGGCCGGCGGTGTCGGCCGGCCAGGCGGCGCCGGCGGCGCCCTGGGTCGAGCTGGCGCGGACGCTGAAGCCGGCCGTGGTCAACATCAGCACCAAACGCGTGCAGGAGGGCGTCGAGGCGCCGTTCAACGGCGACGGCCCGTTCAACGACTTCTTCAAGCACTTCTACGGCAGCCAGCCCCGCCGGATGGTGCGGAGCCTCGGCTCCGGCTTCGTGATCAACCCCGACGGCTACATCGTCACCAACAACCACGTCGTGGACGGCGCCAGGGAGATCAGGACCACCCTCTCGGACGGGCGCGAGTTCACGGCGAAGGTCCTCGGCCGCGACGCGCGGACGGACCTGGCGCTCCTCAAGATCGAGGCGCGCGGGCTCCCCGTCGTCCCGCTCGGCGACTCCGCGCGACTCCAGGTGGGCGAGGCGGTGATGGCCATCGGCAACCCCTTCGGCCTCGAGCAGACCGTGACGACCGGCATCGTCAGCGCCACGGGCCGCGTGATCGGCGAGGGGCCCTACGACGACTTCATCCAGACGGACGCGGCGATCAACCCGGGCAACAGTGGCGGGCCGCTCATCAACGCGCAGGGGCAGGCCGTCGGGATCAACGCCGCCATCTTCACGCAGACCGGCGGCTCGGTCGGGATCGGCTTCGCGATCCCGATCAACCTGGCCAAGCCCGTCCTGACGCAGCTCGCCGACTCTGGCCACGTCGTCCGCGGCTATCTCGGCGTGTCGGTGCAGCGGGTGACGCCGGATCTCGCGAAGGGCTTCAAGCTCGCCGAGGCGCGCGGCGCGCTCGTCGCCTCCGTGGCGGAGGGGGCGCCCGCGGCGCGCGCCGGCGTCAAGGCCGGTGACGTGATCACGGAGTACGACGGCCGCCAGGTCGTGCGCTCCGACGATCTGCCGCGCGCGGTGGCGGAGACGCCGATCGGGCGCGAGGTTCCGCTCACGGTCGTGCGCGACGGCAGGCCGATCGCGCTCCACGCGACGATCGCGAAGCTCGCCGCGCCCGA
This sequence comes from Methylomirabilia bacterium, assembly GCA_041496385.1. Taxonomy (GTDB): domain Bacteria; phylum Methylomirabilota; class Methylomirabilia; order Rokubacteriales; family CSP1-6; genus AR19. Next base: position 11,994 of record JBGQEL010000016.1, on the reverse strand, counting down.
AGAGCGGCCGGCGGAGGCGTCGGGCAAGCCCAAGCTCGGCCTGACGCTCCAGACGGTGACCCCGAACCTCGCGCAGGAGCTCGGCCTGCCGGTGCGCGAGGGCGTGCTCGTGCGCGGGATCGAGGACGGGAGCCCCGCGGCGAGCGCCGGGCTCCGCTCGGGCGACGTGATCGCCGAGGTGGACCGGCGGCCCGTCAAGACGGTGAACGACCTGCAGCGGATGCTCACGCAGCGGCAGGCCGGCGCGCCGTTGCTGCTCTTCGTCCACCGTGGGAACGGTGAACTCTACGTCGCGCTGGAGGGGTGAACGGAACCACCCGAAGGAGGACGCCTATGTCAGAGCCGCCCGACCGCCTGCTGGAGGTCTGTCGGCGACACCCGGACGTCGTGGCGGTGTGGGAGGGTCCGGACGGGACGCTGGCGCTGCTGCTGCGCCAGACGCTCCTGCCGATCATGGCGGAGCGCGGCCGCTGGTACCACCAGACACGCCGCGCCGCGCGGGCGGTGATCGCCGACCTCCGCGCGGCAGGCGTGGAGGGCGAGGCGACGGTGCTCCAGTGGGGCACGCTCGACGACATCGCCGGTGTCATCACCGGGTGGCGGCGCCGCTATTTGGGCGACGCGCCGCGGCTCGCCCAGCTCAGGGACATCGTCGCCATCCGCATCTTCGACCGGGCCATCGAGCTCGAGTCGCCGCCCGAACCGCGGCCGAACGGCGCGCCCCCCGCCGAGGTCGTCATCCCGCCGACCCTGCTCTCATGGTATCGCGACATGTCCGGCTGCTGGCTCGGCGCCGAGCCACGCACGCGTCGCCGGCTCATCCTCAGAACGCACCGCTGGATCGTCGACCGCGTGCTCGCGCCTGTCGCACGCGGCGAGCGCCCCGCGATGGCCGACCTGACGCCGTCGGGGCGTCTCGTCTGGATGCTGATGCGTGTGGTTCCCGGTGATCAGTTCGACGTCTGGAAGCCGTGGATCCGGCTCACGCTGGCCGACCTCACGCGCGCGCTCGCCTGGCCGCTGGCCCGGCGCGACGACACGTGGGTGCGCTGGCTCTTCGTCATTCCCTACAGCATTCCGGTTACCGGGGGGCCGCCCGTCGAGACGGCGCCGATCGCGCGCGACCGGCACGGAGACGTCGCATGAACGTCCTGAAGCCGCCTGCTGGGCGCAGAACCGCCGCGCCCACTCCCTGGTGAAGGCAGAATAGGCGCCGCCGCGAAGGCCAGGAACGTCGGGGCGAAGCCCAGCGCCTCCACGCCGACGCCGGCGAGGAGCGCGCCGAGGCCGATCCCCAGCTCGAGCGCGGTGTAGTACGTACCCATCGCGCGTCCGCGGCTCGCGACGTCCACGACGTCCGCGGTCCAGGCCATGAGCGCGGTGCTCGCGGTGGCGGCGCCGAGGCCGAAGAGCGCGCCCGCGCCGATGAGACTCGGGGCCCCGCGCGCCAGCGCCACGACCGCGAGCCCGGCACCCGCGAGCAGGAGGCCCACGAAGGCGACCGGCACGCGCCCGAACCGGTCGGTGACGCGCCCCGCCGCGCCGCGCACGACGGTGGTCACGAGCGCGAAGACGAGGAAGAAGAGTCCCGCGTTCACCTCCTGCTCGCGCGCGTGGATCGGCAGGAACTTCACGAGCGCGCCGTAGCCCATCATCAGGAGGAAGACGAGCGAGGCCGGGAAGAGGGCCGCCGCGCTCAGCAGCGAGCCCGGCGCGAACGGAATACGCGCGCGGCCCGGCACGGTCTCGGGCACCCGTTGCGTGAGCGCCAGGCCGACGAGCGCGACGCCCGCCGCGAGCCAGAAGAGCGGCGCGAAGCCCACGCGGTCGACGACGGCCAGGCCCGCGAGCGGCGCCAGCGCCATTGCGAGGTTGGCCGCCACGGCGAAGTTGCCCATCACTGCGCCGCGCCGCTCGGGGGGCGCCAGGTCGGCGACGACGGCGCTCGCCGCGGTCGGGTAGAGCCCCATGCCCGCGCCGTGGAGCAGGCGCACGGCGAGGATCCCCCCCGAGTCCGACCGTCGAGACGTAGGCCGCCGGCGCCAGGGTGAAGACGGCGGCGCCCGCCAGCATGAGCGGCCGTCGCCCGTAGCGATCGGAGGCCCAGCCCGCCCACGGCCGGACGACCATGGACACGAGCGCGAACGAGCCGAGCACGGCCCCGATGGAGCGGTCCGAGATGCCCGCGTTTCGCGGGTAGAGGGGCAGGGCCCCGAGCAGCAGGAAGAAGGACGCGAAGAACGCGAACGAGGCGAGCCAGAGCAGGCGGAGCTGCGCCCTCACACGCCGAGGAACTCAGCGAGCAGCCGCTGGAAGGCCTCCGGCTGGTCCCCCGGCACCGTGTGGCCGGCGTCCGGCACCTCGACGAGCCGCGCGCGCGGGTTCGTCTCGAGCATCCGCTTGGCGATCTCCGGCGTGAGGATGTCGGAGTCGGCGCCGCGCACGACGACCGTCGGGCAGGCGATGGCCTGCCAGAGAGGCCAGAGATCGATCGCGTCGCGCCAGCGGCCCGCGCGCACGGCCTCGCGGATCTCGCGATCGTACTTCCACATGAGCCCGCCGTTGACGGCCCGCGTCCCGTGGAGGATCCGGTGGCGGAGCATCGCCTCGGTATATCGCGGGTTCGCCGCGCGGCCGAACGCGAGCGCGGCCTCGACGCTGGCGAACAGCTCCGGCGTGGACGCCATCATCCGGCCGACCCGGACCCGACCGGCGGCGGCGATGTCGGGGCCGATGTCGACGACCATCAGGCTGTCCACGCGCCTGGGCTGCCGCCCGGCGAACGCGATCGCGACGCGGCCGCCCATCGACAGCGCGACGATCGAGAACCGCGCCAGCTCGAGCGCATCGGCGAACGCCGCGAGGTCGTCCGCCATCGTCCCGACCGTGTAGTCGCCGTCGGGCGCCGGATCGGAGTCGCCGTGGCCGCGCTGGTCGAGTGCCAGGACGCGGTAGCGGCCGGCGAGCGCGCGCGCCTCGTCGTCCCAGGCTCGCGCGTGGCCCGTGACGCCGTGGAGCATGACGACCACGGGCGCGGTGGCGGCGCCCCACTCGGTGAAGTGAAAGGTCTGACCGTGCAGGACGAGCGTGTGATCGATGTGCATGCGGGATTCTAGCAGGTATCCTGCTACGATCCGCGTGATGGCTGACACGCACCGCACGACGGCAGCCGCCCGCTCCAGCGGCCGGCTCGTCGCGACCCTCGTGCTGACCGTGGCGTTCCTCTTCGTGGAGGTGGCCGGCGCCTTCTGGAGCGGGAGCCTGGCGCTCCTGGCGGACGCGGGCCACATGCTCACCGACGCCGCGAGCCTGGGGCTGGCGCTCTTCGCCATCTGGGTCGCCGCGCGGCCGCCGACGCCCGCGAAGACCTACGGCTACTATCGCGCCGAGATCCTCGCCGCCCTCGTGAACGCGCTCGTGCTTCTCGTCGTGGCCGGCTGGATCCTCGTCGAAGCGTACCGCCGGCTCCTGGCGCCTCCCGAGGTCTTCGGCGGCCCCATGCTGGTTGTGGCGCTCGTCGGGCTCGCCGCCAACGTCGCCTGCGCCGTCCTCCTCCATGCCGACGCCGCCGCGAGCCTCAACGTGCGCGCCGCGTACCTGCACATCCTGGGCGACGCGCTCGGCTCGATCGGCGTCATGGTCGCGGCGCTCGTGGTGCTCGCGACGGGCTGGGCGCTCGCCGATCCGCTCGCCAGCGTCGCGATCGCGGTCGTGATCCTGCCGCGCACCTGGGCGCTCCTGCGCCAGGCCGTGAACGTGCTGCTCGAGGGGACGCCGCCCCATCTCGACCTCGCCGAGATCGAGGCGGCGATGCGGCGCGTGCCCGGCGTCCGCCGCGTCCACGACCTCCACGTGTGGACCCTCACCTCGGGACGCGAGGCGATGAGCGCCCACGTCGTCGTGGAGGACGTCGGCGCGAGCGACCGGCTGCTGGGCGCGCTGCACGAAGTCCTGCACGCGCGCTTCGGCATCGATCACACGACGATCCAGCTCGAGACCGAGCCGCCCGCGATCCTGCGCATCCAGGGACCTGGAGTCGTCTAGCGCGTCGCGCGCAGCCGGTGCAACGCACCCGGTGCGGCGGGCGCGGGCGGCAGGGATCGACGGGACCACGCGGCACGCGTGCGCTGCTCCTGAGGGGCTGGGCTCGCTCGCGCCGGGCCGGCCTCGCGGTATAGTCTGGTGGCGGAGGGACATTGATGGCTACATTCGATATTGCGCAGAAGGCGGTCATTCTGAAGCCCGAGGACGACGTCGCCGTCGCCAAGGCCGAGATCCCGGCCGGCACGATCCTCGAGGACGGCGCGTCGCGGATCGAGGTCCGCCAGGACATCAGGCCCGGCCACAAGGTCGCCCGGCGAAGCGTCGGCAGCGGCGCGCCCGTGCGCCGCTACGGCCAGGTGATCGGCTTCGCCACGCAGGACATCCGCGTCGGGGACCACGTCCACACGCAGAACCTCGGCATCGGCGACCTGCAGCGCGAGTACGAGTTCTGCACCGACGTCCGGCCCGTCGACTTCTACCCGCCCGAGCGGATGCGCTTCTTCGACGGCTTCAAGCGCGACGACGGACGCGTGGGCACGCGCAACTACGTCGCGATCATCTCGGGCGTGAACTGCTCGGCGAGCGTCAGCCAGTTCGTGAAGGACAGGTTCCGGGACGTCACGCGCGACCACCCGAACGTCGACGGCGTCATTGCCGTCACCCACAAGTCGGGGTGCGGGACCAAGCTCTTCGGCGAGGACCACCTGGCCCTGCAGCGCGTGCTCGCGGGCTACGCCAAGCACCCGAACGTGGCCGCCTACATCCTGATCGGCCTCGGCTGCGAGGTGAACCAGGCCGCCGTCATGGTGGACCGCCAGCGCATGGCGGCGCCCGGGCACCCGGAGCGCAAGCCGTTCCTCGTCAACATCCAGGAGGCGGGCGGGGTGCGGAAGACCGTCGAGCGCGCCGCGGCCGAGGTGGCCAAGCTCCTGCCGTACGCGGACGCGGCGCGGCGCACGAAGCAGCCGGTGTCGGAGCTGACGCTGGCGACCAACTGCGGCGGCTCCGACGCCAACTCGGGCATGACGGCGAATCCGGCCCTCGGCTGGGCCGTGGACGAGCTCGTGCGCTACGGCGGCACCGGGGTGCTCGCCGAGACGCCCGAGATCTACGGGGCCGAGCACCTCCTGATCCGGCGGGCCGTCAACGAGGGCGTCGCCAAGAAGCTCATCGACCGCTACAAGTGGTGGGAATGGTACTGCCGCGGCATCGAGGCGATGGACAACAACCCGGCGCCCGGCAACAAGGCGGGCGGCATCACGACGGTCTTCGAGAAATCACTCGGCGGCGTGACCAAGGGCGGGACGACGCCGATGACCGACGTCTTCATGTACGGCGAGCCCATCACCACGCGCGGGTTCGTCTTCATGGACACGCCCGGCCACGACCCCGTGTCGATCACCGGCCTCGTCGCGGGGGGATGCAACATCATCTGCTTCACGACGGGTCGAGGCTCCGTGTTCGGCTGCAAGCCCGTGCCGTCGATCAAGCTCGCGACGAACTCGCTCATGTACCGGCATCTGGAAGAGGACATGGACATCAACTGCGGGGTGATCCTCGAGGGCACGCCGCTCGCGACCGTCGGCCGCCAGATCTTCGAGGAAGTGATCGCGGTCGCGTCGGGCAAGCGCTCGAAGAGCGAGCTCAGTGGTGTGGGCGAGGAGGAGTTCGCGCCCTGGATCATCGGTCCGGTGATGTAGGGCGGCATGGCGGGGAGGCGTCGATTCGCGTAGACCCCCGCGAGTTCCAGGCGCTGGGGCTGCGCTGCCACACCCTGCTCGGCGACGTACCGCTCCACGACGTGTGGGCGATTCCCCTCAGGGGAGGCGGGCCCGGCCGGACGATGCGCGACGTGCAAGCCCTCTCACGGCCTGGAGGGCGCGCGTCTCCGGGCGTGGCCGTCCGCGGCCTGTTCGGCCTCCGGCGTCTCCTCGGCGGGCTCTTCGGCTGGGACGCGCCGCGGCACGATACGGAAGGCGCGTCGTACCTGCACCGGCTCACGGACGACGACCGGACCCGCTCGCTCGAGACGCCCGGCGGTCACGCCGGCGCATTCCGCCTGCTCTATCTGTTTCCCGGCGAGGCGCTGGCCGAGGTCCACAACGCCACCGTGCACGCCTTTCTCGCGACGGCGCTCCGTGTGACGCCGGACGGCTACCTCCTCTACTGGGCCGTCTACGTCAAGCCGGTCGGTCCGCTGACCCGCATCTACATGGCGCTCATCGATCCCTTCCGCCGCCTCGTCGTGTATCCGGCGCTCATTCGCGAGACGCAGGCGGCGTGGTCGCGCGCCTACCCTGCCTCCGCCGTGAGGACCTGAGCGATGGAGAGCCGGGTGCGATCGTGAGCCCTCACGCCGACTACGACGCGCTGGCGTCGATCTACGACGCCTGCTGGGGCGGGGAGACGCTGCGCGCGCTTCCGGTGCTCGACCGCCTCATTCTCGGGGAGCTTCGGCCCGGCGCACGCGTGCTGGATCTCTGCTGCGGCACGGGGCAGCTCGCGCGCGCCCTCGTCGAGCGCGGATTCGACGTGACGGGTGTGGACGCCTCCGCCGAGATGCTGCGTCACGCGCGCCGACACGCGCCGGGCGCCCGGTTCCTGCACGCCGACGCGCGAGCGTTCGCGACGCCGGGCGCGCATGACGCCGCGCTCTCCACGTTCGACAGCCTGAATCACATCATGAGCCTCGTGGAGCTCGGCGCGGTGTTTCGGAACGTGCGCCGGGCGCTCGTCGCGGGCGCGGCATTCCTGTTCGATCTCAACATGGAGGCGGGCTACGAGGCGCGCTGGCGGGGCTCGTCGTTCGGCATCGCCCGCGACGACCACGCGGTCATCGGGCACGCGCGGTGGGACGGGGCGGCGCGGCAGGCGAGCCTGACGCTCACGCTCTTTCACGGCGCGGGCGCCGACTGGCGCCGCGCGGACGTGACGCTCGCCCAGCGGTGCTACGAGGAGGCGGACGTCCGGACGTGCCTGGCGCAGGCCGGATTCGGTTCCGTGCTCACGTACTCGGGCGAGGCGGGCGCCAGCAACGTGGGGCGGACGTATTTTCTCGGCCGGGCGTCGTGAGAATCGCCGGAGGGCCTGGGCCAGATCGCCGACGGACGGCGGCGGCTGTGAGGGGCGCCCCTCGCGCCCATTCGGGAGTACAGTACTGCCACTGACGGGGCGACGACGATGGCGGAACAGCGGGCGAGCGGCATCGAGGTAACGGCGGCGCGAGCGGTCGATACCGAGCTCGTCGCCGCCTTCGGCCGTCTGCTGCCGCAGCTCTCGCGGTCGGCCGCGGTGCCCACGCCCGAGATCCTCCGCGAGATCGTGGAGGCCGGCTGCAATACCGTGCTGATCGCACGCGATCGGGAGGCCGGTGGTCGGATCGTCGGCCTGCTGACGCTCGTGGTCTTCAGAATTCCGACCGGCGTGCGCGCCTGGATCGAGGACGTCGTCGTCGACGAGACGATGCGCGGGCGCGGGGTCGGCGACGCGATGAGCCGCGAGGCGATCCGCCACGCCGTCGAACGAGGCGCCCGGACGATCGAGCTGACGTCCCGGCCGTCGCGCGAGGCCGCGAACCGGCTGTATCAGCGCCTTGGATTTGCGCCGCGGGACACGAACGTGTATCGCTATACCGTGTGACGGAGGAACTCATGAACTACGGGGTCGTGCTTCCGATCTGGCAGCTCACGGTGGCCGAGGCCGAAGCGCTCGCGACGCGCGCGGAGGAGCTGGGGCTCGACGGCGTCTTCGTCCCCGATCACATCCTCGCTAAGCCCGCGACGACCCAGCACTACGGCGGCCACTGGCCGGATCCGTTTTCGCTACTGGCGTTCCTTGCCGGCCGCACGCGCCGGATCCGCCTGGGCGCCAGCGTCATCGTGCTCCCGTACCGGAGCGCCCTCGTCGCGGCCAAGGCGGCGGCCACCGTCGACCAGGCCTCTGGCGGACGGTTCATCTTCGGCGTCGGCGTCGGCTGGGACGAGGCCGAGTTCGCGGATCTGCGCCTGCCGTTCCGGGAGCGGGGCCGGTTGAGCGACGACTATCTCCGGGCGATCAAGGCGGCGTGGGCCAGCGACATCCCGGAGTACAAGGGCGAGTACGTGAGCTTCAGCGGCGCGACGTTTTCGCCGCGCCCCGCGCAGCAGCCGCACCCGCCGATCTGGGTCGGCGGCTCGCCCGGCGCCGTGTCCGGCCCGGCCGTGCGCCGCTGCGCGGCGCTCGGCGACGCCTGGCATCCGCTGGCGCTCGGCCTCGACGACATCGAGAAGGGCTACGCGACGCTGCGCGGTCTCGCCGCCCGCGGCGGCCGGCGCGAGACGCTCGGTCTGGCGCCCCGAAACATGCTCGACCTGACGGACGGGCCCAAGGGCGCGGGCCGCGTGGCCTTCCAGGGCTCCGTGTCCGAGGTGGCGTCCGACGTCCGCCGGGTGAAGGGCCTAGGGGCCGAGTGGATGACGTTCGATCTGCCGCGCGCCGGCGTGCCGGCGATGGTGAAAGCCATGGAACGCCTCGCGCGTGAGGTGAAGCCGGCGGCCGGCTAGGCCAGCGCCGGAAGGAGCGGGCGCGTCGGCCGCCTCAGGACTGGACGACGGTCACGACGAGGCCGATGGACGCGAGGACGTTGCCGACGCGCACGCACTCGACCTCGGGGCCGATCTTCACGACCGCCTTGCCGGTGTTGTGGACCTGCCAGGCGATCTCCCAGCCCTTCGACTCGCTGCAGGCGATGGCCTTCTGGAGCTGCTTCACGACCTGCTCGAAGGTATGACACTCGCAGTTGTGGAGGATCGTCATCCAGGGCGGGGCGACCGCCTCCTCGGTGACCTCCTCGACGTCGGTCGCGGGCCGCACCTGGCTCACGCGTCTATCCCTTGATCTCTTTCAGGAGCTCGCGGGCGATCAGGAACTTCATGATCTCGTCGGAGCCGGCGCCGATCCGCATCAGGCGCGTGTTCCTGAAGATCGCCTGGATCGGAAAGTCGGTGGTGTAGCCGATGCCGCCCAGCACCTGCATCGCGTGGTCCGCGATCTTCCAGGTGGCCTCGGCGGTGAAGAGCTTGGTCACGGCGCTCTCGCGCTGGGCGGGGAGTCCCGCCTCGATCATCTTCGCCGTGCGATAGATGATCTGCCGCGCGGCGTCGAGGTAGGCGTACATCTCGGCGAGCTTGAAGCTGACGCCCTCGAACATGGCGATCGGCTGCTTGAACTGGACGCGCTTGGTCGAGTACTCGGCGGCGATCTCGAGGCACCGGCGCGCGCCGCCGAGCGAGGCCATGCAGTAGGTGACCCGCTCCGTGTCCAGCTCGTCCATGAGCACCTGGTAGCCGGCGTTCAGCGGGCCGAGGAGATTCTCCCCGGGGATGTCGACGTCGTCGAACTCGATCAGCGCGTTGTCCATCCAGTCGGCCATGATGACCTCGTCGAGCTGGCGCTTGACGCGCACGCCCGGATGATCCATCGGCACGATGAAGGTGGACATGCCCTTGTGCGGGTGCGCCGAGCGCTCGGTGATCGCGAAGAGCGTCACGTAGTCGGCGAGGCCGCCGCCGGTGATGAAGCGCTTCTGCCCGTTGATGACCCAGCGGTCGCCCACGCGCTTCGCCATCGTCTGCATGCGCGAGGTGTCGCTGCCGATCTGGGGTTCGGTGATCGCGATCGCCGCCAGCTCCTCGCCCGCGAGGCGCGGCGGGATATGCCGCCGCTTCTGCGCCTCGGTCCCGTAGCGGAGGATCGAGATGGTCCCGAGCGTGAGGGAGACGGAGCGGATCGTGTCCGCCGGGTGGCCGACGGCCGCGAGCTCCTCGTCCACGATGCACTCGGCGACGACGCCGCGGGCGTTGCCGCCGTACGCCTCGGGAAAGAGCGCGCCGGTGAGCCCGGCCTCGGCGAGCTGCCGGAGGTAGCGTGTGGACAGCTCGCGCAGGAGGCGCCGCCGCTCGGGGCCCGGCTCGTGCTGCGCCTTGATCGCCTTCACGCGACGGTGGGCCTCCGCGGACGTCGGCAGGATCTCGCGCTGCGCGAAGGCCCGGGCCTCCTGGACGAGGCGCCGCTCGTCCTTCGTGTAGAGGTGGATCTGGCCGCTCGACACCGACCAGCCGCCCGGCATGGTCATGTCCTCGAGGCCGATGGCGCGGAAGAGGTCGGGGTCCACCGTCATGAGGGCACCTCGTTCGCCGGGCGGCCGAAGACGCCGGACGCGCGCAGCGCGGCGATACGAGCGGGAGTGTACTGCAGAACCTCGCCGAGGATCTGCTCCGTGTGCTCGCCCAGCCGCGGCGCCGCCGCGGGCCGTTGGATCTCCCCCTCCGTCCGGATGGGCGAGGCGAGCTCGCGGAGCGTGCCGAACCGCGGATGCTCCACCTCGCGGATCATGCCGCGCGCGCGGACCTGCTCGTCCTCGAGCGCCTCGCGCATCGAGTTCACGGGCGCGCAGGGCACGCGCCCGCGGAGGCGGCCGAGCCAGTCGGCGGTCGTGCGGCTCGCGAAGCGCGGCGTGAGGAGCGCGAGGAGGGCCTCCTTGTGGGCGAGGCGGTCGGCGAACGACGCGAAGCGCGGGTCGCGCGCCAGCGCCGGCAGCTCGAGCGCGTCCACGAGCGCCTCCCAGAACTTCTCCTTGTTGCAGAAGACGACGACCCAGCCGTCGCGCGTCCGGAAGTTCTGCGCCGGCACGAGCGTCTGGTGGCCCGAGTCGGCGACGCGCCGGGGCTCCCAGTCGCGGTTGAGGCTCCAGATCGCGAAGTAGGAGAGCATGCTCACCGCCGTGTCGAGGAGCGAGACGTCGAGGTCGCGCCCGCGGCCGCTGCGCTGCGCGTCCCAGAGCCCCGCCATGAGGCCGACGATCGAGACGTAGCCGCCCGCGAAGTCCACGACCGACACGCCGCACTTGCCCGGCGGCCCGTCGGGCTCGCCCGTGAGCGCCATCCAGCCCGCGTAGCCCTGGATCAGGTAGTCGAAGGCCGGCTCGGCGGCGCGCGGCCCGGTCATGCCGAAGCCCGAGAGCGAGCAGCAGACGATGGCCGGATTGACGCGGCCGAGCGTCTCGTAGGTGAGACCGAGCTTCGCCGGCAGGTCGCCGCGGAGGTTGTTGTAGACCGCGTGCGAGACGCGGACGAGGTCGTGGAGCACCGGCGTAGCCTCGGCGTGCCGGAGGTCGAGCGCCAGCGACTTCTTGCCGCGGTTGAACGACTGGAAGTAGAGCGAGTCGCCATCGTCCGCGTAGGGCGGCACGTGGCGCGAGACGTCGCCGCCGACCGCCGGGTCCTCGATCTTGATCACCTCGGCGCCGAGGTCGGCGAGCGCCTGCGTGCCGAACGGTCCGGCGCCGAACTGGCTGACGGCAATGATACGCAGGCCGTCGAGCGGCGGCGCGCTCATGCCGGAAGCTTCCCCTCGCCGAGCGTCGCGTGGTTCTTCCTGGGGACGAGCGCCTTGCGCCGGAACGTCATGACGACTTCGCCGCGCTGGTTGGTGACGCGCGTCTCGACGTGGACCACGCCGCGGTCGCCCTGCTTCGACTCGGTGGTCTCCAGCACCGTCGACTCGGCGTACACGGTGTCGCCGATGAACACCGGCCGGTCGTGGGTGATCCGCTCGATCTCGAGGTTGGCGATCGCCTTGCCCGACACGTCGGCGACGGTCATGCCGATCCCGATCGAGAACACCAGCGGCCCGAGGACGAGGCGCTGCCCGTGCTGCGTGTGGGTGGCGGCGTAGTGCGCGTCCGAGTGGACCGGGTGCTGGTTCATCGTGAGCAGGGCGAACCAGGTGCAGTCGGCCTCACCGATCGTCCGCCCGGGCCAGTGCTTCATGACCTGGCCGGGCGTGAATTCTTCGAGATAGCGCCCGTAGGTCACGGGGCGCTCACCGCGCCCGGTGCGCCGCGACCAGCGCCTCGGCCGCGCCGCAGCGCTCGAGCTCGTCGGCCAGTGGCGTGGAGGGCAGGTGCGCGGC
>JBGQEL010000015.1:0-64123 GCA_041496385.1 Methylomirabilia bacterium | reverse complement strand
GTGAAGTTCCCGTTCGGCGACCGGACGGTTACCCGCGCCACGTTCTGGCAGGGCCCCTTGTACCAGATCCGCAACCACCACGGCCAGCTCGTGGTCTATCTGCGGATGAACGGGATCGTGCCGCCGACGAGCGTGCGGCGGTAGGCTTCGCGTCGCTCACCCGAGCGACCACCAAGGTCGGGAGACCGAGGGCCGGTTCACCGCCGGCCCTCTTCTCTTTCACGTGCTCGCCAGCACCGGCTTCCGGGCATTCGGCCGATCGTTTCTTGCTCTCAGGCAGCTAGAGCGGAAACCGATTCTGCTTCCAGAAGTACCTCAGCACCATGACCAACCAAGTCTACGCGGAGTTAGCCCCGGGGTTGTTGGTCTGCTTTGGGTGGAGTGGGGGTCAAGAAGTCTAGAGAGAAGTCTAGAGCGGTTCCGGAAAGAGAGGCGGACGACCGGTGAAGAAGACACGCGGGCTGTTCAAGTTCAGGAACTCGAAGTACTGGTGGATCTCGTACTCGTTCCAGGGTGACTACCGCTGCGAGTCGACCAAGACCACCGACGTCACCAAGGCGCGCGAGATCCTCAAGCAGAAACGCGCCGAGATCGAGGCGGCGAAGGCGGGCCTGGTGCAGTTGCCCGGGGCCGAATCGAGACGGGCGACGATCTCGTCGTTGACCGAGGCGCTCAAGGCCGACTACGTGTTGAAGGACCGACACTCGATCAAGGGCATCACCTCACACCTCAAACAGGTCAACGCGGTCCTGGGCGACATGCGCGTCAGCGACCTCAGAGCCAAGGACCTGACCAACTATCAGATGACCCGCAAGCGCCAGGGCGCGGCGGGCGGCACCATCAATCGCGAGCTGGCCCTGCTGCGCCGCGCGATCCGGGGGTTTCTGGAAGAGCATCGCCTCCCGGTCCCTCGGGTGCAGCCCTTGCCCGAGAACGTGCGAGAAGGCTTCTTCTCCCGGGTCGAGGTCGAATCAGTGGTCAAGCATCTGCCCCCGGAGGTGGCGGACTTCGTCTGGTTCGGCTTCTACACCGGTTGGAGAAAGGGTGAGATCGCCTCCCTGCGGTGGGACGACGTGGACGCCGAGGCCCGCACGATCCGTCTCTCATGGCGCAAGTCGAAGAACAAGCAGGCGCGCACCATGGCGCTAGAGGGCGCGCTGGCCGCGATCATCAAGCGTCAGTCCATCGCGCGGGCCGAGCGCGTTCTGAAAGGGCACGATTCGCCCTACGTGTTCGTCAGGGCTGACGGCACCAAATCGCATGGGCGGCCCTTCGATGACATCTCCGTGGTCTGGCGTCGCGCGTGTAAGGCGGCCGGACTCGAGGGGCGAGTGTTTCACGACCTGCGCCGCAGCGCGGCGCGCAACATGGACCGGGCCGGCGTCTCGCGTCATGTGGCCATGCAGATCACCGGACACAAGACCGAGAGCATGCACCGGCGCTACAACATCGTGGATGACGCGGACCTCCGCGCCGCGATGCGTCGGACGCAGCAGTACCTCGACACCCTGCCCTCCGAGAAGTAACGCTTCACTCGGTCAGCGACTCACGCTGGCCGACCGTTTGGCGAACAACTTGTCACGAGGCTAGCGGGTGCTACTGAATCACGTGATCCGCTTGCAGCAACAGCGATGGGGGGATCGTAAGACCGAGCGCTTTGGCGGTTTTGAGATTGACTACCAGCTCAAACTGCGTGGGCTGCTGCATGGGGATGTCGGCGGGCTTGGCGCCCTTGAAAATCTTGTCGACGAAGGCCGCCGCCCGACGATAGACGTCGGCATAGTTCCCCCCGTAGGTCACTAGGCCCCCAAAGAACTCGGAAGATGCGTAGACCGCCGGCAGCCGATGCTTTCCAGCGAGCTCGACGATGAGCTGGCGATTCGCCTGGGTGAGGGTGTCGAGCGCGACGACGAGCCCATCGGCACGCTGCTTGACCGCTCCCTCGAACGCGGGCCCCAGATCTCCAGTCTTCCGAACGTCGAAGAGCTGGGCTTCGATGCCCAGGGATCGCGCCGCGCGCTCAACCTCTTTCCACGCAGGCGGCACGGCCGGGCTACTCATGTTGCACAGGGCCGCGATCCGAACGGCTTTCGGAACCAGCGCGCGGAGAAGCTCAACACGTTTCGGATACAGCTCTGTGACCATCGGGTTCAGACCTGTGATGTTCCCGCCGGGGCGGGCGAGACTCGCCACGATGCCCTGCGCGATGGGGTCGCCCGCTCCCGTGATGACGATGGGAATCGTGTTCGTAGCATTCTTGGTCGCCAGAATCGCCTGCGTCCCCCGCGTTACGATCAGGTCCACCTTGACCCGAACCAAGTCGGCCGCCAGCTCCGGAAACCGCTCGTCCAGTCCGTCGGCGGATCGATACTCGATGACGAAGTGCTTCCCCTCCACGTAACCGAGCTCCTGCATGCCCCGGAGAAAGCCATTAAGGCTGGCCGCATTGAGAGTCTTCGACGTCCGCTCGAGCATGCCGATTCGATAAACCCTCTCCGAAGGCTGCGCGTCGACGGCGAGCGGGGCAAGCAATAGGTTGAGGGTCATAACGACCACGAGCCCGATCAGCCGCATGAGCACCTCGGTGGAGGATGGTTGGCGGCGAGTCTAGCAGAAAGCCGCGACGCGACCAGCGTGCCCAACAAAAAGGAAGAAGTACCGACTCTATCGGTCAGCAATCAGCTGACCAGACCGTTTTGACCCCTGAGATTTTCCCTCGAGTTTTCCGCGAAAAGTCTAGAGCAAGTCTAGAGCGATGCGTGGTACCTCTGAGGAACTAAAGAGATTTCGACGGAAACCGATTCTGCTTCCAGTCGAATCCGTCCCAGAACGCGTCGATCCGGTCGACGATCCCGTGGAACTTGTGGCGACCGTCCTCGTGCGCGGCCCAGAGATCGTCGAGCGAGGCAAACTGCGCGAGGTAGGCCAAGCCATACTCGGCGGGCTCGGCCATCTTCATCTCCCCCGCGAGGAAGCGACGGTAGCCTTCGCCCGGATGGATCCAGAATCCCTCCGACGTCTCCTCCGTGAAGAGCCGCGGCTCCTGGTCCGCGGGCACGCGGCCGAGGAAGAAGCGCGCCGTGAAGCGGATGGGGCTCGCGCGCGGCGTGACGAAGTGCGAGAGGTAGCGGAGGCCCGCGACGTCGAGGCGCCAGCCCTCGCGGGCGACGAGCTCGGCAAAGGGAGCCTCGCCCGCCATCAGCGCCTTCCGGCACCGCTCGATCGCCTCGCCGCTCCGCGGATCCCGCGCGCGGAGCGCGCGACCCGCCGCGTCGCAGGCGAGCATGATGCCGCTCTCCTCGAGCAGCTCGCGAACCGCCGTCACCCAGAAGGCGAGCGCCGGTGAGCCGTCGAGATCCCCGAAGAGCGCCTGGGCGTCCGCCGGCGCGAGCCCGTGGCAGGAGGCGAGCGCGTCGGGCGCCGTGTCCTCAGGGTCCACCTTGCCGCCCGGGAAGGCGTAGAAGCCGCCGAGGAACTTCATGCCGCGGTTCCGCCGGATCATGTAGACCTCGAGCGGCTCGGGCGCGCGCGGCGCCGCCGCCCGCACGAGCACGACGGACGCCGCCGGCTTGGGCTCGACGGGCGCGGCGGAATCGCTCACGGACCCGCTAGAGGTTGATGAGCTGGGCGACCCGTTCCCGGTGATAGGTCGCGTCGCCAAAGGTGAACTCCGACGCCTTCGCGCGCTTGAAGTAGAGGTGCAGGTCGTGCTCCCAGGTGAAGCCGATGCCGCCGTGGAGTTGGATCCCGGTCGACGACACCTTCCGGTACGCGTCGGAGGCGTAGGCCTTCGCCATCGAGGCCGCGAGCGCCGCCTCGGGCGCGTTCTCGTCGGCCGCCCACGCCGCGTAGTAGGTCAGCGACTTGGCGTTCTCGACGTCGACGAGCATGTCGGCGGCCTTGTGCTTCACACCCTGATAGGTGCCGATGGGCTTGCCGAACGCGATGCGGATCTTCGCGTAGTCGGTCGTCATCTCGAGGACCTTCTGGGCGCCGCCGCACATCTCGGCGCAGAGCATGACCGTGGCCCGCTGGAGCACGCGCACGAGGGCGGGCCACGCGCCGCCCTTCGGGCCGAGGAGCGCGGCAGCGGGCACGACAACGTCCTTCAGCCCCACCTCGCAGAGCTTCCGCGTCTGATCCATCGTCGGCAGGAGCGTGACCTCGACCCCCCGGGTGCCCTTCGGCACGAGGAAGAGACTCACGCCGTCCTCCGGCGTCCGGCCCTCCGCCGTACGCGCCGCGACCACGAGCGCGTCGGCCAGGTGCGCGTCGGGCACGAAGAGCTTCGTGCCGTTGAGGACGAACCCGCCCCGCTCCTCGCGCGCGGTCGCCGTGACGCCGGCGGCGTCCCAGCGCGCGTTCGGCTCCGTGAGCGCGAGCGTTATCTTGGCCTCGCCCGCCCCGATCTTGCCGAGCCACTCCTTCTTCTGCTCGGGCGACCCGGCCTCGAGGATCGCGAGCCCGCCCAGAAGCACCGTGGAGAAGAACGGCCCGGGCATCACGCACCGCCCCATCTCCTCCATGAGCACGGTGAGGTCCACGAAGCCGAGACCGCTGCCGCCGTACTCCTCCGGAAAGATGAGGCCCAGCCAGCCCTGCTCGGCCAGCTTCGCCCAGAAGTCGTCGGTGACGCCCGCCGGCTCTTCCATGCGCGCGCGCACGAACGTGGACGCGCACTCGTTCTCCATGAACTTCCGCGCGGTCGCGCGGAGCATCTCCTGTTCCTGGCTGAACCCGAAATCCATGACCGCTCCTAGTCCTTCGGCAGGCCGAGCACGCGCTCGGCGATGATGTTCTTCTGGATCTCCGTCGTGCCGCCCTCGATCGAGTTGGCGCGTGAGCGGAGGAACGACTGCTGCCAGACGCCGCCATCGACGGCCCACTCGGAGCCCTTCGCGAGCTGCATGTACGGCCCCTGGACGTCCATCGCCAGCTCTTGCAGCCGCTGGTGCGTCTCCACCCAGACCATCTTGCCGGCCGACGCCTCGGGACCCGGCATCTCGCCGCGCAGGAGCTTGGTGATCGCGCGGGCGCCCGTGACGCGCAGGCACTCGGTGTCGATCCAGAGCTGCGCGATCTTCTGGCGCGTGACGGGATCCTTCGTGACGGCCCGCCCGTGCTTTTCCATGCTACGCGCCAGCCCGATGAGGCTGTCGAGCGCGATCCGGAGCCGGGTCTGCAGCGCGAAGCCGAGCGTGAGCCGCTCGTACATGAGCGTCGTCATCCCGACGGCCCAGCCGTTGTTCACGCCGCCCAGCACGTGCGACTCGTGGACACGGACGTTGTCGAAGAAGACCTCGTTGAACTCCGCCTCGCCCGTGATCTGCCGGAGCGGCTTGACCGTCACGCCGGGCAGCTTCATGTCCAGGAGGAAATAGGTGATGCCCTTGTGCTTGGGCAGGCTCGGGTCGGTCCGCGCCAGGAGCATCATCCAGTCGGAGACGTGCGCGAACGAGGTCCACACCTTCTGGCCGTTGATCACCCAGTGCTCGCCGTCCTTGACGGCCCGCGTCTGGAGCGACGCGAGGTCCGAGCCGGCGTTCGGCTCGGAGTAGCCCTGGCACCAGATCTCCTCGCACGCGAGGATCTTCGCCGGATAGCGCTGCTTCTGCTCCTCGGTGCCGTACGCGATGATCGTCGGGCCCGCCATGCCGACGCCCAGCACGTTCAGGATGGGCGGCGCCTTGGCCACCGCCATCTCCTCCTGGAGGATCACTTCCTCCATGAACGTCAGGCCGCGCCCGCCGTAGTCCTTCGGCCAGGTGAGCCCGATGAAGCCCGCGTCGTAGAGCTTGCGCTGCCACGTCCGCAGCAGCGCGTACGCCTCCGCGCGCGGGATCTCGGAGCTGCCGACGTGCTTCCACTCGCGCGGGATATTCGTCTTGAGCCAGGCGCGCACCGTCTGGCGCAAGGTCTCCTGTTCGGGAGTCAGCGAGAAGTCCATTTCCCCTCCTGAGGTGGGCACATCCGGGGTACTGAACCGTGGTTCATTCTAGGAATCCTCCTCCGGGGAAGTCAAGGCGATATACGGCGCCGCTCCGCCCACTCCCGGATCGCCGACAGCACACCGTCTGCGATCTTGCGCGGGCGTTCGCCGATGCCCCGCACCTCGGCCGCTGATCCGCGGGGATCCACCTCGATGACCTTGGTCCTGACGGTGACCGGCACGCCGTCTCGCGTGAGGCCTCGGAGCACTCCGTCGATCGGCGCGGCAAGCGCCATGAAGCCTATCTCGGCGACCTCCTGACCTCGACGGACCACTTCGCCGATTCGAGCCTTCGTACGGAAGAGCCCGTCGCACGGGGCATAGACGTAGCGCTCGCGCGCATGACCGCCAAGATCGCTCGGCTCACCGCCGAGCGTGAGCGAGGAGCCCTCGGCAATCACCTCTCCCAGGCGCTCCCAGCTCGTTTCGACGACGACATCGGCGTGGTGCCCGGCGATGAGACTCGGACCCAGTCCGACCGTGAATTCCGCCAGCCCCAGCTGCACTTCCGGCTGAGAGTGCTTCCGCAGTCGGGCATCCACGAGCACCGGCGGTCGAACATCAGCGAGAAGCGGACCGAGGTCCCCGACGTACACCGGAATCGCCCGTCGAGCCGCGAGGGCTTCCTTCACTCGAACGAGGTCGTGCGCGCGCGTCGCGTGCACCTCATCGAGAATCGCGTGACCGTCGAAGACCGCGTCCGCGAACGCCATGCCGCGCCTCGTTGTCGCGGGCGTCGGCACGTCGTGGATGGCGACGGCATAGCGGTCGAGAAACAAACGATGGGCGACTGACGATCCGACATCGCCGACACCGCGGACGATGACGATGATGGGGTCAGTCCGCGATCGCATACACGGCAGCGCAATGCGATTCGGGCATGAACGCGTAGACGGTCTGGCGCACCGCATCGAAGCCGATCGTGTGCGTACCGGACTCTGTCTTCACGCTCGCGAGTCGCCTGAGGCTGTCGGCGTCGAAGACGTCGATCACCCCCGGATCGCCGACGGCCACATACACCTGGCGCCGACGTTCGTTCCAGAAGGCCACGTCCGGTACGCCGCTCAGCTCTGCCGTGTTCACGATCTGGCCCGAGTCCACGGACACTCTGAGCAGCTGACCGCCGTCGCAGGCACAGAAGAGATGCCGATTCGGGACATCGATGGCGAGGCCGTGGGGTCCGGCGACCGGACTCGGAAAGGTCCGGGCGACCTCGGCCTTTGTCGCATCGATGGCGACGACGACCGGGGGATCGAGCACATTGACGTAGAAGAGCCCGCTCGTGGGGTCGAAGACGGTCCATCGGGTCCGTCCCGGCACGGGCACGTCGGCGACGAGCTTTTTCCGCGCGACGTCGACGATCGACACCGTGAACGATCCGACCACGTCCGGGTTGCCGACGTTCGCGGCAAGAAGCAGTCGACGCCCCTTGTCGTACGCGAGGCCGTTCGGCCGGATGCCGACCCGAACCTTCGTCACTTCGTCGTCTCCGGGCGTGAAGATGCCAACCGTGTTCTCGCCGCGGTTGGACGTGAAGACGAGGTCATCGCCCTCGGAGACGAGTGCGCCCGCCACAGCGGTCAGGCCCGCGATCGAGCCGACATAGCGATGCGCGACGCAGTCCACGATGTCGATCGCGTCGTTCGCGGTGTGAGCGACGTAGAGCAGTCCGCGAGATCCATGCACGGCGGCGTGGTCGAAGCCGCCGTCCTTCGCGTGGGCGGGCAGCGCGATGCTGGTGACGTGCCTCAGCGCCATGACATGACGGCCCGGAGCGGGCCGAGCCGCCTCACGTGGATCGCGCGGGGCAGCAGGGGCGTAGAGCGCGTCGGGCGCCGGGAAGGTCGACGCGCGCCTTCTCACGGGTGACCCACTTCATAAGTTGCTCCTCCTACTTCCGGCTGTTGGTCTGGTCGAGCGCAGCCTTGAGCGCCTGCGCCAGCTTGACGGGGTCGTCGTTCGCCCAGAAGTGCATGTAGAAGAGCCGTGGCATATCCATGAGCGCGTGATTGTGGATCGCCGTCACATCCACGCCGTGCTGCCGAAGCGTCTTGGCCACCGCGTTCACTTCCCTGTCGATCAAGACGAAGTCGCCCGTGATCGCCGCCTTGCCGTCGCTCGTCGGCTGGAAGTTCATCACCGTCACGACGCCCATGCCGGGAAGCAGCGGCTGGCCCATCTCCGTGATGGTCTCGGCGCGGGGCACCGTGACCTGGAAGACGCCGGCACCGACGTCACGTCCGGAGCGGCCAA
The DNA here is from genome assembly GCA_041496385.1 of Methylomirabilia bacterium. Taxonomy (GTDB): domain Bacteria; phylum Methylomirabilota; class Methylomirabilia; order Rokubacteriales; family CSP1-6; genus AR19. Next base: position 55,881 of record JBGQEL010000015.1, on the reverse strand, counting down.
GGGCTTGCTCGATGGCCTTCGTGTCGAGCGTCGCACCGGCGGCCGGGGCCGAAGGCGGCGCTGAGCCCCCAAGAGGCGTGCCGCTCGCGGCCAACGCCTGGCGGACGGCGCGCGCCATCTGCACCGCGTCGCCGTGCCCGCTGTAGTGCATGTACATCGTGTGCGGTGACATCTCATTCAGGTGGTTATGGACCGCGGTCACCTCGAGGCCGCCCGCGAAGAGACCGGACATCACCGCGGGGATCTCCTGATCGAGGAGGACGAGATCACCCATCACCATCGCGTGGTCTCCGATCTGCTTGAACGCCGCGTAGGAGCCCAGGGCGAATCCGGCCTTCACCGGCACGCCCTTCACCGTGACGTTGAGGTCCGTGCGGGGCATCCCTATCCGGAACACGTCGCCGGGCTGCATCTGTCCCGGCTTGCCGAGCGCTTGCTCGACGGCCTTCCAGTCGGGATCTGCGGCCCACGCGGCGATGGGCGCGGTCAGCGCGGCGGTGAGTGCGAACAACGTCACGGCGTGTATGAGTCCCTTCATCGCGTGCGTCTCCTTCATGGATGTTCTTCTTGGTGTGGTGGGGCTGCTACGTCTTCTGCTTCAGCACGCTGTAGAGACCATTGAGAAGGGTCAGCCAGCGCACGCGGTCACCGTAACCTTTGATACCTCTACCGTCAAGCGTTACACCTCGCAAAAGCTCACGGGGGAGGGCCGGCGCCCGAATTGGTCTTCGTGAAGTAGGAGGAACGTCCGTCGATCACATTGGCAAGGCGATATACTTTGGCCTCCATGATCGCGATCTCGGCCCCGCGCCTCCGCTCCCGCGTCGAGACGCTCGCCCGCTTCGGCGCGCTGCCGGGCGGCGGCGTCACGCGCCCCTGCTGGTCGCCGCCGCACGAGGAGGCGCGCGCGTGGCTGCTCGGCGAGATCCGCGCCGCGGGGCTCGAGGCGTGGGTGGACGCGGCGGGCAACGTCTTCGGCGCGACGGGGCTCCGCACCTTCGGCGCCGAGCGCCCCGCCGTCCTCACCGGCTCGCACATCGACACGGTGCCCGAGGGCGGCATCCTGGACGGCGCGCTCGGCGTGCTGACGGGCCTCGAGGCGCTCCAGACGATCCGCGAGGCGGGCGCGGCGCACCGCCTGCCGCTGGCGGTGGCGGCGTGGAGCGACGAGGAGGGCCGCTACGGGAGCCTCTTCGGGTCGCGCGCCTTCTGCGGCAAGCTCGAGCTGGACCGGGTCGAGGAGATGGCCGCGGTCGACGGCGAGCGGCTCGTGGACGCGATGACGCGCGCCGGCTTCGACGCGCGGCGGGCGGGCGAGGCGCGGGTGCCGCCGGGCTCCGTGTCCGCGTATGTCGAGCTCCACATCGAGCAGGGCCCGCGGCTCGAGGAGGCCGGCATCCCGATCGGTGTCGTCACGTCGATCGTCGGCGTGCGCCGCTCGCGAGTCGTCTTCACGGGCCAGGCCGACCACGCCGGCACCACGCCGATGGAGCGGCGCCGCGACGGCTTCCTCGCGGCGGCCGAGTACGCGCTCAAGGCGCGCGACCTCGTCGTGCGGCACGGTGGCGGCCAGAGCGTGACGAACGTCGGCGTCGTCCACGTGCACCCCGGCGTGTCGAACATCGTGCCCGCGCGGGGCGAGCTCGTGCACGAGATGCGCGGGCCGGACCCGGAGACGCTCGAGCTTCTCGCCCGGCGCTGCGTGAGCCTCGCCCGGCGCGTCGCGCGGCGCCGCCGCGTCGCGGTCGAGATCCGGCCTATGTCGGCGACGGCGCCGGCGATCTGCGCCGAGCGTGTGCAGGCCGCGATCGAGGGCGCCTGCGCCGCGCTGGGCCTCGGGGCGACGCGCCTCTACTCGGCGGCGGGCCACGACGCCCAGAACCTCGCCGCGATCACCGACGCGGGCATGGTCTTCATCCCGTCCAAGGGCGGCAGGAGCCACCGCGTGGACGAGACGAGCGACTGGGACGCGATCGAGCGCGGCGCGAACGTGCTGCTACGAGCGCTGCTGACGCTCGCGGCCTAGTCTCCGCTTGCGGAGCGCCCCGCGCTCCGGTAGCGTCAACCCGCGTGAACGAGCAGACCAGCGAGCCGCCCGCCGTCCGCCCCGGGCTCGCCGCGGCCGTCCTCCTGCTCGGCGGCTGCGCGTGGGACGGGCCCATGAGCACCGTGGCCGCCCGCTCCGACTTCGCGCGCGACATCCTCCACGTCTACGGGATCATCACCTGGGCGACCGCGGGCATCGGCCTCATCGTCTTCGCGGCGCTCGCCTGGGTCCTCCTGCGCTTCCGCGAGCGGCCCGGGGCCCCGCTCCCCGCGCAGACGCGGGGCCACGCGCTGCTCGAGCTCTCCTGGACGATCGCGCCGGCGTTGATCCTCCTCGTCATAGCGATCCCGACGATCCAGATCATCTTCCGCACGCAGGGCGCGCCGCCGCCGCAGGCGCTCGAGATCCTCGTGCGCGGCCACCAGTGGTGGTGGGAGTTCGGCTACCCGGGGCTCGACGTCGTGACGGCCAACGAGCTCCACCTGCCCGCGGGCCGGCCCGTGGCGCTCAGGCTCGAGGGGCCCGACGTCATCCATAGCTTCTGGGTCCCCCGGCTCGGCGGCAAGCGCGACGTGGTGCCCGGCCGCCTGAACGTGCTGACGCTCACGCCCGAGGTGCCCGGCGAGTACTGGGGCCAGTGCGCCGAGTTCTGCGGCGTCTCGCACGCCAACATGGGGATGCGCGTCGTTGTCGAGGCGCCGGACGCGTTCGCGCGATGGGTGGCCGCCCAGCGCGCGACGCCGGCCGAGCCGGCGGGCGTCGCGGCCGAGGGCAAGGCGATCTTCGCGCGGAGCGCCTGCGTCGGCTGCCACACGATCCGCGGCGTATCGGCCGGCGTTCTCGGTCCGGACCTCACGACCTTCGGCAGCCGCGGGATGCTCGGGGCCGGTCTCCTGCCGAGCACGCCCCAGACCGTGGCCGCGTGGGTGAAGGACGCGGGCGCGATCAAGCCGGGCGTGAAGATGCCGGCGCTCGGCCTGAGCGACGCCGAGGCGCGCGCCGTCGCCGCGTATCTGCTGAGTCTCAAATGACGTCCTGGATCACGACGGTCGATCACAAGCGCATCGGCGTCCTCTACGGCGTGACGGCGTTCGGCTTCCTGCTGGTGGGCGGGCTCGAGGCGCTGGTGATCCGGCTGCAGCTCGCGGGCCCGGGGCAGCGCCTCGTCGGCGCCGAGACGTACAACGCGCTGTTCACGATGCACGGCACGACCATGGTGTTCCTCGCGGTCATGCCGCTCAACGCGGCGTTCTTCAACTACATGATCCCGCTCCTGATCGGCGCGCGCGACGTCGCGTTCCCGCGGCTCAACGCGCTCAGCTTCTGGATCTTCCTCTTCGGCGGCCTCTTCCTGAACGCGAGCGTCCTCGTCGGCTCGCCGCCCGACGTCGGCTGGTTCGGCTACGCGAACCTCACGTCGAAGCAGTTCTCCCCGGGGCACGGCGTGGACTTCTGGATCCTGAGCCTCCTGATCCTCGGCGTCAGCTCGATGATCGCGGCGGTCAACTTCATCGTCACCATCCTGAACATGCGCGCGCCGGGCATGACGCTCATGCGCATGCCCGTCTTCGCCTGGATGACGCTGGTCGTGCAGTTCCTGATCGTGCTGGCGTTCCCGCCGATCACGGTGGGGCTCGTCTTCCTCATGTTCGACCGCTTCTTCGGCACGCGCTTCTACGACGTCGCCGCGGGCGCCGACCTCCACCTCTGGCAGCACCTCTTCTGGATCTTCGGCCACCCGGAGGTCTACATCCTGATCCTCCCGGCGTTCGGGATCGTCTCGGAGGTGCTGCCGACGTTCGCGCGCAAGCCGCTGTTCGGCGCGCCGGTCGTCATCTATTCGGGCGTGCTCATCGGCTTCTTCGGCTTCGGCGTCTGGAGCCATCACATGTTCGCCGCGGGCATGGGTCCGGTCGCCGACGCCGCCTTCTCGATCGCCACGATGCTGATCGCGATCCCGACGGGGGTGAAGATCTTCAACTGGCTCGCCACCCTCTGGGGCGGCTCGATCCGCCTGACGACGGCGATGCGCTTCGCCGTCGGCCTCGTCGGGCTCTTCACGATCGGCGGGCTCTCCGGGATCATGCACGCCTCGCCGCCCGTGGACCTGCAGCAGACCGACTCCTACTTCGTCGTCGCCCACTTCCACTACGTGCTGATCGGCGGGAGCCTCTTCGGCCTCTTCGCCGGCGCCTACTACTGGTGGCCGAAGATCACGGGCCGCCTCCTCGACGAGCGGCTCGGCCGGCTGACCTTCTGGGTGCTCTGCATCGGCTTCAACGTGGCGTTCTTCCCGCAGCACTACCTCGGCGCCATCGGGATGCCCCGGCGGATCTACACCTACTCGCCCGACGCCGGCTGGTCGTTCTGGAACGCGGTCTCCACGGCCGGCGCCTTCGGCATCGCGCTCGGCGTGCTCCTCTTCATGATCGGCGCCTGGCGGAGTCTCCGCACCGGCGCGCGGGCGCCCGCCGATCCGTGGGACGGGCGCACGCTCGAGTGGCGCACCTCGTCGCCGCCGCCGCCCCACGACTTCGACGCCATCCCGCCGGTCTACGGCCGCGACACGTTCTGGCGCGAGAAGTACGGCGGGAGCGGTCGGGGCGGCGAGGGTTCCGGGCTTCGGAACGACACTCGCCCGGGAACCCTCGCCGCCCCGACCGCTCCCTTAGCCGAGCATGTGCATATGCCGGGGGGGTCGTACTGGCCGGTGCTGACCGCGCTCGCAATGATCACCACGGCCGTCGGCGCGCTCACGGGCCTCGCCGTCGTGATCGCCGGCGCGCTGGCGACCGTGGCGTGCGCGTTCGGCTTCGCGCTCGAGCACCACCGGAACCCGGCTCACGAGCACCAGACGGGCGACCTCGGCGTGGATCACCGGAAGGTCGCGATGTGGGTCTTCCTGGGCTCGGAGTGCTTCTTCTTCGGCACGCTCGTCGCCACCTACCTCGCCTACAAGGGCCGGAGCGTCACGGGGCCCGAGCCTCACCAGATCCTGAACATCCCGCTCACGACGCTCTCGACCTTCGACCTGCTGATGTCGAGCCTGCTCATGGTGCTGGCCCTGGCGGCGGTCCAGCGCGGCGACCGGTGGCAGGCGCGCCTCTGGCTCTTCGGCACCGCGTTCTTCGGCCTCGTCTTCCTCGGCTTCCAGGTCTACGAGTTCGCGCACTTCGTCCAGGAGGGCCTGACGCTCGAGGGGAACCTCTTCGGCTCGACCTTCTTCGTGCTCACGGGGCTCCACGGCGGCCACGTCACGCTCGGCGTGATCTGGCTCCTCGCCCTCGCGATCCTCGACCTGCGCGGGAGGCTCGGCGCGCGCGACGCGATCAAGGTGGAGATCGCGGGCCTCTACTGGCACTTCGTGGACGTCGTGTGGATCGTGATCTTCACGCTCGTCTATCTCGTTCCGTGAGGGCGACGCCGTGAGCGAACAGACGCCGGACATGGGGCCGGACACGGGGCCCCACGCGGCGCACGCATCCACCGGGACCTATCTGAAGGTCGCCGCGATCCTGACGGTCGTCACCGCGCTCGAGTTCGGCTCCATCTACATCCGCGCGCTCACGCCGATCCTGGTGCCGCTGCTCCTCGTCCTGTCCGCGGGGAAGTTCGCGCTGGTGGTCCTCTTCTTCATGCACCTCCGCTACGACTCGCGCGCGCTCGCCGTGCTCTTCGCCGGCCCGCTCCTGCTCGCCACCGGAATCGCGATCGCGCTCATGACGCTCACGGGCGCCTTCCTGGTCTTCGGACGGTAGGCGCGTGCGCCCGCCCCAGTTCTCGTGGACGTCCGGCGAGCTCCACGGCGACGTCCTCCTCGGCGTCGGGCTCCTCGCGCTCGCCTACGCGGTCGCCTGGGCGGGCGCGCCGCACCGGCGCGGACCCGACGCCGCGCGCTTCTTCACCGGCCTCGGGGTGCTCCTGCTCGCGCTGAACGGCCCGCTCCACGATCTGAGCGACTACTATCTGTTCAGCGCGCACATGGTCCAGCACCTGCTGCTGACGCTCGTCGCGGCGCCGCTCCTGCTCGCGGGGACGCCCGGCTGGATGCTCGACCGGCTGCTCGCGCCCCTTCAGCGATGGACGCTCGGCCGGTTCGCCGTGCGGGTCGCGACGCGGCCCGTGCCGGCGCTCGGCCTGGCCTCGGTCGCCCTCATCGCCTGGCACCTCCCCGGCCCGTACAACACGGCGCTCGAGCACCACGGCTGGCACGTCGTGGAGCACCTCGTCCTCCTCGCGACGTCCGTGCTCGCCTGGTGGCCGGTCCTGTCGGCGTCGGCCCTGGCGCCGCGGCTGCACTACGGCGCGCAGATCCTCTACCTGTTCGCGTTCGGCATCCCGATGACGGTCGTCGCCTCGATGATCACGGGCGCCGAGCGCGTGCTCTATCCCTACTACGCGGCGGCGCCGCGCCTCTGGGGCCTCGATCCGCTCGCCGACCAGCGCATCGGCGGTCTCATCATGTGGGTGCCCGGCGGTCTGATTCCGCTCGCGGCGTTCAGCGTGGTCTTCTTCCGCTGGGTCGCCGCCGAGCCCGACGAGGAAGCGCCGCCGGCCGGAAGACCTCTGCTATGATCGAGCTCGCGCGCTCATGAACATCTGCGTCGTCGGCACCGGTTACGTCGGGCTCGTCACGGGTGCGGTGTTCGCGGACCTCGGCAACGAGGTCGTCTGCGTCGACAACGTAGACGAGAAGATCGCTGGGCTCCAGGCGGGCAAGATGCCGATCTACGAGCCCGGCCTCGAGGAGATGGTCGCGCGCACCGCCGCCGACGGGCGGCTCACCTTCACCACCGACCTCGCCGCCGCCGCGCGCCGCTCGGTCATCATCTTCATCACGGTCGGCACGCCCGCCAAGGACGGCGGACAGACCGACCTGGCCGCGGTCGAGAGCGTCGCGCGGCAGATCGCGCAGGCGATGGAGCGCTACACGGTCATCGTCAACAAGTCCACGGTGCCCGTGGGCACCGGCGAGCTCGTGCGCGAGGTGATCGAGCGCCACCAGCCGACGCCGATCCCCTTCGACGTCGTCTCGAATCCCGAGTTCCTGCGCGAGGGCTCGGCCATCGAGGACACGCTGCGGCCCGACCGGATCGTGATCGGCGCGCCCACGCAGCAGGTCGCGATGACGCTCCTCGAGCTCTACGCGCCGCTCGAGCGCCCGATGATCATCACCGACGTACCCTCCGCGGAGATGATCAAGTACGCGTCGAACGCCTTCCTCGCGACGAAGATCTCGTTCATGAACGCCGTCGCGAACATCTGCGAGCTGGCGGGCGCCGACGTGACGCAGGTGATGAAGGCGATGGGGCTCGACCCGCGGATCGGTGGGGCGTTCCTGCAGGCCGGCCTGGGCTACGGCGGGAGCTGCTTTCCGAAGGACACCGACTCGCTCGTCCACACGGCGGCGGCGCTCGGGGCGGACTTCGCGCTCCTCCGGGCCGTGGTCGAGACGAACCGCGAGCGGGCGTCCCACTTCGTGCGCATCATCGAGAAGGCGCTCGCGCCGCTCGACGACAAGACCATCGCGGTGCTCGGCCTTTCCTTCAAGCCGAACACCGACGACATGCGCGAGGCGAAGTCGGTCGAGGTGATCGCCCGCCTCGCCGAGCTCGGCGCGACGGTGCGCGCCTACGATCCGGTCGCGACCGAGAACGCGCGCACGCTGCTGCCGAAGGGCGTCGTCTTCTGCGAGTCACCCTACGACGCCGCGGCGGACGCCGACGCCGTCGCGCTCGTCACCGAGTGGAACGAGTTCAAGCAGCTGAACCTCGACCGGCTCCGGGCCGTGATGCGGCGCCCGGTCGTCTTCGACGGCCGGAACCTCTGGGAGCCCGAACGGATGCGGCGCCTGGGCTTCGAGTACCACTCGATCGGCCGCAAGCCCGTCCTGCCCGCCTGACGCGCCGCATGCGGGCCATGGTGACCGGCGGCGCGGGATTCATCGGCTCCCACCTCTGCGAATTCCTCCTCGCCCAGGGCTGGGAGGTCGTCTGCGTCGACAACTTCATCACCGGGTCGCCCGACAACGTCGCCGCCTTCGCCGGCCGGCCCGGCTTCGGCCTGATCCGCCACAACGTGACCGAGTACATCCGCGTGGACGGACCGCTCGACTGGGTACTGCACCTCGCGAGCCCCGCGTCGCCGCGCGACTACCTCGAGCTGCCGATCCAGACGCTGAAGGTCGGGGCGCTCGGCACGCACAACGCGCTCGGCCTCGCCAAGGCGAAGGGCGCGCGCTTTCTGCTGACCTCGACCTCGGAGGTCTACGGCGATCCGCTCGTGCATCCGCAGCGCGAGGACTACTGGGGCAACGTGAACCCGATCGGGCCGCGCGGCGTCTACGACGAGGCCAAGCGCTTCGCCGAGGCGATCACGGTGGCGTACCATCGCACCCACGGCGTGGACACGCGCATCGCCCGGATCTTCAACACCCACGGCCCGCGGATGCGCCTCAACGACGGGCGCGCGATCCCGGCGTTCGTCACCCAGGCGCTCGCGGGCGCGCCGCTGACGGTCTTCGGCGACGGCTCGCAGACGCGCTCGTTCCAGTACATCTCCGACCTCGTGGACGGCCTCTGGCGGCTCATGCGGGCGCCGGTCGAGGAACCGGTCAACCTGGGCAGCCCGCAGGAGATGACGCTGCTCGAGCTCGCGAAGCGGATCCTCCGGCTCACCGGCTCACGGAGCGAGATCGTCTTCCGCCCGCTCCCGGTGGACGACCCGAAGGTCCGCCAGCCGGACATCGGACGCGCGCGCGCGCTGCTCGGCTGGGAGCCGCGCGTGGACGTCGACGAGGGCCTTCGCCTGACGATCGAGTGGTTCACGCGGACGCTGCGCGGATGAGGGTCCTCGTCACGGGTGGCGCGGGCTTCATCGGCTCCCACGCGGTGGACCGTCTGCTCGCGGACGGCCACGAGGTGCACGTCGTGGACAACCTGAGCACCGGCCGGCGCGCGAACGTCCACGCGCGCGCGCGGCTCCACGTGTGCGACATCCGGAGCCCGCGCCTGGGCGGGGTGTTCGAGGCCGCGCGGCCCGACACGGTCGTCCACGTCGCCGCGCAGGCCTCGGTCGCGCGGTCGGTCGCCGATCCGGTCCACGACGCCGGCGTCAACGTCGTCGGCACGCTCGCGGTGCTCGAGGCGTGCCGGCGCGCCGCGGTGCGACGCGTCGTGTACACCTCGACCGGCGGCGCCGCGTACGGCGACACCCAGGTGATGCCGACGCCCGAGGACCATCCGCTGCGGCCCGCGTCGCCCTACGGCGTCTCGAAGCTCGCGGCCGAGCGCACTCTCGAGTGCTGGGCCGGTCTTTCGGGTGGCAGCGCGCTCACGCTCCGGTTCGCGAACGTCTACGGCCCGCGACAGGACCCGGCGGGCGAGGCCGGTGTCGTCGCGATCTTCGCCTCCCGGCTCCTCGCGGGCGCAGCGTGCCGCGTGAACGGCGACGGCGCGCAGACGCGCGACTACGTCTTCGTGGAGGACGTGACGGATGCGCTCGCGCGCGCCGTGGCGTACCCTGACGTGGCCGGCATCGTCAACATCGCGACGGGCGTCGCCACCTCGGTGAACGACATCTACGGACGGCTCGCCCGCCTCGCCGGCGTGACGCGGCCGCCGGAGTTCGGACCGGCGCGGGCCGGCGAGCAGCGGCACAGCGTGCTCGACCCGGCGCGGGCCGGGGCGTGGCTCGGCTGGACACCCGCGACGCCGCTCGACGACGGTCTCGCGAAAACGCTCGCATGGTTCAGAAAGGGGGTGGGACGGTGATCGACGACGAGCTCAAGGCGATCCTGGTGTGCCCGGCGTGCAAGGGGGACCTGCAATTCGAGGAGACGCGGATCATCTGCGCCGCGTGCCGCAAGGCCTACCCGATCCGCGACGGGATCCCCGTGATGCTGATCAACGAGGCGCAGGCCTGGTCGCCCGGCACGTAGACGCCGGCGATCGCCCCACGCAGGCGGTGATCCTGGCCGGCGGCCAGGGCACGCGCCTGCGGCCGCTCACGATCGCCCGGGCCAAGCCGGTCGTCCCGCTGCTCAACCGCCCGTTCCTGGCCCACCAGCTCGCGCTGCTCCGCAAGCACGGCGTCACGGACGCGATCCTCGCCTGCTCGTACCGCGTCGACGACGTCCGTGGCGCGCTCGGCGACGCCGAGCATCTCGGCGTCACACTCCGCTACGTGATCGAGCGGGAGCCGCTCGGCACCGGGGGCGGCGTCGCCAACGCCGCCGACCTCGCGTCGGGTACCGTCTTCGTCCTGAACGGCGACGTCCTCACCGACGCCGACCTCACCGCGATGCGCGGCTTCCACGAAGCCCGAGGCTCGCGCGCGACCATCTTCCTCACGCGCGTCGACGACCCCCGCCAGTACGGTCTCGTCGAGACCGACGCGCAGGGGCGCCTCACGGCGTTCCGCGAGAAGCCCGCCGCGGGCGAGGCGATCGCCACCGATACCGTGAACGCGGGCGTCTACCTCCTCGACGCGACGTTGCTCCGCCGCATCCCGCGCGAGGGGCCCGTCTCGCTCGAGCGCGAGTTCTTCCCCGCGCTGATCGCCGACCGCATCCCCTGCTTCGGCTGGACGGCGACGGCCTACTGGCGGGACATCGGCACGCCCGCCGCCTACCACGCCGCCCAGATGGACCTCCTCGAGGGCCGCGCGCACCTGGGGCTCGCGCCGCCGGGCGAGCTCCGCGACGGCAGCTGGATCGGCGCCGGCGGCACGACGGCCGGCGACGCCCGCGTGGTCGCCCCCTCGGTGATCGGCGCCGGCGTCACGCTCGCCGGAGGCTGCCGGGTCGGCCCGTCGGCGGTCGTCGGCGACGGCTCGTCGATCGGGCCCGACGCCCGCGTGGAGAGCACCGTGCTGTGGGAGCGGGTCGAGGTCGGCCCGGGCGCGATCCTCCGCGACTGCGTCGTCGGCGCCGACGTGCGGATCGGCGCCCACGCGCGCCTGGGCGCCGGCGTCGTCCTGGAATCCGGCGCCGTGATCCCCGAGCGCACGACGCTGACGCGATAGTTTTCTCGAGCCGACGGCCCTCGGCGCGCAGGGCCACGTGTTAGACTGAGGCGATGACGCTGTCCCGCATCCGCAATTTCTCGATCATCGCCCACATCGATCACGGCAAGTCGACGCTGGCCGACCGGCTGCTGTCGCTCACCGGCACGATGGACGCCAAGAAGGCCGTGGACCAGGTGCTCGACTCGATGGACCTCGAGCGCGAGCGCGGCATCACGATCAAGGCGCACACGGTGCGCCTCCTCTACAAGGCGCGCGACGGGCACGAGTACACGCTGAACCTCATCGACACGCCGGGCCACGTCGACTTCTCGTACGAGGTGTCGAAGGCGCTCACCGCGTGCGAGGGCGCGGTCCTCATCATCGACGCCGCGCAGGGGATCGAGGCGCAGACGCTCGCGAACTTCTATCTCGCGAGCGACGCCAATCTCACGATCATCCCCGTCATCAACAAGATCGACCTGCCCGCGGCCGACGTCGAGGCCACGCGTCTGGCGATCACGGAGACGCTCGACCTCGACGGGAGCGAGGCGCTCGCGATCTCGGCGAAGCACGGCACCGGCGTGCCCGACGTGCTCGAGGCGATCGTGGCGCGGATCCCGCCGCCGAAGGGCGACCCGGACGCGCCGCTCAAGGCGCTGGTCTTCGACTCCTTCTACGACGCCTACCAGGGCGTCGTCGTCTACGTGCGGCTCACGGACGGCCGGGTACGCCAGGGGACACGGATCCTCCTGATGTCGAACGGCCGCGCGTACGACGTCCAGCAGGTCGGCGTCTTCTCGCCGGACATGCGGCCCGTCGAGGAGCTCTCGGCCGGCCAGGTGGGCTACGTCATCGCGGGGATCAAGCGCGTGGCCGACGCGAAGGTCGGCGAGACGATCACCGAGGCCGCGCGCCCGACGCCGGCGGCCTTTCCGGGCTACCGCGACGCCAAGCCCATGGTCTTCGCGGGGCTCTACCCGATCGAGGACACCGACTACGAGGCGCTCCGCGACGCGCTCGAGAAGCTGCGCCTGAACGATCCGGCCTTCACGTATGAGCCCGAGACGTCGCTCGCCCTCGGCTACGGCTTCCGCTGCGGCTTCCTCGGCATGCTCCACATGGAGATCGTCCAGGAGCGGCTCGAGCGCGAGTTCGACCTCTCGCTGATCGTCACCGCGCCGAGCGTGCGCTATCGCATCCTCACGACGGCGGGCGAGCTGCTCGAGATCGAGAACCCGTCGAAGATGCCCACGCCCGACCGGATCGAGGCGATGGAGGAGCCCTACGTCACGTCGTCGATCTTCGTGCCGACGGAGTTCATGACGACGATCTACAAGCTCGCACAGGAGAAGCGCGGCGAGCACGTGTCGCTCGAGTACCACGGCAAACGCGTGCACATCCGGTTCGACTTCCCGCTCGCCGAGATCGTCGTCGACTTCTACGACCGGCTGAAGTCCATCTCCAAGGGGTACGCGTCGTTCGACTACGAGTTCGCCGCCTTCCGGCCCTCGCAGCTCGTCAAGCTCGACATCCTCCTGAACGGCGACCCGGTCGACGCGCTCAGCGTCATCGCCCACCGCGAGAAGGCCTACGAGAAGGGCAAGGCGCTCGTCGAGAAGCTCCGCGCCGTCATCCCGCGCCAGCTCTTCGAGGTCGCGATCCAGGCGGCGATCGGCAGCCGCGTGATCGCGCGCGAGACGGTGAAGGCCATGGGCAAGAACGTCACGGCCAAGTGCTACGGCGGTGACATCACGCGGAAGCGCAAGCTGCTCGAGCGCCAGAAAGAGGGAAAGAAGCGCATGAAGCAGGTCGGCAAGGTCGAGGTCCCGCAGGAGGCGTTCCTGTCGGTCCTGAAGAGCTGACGGATGGACGAGCGGAAGGTCGAAGTCACGGTCCCCGCGCCGTCCAGCCCGGACAGCGCCCCCGCCGCGGCCGCGGAGGCGACGCCCAGGCGGAAGTCGGCCGTCCGCGAGTACGCCGAGGCGATCGGCGTGGCCGTGGTGCTGGCGCTCGTGATCCGCGCCCTCGTCGTCCAGGCCTTCACGATCCCCTCCGGCTCCATGATGGAGACGCTCCTCGTCGGCGACTACATTCTCGTCAACAAGTTCCTCTACGGCGCGGAGCTGCCCGTCGTCGAGTGGCGCGCGCCGGGCCTGCGGAGCCCGCACCGCGGCGACATCATCGTGTTCAAGTATCCACAAGATGAGCGGAGAGATTTCATCAAGCGCATCATCGGCACGCCCGGCGACCGCATCCAGATCAAGGGACGGCAAGTGCTCGTGAACGGCCGCGCGCTGGTCGAGGAGTACACGAAGTTCTCGGACCCGGCGTGGAGCCGGTCCGGAGGGGAGACCTACTGCGGCTATGCCTACGGCTGCGAGCCCACCCTGGTGCCGCCCGACTCGTACTTCGTCATGGGCGACAACCGCGACAACTCGCAGGACAGCCGCTACTGGGGCTTCGTCAAGCGCGACAAGATCAAGGGCAAGGCCTTCCTCATCTACTGGTCGTGGGACAGCGACCGGCACTGGCTCCGCTGGTGGAGACTCGCGCACTATATTCCGTGACGGGTGCCGCGGGCTCCGTCCTCGCGGAGAGCCCGCCCGTCTCGGACACGCTCGGCTTCTACATCCACGTCCCGTTCTGCGCGCAGCGTTGCCACTACTGCAGCTTCAACACCGCTCCGTTCGAGGACGGCGCGATGGCGCGCTACCTCGGCGCGCTCGCGCGCGAGCTCGACCTGCTGGCCGAGCTGCCGTGGGCGCCGCGCGTCCGCGTGGCGACGGTCTTCCTGGGCGGAGGCACGCCGTCGCTGCTCGAGCCCCCCGACCTCGCCGCGGCGCTCGACCGCCTCCGGCGCCGCTTCGCCGTCGCCGCGGACGCGGAGATCACGGTCGAGTGCAACCCCGAGAGCGTGACGCGCGCCAAGCTCGACGCCTATCGCCGGGCGGGCGTGACGCGGGTGAGCCTCGGCGTCCAGTCGCTCGACGACGCGGTCCTCCCGCGCCTCGGCCGCCTGCACGACGGCCGCGGGGCGCGCGCGGCGTTCGAGGCGGCGCGCGAGGCGGGCATCGCCGACCTCAGCGTGGACCTCATGTACGGCCTCCCCGGCCTCGACCTCGCGGGCTGGACGGGCGCGGTGGAGACCGTGCTCGACTGGGCGCCCGAGCACCTGTCCGCCTACGGTCTCACGCTCGACGGCGGGAGCCTCTGGGGCGCCGCGGGCGTGGCGGATCTTCCGGCCGAGGAGACCACCGTGGCCCAGTACTGGGCCCTCGCGCGCGCGGCGGCCGAGCGCGGCTTCGAGCACTACGAGATCTCCAACTACGCGCGCCCGGGCCACCGCTCGCGCCACAACCAGGTCTACTGGCGCGCGGCGGAGTACCTCGCCGCCGGGCCGGGCGCCTGCGGGTACCTCGGCCGCGTCCGGTACGCGAACACGAAGGCCACACCGCGCTGGTGCGAGGCGCTCGAGGCGGGCGGCCTCCCGGTCGATGCCCACGAGGAGCTGACGCCGCGCCAGCAGCTCGCCGAGCGGCTCATCCTCGGCCTGCGGACCGCCGACGGCGTCCCGACGGCCTGGCTCGACGCGCGCCTCGCCGGCGACGCGCCGCTCGCCCGCCGCGTCGCGATCTGGCGGGCGGAGGGCCTGCTCGCGCTCGCGGGCGGCCGCGCGCGTCTCACCGAACGGGGCTTCCTGGTCTCTGACGCCCTGTTCGTCGAATTGCTATAATTCGTCGCGATGGATGCCCGTCATCACGACGTGCTCGTCGCGGTCATCCGCGAGTACATCGACTCGGCCGAGCCGGTGGGCTCCCGCGTGCTCTCGAAGCGCTACTTCCCGACGCTCTCCCCGGCCACGATCCGCAACGCCATGGCCGATCTCGAGGAGATGGGCTACCTCGTCCAGCCGCACACGAGCGCCGGCCGCATCCCGACCGACCGGGCCTACCGCTTCTACGTGGA
Source organism: Methylomirabilia bacterium (assembly GCA_041496385.1). Taxonomy (GTDB): domain Bacteria; phylum Methylomirabilota; class Methylomirabilia; order Rokubacteriales; family CSP1-6; genus AR19. The sequence goes on along the minus strand of JBGQEL010000015.1, from coordinate 40,862 downwards.
ATCGTTCCCGCCCGCGCCCGCCGCGAAGGTCGCGACGCCCAGCGAGACAATGCCCACGCGACGCTCGGGCCTCGACGGCTTCATGGAGCGCACCTCGACGCACCTGTCCTCGGCCACGAGGCTCACGGGGCTCTTGCTGACGCCCCCGCTCAAGCACACGACGCTCGCGCGCGTCGAGCTGATGCCGCTCGAGGCCGACCGGGCGCTCGCCGTGATCGTCACGGACGCGGGCTGGGTCACGGCGCGCGCGGTGACGCTCGAGCCTCCGCTCGCGGTCGACGAGGTGCGCGCGATCGGGCGCGAGCTCACGCGGCGCTTTGGCGGACGGACCGTGCAGGAGGTCGTGGACATGGAGTCGTCGCCGAGCGACCCGCTCGACGCGCTCCACACGCGGGCGCGCGCGGTCACCGAGCAGATCGTCACGCTCCTGCGCGGCCGCACGCTCTACGTCAGCGGCGCGATCAACATGCTCGACCACCCGGAATTCTGGGACATCGAGACGACGCGTGAGCTGCTGCGGACCTTCGAGCAGAAGGAGCGGCTGGCCGACCTCATGACGGCGCTGGCGACCAACGAGGGGTTGCGCGTCACGATCGGCGAGGAGAATCCGTTCGCCGAGATGCGCGAGTGCACGCTGATCACCTCGACCTACCTCTATCGCGACCAGGTCGTCGGCATCCTCGGCGTCATCGGACCCCGCCGCCTGCCGTACCCGGACGTCATCTCGGTCGTCAACGAGACCGCGCGCCACGTGACCGACGCGCTCTCGCGCGTGCGCCAGGATCTCTACCTTCCTTCCTAGCGCGCGCGGGCCCGGCCCGGCGCGGTTGCTATAATCCAGGCGTCATGGACGATTCCCAGACACAGGAAGCGCCGCCCCCCGAGCCCGATACGCCACCCTCGGAGCTCGAGGAGCTCCGGCGCCAGCAGGACCGCCTGCTGCGCGAGCTGGCCGAGGCCCAGAACGTCCGCCGCCGCGTGCAGCAGAAGGCCCAGGACGACGTCAAGTACGCGAACGAGTCCCTGCTCCGCGACCTCCTCCCCCTCCTGGACAACCTCGACCGGGCGATCGAGTCCGCGCGCGCACGCGGCGAGGCCGCGAGCGTCGTGGCCGGCGTCGAGCTGGTCCAGCGCGAGTTCCTGCGCGTCCTCGAGCGCCACGGCGTCACGCGCTACTCGGCGCTCGGGCAGCCCTTCGATCCCACGCGCCACGAGGCGGTCGCGCGCGTGGTGAGCGCAGAGGCGGCGCCGAACACGGTCGTGAGGGAGCAGCTGCCGGGTTACCTCCTCCACGGCCGCCTGCTGCGGGCCGCGCTGGTCGCCGTCGCCGCGGCGCCCGACGAGGACGCCGCGTAGTGGCGGGCGACTACTACCAGGTGCTCGGCGTCGCGCGCAACGCCAGCGACGCCGAGATCAAGAAGGCGTACCGCCAGCTCGCGATGCAGCACCACCCCGACCGCAATCTTGGGAACAAGGAGTCGGAGGAGCGCTTCAAGGCGGTCAATGAGGCCTACGCGGTCCTCTCCGACCCCGACCGGCGCGCCCACTTCGACCGCTTCGGCACCGCCGCGCCCAACGCGGGCCCGGGCTTCGGCGAGACGGGCTTCGGCAGCCTCTTCGAGGACATCTTCGAGAACTTCTTCACGGGCGCGGGTCGCGGCCGGCGCACACGCGCGGCGCGCGGCGAGGACCTCCAGTACGAGCTCAAGCTCACGCTCGAGGAGGCCGCGGCCGGCGTCGAGACGAAGGTCCAGATCCCCCGCCTCGAGCCGTGCGGCGTCTGCGCGGGCACGGGCGTGGAGCCCGGCAAGCGCCTCGAGACCTGCGACGCGTGCGCCGGGCGCGGCGAGATCCGGCGGAGCCACGGCTTCCTGACGATCGCGCAGCCCTGCCCGAAGTGCCAGGGCCGCGGCCAGCTGAACCGGCATCCGTGCCATCAGTGCCGCGGCGAAGGGCGTCAGCGCGCCGAGCGGCTGCTGTCGGTGAAGATCCCGGCCGGCATCGAGGACGGTATGCAGCTCCGCCTCTCGGGCGAGGGCTCGGGGGGGGCGAGCGGCGGGCCGGCCGGCGACCTCTACGTGCTCGTGCGCATCCGCGAGCACGACCTCTTCGTCCGCGACGGCGCCGACATCTACTGCGACCTTCCCCTCAGCTTCGCGCAGCTGGCCCTGGGCCACGAGGCCGAGGTGCCGGTGCTCGGCGGAACGACCACGCTCAAGATCGCCGCGGGCAGCCAGCCCCAGCAAGTCTTGCGCGTCAAGGGCAAGGGCCTGCCGCATCTCCGCGGTCGCGGCCAGGGCGACGCCTGCTACCGTCTCATCCTCGAGGTGCCGCAGAAGCTCAACGGCAAGCAGCGCGAGGCGCTCGCCGCGTTCGAGGCCGCGTCGAAAGAGACGCGCGGACCGCTCTCGACGGCCTTCTTCGAGCGGATGAAGAAGCTGCTGGGCTGAGCCGATGTCGTCCTCCCGCTACTGGGAGCTCAGCGTCGAGGTTCCGGAGGGCGCCTCCGAGGGCCTGACCAACTTCGCCTGGGAGCTCGGCGCCCTCGGCGTCGTCGAGGAGGAGACGGAGGGGCGCGCGCCGCGGCTCCGCGCCTTCTTCCCGAAGACGCTGTTCGCGAGCGCGCTCGAGGAGAGCGTGCGCGAGTATCTGCGCGGCCTCGCCGAGCTCGGCTTCCCCGCGACGGGCGAGCCGACCGTGGTCGCGCTGGTCAACGAGGACTGGGCCGACGCCTGGCGCGCGCACTTCCGCCCGGTTCCAGCGGGCAAGAACCTGCTGGTCGCGCCGCCCTGGGACCGGCCCCCCGCTAACGGGCGCGTCGTCATCACGATCGAACCCGGACGCGCCTTCGGCACCGGACAGCACGGCAGCACGCTCGGGTGCCTGGAGGCGCTCGAGGCGCTGATCGCGCGCGAGACGCCCGCGCGCCTGCTCGACCTGGGAACGGGCTCGGGCATCCTCGCGGTCGCGGCGGCGCGGCTCGGCGTCCCCGTCGTCCTCGCGGTGGATGAAGACCCCGACGCGGTCGCGGCCGCCATGGCGAACGCCGCGCGCAACCACGTCTCCGATCGCGTGCGCTGTGCGCTGGCCGACGCCGCCGGCCTGCAGGAGTCGCACGTGCCGCTCGTGGTCGCCAACCTCCTCACCGCGGCCCACCTGCGGCTGGCGCCCCACTACCGGCGCTACGTCGCGCCCGACGGCCTGCTCGTCCTCGGCGGCATCCTCGACGCCGAGGCCGCGGACCTCGCGGCCGCGCTCGGCCCCGTCTTCGCGTCCGCCGCGTCGGCGAGCGTTCAGGGCTGGACCACCCTCACGCTCCGGCGGGAGCCCGGCGAGCCGGCCCGTGCGCCGCTTCACGATCGACCCTGACCGGGTCGGCGACGGGCGCGTCGTCTTCGACCGCGAGGAGTCGCGTCACATCGCGCGCGTGCTGCGCCTCCGCGCGGGCGACACCGTCCTCGCCGCGGACGGCGCCGGTCGCGACTACACGGTGCGCCTCGAGTCGGTCGGCGAGACCGCGACGGGCACCGTGCTCGGCGTCGCGCGGCCCGACACCGAGTCTCCGCTGCGGGCGACGCTCGTGCAGTCCGTCCCGAAGGGCGAGCGGATGGAGTTGATCGTCCGCGCGGCCACCGAGCTCGGCGTGGCGCGCGTCGTCCCGGTCCTCAGCGAGCGCACGATCGTCACCCTCGAGCCGAGCCGCTGGCGCGAGCGCGCACGCCGCTGGCAGCGGGTCGCGAAGGAGGCGGCGAAGCAGTGCGGCCGGGCCGTCATCCCGCCGGTCGACATGCCGCGGCCGCTCGGCGACTTCCTGGACGCGGACGAGCCCGCCGATCTCAGGCTCTGCCTGTGGGAGGGCGCGGTGGCTGGGGGGGAGGGAGCTGGGCAGGCTCGCGTGCTCGGAACGACACTCGCCGCGAGCCTGCCCCGCTCCCTCCCTCCCCAGGCGCACGTGCATGTCCTCGTCGGGCCCGAGGGCGGGTTCTCCCGTGCAGAGGTCACGAGCGCCGCGGCGCGCGGCTGGGTGGTCGTCGGCGCCGGACCGCGCATCCTGAGGACGGAGACGGCCGGTCCCGCCGTCCTCGCGATCCTCCAGGCGAGATTCGGAGACCTGGCCTGACGGCCGCGTGGGAGCATTTCGACGTGGAGGCCGACGTCGGCGTGCGCGCGTGGGGCGCGACGCGCGCCGAGGCCTTCGCCCAGGCCGCGCTCGGCGTGCTCGCGCTGATCGTGGCGCCCGACGAGGTGGAGGCGCGCGAGACGCGCGAGGTGCGCGCGCAGGGCGAGTCGGCCGAGGCGCTGCTCGTGGCGTGGGTCAACGAGTGCCTCTACGTGCACGAGATCGAGGGCTTCGTCGCGCACCGCGTGGAGGTGCTCGCCTGCACGGACTCGCTCGTCCACGGCGCCCTTCACGGCGAACCCCTCGATCCGCGACGCCATCATCCGGGCACGGTCGTCAAGGCCGCGACCATGCATCGGACGAGCGTCACGGAGTGCGGGGGTCGTCACGAGGTCAGCCTCATCGTCGACGTCTGACCTGTCGATCCTCCCTGTCTCCTATTTGGGACATGAGGCGACTCGCAGCGTGTCATCGACGCAACCTTTCAGCGAGCGGCGGCCCCGACGTCTATAACATTTTCATTGTGATTTCAATATCTTGAGCACATTTCCGGAAGACTGGCACCGGCGTTGCTGTGAAGCGACCCGGTGATGCGACAGCACACGATCCGAAAGCCGGTCGCCCTCGAGGGAGTCGGCCTGCACTCCGGCAAGCTCACGCGAATCGTCCTCTCTCCCGCGCCCGAGGACACGGGCATCGTGTTCCGGGCGGGCGGCGACCGGATTGCGGCGGCGCCCGAGAGCGTCGTGAACTCCCACTACGCGACGACGATCGGGAAGAACGGCACCCGCATCCAGACGGTCGAGCACCTGCTCGCCGCGGCGGCGGGGCTCGGCATCGACAATCTCGAGGTGGAAGTCGACGGTCCCGAGATCCCCGCGGCGGACGGCAGCGCCAAGCCGTTCGTCGCGCTGCTCGCCGCCGCCGGGCGCAACCAGCAGTCGGCGCGGCGCCGGACGCTCTCGCTGCCCTATCCGATACGGGTCGGCAGCGGCGCGCGCTGGATGCACATCTTTCCCTCGACGACCTTCCGGGTCAGCTACACGCTCGATAACGACCACCCCGCGGTGGGGACCCAGGTCCTTGCCTGGGCGCTGGGCGGCGAGCGCTCGTTCGTGGACGAGGTCGCGCCGGCGCGCACGTACGGCTTCCTGAAGGACCTGGGGATCATGCGGAAGAACGGGCTCGCGCGCGGCGGCTCGCTGGACAACGCCGTCGTCGTGGGCAACCGCGGCCCGCTCAACGGGCTCCGCTACCCCGATGAGTTCGTGCGGCACAAGGTCCTCGACCTGATCGGCGACCTAGCGCTGCTCGGCCGCCCGATCCTCGGGCATGTGGTCGCGCGGAACGGCGGGCACGCGCTCAACCTCGAGCTCGTGCTCGCCGTCCAGCGGGCCCTCGGCCTCGAGCGCCGCCCCGCGGGCGCGGCGGTCCGCGCCGCGGGCGGGCGCGAGACGGTCGCGCCGAGCGACGGGTTCGCGCCCGCGCCCGGCCTCGCCGCGATCTAACCGGCGCCCCGCGCCGGACCGCCACGCTATAATGTCTTCTCCGCCGTATGCGTGCTCCGTCTCTCGCGAGCTCCCTCGTCGCGGCGGCGCTGTCGCTGGCCCTCGCGGCGCCCGCGTCCGCCGAGCTGCGCATCAGCGACCTGGACGTTTTCCTCAACGACTATGAGGTGACCGTCCACGTCGTCCTGCTGGGCGCGCTCCCCGACGGGCTCCAGGAGGGCGTGCAGAGCGGCATCCCGGCGCACGTCCGGCTCACCGTCGAGCTCTGGCAGTACAACCGCTACTGGCGCGACCAGCTCCTCGTGACAAAGGTGGTCGAGCGGAACCTGGCCTACAACGTCGTCACCAAGGAGTTCAAGGTCAGCGTGCTCCGCGGCGAGCAGCGCCCGGTCTTCACCACGCGTGACCGCTGGGACGCGCAGCGGATCCTCTCCGAGCTGCGCGGCCTCAAGCTGACGCCGGCGACGGCGCTCGACGCGTCGGCGGTCATCTACGTGCGCGTCAGCGCCGAGGCGGCGCTGAACGGCGAGAACACCTTCCTGACGCGCATGGCCGGCACGGCGGAGCAGGCCGCGCGGCGGTCCGACTACCGCACGATCCAGCGGGTGCAATAGTGCCGCTCCTCAGCGACGCGAACCGCCGCAAGCGCAATCTCCTGATCATCCTCGGGTTCCTGCTGCTCGTCGGCGCGGCGAATCTCGTGGACATCGGCGTCTACGCGCCGGACCTCCCGCTGGCCTCGAACATCACGATCTTTGCGCTGCTCAACCTGAACCTCATCGTCCTGCTCCTGCTCGTCGTGCTGCTCTTCCGGAACCTCGTCAAGCTCTGGTTCGAGCGGCGGCAGAACGTGCTCGGCGCGCGCTTCAAGGCCAAGCTCGTGCTGTCGTTCCTGGCCCTGTCGCTGGCGCCCGCGATTCTGATCTTTCTCATCGCCTCGAATTTCATCAACAAGTCCATCGAGGGCTGGTTCAAGCCCCAGGTGGAGCGCCCGCTCGACCAGGCGCTCGCCGTGGCGCAGACGTACTACAACAACCTCGAGCGCACGGCGCTCCGCCACGCCCAGTACCTCGGTCGCGTGATCGATCGCGACGGCCTCCTCGGCGAGGACCGGCGCGGTGCGCTCGCGGCCCTGCTCGTCGAGCAGCAGGAGCGGCTCGGGATCAGCGCGATCACCGTCTTCAACGACCAGGGACAGGAGCTCGCGCACGTGACGGACCCCGTGCTCGGCGACCTGCCGACCCGGGACGTGAACGAGAGCCAGCTCAAGCGCGGCCTGGCCGGCCAGGAGGTGACGACGGTCCGCGAGCTCGTCTCGGGCGATCTCATCGAGGCGGTGATGCCCGTCTGGTCGGCCCGCGGCGGCGAGCGGCAGGTGGCCGGCGTGATCGTCGTCGCCACGCACGTGACCGAGCGGCTCGAGGCGCGCGTGCGGGGCATCTCGCAGGCATTCCAGGAGTACAAGCAGCTCAAGCTCCTGAAGACCCCGATCAAGGGCATCTACATCCTGCTGTTCCTGCTGATGACGCTGATCGTCGTCTTCTCGTTCACCTGGTTCGGTCTCTATCTCGCGCGCGGGATCACGGGCCCGATCGCCGAGCTCGCCGAGGGGACGCGCGAGGTCGCCGCCGGCAATCTCGCGTACAAGGTGCACGCGCGGGCCGACGACGAGATCGGTGTCCTCGTCCAGTCGTTCAACCGCATGACCGACGATCTCGGCGAGTCGAAGCGGCGGCTGGAGGAGGCGTACCTCGATCTTTCGGACAAGCACACGGAGCTCGAGGACCGCCGGCGCTACATCGAGACGGTGCTCGAGGCCATCACGACCGGCGTTGTCTCGTTCGACCCGCTCGGCCGGCTCACGACGATCAACCGCGCGGCGGCGCGCATGTTCGGCCTCGCCGAGTCGACCGTGGTCGGCGCGCTCCTCGAGGAGGTCTTCGCCGGCCCCGACGCCCGGGACGTGGTGACGCTCGTCCAGCGGGCGCGGCGCGCCAAGGGCGGCGTGATCGGGCAGGAGCTGCACCTGCGCCGCGGCGGGGCCGCGCGCTCGCTCCTGGCCTCGGCGACGGCGCTCCGCGGGACGGAGAGCGAGTACGCGGGCGCGGTCGTCGTCTTCGACGACCTGACCGAGCTCCTCAAGGCCCAGCGCATCGCGGCGTGGCGCGAGGTCGCGCAGCGGATCGCCCACGAGATCAAGAACCCGCTCACGCCCATCCAGCTCTCGGCCCAGCGGCTCCGCCGGCGGCTCAGGGGGAGCACGAGCGAGGAGCAGCAGCTCGTGGACGAGTGCACCGAGACGATCATCCACGAGGTGGACGGCCTCAAGCGGCTCGTCGACGAGTTCTCGCGCTTCGCGCGGATGCCGGTGCTGGCGCCCCGTCCGACCGACGTGCGGCCGCTGGTGGATGCCGTGGTGGCGCTCTACCGCGAGTCGCATCCCGCCCTCGGGCTGTCCACGCGTCACGCGGCGGCCCTTCCCCTCCTCGAGGTGGACCCCGACCACCTCAAGCGAGCGGTCCTCAACCTGGTGGACAACGCGGTCGCGGCCGTCGGCGGCGCGGGCGAGGTCGTCGTCGAGACCGCGTACGTGGCGGAGACCGGCCACGCGCGCATCGTCGTCTCGGACACCGGCCCCGGCATCAGCGCCGAGGACAAGGAGCGGCTCTTCCTCCCCTACTTCTCGACCAAGGTGGCGGGGATGGGGCTCGGGCTGTCGATCGTCCACGAGATCGTGACGGAGCACGGCGGCACGATCCGGGTCGAGGACAACGAGCCGCGCGGCAGCCGGTTCATCATCGAGGTGCCGGTGGCGCGCGCCCCGGCGCCGGTGGAGGCGTAGCCCCGTGGCCCGAGTGCCTGCATGACCGGCGAGCACATCCTGATCGTCGATGACGAGCCCTCGATCCGCGCGACCCTCCGCGGGGTCCTCGAGGACGAGGGCTATCGCGTCACGGCCGTCGGGAGCGGCGCCGACGCGCTCCGCCTCCTGGCCGAGGAGCCGATGGACCTCACCTTCCTCGACGTCTGGATGGAGGGGATGGGCGGGCTCGAGACGCTGGCCGAGATCCGGCGCCTGCGGCCCGAGGCCATCGTCGTGATGATCTCGGGCCACGCCACGATCGAGACCGCCGTGAAGGCGACACGCCTGGGGGCGTACGACTTCATCGAGAAGCCGCTCTCGCTCGAGAAGACGCTCCTGACGATCACGCGCGCGCTCGAGCACGCGCGGCTCGAGCGCGAGAACGCCGCGCTCCGCGAGACCCTCGCGCAGCGCGCGGAGATCATCGGCGACAGCGAGCCCGTGCAGCGGATGCGGGAGCAGATCGCGACCGCCGCGCCCACGACCGGACGCGTGCTGATCCGCGGCGAGAACGGGAGCGGCAAGGAGCTCGTCGCGCGCGCCATCCACGCGCAGTCGGCACGCCGCGAGCACCCGTTCGTCGAGGTCAACTGCGCCGCGATCCCCGAGGAGCTGATCGAGTCGGAGCTCTTCGGCCACGAGAAGGGCGCCTTCACTGGCGCGCTCGCCCGGCACCGCGGCAAGTTCGAGCACGCCGACGGCGGCACGCTCTTTCTCGACGAGATCGGCGACATGAGCCTGAAGACGCAGGCGAAGGTGCTGCGCGCGCTGGAGGAGCAGGCGTTCGAACGCGTCGGCGGCAAGGACACGATCCGCGTCGACGTCCGCGTCCTCGCGGCCTCCAACCGGGACCTCGAGGCGCTCATCCGCGAGGGGCGCTTCCGCGAGGACCTCTACTACCGTCTCAACGTCATCCCGATCGAGGTGCCACCGCTCCGCGCCCGTCCGGGCGACGTGCCGAAGCTCGTGGACCACTTCATCGCGCTCTTCTGCGCCGAGAACGGCAAGCGGCGGAAGACGATCTCGGCGGAGGCGCTCGGGTACTTCCTCGCCTACGACTGGCCGGGCAACGTCCGCGAGCTCCGGAACATGGTCGAGCGCCTGGTGATCATGGCGCCCGGCGACGCCATCGGCGCCGAGGACCTGCCGGCGCCGCTCCGGCCCAAGGACGCGCCGCTCGCCCCGCCGCCCGAGGGGCGCGAGCGGTCGCTCAAGGAGGCGCGCGACAACTTCGAGCGTGCCTACATCCTCGCCGAGCTGCGCGCCGGCGCCTGGAACATGACCCGCGCCGCCGAGCGGCTCGGTATCGAACGGAGCCATCTGTACCGGAAGCTCAAGGCGTACGGGATCACCCCGCCCCGGTGAGCACGGGCGCCACGGCCATGGCCTCGTGGAACTTCGTCAGGAAGAGCTTCTACCAGGACTCCGTGACGCTCATGCTCCTCACGCGCGACATGGAGGCGGTGCCCGGCGTCGCGCGCGCGGCGGCGATGATGGGCACGCCGCAGAACCTGGTGCTCCTGCACGACGCGGGGCTCCTCGCCGCCGCAGGCGAGGCCGCGGGGCCGACCGACCTCGTCATCGCGGTCCTCGCCAGCTCCGGCGCCGCGGCCGAGGCCGCGCGCGCCGCCACGGAGCGCGCGCTCACGGCGCGCCCCGCGTCCGGGCCACCCGGCGCCGCGCCGCGCCCCCGCACGCTCGCCGGGGCCCTCCGCGCGCTGCCCGGAGCCAATCTCGCGCTCATCTCCGTGCCCGGCGCTTACGCCGGCGCCGAGGCGCTCAAGGCCCTGCGCGCGGGCCTCCACGTCATGCTCTTCAGCGACAACGTGCCCGTCGCGACCGAGGTCGAGCTGAAGACGCTCGCGCGCGAGCGTGGCCTGTTCATGATGGGCCCGGACTGCGGCACCGCGATCGTCGGCGGCGTGCCGCTCGGCTTCGCGAACGCCGTCCCGCGCGGCCGGATCGGGATCGCCGCGGCCTCGGGGACCGGGCTCCAGGAGGTCGTCTGCCACATCGCGGCCGCGGGCGATGGCGTCTCGCACGCGATCGGCGTCGGGGGGCGTGACCTCACGGACGCGGTCGGCGGCCTCATGCTGGAGCGGGCGCTCGCGGCGCTCGCGAGCGACCCCGCCACGGAGGTCGTCTGCGTCATCGGCAAGCCGCCCGGGCCGGCGACGCGTGCGCGCCTTGGGGATTGGCTCGGGCGCCTCGGCAAGCCCTGCGTCGTGAATTTCGTCACGAGGGCGGCGCGGCCGGCGGGCGGCGGCTCGACGCCCCCGCCCGCCGCCACGCACGTCGCCGCGACCCTCGAGGATGCCGCCCTCGCGGCCGTCGCGCTCGCCCGCGGGAAGACGCCCGCGCCCGTCGAGTTCACCGATCCGCCGGGCGCGATCACCCGGCTGGTCGAGGACGCCGAGCGCCGGATGCGCGCGGGCCAGCGCTTCGTGCGCGGCGTCTACTCGGGTGGCACGCTCGCCTACGAGGCCCTCGGCCTCCTCGAGGCCCGGCTCGCCGACGTTGCGCCGGGTCTGACGGGCGGCGGCGTCGCGCACCGCGTGGTGGACCTGGGTGAGGACGTCTTCACCGTCGGGCGGCCCCACCCGATGATCGACGGCACCGTGCGGCGCGAGTGGATCGAGAAGGAGGGCGCCGCCGCAGACACCGCGGTGCTGCTCCTCGACGTCGTACTGGGCTACGGCACGCACGCCGACCCCGCGGGCGAGCTCCTGCCGGCGATCGTCCGCACGCGGCGCGCGGCCGAGTCGGCGGGGCGCCACCTCGCGGTCGTCGCGAGCGTCTGCGGGACGGACGGCGACCCGCAGGGCCGCTCGGCGCAGGCGGCGGCGCTCAGAGGCGCGGGCGTCGTCGTGATGCCGTCGAACGCCCAGGCGGCGCGCCTCGCCGCGCTCATCGCGGCCCGGCGCGCCTGATGGAGCCGGGGCACCTGCTCGCCGCCGAGATCCGCGTCGTGTCGATCGGCCTCGAGCTCTTCGCCGACGCGCTCGGCGCCCGGCGCGTCCCCGTCGTCCACATCGACTGGCGCCCACCGGCCGGCGGCGAGCCACGCCTCGCGGCGCTGCTGGCGCGCGCGGGCGACGACGTCGACGTGGAGCGAGGGCGCCCGTGACGATCGGCGACGCCAATCGCGAGTGTGTGCGGCGCCTCCAGGCCGGCGGGGCCGTGCTGGTGGGCGTGCGGCCCGCGCGCGAGGTCCTCCCCGCGCTCGGCGAGCGGACGCTGCTGCACGCGGGTCCGCCCGTGGCCTGGGAGCGGATGTGCGGCCCCATGCGCGGCGCGGTCGTTGGCGCGTGCCTCTTCGAGGGCTGGGCGGCGACCGCCGAGGACGCGGCGCGGCTCGCGACGGCGGGCGGGCTCGCCTTCGAGCCCTGCCATCATCATCGCGCCGTCGGCCCGATGGCCGGGGTGCTGTCGCCGTCGATGGCCCTCCTCGTCGTGCGGAACGAGGCCTTCGGGAGCGAGGCGTACGCGACGCTCAACGAGGGGCTGGGCCGCGTGCTGCGCTTCGGCGCCCACGACCAGGCCGTGCTCGACCGGCTCGCGTGGATGAACCGCGAGCTCGCGCCCCTCGTCGACGGCGCGCTCCGCCGCGCGGGAGGCGTGGACCTCAAGAACCTCATCGCGCGGGCGCTCACGATGGGCGACGAGTGCCACAACCGGAACACGGCCGGCACCTCGCTCCTCGTGCGCCGGCTCGCGCCGCACGTGGCGGCCGCGCGCACGGGCGACGTCGAGCGGGCCCTCGCCTTCATGGACGCCACCGACCATTTCTTCCTCAACGCCGCGATGGCGGCCGCCAAGGCGATGCTGGACGGCTGCCACGGCGTCCCCGGCTCGACGGTGGTCACGGCGATGGCGCGCAACGGCGTCGAGTTCGGGATCCGCGTGAGCGGCACGGGCGACCGCTGGTTCACCGCCCCCGCCCCGAAGATCGAGGGCCTCTATTTCCCGGGCTACGGCCCCGACGACGCAAACCCGGACATCGGCGACTCGGCGATCGCCGAGACGGCGGGGCTCGGCGCCTTCGCGCTCGCGGCCGCGCCGGCCATCGTCCAGTTTGTCGGCGGCACCGCCGGAGTCGCGCTCGACACGACGCGGCGTATGTACGAGATCACGCTCGCGGAACACGAGAGCTTCCGCATTCCCGCGCTGGACTTCCGCGGCGTCCCCCTCGGCATCGACGTCCGCAAGGTCGTCGAGACGGGCATCGTGCCCGTCATCGACACGGGCATCGCGCACCGGGAGTCCGGCGTCGGCCAGATCGGCGCGGGATTCAGCGAGGCGCCGATGGGGTGCTTCATCCGCGCGCTCGAGGGTTTCGTCGCGGGGCTGGGCGTCTGATGCTGGAGCCCCGCGTCGTGAACCTGGGGCTTCCGCGCTTCGCCGAGACGCTCGCGGCGCGGGGCGTCCCCGTCGTCGGCGTGGACTGGGTGCCGCCGGCGTCCGGCGACCCGCGCCTGGCCGAGCGCCTGATGGGCCTCGACGCGCGCCGCGACACGGTGGACGCGGCGAACGCGCGGGCCTTCGACGTCCTCGTCGACGGGCGGCCGTTCCTCGTGGACTGCCGCCCCGCGCACGAGGCGCTCGAGCTGCCCGAGCGCGTCGTCCTCCACGCGGGGCCGCCGATCGCCTGGGAGCGCGCCTGCGAGCCGCTGCGCGCGGCGGTGCTGTGCGCGATCCGCTACGAGGGCTGGGCCGCCAACGACGACGCCGCGGCGGCGCTGGTCGTGGCGGGCCGCGTCCGCCTCGAGCCCTGCCATCACCGTCGCGCCGTCGGGCCGATGACCGGCATCGTCACCCGCTCCATGCCCGTCTTCGCCGTCGAGAACCGCGCCCACGGCAACCGCGCGCACGCGACGATCAACGAGGGGCTGGGCAGGGTCCTCCGCTTCGGCGCCAACGACGACTCGGTGCTCGCGCGCCTGCGGTGGCTCGCGACCGAGGCGGGGCCGCTGCTCGGCGCCGCGCTCCGCGCGTCCGGCGGCATCGATCTCCGGGCGCTCATGGCGCAGGCGCTCCGGATGGGCGACGAGATGCACCAGCGGAACGTCGCGGCCTCGTCGCTGCTCGTGCGCGCGCTGATGCCGCACGTCGCGCGGGCGGGCGGGCGCCACGGCGCGGTCGCGCGACTCGCGGAGTTCATGGCCGGCAACGACCAGTTCTTCCTGAACGTCGCCATGGCGGCGGGCAAGGCGCTGGCCGATCCCGCGGGCGGCGTCCCGCACGCCACGCTCGTGACGGCGATGGCGCGCAACGGCACCGACTTCGGCGTCAGGATCTCGGGCCTGGGGGATCGCTGGTTCAGCGCCCCGGTCGACACGCCGGTCGGTCTCTACTTCCCGGGCTACGGCGCCGACGACGCCAACCCCGACATGGGCGACAGCGCGATCGTCGAGACGATCGGCCTGGGCGGTGGCGCGATGGTCGCCGCTCCCGCCGTCGCCCGCTTCGTCGGTGCCGGCGGCGTGGCGCAGGCGCTGGCCGCCACGGAGGAGATCCGCGAGATCTGCCACGGCGAGCACCCGCACTTCCGCGTCCCCGCGCAGGACGAGCGGGGCGTGCCCACCGGGATCGATCTCCGCCGGGTGATCGAGACCGGCATCACGCCGCTCATCAACACGGGCATCGCCGGGCGCAAGGCCGGCACGGGCCAGGTCGGCGCCGGTGTCGTCCGCGCGCCGCTCGCGTGCTTCGAGCGCGCCCTCGAGGCCATCGTCCCGTGAAGCTCGCGACCTGGAACGTCAACTCGATCCGGACGCGCCTGCCGCGCCTACTCGCGTGGCTCGAGCGCCGCCGGCCCGACGTCGTGTGCTTGCAGGAGACGAAGGTCACCGACGACCGGTTCCCGTTCGAGGAGCTGGGGGCGCTCGGCTACACGGCGCTCGTCGCGGGCCAGCAGACCTACAACGGCGTCGCCGTCCTCGCCCGCGCCGGCCCCGAGGAGATCGCGCGCCGGCTGCCCGACGACGGTGACGACGCGCAGCAGCGCCTGCTGGTCGCGCGCGTGTCCGGCCTCACGGTGATGAGCGTCTACGGGCCGAACGGCCAGGAGGTCGGCTCCGAGAAGTACGCGTACAAGCTCGACTGGTACCGGCGCTTTCGCGGGTTCCTCGAGGCCTCGGCGAGGCCGGACGAGCCGCTCGCCCTCTGCGGCGACCTGAATATCGCGCCCGAGGACCGCGACGTGTGGGATCCGGAGAAGTGGCGCGGCCAGATCATGTTCAGCGATCCGGAGCGCGCCGTCTTCCAGGAGTTCCTGGGCTGGGGACTGCGGGACTCGCTGCGGCTCCACCGCCAGGAGGGCGGCCTCTTCACCTGGTGGGATTATCGCGCCGGGGCCTTCCACCGCGGCTGGGGGCTCCGGATCGATCACATCTTGCTGACGGCCGCCCTCGCCGCGCGCTGCGTCTCGGTCGAGATCGACCGCGACGAGCGCAAGGGGCAGAAACCGTCGGACCACGCGCCCGTCGTCGTGACGCTCACCGACTGATGGCGGGTGTCGCCGGCCGCGCCGCCGGACTCCTCGTCCTTCTCTACGTGACGTTCCGCGTCCTCGAGCAGGGCCTGACGCTCGGCGCGGGCGGCCTGCTCGCGCTCCTCCACATCGTCAACCTCGTCTTCCACGAGGCCGGCCACGTGATCTGGGGCTTCCTCGGCCGCTTCATGGGCGTGCTCGGCGGCTCGCTGAACCAGGTGCTGGTGCCCGCGATCTGCGTCGGGGCCTTCTTGCGCACGCGCTACTCCGCGTCGGCGGCGGTCGCGGTCTTCTGGACGGGGCAGTCGCTCTGCGACGTCGCCGTCTACGCGGCCGATGGGCGCGCGATGGCGCTCCCGCTCCTCGCCGACGGGCTCATCCACGACTGGAACTGGATCCTCGGCACCCTGGGCCTGCTCCAGCGCGCCGAAGGGATCGGCCGGCTGCTGTTCGGCGCCGGCGCGCTCCTGATGCTCGGCGCGCTCGCCTTCCTCACGCGCGACCTCCTCCGCGCGTGGCGCGCGGCGGGGCCGCTACGGATTGACAGCGGCCGAGCGCGGCGTGTAGAGTAGCGGTAGATCGCTCGCGCCTTTCCTTTAATCGGGCCCCGAGAGGCTCGCAAGGAGAGAATGATGACCTCGCCCGCACCACGCTTCCGAGAGAAGGCCCAGGTCCTCGACGACGCGGCCCTGGACCGAGCTCTCACCCGCATCGCCCACGAGATCCTCGAGAAGAACGGCGGCGCGAAGGACCTCGCCTTCGTCGGTCTGCGCACGCGCGGCATCACGCTCGCCCAGCGGCTCGCGGCGAAGATCGCGCAGATCGACGGCGCCACGCTGCCCGTCGGCACGCTCGACATCACGCTCTACCGCGACGACCTTGGCATGCGCGGCACGCCGGTCATCCGCGGGACCGACATCCCCTTCTCGATCAAGGGCAAGACCGTCGTCCTCGTGGACGACGTCCTCTTCACCGGCCGGACGATCCGCGCGGCGCTCGACGCGATCATCGACCTCGGGCGCCCGCAGGCGATCCAGCTCGCGATCCTGATCGACCGCGGGCATCGCGAGCTGCCGATCCGGCCCGACTACGTCGGCAAGAACCTGCCCACGTCGCGCCGCGAGAGCGTCGCCGTCCGCCTCCGCGAGCACGACGGTGAGGACCGCGTGGTGATCGAAGCCCCCGAGGAGGCCTGAGCATGGGCTGGACCCGGAAGGACCTCTTGACGATGCGCGAGCTCGACGCGGCCGAGATCACGCTCCTGGTGGACACCGCCGACTCACTCCAGGAGATCGCGACGCGCGAGATCAAGAAGGTGCCGGCGCTGCGCGGCAAGACCATTGTCAACCTCTTCTACGAATCCTCGACGCGGACGCGCACCTCGTTCGAGATCGCCGGGAAGTGGCTCTCCGCCGACGTCGTCAACTTCTCGGCGAGCGGCTCGAGCACGTCGAAAGGCGAGAGCTTCATCGACACGGCGAAGAACATCGCCGCGATGAGCCCGGACGTCGTCGTCGTCCGTCACTCGTCGGCGGGCGCGGCCGAGCTGCTCGCGCGCGAGCTCGCCTGCTCGATCGTCAACGCGGGCGACGGCGCCCACGAGCACCCCACGCAGGCCCTCCTCGACCTGCTGACGATCCGGGAGAAGAAGGGCCACTTCGACGGCCTCCACGTCGCGATCGTCGGCGACATCACGAACAGCCGCGTCGCGCGCTCGAACATCCACGCGATGAAGAAGCTCGGCATGACGGTCACCGTCGCCGGGCCGCCGACGCTGATCCCGCCCTTCGTGCAGGAGCTCGGCGTGAAGGTCGCCTACCGTCTCGAGGACGCGATCCGCGACGTGGACGTGATCATGATGCTGCGCCTGCAGCACGAGCGCATGCAGGGCGGGCTGATCCCGTCGCTGCGCGAGTACGCGCGCTTCTGGGGCCTCACGCTCGACAAGCTCGGCCGCTACGCGCGCCCCGACGTGCTGATCATGCACCCCGGCCCCGTCAATCGCGGCATCGAGCTCTCGCCCGAGGTCGCCGACGGGCCGTACTCGGTGATCCTCGACCAGGTGTCGAAGGGCGTCGCGGTCCGGATGGGGGTGCTGCTGCTGCTCGCGGGCAGCCGGGCGGAGGCCGCGGCGTGAGCCTCCTGCTGAAGGGCGGACGCGTGGTCGACCCGGCGAACGGCGTGGACGCCGTCCAGGACGTGCTGATCGCCGACGGGAAGATCGAGAAGGTCGGCCGCGGCCTCGTCGCGCCGCCCGGCGCGGAGGTCGTGGACGCCGCGGGCAAGGTCGTCTGCCCGGGCTTCATCGACATCCACGTCCACCTGCGCGAGCCCGGCCACGAGTACAAGGAGACTGTCCGGACGGGCACGCGCGCGGCGGCCGCGGGCGGCTTCACCGCGGTGGCGTGCATGGCCAACACGCACCCCGTCAACGACAACGGCGCCGTGACGGACTACATCCTGGCCAAGGCGAAGGTCGAGGGCGTGGTGCGCGTCCATCCGATCGGCGCCGTCACGAAGAACCTGAAGGGCGAGGAGCTGGCCGAGCTCGCCGAGCTGGCGGAGTCGGGCTGCGTCGCCTTCTCCGACGACGGCAAGTGCGTGATGAACGCGGGCCTCTACCGGCGCGCGATGGAGTACACCCTGCCGTTCGGCGTGCCGATCATCAGCCACGCCGAGGACGCCCACCTCTCGAAGGGCTGGGCGATGAACGAGGGCGTCGTCTCGACCGAGATCGGCCTGCCCGGCGCGCCGGCGGCGGCCGAGGACGTGATGGTCGCGCGCGACATCCTCCTGGCCGAGCTGACGGGCGCCCACGTCCACATCGCCCACCTCTCGACCGCGGGCGCCGCCCGCCTCGTCCGCGACGGCAAGGCGCGCGGCGTGCGCGTGACGGCCGAGGTGACGCCGCATCACCTCGTGCTGACCGAGGAGGCCGTGCGCACGTACGACCCCCGCACGAAGATGGCGCCGCCGCTCCGGAGCAAGCGCGACACGGAGGCGCTCGTCGAGGCGCTCGCCGACGGCACGATCGACTGCGTCGCGACGGACCACGCGCCGCACGCGCTCGCCGAGAAGGAGGGCGAGTTCGATCAGGCCGCGTTCGGCATCGTCGGGCTGGAGACGGCCGTGTCCGTCCTCCTCGATCGCCTGGTGAGGCCCGGCCTCCTGCCGCTCCCGACGCTGATCTCGCGCCTCTCGCGCGACCCGGCGCGGCTCCTGAATCTGCCCGGCGGGAGCCTCGCCGCCGGCGCGCCCGCCGACGTCACGATCCTCGACCTGGAGCGAACGCTCACGGTGGATCCCGCGACGTTCAAGTCCAAGAGCCGCAACACGCCGTTCGCGGGCTGGGCGCTCCGGGGCGGGCCATGGCTGACGATCGTCGGCGGGAATGTGGTCAGGCCGTGAGCGTCGCCTGGCTCGTGCTGCGCGACGGCCGCACGTTCCGGGGCGAGCCGCTCGGCGCGACGGGAGAGACCTCCGGCGAGGTGATCTTCAACACCGCGATGCAGGGATACCAGGAGATCCTCACCGACCCGTCCTACAAGGGGCAGATCGTCGCGATGACCTATCCGATGATCGGCAACTACGGCGTCAACGACGAGGACGTCGAGTCGCGGCGGCCCTGGGTGAACGGCTTCATCGTCAAGGAGTGCTCGCCCGTCGCGTCGAACTTCCGCGCCGGCGCGAGCCTCGACGAGTACCTCCGGCGACACGGGATCGTCGGCATCCAGGCGATCGACACGCGCGCCCTCACGCGCCACCTCCGGGACCACGGCGCCCAGGACGGGATCATCGCCTCCGGCCCCGCCGCGGACCCGGACGCGCTCCGCGCGCGCGCGCGCGGGCTCGGCAGCCTCGTCGGCCGCGACCTCGTCGCCGAGGTGAGCGTCGCGCAGCCGTACGCGTGGGACGAGGGGCGCTGGGAACTCTCGCGCGGGCACGTCGCGCCGCCGCCCGCGCGCTTCCGCGTCGTCGCCTACGACTGCGGAATCAAGTTCAACATCCTGCGCCAGCTCCGCATGGCGGGCTGCGACGTCACCGTCGTGCCCGCCTCCACACCGGCGGACGCGGTCCTGGCGCGGAAGCCCGACGGCCTCTTTCTCTCCAACGGCCCCGGCGATCCCGAGGGCGTGCCGTACCTGATCGAGTCGGTGCGCACGCTCCTCGGCCGGCTGCCGATCTTCGGCATCTGCCTGGGCCACCAGATCATGGGGCTGGCCGCCGGCGCCGGCACCTTCAAGCTCAAGTTCGGCCACCACGGCGCGAACCACCCGGTGAAGGACCTCACGACCGGCAAGGTGGAGATCACCGCCCAGAACCACGGCTTCGCCGTCGACCCGGCGTCAGCCGAGCGTCACGGCTGGGAGCCGACCCACGTGAACCTCAACGACGGCACGTGCGAGGGGCTGCGCCACCGCGAGTCGCCCGCGTTCTCCGTGCAGTACCATCCGGAGGCCTCGCCCGGCCCGCACGACGCCAACCATCTGTTCCACCGGTTCGCCGAGCTCATGACACGAAAGGGAGACTGAGCCTCGTCATGCCCAAATACTTGATCTCGTACCGGAAGACGGAAGGGCCGGGCCAGAAGCCGGAGTGGACCTCGTTCACCTCGCAGAGCGAGGTCTCCCTCGAGGCCCACGCCGTTCGCGAGCGCGTGGACAGGCGGATGAGCGTCCTCGGCGAGCAGCTCTGGGGGAGCGGCGAGGTCGTCTGGATCGGCAACGGCCGCATCGACGACGTCCTCTACCGCCGCGAGGAGGCGGCACCCGAGACGTCCATCGTGTACGGGCTGGTGGACGAGTAGCGCGCGAGCGCGATGCCGAAGCGCACCGACATCCGGAAGATCCTGATCATCGGCTCGGGGCCGATCGTCATCGGCCAGGCGTGCGAGTTCGACTACTCCGGGACGCAGGCGGTGAAGGCGCTCCGCGAGGAGGGGTTCGAGGTGGTGCTGGTCAACTCGAACCCCGCCACGATCATGACCGATCCGGAGCTCGCCGACCGCACCTACGTCGAGCCGCTCACGCCCGAGTTCGTGGCCAAGATCATCGCGCGCGAGCGCCCGCAGGCGCTGCTCCCGACGCTCGGCGGCCAGACGGGCCTCAACCTCGCCGTCGCGCTCGCCGAGGACGGCACGCTCGACCGCTTCGGAGTCGAGCTGATCGGCGCCAAGCTCCCCGCGATCAAGAAGGCCGAGGACCGCCAGCTCTTCAAGGAAGCCATGCAGCGCATCGGCCTCCTGCTGCCCCGCTCGGGGTACGCGCGGAACCTCGACGAGGCGCGCGCGATCGTGCGCAAAGTCGGCTACCCCGCGATCATCCGGCCGTCGTTCACGCTCGGGGGCACGGGCGGCTCCGTGGCCTACAACCCCGAGGAGCTCGAGGAGGCGATCCGCTGGGGGCTGCAGATGTCCCCCGTCGGGACCGTGCTCGTCGAGGAATCGGTGATCGGCTGGAAGGAGTTCGAGCTCGAGGTGATGCGCGACCTCGCTGACAATGTAGTGATCATCTGCTCGATCGAGAATGTCGACCCTATGGGTGTTCATACGGGCGATTCGGTAACTGTTGCACCTGCTCAAACTCTGACCGACAAGGAGTATCAGCTCATGCGTGACGCCGCGATCGCGATCATCCGCGAGATCGGCGTCGAGACCGGCGGCTCGAACATCCAGTTCGCCGTGAACCCCGACGACGGGCGGCTGGTCGTCATCGAGATGAACCCGCGGGTCTCCCGCTCGTCGGCCCTCGCCTCGAAGGCGACGGGCTTCCCGATCGCGAAGATCGCCGCCAAACTCGCGGTCGGCTACCGCCTCGACGAGATCCGGAACGACATCACCCGCGAGACGCCCGCGTCGTTCGAGCCGGCGATCGACTACTGCGTGGTGAAGTTTCCCCGGTGGGCCTTCGAGAAGTTCCCGGAGGCAGACCGGACGCTGACCACGCAGATGAAATCGGTCGGCGAGGTCATGGCGATCGGACGGACCTTCAAGGAGGCCCTGCAGAAATCCATCCGCTCACTGGAGCAGGATCGCTGGGGGCTGACGCTGGGGCACCCGGCCGGCGAGGAGGAGCTGCGCCAGCTCCTGCGCGTGCCCAACCCCGACCGCATCTTCGCGATCGGCGACGCCTATCGCGCCGGCCTCTCGACGCCGGAGATCCACGCCCTCACGAAGATCGATCGCTGGTTCCTCGAGGGGATCCGCGAGATCGTCGCCTTCGAGCCCGCGATCGCGAGCGGGGCCATGCGCGATCCCGCGACCCTCCGCCGGGCGAAGCAGCTCGGCTTCGCGGACCGGCGGATCGCCGAGCTCTGCGTCACGAGCGAAGGGGCGGTGCGGGAGCGTCGCCGGTCCTGCGGCATCCTCGCCACCTTCAAGGCGGTGGACACCTGCGCCGCCGAGTTCGTCGCGCACACGCCCTACCTCTACTCGACCTACGAGGAGGAGGACGAGGCGCCCCCGACGGACCGTCCCAAGGTCGTCATCCTCGGCTCGGGGCCGAACCGCATCGGCCAGGGCGTCGAGTTCGACTACTGCTGCGTCCACGCCGCGTTCGCGCTACGCGACCTCGGCGTGGAGGCGATCATGATCAACTGCAACCCCGAGACCGTCTCGACCGACTACGACACGTCCGACCGGCTCTACTTCGAGCCGCTCACGCTCGAGGACGTCCTGAACGTCGTCGAGAAGGAGCGGCCGCTCGGCGTCGTCGTCCAGTTCGGCGGCCAGACGCCATTGAAGCTCGCCGTCCCGCTGCAGTCCATGGGCGTGCCGATCCTCGGCACCTCGCCCGACGCGATCGACCGCGCCGAGGACCGCCAGCGCTTCAACGCCCTCATCACCGAGCTCGGCCTCCACCAGGCGGCCGGCGCGACCGCGCGCTCGCTCCCGGAGGCCCTCGCGATCGCCGCCGGCATCGGTTACCCGGTGCTCGTCCGCCCCTCGTACGTGCTGGGCGGCCGGGCGATGCGACTCGTGTACGACGACGCCGATCTCTCCGAGTACATGCGCGACGCGGTGCGCGTCTCCCCGGAGCACCCGGTGCTCATCGACAAGTTTCTCGAGGACGCGATCGAGATCGACGTGGACGCGGTCGCCGACGCCGAGCGCGTCGTCGTCGGCGGGGTCATGGAGCACATCGAGAAGGCCGGCATCCACTCGGGCGACGCGGCCTGCGCGCTGCCGCCCTACTCGCTGGGCGAGGACCAGATCCGGGAGCTCAAGGCGCAGACGCGCGCGCTGTCGCGGGCGCTCGGCGTCGTCGGGCTCATCAACGTGCAGTTCGCGATTCGCCAGGACACGATCCACGTCCTCGAGGTGAACCCGCGCGCCTCCCGCACCGTGCCCTTCGTCTCCAAGGCGATCGGCGTGCCGCTCGCCAAGCTCGCGATGCGCGCGATGCTCGGCGAGTCGCTCGCGCCCTGGGCGTGGATCGAGACGCGCGAGCTCGCCCACATCGCGGTCAAGGAGTCGGTCTTCCCGTTCGTGAAGTTCCCGGGGGTGGACGCCGTCCTGGGGCCGGAGATGAAATCAACGGGCGAGGTCATGGGGATCGACCACGACTTCCGCAAGGCCTACCTCAAGGCGCAGCTGGCCGCCGGTTCGATGCTCCCCACCTCGGGCAAGGTCTTCATCTCGGTGAAGAACCGCGACAAGCGCCTCGTGATGACGCTCGCCAAGCGCCTCGCCGAGATGGGCTTCTCGCTCGTCGCGACGTCGGGCACGGCGCGCGTGCTGGAGCGCCACGGCATGACGGTGGAGCTGGTCCACAAGGTCGCGGAGGGGTACCGCCCCAACGTCCTCGATCTCATGAAGCGCGGCGAGATCGCGCTCGTCTTCAACACGCCCGAGGACGGGCGGGCCCGCAAAGACTCCTACATGATCCGGCGAACCGCCGTGACGCAGAATATCCCCTACTACCTCACCATGGACGGCGCCCAGACCGCGATCGGGGCGATCGAGGCGCTGCTCAAGGGCGAGCAGCAGGTGCTGAGCCTGCAGGAGTACCACCGTGACGCCTGAGGACCGGCTCCTCGTCGCCCTCGACGTCGCGGGGCTCGGCGAGGCCGAGGCGCTGATCGGCCGGCTCGCGGGCGCCGTCACCGGCTGCAAGATCGGCACGCAGCTCTTCACGGCGGCGGGCCCGGCCGCGGTGGAGGCCGCGCGCAAGCGAGGCCTGCGCGTCTTCCTCGACCTCAAGTTCCACGACATCCCCAACACGGTCGCGGGCGCCGTGCGCGAGGCGACACGCCTGGGCGTCTTCATGCTGAACGTCCACGCCAGCGGCGGCCTCGCGATGATGCGCGCGGCGGCGGACGCGGCGGCGACGGCGGCGCGGGACTTCGCGGTGCCGCGGCCCCTCTGCCTCGGCGTGACGGTCCTGACGAGCCTCGACCGGCGGGCGCTCGAGCGCGAGGTCGGGGTGCCGGCGAGCGTCGAGGCGCACGTGCTCGCCCTCGCCGAGCGCGCTCACGAGGCCGGACTGGACGGCTGTGTCGCCTCGCCCCGAGAGATTCGGATGCTCCGGCTCGCCCTCGGCGATCGCTGGGTCCTCGTGACGCCCGGCATCCGGCCGGCGGAGCGCGCGGACGATCAGGTCCGTGTCGCCACGCCCCGGCAGGCGATCGCCGCCGGCGCCGACTACCTCGTCGTCGGCCGTCCGATCACTTCCGCCGCCGATCCCGCCGCCGCGGCGCACGAGATACTGGGGCAGCTCGCATGACGGAGCGCGAGACGCTCGACCTCTACGAGAAGACCGGCGCCCTCATGCGCGGCCACTTCCGGCTGACCTCGGGACTCCACTCGGACGTCTACCTCCAGTCGGCCCTCGTCCTCCAGCTTCCCGAGCACGCCGAGGCCCTCGGCCGCGAGCTGGCCCGGCGCCTCGGCGACACGGGAGCCCGGACGGTGCTGGCGCCCGCGATCGGCGGGATCCTGGTCGCCCACGAGGTCGCGCGCGCGCTGGGTGCCCGGTGCCTCTTCACCGAGCGCGAGGGCGGCGCGATGACGGTGCGCCGCGGCTTCGCGCTGGCGCCCGGCGAGCGGTGCCTGGTCGTCGAGGACGTCATCACGACCGGCGGGTCCACGCGCGAGGTCGTGGAGTGCGTCGAGAAGGCGGGCGGCGTGGTCACCGGCGTCGGTTCGCTGATCGACCGGAGCGGCGGCGCGGCGCGGTTCGCGGTGAAGCGGGCGGCGCTCGCGACGGTCAGCGCGACGACGTGGCCGCCCGAGTCGTGCCCGCTCTGCGCGGCGGGCGGCCAGGCCGTGAAGCCCGGCAGCCGGACCTAGCCGGCCGCGCCCAGGAGGCGCGTGACGAGGTCGCCCAGCGCCTGGAGCGAGAGGTTGGACTTGACGAGGTAGCCATCGATCCCGAGCTGCGTGACCTCCTGCACGTCCTGCTCCCGCGACGAGTTCGAGAGCACGAGGACCCGGAGCCCGCGCGTGGCCTCGTCGCGCCTGAGCGCCTTCAGCACGTCGAGCCCCGAGAGCTTGGGCATGAGCATGTCGAGCAGGATCAGGTCCGGGCGCTCGCTCCGGGCCAGGCGCAGTCCCTCCTCGCCGTCGGTGGCCGTCGTCACGGCGAACCCGCGCTTCGTGAGGCTCGCCTCGCAAGCGCGCCGCAGGAAGCGGTCGTCTTCGACCAGCAGAAGTCGTTTTCCCGTGTCGTTCATGGGCCTCACCCGGTCAAGGGCAGCGTGAAGAGGAACGTCGAGCCCCGGCCTTCCTCGGACTCGCACCAGACCCGTCCGCCGAGCCGCTCGACGATCAGCCGGACCAGGTAGAGGCCGAGCCCCGTGCCCTCCGTCTCGATCGTCGCCGCGTTCTCCGCGCGGAAGAACTTCTCGAAGAGCTTCGCCTGCGCCGACCGGGGAATGCCGACGCCGGTATCGCTGATCGCCCAGCGGGCGGCGCCGTCCGCGCACCCGATGCGGACCGTGACCGCGCCGCCCTCCGGCGTGTACTTGATCGCGTTCGACGTCAGGTTGAGGATCACCTGGCGCAGGAGCTGGGGATCGGCCAGGACGCGCGGCGCCGTCTCGGCGCCCTCGACCGACAGCCGGTGGCCCCGGGCGCGGACGAGCGTCGTCACCTCGTCGAGCACGCTCCGCGTGAGGTCGGCCAGGTCCGTCGGCTGGAGCTTCAGCTTGAGCGATCCGCTCTCGAGGCGCGAGGCGTCGAGCAGATCGTTGACGAGGCCGATGAGCCGCTCGGCGGAGTCGCTCGCGTCGCGGACGTAGCTCATCAGCTCCTCCCCGATGGCGGGCGTCTGCGCGGCCAGCTCGAGCATCCACTTGATCCCGGAGAGCGGCGTGCGGAGCTGGTGCGTGACGAACGAGACGAAGTCCGACTTCATCTGGCTCACCTGCCGCTCGTGCGTGACGTCCTGCAGCGTCAGCGTCAGCCCGATCGCGGCACCCGAACCGTCCCGCGTCGGCTGGGTCACCCAGTGGATGACCCTCGCGTGCCGGCGGAGGTCCAGGTCGCCCGCGCCGCCGCGCTCCGGGTCGGCGAGCAGCGCGCGGAGGTTGGCGAGCCCCGACTCCGCCTCGGGCGTCGACTCGCCGAGCGCGCCGAGCACGCCGGCCAGGGGCGTGCCGACCGCGCCGCCCGCGTCGAAGCCGAGCAGATCGCCGGCGCGACCGTTGAGCGCCTGGATGTCGCCGGCGCGCCCGACAAGGAGGATGCCGTCCGAGGTCGAGTCGAAGATCTGCGCGAGCCGGACGCGCTGCGTCTGGGCCTGTTCATAGATCTGCGCGTTCTCGAGCGCGGTCGCGAGCTGGTCGGCGTAGGACGTCAGGAGGCGGACCTCGGTCTCCGGAAACGGCTGGGGGGTGGCGTAGAAGAGCAGCAACACCCCGAGCACCCGTCCCTGCTGTCCGACGACGGGCAGGGCGGCGATCGACGTCACCCCCCGCGCCAGATTCTCGGGGTGGACCATGTCGCGCCGCTCCCCCACGTCGCGGATGAGCAGCGGTTGCCGCGTCTGGCGCACGTGGGCGGTGATCCCGGTCCGGCGCGCGGGCATGGCGCGGCGCTGCGCGTCCGAGAGCCAGTCGCCGACGCTCCGCAGCATCTCGCCGTCGGCGTCGAGCAGGTTGAGAAGCGCGCCGCCGGCGCCGAAGGCGCGCGCCAGCTCGTCGAGGGCGCCCGTGAGCATGCGGTCGATCTCGAGCGTCCGCGTGAGGGCCCGCGTCGCCTGGTTCAGGAGCGCCAGGCCGCGCGAGAGGGTGTTGGCTTCCTGCTCGCGACGCCGGGTCTCCTCGAGCAGGCGGGCGTTCTCCAGGGCCAGCGCCGCGTGCGCGGCGAGCGTCGAGACAAGCTGGATCTCCTTCTCGCCGAAGTCGTGCGGCGCGAAGAAGTATTCCCCGAGCACGCCGTACACCTCGTCACGGCTGACGATGGGCACCGCGAGGTAGGCGCGCGCCTGCCAGCGGTCGAGGTGGGGCTGCGCCGCCGTCGAGTGGCGGAGCCCGGCGTCCGCGAGCCGGTCGCGCGTCCAGACGGGACGGCGCTCCTGGTACGCGCGGCCCGCGATGCCCTCGCCGGGCTTCAGCACGAGGTCCCGCATGACGGCGGGGTCGAGGTTGAGTCCGCGATGGAAGGTGAGCCCGCCCTTGGCCTCGTCGTAGAAGTAGAGTCCGCTCGCGTCGCATCCGGTGAGCTCGATCGTCTGCGACACGATCAGATCGAGAAGGCGCTCGCGGTCCAGGCTGCTCGCGAGCTGGCGGGCGACCTCGTAGAGCTTCGTCGCCTCCCGCTCGCGCGCGCGGGTCTCGTCGTAGAGCCGCGTCTCCTCGAGGGCGACCGCGAGGTTCTGGCACAGCGTGCTGAACGGCTCGACGCTCGACGGGCTGATCGGGCGCCGGCTCGTCTTGTTGTCGGCGCTCACCACGCCGATCACCCGCTCGCCGGCGACGAGCGGCGCGACGACGAACCGCTTCGACCTGAGATAGGCATGCCCCAGGTACGCGCGATCGAGCGGCGGCACGCGCGCGAGGTCCTCGTCGGACAGCACCGCGATCGGGCGGCGGGTGGCGAACGCCTGATAGTACGCGCCGGCGCCGGGTGTGAGCGCCAGGCACAGCGCGGGCACCTCCTCGTCGCCTTCGGCCGTGACCAGGTCGAGGCTCGACCCATCGGGCGTGAGGAGGAACACGTTCGCCCGGTCGAAGCCGACGACCTCGCGCGCGGCGTGGACGAAGGCGCGGAGGCGGTCGTCCCGCTCCCAGGAGGTCTGCATCGCGATCGCGGCGCGATACAGGCGGGCGAGGAGCTGCTGGCCCTCCTCGGTCTCGCGGAAGAGCCGCGCCTTCTCGATCGCCGTGGACGCCTGGTCCGCCAGCGCGGTCAGGAGTGAGACCTCCTCGGGCCGGAAGTGGCGCGCGCCCTTCGTGTAGATGTTCAGCGTGCCCAGGATCCGCCCGTGGCTCCGGAGCGGCACGCCCACGAACCCGTGGAAGCCCTGGTCGATCGCGCCCCGCTTGTGGGCGGGGTCGAAGACCGTATCGTGCTCGAGGTTCTCGACGACGACGGGTGCGCCGCTCGAGACGACCCGGCCGCTCAGGCTCTCGTTGGGCTTGATGCGCGGCCGGACCATGAGGGCCGCCGCCGATTCCGTGCGCGCCCCGACGACGAGGTCGTCGCCGTCGAAGAGGCGGATGCCGGCGGCCTCCGCCTTCGAGAGCCGGGCGGCCTCGTTGACGATCAGCGAGAGCACCTCGTCCGTGTCGTGGACCGCGGCGAGCTGGCGCGAGACGTCGTTGAGGACCTCGAGCCGCTGGCGATTCCGCTCCGCCTCCTCGTAGAGGCTCGCGTTGCGGAGCAGGAGCCCGACCTGCTCACACACCTGGTCGATCAGGCGGAGCTCGCGCTCCGCGAAGGTCCGGCGCGCGGTCCACCAGACGACGTAGAAGCCGCCGGCGACGGCGTCGTCGATCAGCAGCGGCAGCAGCAGCCCGGACTGGTGCGGGAAGCTCCGGAACATCTCGTGGGTGAAGCGCGGGTCCCGCGCGACGTCGTCGGACCAGACGGGGCGCCGGTCCTGCCAGACCGCCAGGTGGAAGCCCTGCTCGCGCAGCGGCAGCGGCGCCGCGGCGAGCATCGCCAGGTACTCGCGGGGCACGTGGTAGGCGGCCGCGGGCACGAGCTGGTCGCTCCCGGGGTCGTGGAGATACGCGGCCGCGGTGTCCGCGCCCAGAAGCTTGGTCAGCGCGCGGCAGATCCGCCGGAGGGCCTCGCGGAGGTCGAGCGTGGAGCTGACGGTGCTCGAGACCTCGACGAGGGCCTCGCTCTCGGCGAGGCGGTCCCCGAGCTGCGCGTGCAGGCGCGCGTTCTCCCGCAGCAGCCCGCGCCGCTCGAAGACGCGCCGCGTGATCCGGCCGACGCGGGCCGCGTCGACGGGTTTGGTGAGGTACCCCGCCGCGCTCCCCTCGACCGTCTCGAGGGCCGCATCGAGCGCGGCCGCGTCCGCGACAACGACGAACTCGGGGGGAGCGTCGAGCCGCTGCGCCTCGCGCATGACGCCCTCGGCGTCGGGCAGCTCGAGATCGAGCAGGACGAGCCCGAACACGCCGGTGCGGATCTTCCGCAGGCCCTCGTCGCCCGAGCGGGCGAGGTCGACGACGTGGCCGGCACCCTCGAGAAAGTCGCGCAGCGTCTCCGTGGCGCGGCGATCACCGCCGATCAGGAGGATGGCCTCCTCCCCACTCATGCGGAGAGGCTATCACCAAACGTCGCCGAAGACCCCGTTCTGGAGCAGGACCGCGGCGAGCCAGAGGAGCTGCGCGCCCACGAAGACGACGAGGCCCCGCTCCCGCCCGCTCGCCACCGCCGCCCGGTACTGCCAGACGCCGCCCGCGAGCGCCACGAGACCGAAAAACGAGCCGTGGTAGGTCTCCAGGAGGCCGGAGCGCAGCGCGAGACCGCCGGCGAAGCTCCAGAGCACCCAGGCGCCGATCCAGTGCGCGACGACCGAGACGAGGAGCGCCGCGCGGGAGTCGGACCGGCCGAGGAACCTGGCGAGCGCGACGGCGGCGAGGGCCAGGACCAGCAGCCCGCCGAGGACGGCGAGCGTCCAGCGCGTCACGCGCCCTTCCGGTACTCGGGCCGCCAGCGCAGGAGCCGCGCCTCGACCTGCTTGATCCCGAGCGCCATCACGATACCGATCACGCCGAGGGCGACGAGGGCGACCATCATGTCCGCGGCGTTCAGCGTGCCGAGCGACTGGATGATGAGGTAGCCGAGGCCGCCGCCAGACTCGCCGCCGAGGAACTCGCCGACCACGACACCGATGAGCGCGAACGAGATGGACGGCGTGAGCGCGGCGAAGGTCCAGGCGAGCGCGGAGGGCACGATGACCGTGCGCATGATCTGCCGCTCGCTGGCGCCGAGGAACCGGGCCGCGTGGATCAGGTCGGCGTCGACGCCGCGCGCGCCCTGGAAGGTGTTGAAGAAGACGATGAAGAACACGATGGTCCACGCGAGCACGATCTTCGCGAGGAGCCCGAAGCCGAAGATCATCGTGATCAGCGGCACCAGCGCGATCCGCGGCAGCGAATTGAAGGCGATGATGTACGGCTCGAAGATGCGCGCGAGCCGGTCGTTGCGCCCGAGGACGAGACCCGCGGCGAAGCCGGTCGACACGCCGACGACGAATCCCCAGAGCGTGGCCTGCACGGTCGAGAGGGCCATGGCCCAGATCGAGAGGCGCGTCTGGCCGGACGCGAGGTAGACGAAGCGCCGGACGATCGCCGAGGGCCGGCTGACGAAGAACGGGTCGAGCCAGTAGAGGCCGGGAAGCTTCGAGACCGCCTTGATCCCGGTGAGCCACTCCCACGAGGCCAGCAGGACCGCGAGGATCGCGAGCCGCCAGACGATCACGCGCGCCCGCTCGGTCACTTGAACTCCTGTCCCAGCGCGTGCCAGATCTGCCCGTACTCGCGCGCGTACGCGTCGGTCTCGCGGAGCGAGATGACGTCGCGGGGCCGCGGGAGCCGCACGTCGTGGACGAGCTTGATGCGGCCGGGCCGGCGGGTCATCACGACGATCCGGTCGGCGAGCGTGATCGCCTCCGAGAGGTCGTGGGTCACGAAGACGACGGTCTGGTGCCTGGCCTCCCAGAGGCTCAGGAGCTCGGCGTGGAGGACGAGCTTCGTGTGCGTGTCGAGCGCGCCGAACGGCTCGTCCATCAGGAGGATCTCGGGATCGACCACGAGCGTCCGCATGAGCGCCACGCGCTGCCGCATGCCGCCCGAGAGCGTCGCCGGGAACGCGTCCTCGAACCCCTCGAGACCCGCCAGCCGGACGCCCTCGCGCACGCGGCGCTCCCGCTCGGCGCCCGCGACGCCGCGGTACTCGAGGCCCAGGGCGATGTTCCGCGCGACGGTGCGCCAGGGAAACACGGTGTCCTTCTGGAAGACGTACCCGACGCCCGGCGGCACGCCTACGACGGGCCGGCCGTCGAGCTCGATCACGCCCGCCGAGGGCGCCACGAGACCGCCGAGCATGTTGAGGATGGTGGACTTGCCGCAGCCCGACGGGCCCACGATCGCGACGAACTCCTTGTCAGAGACCTCGAAGGAGACGTCGCGGACGGCCGGGACCTCCCGCCCTCCCTCGCGGAAGATCTTCGCCAGGTCGCGGACGACGACACGCGGGCGCCGCGCGCTCAGGACGGGTACTTGGCCTGGGCCTTCCGGACGAACGAGAGGTCCACGGCCCGAGCGAAGGGCACGGGCTGGTCGATCGCGATCGGAATGAACACCCGGAGCCCGTTCGCGTAGTGCTTCTCGTCGATCATGAAGTCCCAGTCGAAGATCGTCCTGTAGTAGCGCACGGACTTGAGGACGTCCCCGCGCGCGAAGGTCTCCATGTACGGCTTGTGGAGCAGCTCGACGATGTCGTCGTCCTTGGCGCGGCGGATCCACTGCTGGGCGCGGTAGCAGGCGTTGACGTACGCCTGCACGAGGTCGAGCGACTTCTCGAGCGTTTCCCGGAGCGCGTAGCCGACCGTGACGGGGATCGGGCCGCCGAACACGCGGGTCCACGCCTTCTCGTCCTGCACGTCGTAGAGGACGTGTCCGAACCCCTCGCTCTCGGCGGCGAACTGCCACTCGGGGACCGCCATGATCGCGTCGAACTTCCCCGCCTTGAGGCCGCCGAGCATCGTCGTCGAGGCGCCGCCGCCGATCCACTCGACGTGATCGTTGACGGGCTTGCCGTCGGCCGCGCGGGTCTGCTTGAGGACGTAGGTCCCGTAGACGTGCGTGCCGGAGCCGGGCGACGTCATCGCCACGAGCGCCTTGCGCCCGACGAGCCTGGCGTCGGCGAGCGCCTCCACGCTCCGCACGCCCTTGTCCCAGAGATCCTTGCGGACGACGATGTTGGCGTAGCTGCAGCGCGTGTCGGTCGCGAAGAGGATGACGGTCTCGCGGCCCTTCTCCGTCGCTTTGAGCGGGTGGTTCGAGTCGCCGAGACCGAACAGCGCCTGGCCCGCGGTGACCGCGTTCACCACGCGCGCGCCGCCGCCCAGGACGACGAACCCGGGAACGCTCACGCCCTCGTCTTCGAACAGCCGCTTCTCCTTCGCCACGAGGTGCTGGCCGTAGACGAAGGTGGAGACGCTGTGCGCGAGCGTGATCGGCCGGAGTGCCTGGGCGCGGGCGGGGCTCGCGCGGCGGCCGGCGAGCGCCGCGCCGGCGGCGGTCGCGAGGAACTGTCTGCGGGTGACGGGCATCGCGGAACTTCCTCCCCGTGGTCTTCCGAAGTGCCCGCGAGTGTACCCTCGGGGCGCGGCGCCTGTCAATCGCAACATATTGACACTACAGGCATTTCGGCCTATGCTCACTGGATGATCGAAACCCCGCCCACGCCCGTTCCGTCGCTTCGAAGCATGACGGGATTCGGCCGGGGCGAGGTCAGCGGCCGCACGATCGTCGTGACCGCCGAGGCGCGAAGCGTGAATCACCGTCATCTCGACATCGCCGTCCGGCTGCCCCGCGCGCTCACCGCCTTCGAAGCCGACGTCCGGCGACTGGTGCAGTCGCGCCTCGAGCGCGGTCGCGTGGACCTGTCCATCCAGCTGGTTCCGACGCCCGGCGTCTCGACGCAGACCGTCCGCGTGGACGGCGCCCTCGCGGCGCAGTACGCTGCGCGCGCGCGGGAGCTCGGCGGCGCGCTCGGCGTCGGGGGGGACGTGACGCTCGCGTGGCTCCTCGAGCGTCCGGGCGTGGTGCGGCTCGAGGAGGCGGAGGCGCCGGACGAGGAAGCGGCGTGGCCGCTCCTGGCCGACGCGGTCGGCCGGGCCCTCGACGAACTGGTCGCGCGTCGCGCCGCCGAGGGGAACGCGCTCGCCGCGGAGCTGGGCGCCCTCCGCGCCGACCTCCAGGCGCAGGTGGAGCTGATCGCCGCGCGCGTGCCCGCCGCCGCCGCGCGCTACGAGGAGCGGCTCCGCGAGCGGATCCGCGCGCTGCTCGGCGCCGCCCTCGTAGAGGAGGGGCGCGTGCTCACGGAGGTCGCGATCTGGGCGGAGAAGACCGACGTGCGGGAGGAGCTGACGCGGCTCCGCGCCCACCTCGCCGAGCTCGGCCTCGTCCTCGAGCGGGGCGGCCCCGCGGGGCGGGCGCTCGACTTCCTCATGCAGGAGCTCAACCGCGAGGTCAACACGATCGCCTCGAAGGCCGACGATCTCGAGGTGAGCCAGGCGGCCCTCGCCGCCAAGGGCGCGGTCGAGAAGATGCGGGAGCAGGTGCAGAACCTTGAATAGCGGCGGCACGGGCAGCGGGAACGGGCGCCCGACGACGCGGCTCATCAACGTGGGCCACGGCAACGTCGTCGTCGCCGAGCGGATCGTGGCCATCGTCGCGCTCGACTCGCTGCCGGTGAAGCGGCTCATCGAGAGCGCCAAGGGGAGCACGAAGCTCGTGGACGCGACCAACGGCCGCCGGACGCGCGCCGTCATCGTGACCGAGAGCGATCACATCATCCTGTCCTCCCTCGAGCCCGCGACGCTGGCGCAGCGCCTCGCCGCCGAGCGCGGCGGGGCCGAATGATCCGGCGGCGGGGCACGCTGTTCGTCGTCTCCGCGCCCTCGGGCGCCGGCAAGACGACCCTGTGCCGCGAGGCGCGCCTGCGCGTGCCGGGTCTCGCCTACTCGGTGTCGGTGACAACGCGCGCGCCGCGCCCGGCCGAGATCGACGGGGTGGACTTCAGCTTCGTCGACGAGGAGGAGTTTCGCGAGATGCTCGCGCGCGGGGAGTTCGCCGAGTGGGCGACGGTCCACGCCAACCTGTACGGCACACGCGCGCGCGCGCTCGAGGAGGCGCTGGCCCGCGGCAGCGATGTCCTGCTGGACATCGACACCCAGGGCGCGGCGCAGCTCCGCGCCCGCTACCCCGAGGCGGTGCTGGTCTTCATCGTGGCGCCGTCGATGCACGAGCTCGAGCAGCGGCTGCGCGAGCGTCGGTCGGACAACGAGCACGAGATCACACGGCGCCTGACCCGGGCCCGCGAGGAGATCGCGCTCTGGCGGCGCTACGACTATCTGATCGTCAACCGCGACGTGAAGGAGGCCATCGAGCAGCTGGCCTCGATCATCCAGGCCGAGCGCTGCCGCATCGGGCGCCTCGGTCTCACAATCCCCGACGTGGAGGTACCCAACTGATGACGTTCCCCTCGCTCGAAGGCGCCCTGAACAAGGTGTCGAACCGCTACCTGCTCGTCGTCCTGTCGGCGAAGCGCGCGCGGCAGCTCAACCGCGGCGCGCCGCCGCGTGTCGAGAGCCGGCACAAGAAGCCGACCAGCGGCGCGCTCGAGGAGATCGCGGCGGCCAAGGTCGAGTACCGCGTGAAGGAGGAGGGCGAAGGAGCGAAGGCTTGAGCCTCGCGGGCCGCGAGCTGATCCTCGGCGTCACCGGGTCCATCGCCGCCTACAAGGCCGTGTACCTGCTGCGCGAGCTGACCCGGCTGGGCGCCGCCGTGACCGTGTGCCTCTCGGAGCACGCGCGCGAGTTCGTGGGCCCGCTCACGTTCCGCACGCTCACCGGCCGCCCGGTGCTGACGAATCTCTTCGACCCGCAGAGCCCGGACGCGGTCGAGCACGTCGCGCTGGCCGATCGGGCCCACGCGATCCTCGTCGCCCCGGCGACGGCCAACCTCCTCGCCAAGGCGGCCCACGGCGTCGCCGACGACTTCCTCACGACGCTGCTCCTCGCGGCGCGTGGGCCCGTGCTGATGGTCCCCGCCATGGACGGCGGCATGTGGGAGCACCCGGCCGTCGCGGCGAACGTCGCCACGCTGCGCGCGCGCGGCGTGACGGTGCTCGAGCCCGCCGCGGGCGCGCTGGCGTCCGGACTCTCGGGCAAGGGGCGTTTCCCCGAGCCGGACGCGATCGTCGAGGCGCTCCGGCGCGCGCTGGTCCCCGCCCGCGATCTGTCGGGCGAGCGCCTGCTGGTCACGGCCGGGCCGACGCGCGAGCCGATCGACCCCGTGCGCTACATCTCCAACCGCTCGTCGGGCAAGATGGGCTACGGCCTGGCGGCGGCGGCGCTACGCCGCGGCGCCGCGGTCACGCTCGTCTCGGGACCGACCGCGCTCACCCCCCCGCCGGGCGCCGTCTTCGTGCCGATCCAGACGGCCGAGGAGATGCGCGAGGCGGTGCTGCAGCACCTCGGCGCCGCGACGATCGTGATCAAGGCGGCCGCCGTCGCCGACTACCGCGCCCGGCAGACCGCGTCCACCAAGATCAAGGGCAAGCGCGACCTGACGCTCGAGCTCACGCCCAACCCCGACATCCTCGCCGAGGTCGCGGCGCGCCGCACCGGGGCTTTCGTCGTCGGCTTCGCGGCCGAGACCAACGACGTCGTCGCCCACGCGCGCCAGAAGCTGGAGAGCAAGGGCATCGACCTCCTCGTGGCGAACGACGTGAGCCGGGAGGGCATCGGCTTCGACGCCGAGGACAACGAGGTCTTGCTGCTCGACCGCTGGGGCGGCCAGGAGGCGCTCCCGCGCATGCCGAAGGCCGACGTGGCCGACGCGATCCTGTCCCGGATCCTCGCCCTGCGCGCGCGCGCCGCCGCGAACAAGGTCCCGCGATAGACCCGCGCGCGGCGCTCGCCGACGCCGTCGGCGCGCTCGGCGCCACCCTTCGCCATCACCGTGACCTCGGCGCCGTCGAGCTCGGCCTCGCGGGCCCGTACCTGCTCTCACCCGACGAGGCGCTCCGTGCGCAGGAGCGGGCGCTCCAGGGCTGCCGCAAGTGCAAGCTCTGCGAGGGGCGCGCGACGATCGTCTTCGGCTCCGGGAGCCTCCGCGCGGAGTTCGTGGTGATCGGCGAGGGACCGGGCGCCGACGAGGACGCGCAGGGCCTGCCGTTCGTCGGCCGCGCGGGCCAGCTCCTCACCAAGATGCTCGCGGCACCTGGCGTGAACTTCTCGCGCGACGAGGTCTATATTTCCAACGCCGTGAAGTGCCGTCCCCCCGGGAACCGGAACCCGGAGGCCGACGAGCTCGCCGCCTGCGCGCCGGTCCTCGCGGCGCAACTCGGCGCGCTGCAGCCCAAGGTGATCCTCTCGCTCGGGAGCGTCGCGACGCAAAGCCTCCTCGGCACCAAGGAGCCGATCGGCCGGCTCCGCGGGCGCGTGCATCCCTACGGCTCCGCGGTCCTGATCCCGACCTTCCATCCGGCGTTCCTGCTGCGCAACCCCGGTCAGGAGTACAAGCGCACGGCCTGGGAGGATCTCAAGCTCGCCCGACGGGAGTACGACCAGCGCCGGACGCGGTAGATGGCGGCCATGATCGCGGACGTCGCCTTCGACGCCCCGGTCGCGCATCCGTTCTCCTACGCCGTGCCCGAGGGCTGGACGCTCGCGCCGGGCCAGCGCGTGGTCGCCCCCCTCCGCGGTGCGCAGCGCGTGGGAATGGTCGTGGCCGTTCGCGAGGGCGCGGAGGCGGCGCTCAAGCCGCTGCTCCGCGTCGCCGATCCCGCGCCTGTCCTGGTGCCGGCGCAGCTCGACCTCGTTCGCTGGATCGCCGCGGAGAGCCTCTCGTCCGTCGGCTCGACCTGCGCCGCGCTCCTGCCGCCCCCGCCCGCCCCGACGGGCCGCCGCCCGCGGCCCGAGGCGCCGGCCGGGGCCACGAAGCCCGAGCTCTTCGCCGGCACGGGGCGGGAGCGGCGCGTGCTGGAGCGGATCGAGGGCGCGACGGGCACCGTGCTGGTGATCGCGCCGGACGTCGATACCTCCGCGCGCTGGGCTCAGCGGCTGACGAAGCTCGGCCGCGCTGGCCGGCTCGACTCCGGCGTGGCCGACGAGGAGCGCGCCGCGGCGTGGCGCGGCGTCGGCGAGGGCACGACTCGTTTCGCGGTCGGCACCCGCTCGGCGCTCCTGGCGCCGCTCGTGCCCCCCGCGGTGCTCGTCCTGCTGGACGAGCACGAGGCCGCGCACAAGCCACCCGGTCACCCGAGGATCCACTCGCGCGAGGTCGTCCTCGAGCGCGCGGCGCGCGAGGGCGCGGCGCTCCTGCTCACGTCGGCGACGCCGAGCGTCGAGACCTGGTGGCGTGCAGACAGCGGGCGGATCGCGCTGGCGCCCTCAGCGCCCGGTCCGTGGCCCGCCGTCAGCCTGGCGGACACGCGCGGCATCCTGCGCCGCGAGCCCATCACGCCCGCCCTCGCGCGCGCGATCCGCGAGGCGCTCGCCGCGAAGCGGCGGGTCTTCCTCGCCGTCAGCCGTCTGAGCTCCTCGCTCGCCTGCGACGAGTGCGGGACCGTCATGCGCTGCGAGGCGTGCCTCCTGGCGCTCGTGTACGCGCGCGCCGCGGCGACGCTCGCCTGCCGGGTCTGCGGGCGCACGCGGCCGCTGCCGGACACCTGCCCGACCTGCCGGGGCCGGCGGCTCTCGCCCTTCGGCTGGGGCGCCGAGCGCGTCGAGCACGCGGTACGCCGCCGCTTCGCCGACGCGCGCATCGCGCGCTACGATCCGGAGGCCGCCCGGGGCGCGCGTGGCGAGGCGCAGCGCGCGGCGGCGGCGGCCGCCGACGTCGTCGTCGGCACGCGAGGCGCGCTGAGGCTCTTCGGCCCCGCCTCGCTCGGCCTCGCGGGATTCGTGTCGCCGGACCAGTTCCTCCGCGTGCCCGACTTCCGCGCGGGCGAGCGCGCCTTCGCCTTCCTCTGGGCCGCGGCGGAGCGCGTCGGCGCCGCGGGCCAGGTGATCATCCAGTCGCAGAATCCGACCCACTACGCGTTCGACGCGGTGGCGCGGCAGGACCTCGCCGCCTTCTACAAGCCCGACCTCAAGTTCCGCGCCGAGCTCGGCTACCCACCGTTCCGCCGGCTCGCCCTCCTCGCCGTGCGCGCCGCGACGCCGGAGGACACCCGGCGGCTCGCCGAGCGCGTCGCGGCCGCGCTGGGCGCGGCCTCCGAGCTCACGGTCTACCCGCCGACGCCCGACCGGCGCGACCGGACGCGCCGCATCGTCGTCAAGGGACGCGCCGACCTGCCGCGGCGCCTCGCGGCCGTGCTGGCCGAGTTCCCGTCGGGGGGCGCCGGGCGCCGCGGTATCATAGACGTGGAGGTGGATCCGATCGAATGGCCGTTCTGAAAGTCAGACGATACGGCGACCCGGTGCTCCGGCGGCAGGCGCTGCCGATCGAGGAGGTCACGCCCGAGATTCGGCGTGCGATCGCCGACATGACCGAGACGATGTACGACGAGGTCGGCATCGGCCTGGCCGCGCCCCAGGTCGGGATCGCGCTCCGGCTCATCGTGGTCGGCGACGAGCAGGGCACGGGCGTGCAGGCGCTCGTCAACCCCATGATCGTCGAGGAGGGCGGCCAGGCCACCGCCGAGGAGGGTTGCCTCTCGATCCCCGGAATCTTCGCCCCCGTGACCCGGAGCGCGTGGGTGAAGGTGGAGGCGCGCGACGAGAGCGGCAAGCCCCTCGCGATCGCCGCGCGCGGACTCCGCGCGCGGGTGCTCCAGCACGAGATGGACCACCTCGACGGCGTCCTGTTCATCGACCGGCTCGACCCGGTGACGCGCGATCGCATCAAGCGGAAGATCAAGAAGGAAGGTCTCCGCGAGGACGCCGCCCACCACGCCTTCGCGCTATAGGCTCCTCTTCGAACGCATGGCTGACCTTCCAGTCATACCCGTGGTGTCGACGCCTGGCACCGGGTAGATTGTCGCTCTCGACGGTTTGAGAGAGACCGGCCGACCTGCGATTTACCCGGCCTCGGTCCCATACTCCACACCACTCACGTAGAGCGCGGGTCGGCGGTAGCCTGAGAAAGTCCTGTGATGCTACCATCAGTTCATGCCAGCCCGCCCTGCCCGACCCCCTATAGAGGTTCGCCGGTTCACGCCTGAGAAAGCGGCGCGCGTGATTGACCTACTGAACAGCCGAATCGCCGACATTAAGGCGCTGGAGACTGTCCGGTACGACGACCCGACAGTAGGAGTGGCATTGGACAAGATCAGAGGGAATACCCTCGAAATCTTCGGAGAGAACTCTCGCGAGTATCGTGAACATCACTACTACAGCATTTCGGGTGGCGACTCGATAGTGTCAATGGGTTTTGACGAAGACCCAAGCTATCACGAAGCGCAGTGTCAGCAAGATTTTCTAAGGGGAATCCCCCGGACGATCGCGATGCTCGGAGGGCTCATCGACATCGTCTCGGAGCGCACCGATGCCGCACGTCCGGCGATCGGTGAGTTGGCAAAGGAGACGCGAGAGCCGTCGTATGACGTAGCCGAAGTCTGCACAAACGGGCACGTCACGAACGCGGCGATGAAGGCGAGGCCGCACTGTCATCAAGCGCACTGCGAACAATGTGGGGCCTCCACAATTACGAGGTGCCAGAGGTGCCTGGTCGACATTCGTGGGGAATTCCACGGTGATGTGGTTTCTGTGGATGCCTTTCCTGCGCCCCCGTTCTGCGTTCATTGTGGTGACCCGTTCCCCTGGACCCAGGGGAAACTCGACGCAGCCCGCGAGTTGGCGATGGAACTAGAAGGGCTCACCCCTGACGAACAGGGGCAGTTGGCGAGGAGTCTGGACGATCTGGTGCGCGATACACCGCGCACCGCTCTAGCTGCGACGCGGTTCAAGAGGCTCGTGGGCAAGGCGGGCGCTGGAGCCGCAGGGGGTTTCAAGGACATCCTAGTCAGTGTGGTGGTTGAGGCAGCCAAAAAAATAATCTGGCCGTAGCTGTTCCAAGACGGAGGTTGGCAGGAGCGCGGTAAGGGGACGGAAAGAAGGTCACGTCGTGACGAGTGGTTTGACGCTGCTACCAAAGCTGCTCTTAGACATCACCGGACCTGCTGTGACACTTCTCCTCGCCTGGATGAGTATCAAGAACAACTCACGGCGTTGGTTCCTCGTCGCACTACTAGTGGCTACTGTATGGGCAGGCCTTCAAGGACTAGACCGCTGGCTGGTGGCCCAGGAGGACAAAGCAATTCACGAGGACACAAGCAATCTGATCTCGTACCTGGACAAGGAAATCCAGCATGCGTCCGCGATCGAGCAACGGATGCGTGGCGATGCCAAGGCGGAGAAAAGATTCATTCAGTACCGCGACGAGATCGAGAGTTGGCGGACAAGGACGGGCGCCGAGTTAGAGAAGGTTCTTCCCAAAACGGGTGCATCACAGATATTTCTTGCGACGCTCGGCCAGACTGGCCTTGGGTCGCTGTACTGGGAGTATTCTCAGTTGAGGAGTTGCCAGGGCGCCTTAATCAGCATTCTTGGCGCGGCTGATGGATTCGTGAGGCGGGGGCGGAGCTTGAACGGCAGCCAGACCGCCGGGCAGGGACAGGACTCCCGGCAACGGGGTGCATCGATTGCGGATTGGAGCGGCGTCGTTCAGATCATCTTGAGCATCCTGACGGTAGTCTTCACCGGCTACTTGGCGGTCTTCACGTCTAAGCTCGTAGAAGTCGGACGGCTTCAACAAACCACGCATCAAGCGACGCTCGATACAAATCGAGTCGCAGAACGAGCATACGTGGATATCTCCCATTTCCCGCCCGGTTTGGAACTGAGTCAGGACCGTCGTGTCGCAGAGGTTGAAGTGTTGATCAAGAATCACGGGGCGACACCTGCTACCGTCACTGATGTCTTCCTGACGTTGAAAATTGGCAGCGACCCGTTACCAGACGAGCCGCTTTACGAGCCGGAGGCAGGACGCCCGGAGATCGCGGCCTTTCTGGTGGCCGGAGGATCGTTCCAAAAGTGGATAAGGTGGCCGGTGCCGGAGCCAGACTCCAAGCGCATCGAACAAGGAGCCACAGTGTGGCTGCTCGGCTACGTGGATTATGAGGACACGTTCGGCCGGAAGCACCGGGGCGGGTACGCGCGACGCTACGACGCGAAGCGTGACTCGGCCGCCGTGCCAAAGGAGAAGAGAAACAATCTTCCGTTTGAGACTAAGGCTGGGTACAACTACGACAGGCCCCGACAAATGAGCGACGGCTAGTTCCTGCATGGACCGTACCCACGGGGCTCGGCGAACCGACCTATCGTGATTCGGGCCGGGTAACAGAGGTGAATATCAAGCCACTACTCGAATAGAAGACGAACGGGCCGGGAAGGGTCTTCCCTCGTGGCCCCTGTTCGTCACGCTTCGATCCCTGGCCCGGACTTCTCCGAACCGCTTTCTATGAAGAAGACCCGCCATGGCTGACCCGGACAGATCGGAAGCGCCTTCTTGTCGGTCGTGAGTTCTTAGGTGGTTGTAGGTAGGATTGGGTTGCTGTGGCAAACCGATTTCGCGTCCTCTTCTACGGCACGCCCGCGTTCGCGCTGCCCACGCTCGAGGCGGTGCTCGGGCGCCACGACGTCGCCGCCATCATCACGCAGCCCGATCGCCCGGCGCACC
>JBGQEL010000014.1:0-65665 GCA_041496385.1 Methylomirabilia bacterium | reverse complement strand
GGGCCCTCATCGAGGGCGCACGCGGCCCCCTGCCGGCGCGGCCCGAGCGCTGGCGGGTCGGCGAGCTGACCGTGTGGGCCAAGGCCCACGCGGCCGACCTCGAGCCGGCGGTCTGGGAGGTCGCGCTCGCCCATGAGCGCCGCGCCATGGACGCCGCCACGCTCGAGCCCGGCGCCCGCGACGCCGTCGCGGGCGCGCGCGGCGCGGGCTTCCAGACCGCGATCTGGACCAACAACGCCCGGGCGATCAGCGTGCCGGCCCTCGAGCGGCTGGGGCTCGCCGTCCTCCTGGACCTCGTGGTCACGCGCGACGACATGCGCGCCCTCAAGCCGGATCCCGACGGCTGGCGCGTGATCCTCGAACATTTCAACGCTCCCCTCGGCGGAGGCACCGCCTCGGCTCGCACGACCGTCGCGACCGACGACGCGGTGGTCGTCGGCGACTCCTGGGTGGACGGCGTCGCCGCCGCGGCGGCCGGCGTGCCCTTCGTCGCGTATCGGGCGCGCGAGGAGGAGCTGGCGCGCTGGGGCGTCACGCCCGTCGCCCGGTTTGCCGACCTGGCGGCCCTGCCCGCGTGGCTCGAGACGCGGCGCAACGGGAGCGCCCGCCGCTGATGGACCTCTTCGACGGACCCGCCCCGGGCGCCGCGGCGCCACCCGCGGGGCCGCTCGCCGATCGGATGCGCCCGCGCGCCCTCGACGAGATCGTGGGCCAGGAGCACCTACTCGGGCCCGGCAAGATCCTTCGCGCCGCGATCGAGCGTGGCGAGCTCCACTCGATGATCCTCTGGGGCCCGCCGGGCTCGGGCAAGACGACGCTCGCCTCCCTGATGGCGCGCGTCGCCGGCGCGCGCTTCGTCGCGTTCTCCGCGGTGCTCTCCGGCGTGAAGGAGATCCGGGAAACCGTCGCGGAGGCCGAGCGCACACGCCACCGGACGCGCACGATCCTGTTCGTGGACGAGATCCACCGCTTCAATCGTGCCCAGCAGGACGCCTTCCTCCCGCACGTCGAGAAGGGCACGATCATCCTCGTGGGCGCGACCACGGAGAACCCGTCGTTCGAGGTGAACGGAGCGCTCCTGTCGCGCTGTCGCGTCTACGTGCTGCGCGAGCTCGCCGAGGACGACCTCGTCGCGATCCTCCGGCGGGCGCTCGCCGACAGAGAGCGCGGCCTCGGCGCGCTCGGGCCGGACGCGGACGACGGGGCGCTCGCGGCCGTGGCGCGCCTGGCCGACGGCGACGCGCGCGCGGCCCTCAACATCCTCGAGCTCGCGGTGCTCCACACGGAGGCCGCGGGCGGCCGGCGGCGTGTCTCCGAGGCGTCGATCCGCGACGCCGCCCAGCGCAAGACGCTCCTGCACGACAAGTCGGGCGAGGCCCACTACAACCTCATCTCGGCGCTGCACAAGTCGCTCCGTGACTCCGATCCCGACGCCGCCCTCTACTGGCTCACCCGCATGCTCGAGGCCGGCGAGGACCGTCTCTACCTCGCCCGCCGGCTCGTCCGCTTCGCCTCCGAGGACGTGGGCAACGCCGACCCGGCCGCCCTGACGCTTACGCTCGCGGCCAAGGAGGCGTATGATCTGCTCGGTGATCCCGAGGGCGAGCTCGCGCTGGCGCAGGCCACGCTGTACCTGGCCCTCGCGCCCAAATCGAACGCGGTCTACACGGCGCTCGACGCAGCCCGGGCCGACGTGCGCGAGCGCCCGGCGGAGCCGGTGCCCCTCCACATCCGTAACGCTCCGACCAGGCTCATGAAGGACCTCGGCTACGGCAAGGGCTATCAGTACGCGCACGACGCGCCCGACGCGCGCGTGGATCAGGACGACCTGCCCGAGGCGCTCCGCGGCCGGCAGTACTACCACCCGAGCGACCGCGGCCTCGAGACCGAGCTGGCGCGCCGGCTCGCCGACTGGCGGCGGTGGCGGGCCGGGCGCCGCCAGGGGCAGGCCTAGCCATGTGGCTCGGTCTCAAGCGCTCGCACTGGATCCTGCTCGGGTTCGGCGTGCTCTTCCTCGTCATCTACTTCGGCCTGCTCTCGTGGAGCCGCGTCGAGGACGCGCTCGAGACCCTCGCGGCGAAGCCGAGCGGCGCCCGGGTCTTCGCCCACAAGGTGGACCGCGCCGACGCGATCTTCATCGTCTTCATGGTCCTCATGCTCACGCCGCTGGCGCTCGTCGCGATC
Organism: Methylomirabilia bacterium; assembly: GCA_041496385.1. Classification (GTDB taxonomy): domain Bacteria; phylum Methylomirabilota; class Methylomirabilia; order Rokubacteriales; family CSP1-6; genus AR19. Next base: position 63,481 of record JBGQEL010000014.1, on the reverse strand, counting down.
GCCGGGGTCGTCGCGTTCGTCGGCGCGGTGCTCGCGGGCATGCTCGAGTCGATCGTGCGCACGCCCGGCATGCCCGACTGGATGTTCACCGGCTTCGTCTACATCGTGCTGACCGTCGCGGCCTATTTCACGCGCGCGGTATGGATGCCGCAGGTCCAGGGCTTCCTCAGCCTGATCGCGCGCGCGATGATCGCGGCCACCCAGTAGCGCCCACCCCGGGCGCCGTCGAAGGCGGTCGCCGCGGGCCTTCCTGCTAGAATGACTCCCATGCCGCGGTTGCGCGTCGGCGTCGTCTTCGGGGGACGTTCGGGCGAGCACGAAGTCTCCCTCGCCTCCGCGGCGTCGGTCATCGCAGCGCTCGAGCAGCGTGGCCACGCGGTCGTCCCGATCGGCATCGCGCGCGACGGCCGCTGGGTCGTCGGCGGCGAGCCGCTCCGCGCGCTGGCCGCCGAGGCGCGGATGGCGCTGCCGGCGGACGACGCCTCCGGCTCCGTCAAGAAAGCGCTCGCCGATCGGGCGGAGGCCGTCGACAGCGCCGCCACGCAGAGCCTCGCCCGCACCGAGCCCGCCGGCGGCCTGCCGGCCGAGCTCCGTCACCTCGACGTCGTCGTCATCATGCTCCACGGCCCGTGCGGCGAAGACGGCACGATCCAGGGCCTGTTCGAGCTGGCCGACCTGCCCTACGTCGGCGCCGGCGTGCTCGCCTCGGCGATCGGGATGGACAAGGCCACGATGAAGACGGTCTTCCAGGCCCACGGTCTGCCCGTCGTCGAGCACCTCGTCGTGACCCGGCGCGAGTGGCGCCAGGACCCAGCGCGCGTGACGCGACGGATCGCCGAGGCGATCGGCTTCCCCTGCTTCGTCAAGCCCTCGAACCTGGGCTCCTCGGTCGGGATCAGCAAGGCGCGCGACGCCGCGGCGCTCCCCGCCGCGCTCGACGAGGCCGCGCGCCACGATCGGAAGATCCTCGTCGAGCGCGCCGTCCGCGGGCGCGAGGTCGAGGTGAGCGTCCTCGGCAACGACGAGCCGGTCGCGTCGCTGCCGGGCGAGATCACCTACGGTGGTGAGTGGTACGACTACGCGACGAAGTACGCCGAGGGCCAGTCGCGGCTCACGGTGCCGGCGCCCATCGGGCCCGAGCTCACGCGCCGGGTCCGCGAGCTGGCGCTCGCCGCCTACCGCGCCATCGACTGCGCGGGGATGGCGCGCGTGGATTGCTTCCTCGAGGGCGACCGCGTGCTCGTCAACGAGATCAACACGATTCCCGGCTTCACCTCCACGAGCGCCTACGCGCGCATGTGGGAGGCGTCGGGGCTCGCCTACCCGGACCTGCTCGAGCGCCTGCTCGCGCTCGCCCTCGAACGCCACAAAGAAAAGGGTGCCGGCGCTTGACGTCGTGATCGCGGGCGGCGGCACGGGCGGCCACACGAGCCCGGGGCTCGCCGTCGCCGCGCTCCTCGCCGAGCGCTCGCTCGCGTGCGCCTGGATCGGCTCCCGGCGCGGGATCGAGGCCCGGCGTGTTCCCGAGGCCGGCGTGCCCTACTTCGCGATCCCGACCGGCAAGCTCCGCCGCGCCTGGGCCTGGCGGAACGTCACCGATCTCGCCGTCAACGTGCCCGCCGGCATCGCCGCTGCGCTCGCCCTCCTCCGGCGCCTCCGGCCGCGGGTCGTCTTCGCGACGGGCGGCTTCGTCGCGCTGCCCGTGGTGCTCGCCGCGGCGCTCGCGCGCGTGCCGATCGTCGTCCACGAGCAGACGCTCGTGCCCGGCCTCGCCAACCGGCTCGCGGCGCGCTTCGCCCGCCGCGTGGCCGTCACATTTCCCGAGAGCACCGCCCACTTCGGCGCGGGGAGCGTCGTCGTCACGGGCAACCCGCTGCGGCCCGAGCTGCGCGGCGGCTCGCCCGCGCGCGCGGCCGCCCGCTTCGGCCTGGACCCCGCCGTGCCGCTCGTCTACGTCACGGGAGGCGCGCAGGGCGCCCAGCGCATCAACCGGGCCGTCGGCCAGGCCCTCGCACGGCTCGTCGACCAGGCGCAGGTGATCCACCAGTGCGGCGATCACCCGACGACGGGAGACCGCGCGTGGCTCGAGGCGCGCCGCGCCGAGCTCGGGGCGGCGCTCGGGCGCCGCTACACCGTCCTGCCGTACGTCGGCGCGGAGCTCGCGGACGTCTACGCGGCGACGGCCCTCGTCGTCTCCCGCGCCGGCGCCGGGACGGTCAACGAGTGCTGCCAGCTCGGCCTTCCCGCCCTCTACGTCCCGCTGCCGGGCACGCGCGGCGACGAGCAGACGGCGAACGCGCGGCTGATCGAGCGCGCCGGGGGCGCGGTCGTGCTCCCGCAGGCCGAGCTGACACCCGAGCGGCTCACCGCCGAGGTCAAGACGCTGCTCGCCGACCCCCAACGGCTCAAGGAGATGGGCGAGCGCGCGCGGCGGCTCGCGATCCCCGACGCCGCCGAGCGCCTCGTCGCGCTCCTCACCGAGCGCGCGTGATGGGTGGAGTCGGCGCGCGCCGCGCGAGCGGACCCGGCGGCGCGCGTCAGCGCGCGGGGGCGCGGCCGCGCAGATCGAAGCGGAGCGGGCAGGTCGCGCAGCGCGGGACAGTGCGACAGTGCGACTTCCCGACGGCCACGAGGAGCGCGTGATACTCGTTGAACAGCGCCGGATCGGACGGCAGGTGCGCCTCGACGAAGGCGCGCGCGGCCTCGTAGCCGGCGCGCGGCGCCAGGAGCCGATGGCGCGCCAGCACGCGGCGGGCGTAGGCGTCGGCGACGAAGACCGGTCGGTTCGCGGCGTAGAGAAGGATCGCGTCCGCGGTCTCGGGTCCGAGGCCGCGCACGGCGAGGAGCCGTCGGCGCAGCGGGCCGAGCGGGCGCGTCCGCAGCGCGGTGAACCCGCCGCCCCCCGCCTGGAGGAGCCAGCGTGTCAGCGCGAGGAGCCGTCGCGCCTTGACCCGCGGCGTCCCCGCGGGGCGGATCACGCGCGCGAGCGCGGCGGCGGAGAGCCGGGCGAGCCGGGGCGCGGTGAGCAGGCCCCGCGCGCGCAGCGCGGCGACGGCGCGGGCCGCGTTGGCCCAGGCCGTGTGCTGGGTCAGCACGGCGCCGGCCGCGATCTCGTAGGGCGTCCGGCCGGGCCACCAGTGTTGCGGCCCGAACCGGCGCGCCAGCGCGCCGTAGAGGCGCAGCAGCCGCGCCTTGACGCGGTCGCGCGGGGGCCCCGGGATCCGGCGCCAGCGGGCGAGCGGCGCCCGGGCTGAGCCGATGCTCGCGCTCATCGTCCTCCTCCAGAGCCTGACGCTCGCCGTGAGCGGCCCGCCGACGTCACCCGAGTACCTCGCGATCCGCGTCGCCGAGGCCGAGGGCTACTTCACGCGCCAGGGCCTCGCCGTCACGCTCAAGACCACGCGCGCCGAGTCCGGCGCCGCCGAGGCGCTCGCGCAGGGTCAGGCGGACCTGGCCGCGACGACCCTCGAGGCGCTCCTGCGCTTTGGGCCGCGCCAGCCGAACCAGAAACCGCGGCTCGTCTTCGGGCTGACCGCCGCGCCGCCCGTCGCGCTGCTCGTCGCCCAGCCCCACGCTGAGGCCGTGCGCTCGGTGGAGGACCTGGCCGGCATGCGCGTCGGCGTCGCAACGCCGGGCGCCCCCGAGCACGCATGGTTCGGCTGGCTCCTGGCCCGCCACGGCGTCAGTCTGGCCCAGGTCCACGTCCTGAGCCTGGGCGCGCGCGGCCTGGTGACGGCGCTCGACTCGGGCGAGGTCCACGCGGCGCTCGTCGCTGACCCGCTCGCCGGCCGGCTCGTCGTCGACGGGCGGGCGAAGCTCCTCGCCGACTTCCGCACACCCGCCGCGGTCGCCGGCGCGCTCGGCAACCGGACCGTCAGCGCCGCCCTCTTCGCGCGCAGCGACCGGGCCCCGAAGGAATCCGACCTCGTCGCGCTGGCGAAGGCGCTCCTGGCCGCCGGGGAGCGGATCCGACAGGCCACCGCCGGGGAGCTGGCCGCCAAGCTCGACGCGCGGGTGACGGGAACCCTGGACGACTTCGAGGCGCGGCTCGGGACGGCCCGCGAGTGTCAGCTCGCCGACGGTCTGGTGAGCGCCGAGGAGGTCCAGCACACGCTGGAGATCATCCGGGCCCACATCCCGCTCCCAGCCACGCTCCGCATCCCGCGCCCCGACGAGATCGTTCACACCGAGCCCCTCCAGAAGGCCCTCAAGGCGCGGGAGCCGCGCTGAGGGGCACGCCGAACCCGGCCAGCAGCTCGCGCGTCTCGTCGACGGGAAGCCCGACGACGTTCGTGTAGGAGCCCGTGAGGCGCGCGACGAGGGCCCCGGCGAGATCCTGGATCGCGTAGCCGCCGGCCTTGTCCAGCGGCGCTCCAGAGGCGGCGTAGGTCTCCAGCATGGCGTCGGAGTACTCGGCCATCAGGACACGACTCACGACCGCGCGCGTGGCCTCACGGCCGCCGCGGGCATCCACGACCGCCACGCCGGTGATCACCTCGTGCTCGCGCCCGCGCAGGCGCCGGAGCATCGCGCGGGCCTCCTCGGGGCCGGCGGGTTTGCCGAACGCCTCGCCGTCCAGGACGACGACCGTGTCGGCGCCGAGCACGACGCCGTCGCCGACGCGGGCGGCGACGGCGCGCGCCTTCCGCAGCGCGAGCGCGGCGACCGACGCCGGCGTGGGCGGGCCGTCGAGCGTCTCCTCGATCCCGCTCGGCGCCACCTCGAACTCCCCCACGATGGTGGCCAGCAGCTCGCGGCGTCGCGGCGATTGCGACGCGAGGATGAGCCTCAGAGCCGGCGGAGGGTGAGGGCGGCGATCACGATCCCGACCACCCCGACGAGGTTGACCTTGAGGCTCAGGCCGAGGGTCATGGCGAGGAACCGGAGGTCGAGCGTCGCGGGGGGCGTGAGACCGATCGTCGGGCCCCGGGCGATCAGGTCCTGGGCGCGGCCCGCGGGCAGGAGGCTGCCCAGAAGCTCGCCCAGCAGCGAGCCCACGACGAGACCCGCGACGACAATGAGCAGGATGAGCCCGACGCCGCGCTGGGCTCCCACCGGGCCGGCCCTCAGGCCATGATCAGGGGATGCGCGTCCGTGACGACCCGGGTCTGGGCGGCGATGGCCTTGCGGATGAACCTGGGCAGGCTGAACGCGTGCGCGTGCGTCTCGCCATCCCAGTAGTCGAGCGGTCCCTTGACGCGCTCGGCGACGAGCTTGTCCACCGCCTGGAGGTCCTGCCGGGTCGGATCCACCTTCTTCGTGGCCGTGATGAACCCCCACGGCGTGCCGAAGCAGGAGATGAAGGTCTGGTAGCCGGCGACCACGGGGAAGACCTCACGAAGCGTCCGGTGGATGGCAGTGAAGAAGGCGAGCTCGCCGAGCTTGGTCATGCCGGCCTGCATCGTCATCGCCCCGCCGGGCGTCAGCCGGTCCCGCACGAGGCTGTAGAACTCCTTGGTGAAGAGCATGCAGGCCGGCCCCTCCTCGAGGGGCTCCACGAGGTCGACGGTGATCATGTCGAAGCGGTCGGTGGTCTTCTCGAGGTAGGCGCGGGCGTCCTCGACCCGGACCTCCGTGCGCCGGTCCTCGAAGGCTCCCCGGTGCATCTCCGGCAGGTGCTTCTTGCAGAGCTCGACGACCTCGCCGTCGATGTCCACCATGACGGCCCGGGCGATGGAGGGGTATTTCAGAATCTCCCGGAGGGTGGCGCCTTCGCCGCCGCCGATGACCAGGGCGCTCCGCGGCGGGCCCTCGCTCGCCAGCATGCCCGGGTGCACCAGGGCTTCGTGGTAGATGAACTCGTCAGCCTGGCTGGACTGGATTCTCCCGTCGAGGATGAGGACCTTCCCGTAGGAGGTCGTCTCCATGATCTCGACGTGCTGAAACTTCGTCTGCCCCTCCACGAGCGTCCGCTTGATGGCATGCATGTGCCCTTCGGCGGGAGTCGTGGTCTCGAAGAACCACTTGTAGCCCTGCGGGTTGATCACCTGCCGGCGGGGATGGCCTTGTTCACGATGGGCACGGCGGAGTTGAGGAACATGCCGCGTTGCATCTCGACGACCGAGGTGCGCTCGGCGGCGAACTGCTCGACCAGGTAGTTGGCGGCGACCTCGGGCTGGAGAACCTCACCGCAGGAGAAGATGTCCACGGCCGCGTAACGGTACTCCGGCCAGGTGTGGATCGAGAGATGGGATTCGGCGATGACGACCACGCCGCTGATGCCGAAGGGGTTGAACTCGTGGAAGACGACGTCGACGATCGTGGCTTGGGCTCGTTTCGCGGCCTCGACCAGGGTTCCCTTCACAGTCTCGAGGTTGTTGATCGCGTCGGTGTCGCAATCGAACAACTCGATGAGCATGTGTCGTCCCAGGGCGTTCAATCCTCGGGCCCTCCTCTCTCGGATCCAGTCATCTACCGCACCTCTCCTGCGCCGCGTTGATCGCGTCGCTGTATACACGGCCGAAAAAATTTCGTTTCTCGAGAAAAACTTGTTTCACTCTATGGCCCACGATTTTCGATTGCAAGAAAAAAACGCAGTTTCAGCGGCCGTCGGGCGACAGGGCCGGCCTCGTCTGCTCGGAACGACACTCGCGCCGAGGCCCGGCCCTGTCGCCCGACGGCCACTTTCCGCTTGCATCTGCGGGTGCGGTCGGTAGAGTGACGAGCGATGTTCATGGCGAAGACGGTCACGCTGGCGGCGGCGACGGTCGGTCACGCGGAAGGCGGCACGCCTCTCAACGCGTTCGACAACGCCCTGCTCGCGGCCGGCATCGGCAACGTGAACCTCCTGAAGGTCTCGAGCATCGTCCCGCCCGAGGTCGCGATCGTCGAGCTTCCGAAAATCAAGCCGGGCGCGCTCGTCCCGACGGCGTACGCGGCGATGACGAGCGACGTGCCGGGCCAGACGGTGGCCGCCGCCGTCGGCTACGCGCTGCCCGACGACCCGGCCAAGCCTGGCGTCATCATGGAGTTCCACGACGTCGCCGACCGCTCCGAGGCCGAGCGGGCGATCCGCGCGATGCTCGAGGAGGCGTTCGCCGTCCGCGGCGAGCCCATCCGGGAGCTCCGGATCTTCGCCGTCGAGCACACCGTCGACCGGACCGGTTGCGCCCTCGCCGCGGTGGTCTTGCTCGCCGAGCAAGACCTGGCCTAGCGGCGCCCGGCTCGATGCGCGCCGTCTCGCCCCGCTACATCGCCTGTGAGGGCACCCTCGCCGACTCCAAGATCATCGTCTACGGGATCCCCTTCGAGGGCCGGGTGAACCTCCGCAAGGGCGCCGACGCGGGTCCGCGAGACCTCCGCGTGGCCTCCGACTCGATCGAGACCTACTCGCCCTGGGTGCAGCGCGACCTCGAGGATCTGCCGATCGCCGACATCGGCGACTGCGAGATGCCGGACGGCGCCTCGCCCCGCGAGCAGCTCGACGCCGCGCGCGACGACATCGCCTCCTGGTGGCGTCCGGGCCTCATCCCGTTCATGCTCGGCGGCGACCACACCGCGACCGTGGCCGTGATGGAGGCCATCGCGCCCTCGTTTCCGGAACTCCGGGTGCTCCAGCTCGACGCCCATCCCGACCTCCGGGAGGAATTCCTGGGCGAGCGCTACAACTACGCCTCGGCGATGGCCCGCGTGATGGACACCATCCCGAAGGAGCGCATGTACCAGGTGGGCATGCGGACCGGCGCCCGCGAGGAGTACGGGCGGACACACGCCAACTTCTATTCGGTCCTGGCCGGCCACCCGGTGGAGATCGTCCGGCGGCTCCTGCCCGACCTCCGGCGCCACCCGCTCTACGTGACGATCGACGTGGACGTGCTCGACCCCTCGGAGGCGCCCGGCACCGGCTCGCCCGAGCCCGGCGGGCTCCGGATGCCGGAGCTGCTCGAGATCGTCCGGATGCTCGCCGACTGCCGCGTGATCGGCGGCGACCTCGTCGAGGTCGCCCACGCCTGGGACTCGTCGGGCCGGACGGGCATCGCCGCGGCCTGGGTGATCCGGGAGGCGCTCCTGACCTGGTGGGGCACCGTCCGGTGAGGCGCGGGTACACCCACTACAGCGCCCCGCGCCTCTACGAGATCGCCTTCGACACGAACCGCAAGCTCGAGGTCGACTTCCTCGCCCACTGCTTCAAGCGCTACGCCCGGCGGCCGGTCCGCCGGGTCCTGGACATCGCCTGCGGTACTGGGCCGCACCTGATCCGGCTCGCCGACCGCGGCTACCGGATGTCCGGGATCGATCTCTCGCCCGGCAACATCGAGTTCCTCCGCCGGCGCATGGCGGCCAAGGGCTACGCGGGCGAGCTGATGGTCGGCGACATGACCGACTTCCGCCTCGCCGGCAAGGTGGACGCGGCGATCTGCATGCAGGACTCCCAGGGGCACATGCTCACGAACGCCCAGCTCATCGCCCACCTGCGCGCGACCGCGAGCGCGGTGCGCAAGGGCGGGCTCTACGTGTTCGACCGCTACATGGCCTCCTCCTGGACCGACCCGGCGCGGCGCTGGTCGTGGTCGAAGCGGCGCGGGGGCCTCATCGTGCGCGCCTCGTTCTCGGCGCTGAACGACGTGGATCCGGTGAGCCAGGTCTTCCGCGAGCGGATGACGCTCGAGGCCGTCGAGAACGGCACGCACCGGCGCTACCGCCAGACCCATCTCTCGCGCATGGTGTTCCCGCAGGAGCTCAAGGCGATGGTCGAGCTCGCGGGCGGCTTCGAGTTCGTCCAGTGGTTCTTCGGCTTCAAGCCACACCAGGTCCTCGAGCGCTCCAGGCACCCGATCATCATGGTCGTCGTCCTGCGCAAGAAGTAGCGCCGGCGCGCCATGAGGCCGGCGCGCGCGATCGAGGTCGGCCGTCGCGTCTACCTCCGCGCTCCCACGCTCCGCGATCGAGAAGAGCTGACGCGCCTCGTCCGCGCGAGCCGGCGCTCGCTTCGCCCCTGGGTCGATCCGCCCGCCGGCCCCGCCGCGTTCGCGACGTACGTGCGGCGCGTCCGGCGCCCGAGCGAGCGCGGGTTCCTCGTCTGCCGCCGTGAGGACGACGCGATCGCGGGCGTCGTCAACGTGAGCCAGATCTTCCTCGGAAACTTCCGGAGCGCCTATCTTGGCTTCTACGCGGGCGCACCGTTCGCGGGCCGCGGCCACATGCGCGAGGGGCTCGAGCTGGTGCTGCGCCATTGCTTCCGCCGGCTCGGGCTCCACCGGCTCGAGGCCAACATCCAGCCGGGCAATATGAAATCCCGGCGTCTCGCCCGGCGCGCAGGTTTCCGGCGCGAGGGCTTCTCCCCCCGCTATCTCAAGATCGCCGGGCGCTGGCGGGACCACGAGCGCTGGGCTATCACCGCCGAGGACCTCCCCTGAAGCGCGCGGCGGTCTTGAGGCTCAAGCGCGGGCGCGACCGGGCGCTGAGCCACCCCTGGATCTTCAAGGGCGACGTCGCCGACGTGAGCGACGTCGAGCCCGGCAGCGTCGTGACCGTCATCGACTCGGCCGGCACGTTCGTCGGGCGTGGCCACTACAACCCCCGCCCGGCGCTCTGCTGCCGCCTGCTCACCTGGGCCGACGAGCCGGTCGACGCCGCGTTCCTGGAGCGTCGGATCGCCGGGGCGCTCGCCTTCCGCGCGCGCGCCACGGGCGCGCCGCCCGCGCTGGGCCGCCTCGTCTGGAGCGAGGCCGACGGGCTCCCGGGCCTGGTGGTCGACCGCTACGGCCCGGCGCTCGTCGTCCAGTGCCTGACGCTCGGCATGGCCCGCATTCGCCGCCAGGTCGACGGCATCCTCGCGCGCGCGCTCGGCGATCCGCCGGTCTTCGACAAGGACGACGACGGGGCGGCGCGGCTCGAGGGCTTCACGCCGGCGCTCGGCTGGGCGGGACCGGCGGGGCCGGCGACGGTCGAGGTGGCGGAGGACGGCGTCAGGTTCAGGGTGACGTTCGGCGCCGGCCACAAGACCGGGCTCTACCTCGATCAGCGCGAGAACCGCGTCCGCTTCGGGGCCCTGGCCCGCGGGCGCGACGTTCTCGACTGCTTCGCGTACACGGGCGGCTTCGCCTGCCACGGTCTGGTGGGCGGCGGCCGGCGCGCCGTCCTGATCGAGTCGGGGCCCGAGGCGCTCGCCGGCGCCCGCCAGAACCTCGAGCTGAACGGCGTCGCGGACCGCGCCGAGCTCCTCGCCGCCAACGTGTTCGACGAGCTCCGTCGCCTCGAGCGCGCGGGGACGCGCTTCGGCGCGATCGCGCTGGATCCGCCGCCGTTCGCCCGGAGCCGGACCCAGCTCGAGGCGGCCGTGCGCGGCTACAAGGAGATCAACCTCCGGGCGATGCGGCTGCTCGAGCGCGGCGGCCACCTGCTCACCTTCTCGTGCTCGCACCACGTGTCGGCCGAGCGCTTCGAGGAGACCTGCCGCGCCGCCGCCGCCGACGCGGGCGTGCGCCTGCGCGTGGCCATGACGCTGGGCCAGGGCGAGGACCACCCCGTGGTCCTCACGATCCCGGAGACGCGCTACTTGAAGGGGCTGCTGCTCGAGGCGGTGTAACCCGGCACCGCTACCAGCGTCTGGTCTCGCCGTGCTTGAGGAGCCAGACGCGCTCGGCGCCGAGGCCGAGGCGGCGCGCCTCGGCCTCGAGCCGCCTGGGCGGCTCCGCGAGCGGCTCCTCCGCCAGGTCGAAGGTGCCCCAGTGGATCGGGACGAAGGCGCGGCCCCGCACGTCCGCCAGGACTTGCAGGGCTTCCTCCGGCGTGGTGTGGCCCGCCTTCATGATCCGGGCGGGCACGTAGGCGCCGATCGGGACGGCGGCGACGTCGAACGGGCCGAGCCGCGCGCCGATCTCCTTGAGCCCCGCGTAGTACGCGGTGTCGCCCGCGAAGTAGAGGCGCTTGGTCGCGCCGGCGACCGTCCAGCCGCTCCAGAGCCGGCGGTTGCGATCGAACAGCGTGCGCCCGGAGAAGTGCTGGGCCGGGGCGCACGTGAAGGTGAGCCCGCGCACGACGCGGTCGTTCCACCAGTCGAGCTCCTCGACGTCCGTGATGCCGCGATCGGCGAGCCACGCCTTCATGCCGAGTGGGACGAGAAAGTGAGGCTTGTGCATCTCGGCGAGCCGCCGGACCGTGGCCTCGTCCAGGTGGTCGTAGTGGTCGTGCGAGATCAGCACGACGTCGATCGGCGGGAGGTCCTCGAAGGCGAGCCCGGGAGGCGTCAGGCGCCTGGGACCCGCGAAGCCCACCGGGCTCGCGCGCGCGGACCAGTGAGGATCGGTGAGCACGTTCACGCCGTCGAGCTGGATCAGGAGCGTCGCGTGGCCGACCCAGGTGATCGTGTCGGCGCCCGGCTTGGCCCGGATCGCCCCGAGGTCGCTCGCCACGCGGGGAAACTCGGCGGTGCGCGGGTTGAACGTCGTGGCGAGGACGCGCGTCACGAAGAACGTGAGCCGCGTCCAGGCACCCGCCGGGGCGTAGGCGGGGCTCGTGTTGGCAAAGCCGTGCTCGCGATGGTGGGCCGGGGCGCCGGGCACGGGCCCGCCGATCCCGGCGCACGAGGCCGACAGCAGAAGCAGGGCCAGAAGCGGGCGCGCGAGGCCGCGTCGCTTCCTTCTCAGGCTTCCCTCGGTTCGAACCGGCTCCGCGCGCTTCGGTCCGACGCTCACGCGCTCCGGCCGGCCGACGGCAGCTCGAGAATGAACGAGGCGCCGCCCTCGGGCCGGTTCGTCGCGCGGAGGGTGCCGCCGAGCTGGGTCACGATCCCGTAGGAGACGGAGAGGCCGAGTCCGCTGCCCTCGCCGGGTGGCTTGGTCGTGAAGAAGGGATCGAAGATCCGGGGCATGACCTCCTCGGGAATGCCGGAGCCCGTGTCGGCCACCTCGAGGCAGACGGTGGCGCCGTTGGGCCAGGTGCGCAGGGTGAGCACGCGCGGGCCCGGGCGCTTGGACATGGCGTAGTGCGCGTTCTGGACGAGGTTCAGCAGGACCTGCTGGAGCTGGTTCTCGTCGCCCAGCACGTAGGGGCTCGGCGCGAACTCGGTCACGACGCGGACGTCGTCGTGGTCGAGCTGGTAGCCCTTGAGGTCGAGCACCCGGCGCGTCTGGTCCGCGAGCGAGCACGGCCGGCGCTCGGGCGTGTACTGGCGCGCGAAGAGGAGCAGGTTCTGGACGATCCGCGCGGCGCGCGAGGCCTCCTCGGTGACGATGGTCAGGCGGTCGCGCACGTACTGGGGCACCTCCGGGTTCGTGAGCAGCAGCTGCGCCTGGCCGAGGATCGTCGTCAGCGGGTTGTTGATCTCGTGCGCGACGCCCGAGGCCAGCTCGCCGACCGCCGAGAGCTTCGCGGCGTGGACGAGCTGCGCCTGCGCGCGCTTGAGCTCGTCGAGCTGGTGCACCGTCTCCTGGTAGAGCCGCGCGTTGTCGAACGCCAGGCCGATCTGGTCGGCCGTCGCCTCGACGAGCGCCATCTCGCGGGAGTCGAAGCGGTCGGAGGTCTGCCGGCCGAGCGAGAGCGTGCCGAGGATCCGGCCGCGGCAGCGTATGGGGACGCAGACGAAGCCACGGATCTGGTCGAGCCGCACCGCCGCCTTCGCCGGCGGGAAGAGATTCCGGTTCTTCACGACGTTCCCGGACTGCAGCGGCTTGCCCGTCTTCGCGACCCGCCCGATCAGGCCCTTGCCCACGGGCAGCAGCCGGTTGACCTCGCGCAGCCGGAGCGACATCCCGCGCTCGCCGTGAAGCTCGAGCATCTTGCCGTCGGGCGAGAGCAGGTGGAGGCTCGCGATCTCGTGGCCCGTGACGTGCGTGAGCGCCTCGAGCGCGGTCCGGAGCACGTCGCGGACGTCGAGGGTGCGGCTGACCGTCTCGGCGACGGTGTGGAGAATCTCGAGGTGCGCGCCGGCGTCCGAACGGCCGCGCGGCCGCGGGCGGACGTCAGCCCGGGATCTGGAGCGTGCGGCGCGCCGCTTCACGCGCGGCCTCGATCTGCGCCCGGTCGGAGTCCGGGAGGTCCCGCAGATCGGCGGTGAGCGTGAGCAGCAGCGCGAGCTCGCCGAGGTGCTCCACCGCGCCGGCCGTCCGGCCGGCGGCCGCCTCGCGCGCGGCGGCCAGCGTCGCGCTCTCGAGCCGCATGCCCGTGGACGCGCGGGCGCCCGCGTCCATCCCGCGCGTCGCCCGGAACACGGCTTCGGCGAGATTCGTCCAGACGTCGCGTGGCGCCTCGGCGGGCTTCTCCCACACGGCGGGTATGCCCGCCTGGACGAGCCCGGCCGCCACCGCGCGGTCGAGATAGCCGAAGTCGAAAGGCTTGGCGACGTAGTCGAAGGCGCCGAGCTTCAGCGTCTCGCGCGCGAGGGCGACGTCCTCGTTGGCCGTCACCATGATGACGGGAACCGCCTCGTCGAGCTCGCGGATCCGGCGCAGGGTCTCCACGCCGTCGATGCCGGGCATGCGGATATCCAGCAGCACCAGGTCGGGACGCTCGCGCGTGATCGCTGCGAGCGCGTCGTTGCCGTTCCCGGCCGACTGCACCACGTAGCCCTGCGTCGCGAAGTATTCGGTGAGCACCTCGCGTACAGGGGGCTCGTCGTCGACGACGAGGATCCTACCGAGCGTAGGGCTCATCGAGCCTTATTCTACCCTTTAGGCGGGCGTACGAGCGATGACCTCGTTGACGAGCGCGAGCGCGGCGTCGAGCTTGTCGGGCTCCGCGCCGCCCCCCTGAGCCAGGTCGGGCCGCCCGCCGCCCCGGCCGCCCACGGCCTCGGCGACCTCCTGCACGAGCTTCCCGGCCTGGAAGCGCCGGGTCAGGTCCTTGGTGACGGCGGCGACCAGGTTCACCTTGCCGTCGAGCACGCTGCCCACGCAGACGATGCCCGAGCCCAGGCGGTCGCGGAGGGTGTCGGCGACCGAGCGCAGGCCGTCGGCGTCGAGGCCGTCGATGCGGCCGGCGATCACCGCCACGCCGTTGACCTGGCGCGCGGCCGCCACGAGGTCCTCGGCGCGCGAGCGGGCGAGCTTCGCCTCGAGCGTCTCGAGCTGCTTCTCGAGCGCCTTCTGCTCCTCGAGGAGCTTCTGCAGGCGCCGGGGCACCTCGAGCGGCGCGATCTTGAGAATCTCCGCCGCCTCGCGGAGCGCGGCTTCCTTGCGCGCCACGGCCTCGAGCGCGGCCGTGCCGGCGACGGCCTCGATGCGCCGGACCCCCGAGGCGACGGCGCCCTCGGCGGCGACCTTGAGCAGGCCGATCTCTCCCGTCTGGTCGAGGTGGGTGCCGCCGCACAGCTCGGTCGAGAAGTCGCCGATCTTGATGACCCGCACGCGATTGCCGTACTTCTCGCCGAAGAGCGCCATCGCGCCCAGCTTCAGCGCCTCGTCGAGGTCCATCTCCATGCGCGTGACCGGCGTGTTGGCCCGGACCTGCTCGTTCACCAGCTCCTCGATCTGCCCGACCTCGCGGTCCTTCACCTGGCTTCCGTGCGAGAAGTCGAAGCGCAGGTGGTCGGGCGCGACGAGCGAGCCCGCCTGGGTCACGTGGGTGCCCAGGACCATGCGGAGCGCCGCGTGGAGCAGATGCGTGCCCGTGTGGTGCTGGCGGAGCCCCTGGCGCCGCGGGGTCTCGATGCTCACCGCGACGTCCTCGTTCTCGTGGAAACCGCCCTGCACGACGCGGACGCGGTGGACGATGAGCTTCGGGCCCCGGTAGTACGTGTCGAGGATCAGCCCCCGGCCCGCGCGGCCGGCCAGCGTCCCCGTGTCGCCCACCTGGCCGCCCGACTCGGCGTACGCCGGCGTACGGTCGAGAATCATCTCGACTTCCGCGCCCTCGCCCGCCTCGCGCGCGCGCCGGACGCCGCCCGACGCCGCGTCGACGATGGCCAGGATGCGCGCGGGCGCGGTGAGCGTGTCGTAGCCGACGAATTCGATCGCCGGGAGCTCCGCCCCGAGCCGCTGGTAGAGCTGCCCCGCCTCGCCGTCGTCGCCCGCGGCGAACGCGGCGCCCGCCCGCGCGCGCTGGCGCTGCGCCTCCATCTCGGCCTCGTACGTGGCCTCGGTCGCCGGCGTGACGACCCAGCCCTTGCCCGTGAAGATCTCCTCGGCCAGGTCCCTGGGGAACCCGTGCGTATCGTAGAGCTTGAAGAGGAAGCTCCCGTCGACGATCATCTGCGTCGCGGCACTCTTGCCTTCCGCCGCGTGCGTCGGCGTCATGCTCCTCCGCTCTCTGTCCAGCTCGTCGATCATCTGCATGCCGACGTCGAGCGTCTCGGCGAAGCGTTCCTCCTCGGTGCGGACGGCCTCCTCGATACGCGCGCGCTCGGCAGCCAGCTCCGGGTAGGCGTCGCGCATGAGCTCGGCGACCCAGTCCACCGCCCGCCAGAGGAAGGGCTCCCGGAGGCCGAGCATGCGCCCGTGGCGCATCGCGCGGCGCATGATGCGGCGGAGCACGTACCCGCGCCACTCGTTCGAGGGCGTGACGCCGTCCGCGATGAGGAACGCGGTCGTGCGCGCGTGATCGGCGATCACCTGCATGGAGACGTCGTCCTGCTCGCGCGCCCGGTAGGGCTTGCGCGCCAGGGCCGAGACACGGTCGATGAGCGGGGCGAACAGGTCCGTGTCGTAGTCCGATATCTTGCCCTGCAGGACCGCGGTCATGCGCTCGAGCCCCATGCCGGTGTCGATGGAGGGGCGGGGCAGCGGCGTCAGCGCGCCGCTCGCGTCGCGGTTGAACTGCATGAAGACGAGATTCCAGATCTCGAGCCAGCGGTCGCACTCGCAGGCGGGACCGAGGCACGGCCGGCCCGCGGCGACCTCCGCGCACGGGAGATGGTCGCCCTGGTGGAAGTGGACCTCGGAGCACGGGCCGCAGGGGCCGGTGTCGCCCATCGCCCAGAAGTTGTCCTTCTCGCCCAGGCGCAGGATGCGGTCGTCGGGGAGGCCCGCGACCTTCTTCCAGAGGCCGAAGGCCTCGTCGTCGTCGGTGAAGACCGTCGCCGTGAGCCGCCCCGTGTCCAGCGCGAAGTCGCGCGTCAGCAGCTCCCAGGCGAAGGCGATCGCGTCGGCCTTGAAGTAGTCGCCGAAGGAGAAGTTCCCGAGCATCTCGAAGAACGTGTGGTGGCGGGCCGTGCGCCCGACGTTCTCGAGGTCGTTGTGCTTGCCCCCGGCGCGGACGCACTTCTGGCAGGTGGTCGCGCGCGTGTAGCCTCGGCGCTCGTCGCCGAGGAAGACGGGCTTGAACTGGACCATGCCGGAGTTGGTGAAGAGGAGCGTCGGATCGTCGCCCGGCACGAGCGACGAGGAGCGCACGCGCGTGTGCCCGCGCGCCTCGAAGTACTTGAGAAACGCCTCGCGGATTTGCCCCCCGGTCATGAGAACGCCAATTGTACCATCGGCTTCCGGCGCCTCCCCGAGGCACGCGCGAGGCCGCCGACGAGTAGCCGGGGCGCCGGGGGAGGGGTCCCGGGACCACGCGGCACGCGTGCGCTGGCCCGTTGCGGCTGGGCTCCATCTGGGCGCGTCGCGCCCGTGGCCGCGCGGCGGGAACGAGTCCCGCCGACCCCTCCCCCGGCGCCCGGCTACTCGTCGGCGGCGGGGCGGCCGGTGGTTTCGCGGAGGACGCGGGTGACGATGGAACCCGGGAAGCCGCGGCGCAGGAGCTGGTCTGTCAGGCGGGCGGCGGCGCGCTCGGGGCTCGCGCGGCGCAGCGCGGGAAGGCGGCGCCGGGCGAGCGCGCGCGCCTGGGCGAGCTCGTCGTCGCGCTCGAGGGTCGCGAGCGCCGCGGCCACGAGGGGCGCGGCGACGCCGCGGGCGCGCAGCTCGGCGCGCAGGCGCCCGGCGCCGTACCCGCGCGCGGCGCGCGTCGTCACCCAGTGGCGGGCGAACGCCGCATCGTCCACGTAGCCGCGATCGGCGAGGTCGGCCACCACGGCGGCCGCGACGTCCGTCGAGGCGCCGCGGCGCACGAGGCGCGCGGCGAGGTCGCGCGCCGTCCAGGCGCGGCGCGAGAGGAGATCGGCCGCGGCGAGGCGCGCGGCCCTGGCGTCGAGAGGCTTGCGGGGCGCGCCTATCGCTTGAAGAAGGAGCTGCCGGAGGCCTGGACGACGGGCCGCTCCTCCTTCTTCTGCTGCTCGAAGGACTGCTCGCCCGTCGAGAAGATGCCGCGCACCTTGAGGTCGAAATCGTCCGCGTTCGTCGCGGCCTCGCGCGCGGTCTCGTACGAGATCATGCCCTCGCGATAGAGCTTGAGCAGGCACTGGTCGAAGGTCTGCATCCCGTACTGCGACTGGCCCTGGGCGATGAACGTCCCGATCTCCGGCGTGCGCTTTGCGTCGCGGACGCAGTCCTTGATGGCGGCCGTCCCCACGAGCACCTCGACCGCGGGGATGCGCCCCTCGCCGCCGATCTTCGGGATGAGGCGCTGCGAGACGACGCCGACGATGACCGCCGCGAGCTGGTCGCGGATCTGCTGCTCCTGGTGGGGCGGGAAAGTGCCGATGATACGGTTGACCGTCTCCGCCGCGTTCAGGGTGTGGAGGGTCGAGAAGACGAGGTGACCGGTCTCCGCGGCGTGCAGGGCGACGGACATCGTCTCGGGGTCGCGCATCTCGCCGACGAGAATGACGTCCGGGTCCTCACGGAGGGCGGCGCGGAGCGCCGTCGCGAAGCTCCCCGTGTCGTGGCCGATCTCGCGCTGGCTGATCACGCAGTTGATGTCCTCGTGCGTGAACTCGATCGGGTCTTCGATGGTGATGATGTGATCGTTCCGGGTACGGTTGATGAAGTCGATCATCGCTGCGAGCGACGTCGATTTCCCCGAGCCGGTGATGCCGGTGACGAGGATCATGCCGCGGCGCTCCATGGCGAGCTCTTCGAGCACGACCGGCAGGCCCAGCTCCTCGAACTTCGGCTTCTTGGACGGGATCGAGCGGAGGACGGCGCGGACGTTGCCGAGCGACAGGAACATGTTGACGCGGAAGCGGCCGAAGTTCGGCACGGCGTACGCGGTATCAACTTCCTTGCCGTCCTTCAGCTGGGAGTAGAAGCGCTCGTGCAGGCACTTCTTCGCGATCGCGTCCATCTCCTCGGCCCCGATCACGCCGAGGTCGGCCTGGGGCACGAGCCGGCCGTGGATCCGGAGAATCGGCGGGGCGCCGGGCTTGAGGTGGAGGTCGGACGCGCCGCGCTCGACCCCGGTCACCAGGAGCTTGTCGAAGTCGATCGCCATGAGGGACTCCTACTTGAGCGACGCGACCGGGCGGAGCCCGAGCGTCTCTCTGATCTTGGCCTCGAGATCGGTGAGCACCACCGGGTTCTCCTGCAGCCACCGCTTCGCGTTCTCGCGTCCCTGCCCGATCCGCTCGTTCTTGTAGGTGTACCAGGTTCCCGACTTTTCGATGACGCTCTGCTCGACGCCCGCGTCGAGGATGGTGCCGGAGCGCGAGATGCCCTCGCCGTAGATGACGTCGAACTCGGCCTCGCGGAACGGCGGCGCGAGCTTGTTCTTCACGACCTTCACCTTCGTGCGGACGCCGAGCGACTCCGTGCCCTGCTTGATCGCTTCCTGGCGTCGGATGTCGAGCCGCACCGATGCGTAGAACTTCAGCGCACGCCCGCCCGACGTCGTTTCCGGCGAGTTGTGGACAACGACGCCGTCGGCCAGGTAGGTATGGTGACCTTCGACCTCGAGGTCGAAGCGGTGCGTCGAGCGCGTGGATGGCTTGACATACTTCTTGAGGATGCGTGCCGGCACGGCCCGTCGCACCTCACGGTCCTTGAGCTCGGGAACCTCGAGCACCGGATGCCAGGCGAACCGCCCCCGCACGGTCGGATGCAGCTTGTAGTCCAGGCATGGATGGAGATACGGCGCGATGAGGGCGTGGAGCCGCCCCGTCTGTTCCGAGTCGAACCAGAACCCGCGGCCGTCGTCCCGAGGCCTGCCGATCCCGAGGCGTTCGAAGAGCGCGCTGACCCGCGCACGCGACTCGCCGGTGAGCGCCGTGTTGTAGAGGACCGCCTTGCCCTTCCCCCAGCGCGCGTACGATCCCGAGAACGAGCCGTCGTCGCCGTACCAGACTGCGAGGCCGCGCGCGTCCAGACGATCCAGCACCTGGTCCGACGCGACCCGCCCAGTCTCGCCGTAGTACGCACTACGGATGTCAGCGAACGCCGGCATGGCAAGCGTGTCAAAGCCCCAGCCGTTCCCCGTGCGCTTGATGGCCCCGGCGAACGGCGCGAGCATCTCGTGCTTCCAGCGGAGGTAGTCCTTCTGCTCTTCACCGTGGCCGACCCGGAAGTGCGCGGCGTGGGTGCCGACCTTGCGGAGCGAGCCGTCACCGAAGCTCCCGCCGAGGACGAGCTGCCACTGGTCGTCGGTGAGCCGAAAGTCTCTGACGGCGGCGAGCACCTCGTCGCCGACCGCGAGATCGCCCGCACGGACCCGCCCCATCGGCGCGAAGATGACGTGGTTTTCGGTCACGGCGAACCGGCGGCGGCCCGAGCGTCCACCCTCGACCTCGAACTGGAGGAAGCGATCGGTGCGGCCATTGTCGAACCAGTTGACGACGCGACGGGGTTCGATGCGCCCCGTTGCGGGATCCCACGACAGCACGTCGACGGGCAACCGCTGGTTCACGATCCGGCCGATCTTCATACTCGTTCCGTCGGCGAGCGCCACCCGCGTGGAGTAGTGCAGACACCCGAACATGACACCTATCTTCTCGCGGATCTGGTTGATGAAGATCACGACGGCGCCGGAGCGCGAGATGGCGGCGGTGAGCTTGCGCAGCGCCTGCGACATGAGGCGCGCCTGGAGGCCCGGGAGCGAGTCGCCCATGTCGCCGTCGAGCTCGGCGCGCGGCACGAGCGCCGCCACGGAGTCGATGACGATCACGTCCACCGCGTTCGAGCGCACGAGCGTCTCGGTGATCTCGAGCGCCTGCTCGCCCGTGTCCGGCTGCGAGATGAGCAGCTCGTCGGTATTGACGCCGAGCTTCTTGGCGTAGATGGGGTCGAGCGCGTGCTCGGCGTCGATGAAGGCCGCGATGCCGCCGAGCCGTTGCGCCTCCGCGATGACGTGGAGCGCGAGCGTGGTCTTGCCCGACGACTCCGGCCCGTAGATCTCGGTGACGCGTCCGCGCGGCAGGCCGCCGATCCCGAGGGCCACGTCGAGCGGCAGGGCGCCCGTCGGGATCGTGGCGATCTCCTCGAGCGGGCCGCCCGCGCCCAGACGCATGACAGACCCCTTGCCGAACTGCCGCTCGATCTGCGCGATCGCCAGCTCCAGAGCTTGCTTCCGGTCGATCTTCACTTCCGCCATGCGCGTCTCCTTGTGTGGGCCGTTGCGAGCATTCTAGGAGTCGCGGGGGGACGGCGTCAATGTCCAGGAATCCTGACGGCGCGCCGGCCTCACCCGAGGCTCGCGCGCGCACGCTCGCCGTAGCGAGCGCCCTGCGGCGAGAGCCGGCTCTCCATCAGGACGAGGCTTCCGACGCGAATGCGCCCGAATTCCTCCCCCGCCCCGGCGGCCAGCAGATCGGTGAGCCGTGGATTCCGTCGCGGGACGCGGACGCGCCCGAGGGTGATGTGGGGCGAAAACGGGCGCGTCTCGGGTGCCAGTCCCAGCCCGGCGCAGGCGCGCTCCACGCGCTCGGCCAGCGCGGTCGTCGTCCCGGCGCCCTCGCGCACGCCCGCCCAGACGACGCGCGGCCGCGTCGCGGAGGGGAAGGCGCCCAGTCCGGCGACGCTCGCGTCGAAGGCCGGCAGGCCGGCGGCGGCGGCCTGGAGCGCCATCGCGAGAGGCGCCAGACGCGCCTCCTCCACCTGGCCCAGGAACTTGAGCGTGAGGTGCAGGTTCTCGGGCGCAACCCAGGCGACCTCGCGAGCCACGCCGCGCAGCCGCGCGATGGCGACGCCGAGGGCCGCCCGCACGCCGTCGTCGAGGAGGACCGCGACGAAGGCGCGGATCGACGCTATCGGGTACCTTCCAGCAGGCGGAGCAGGTTCTGGATGCCCAGGCGCCGCTCGGGATCCGTCTCCTTCGCGAGCGCGGCGCGCAGATCGTCGAGCGCGCCCTTGCGATCACCCTGGAGCTCGCGCCCCAGCGCGCGGCTGGCCAGCTCGCGCGCGTCGAGCGTGTCCGCCGGGGGCGCTGCCGCGGTGGGCGGCGCTGCGGCGGGCGCGGCGGGCGCGGGTGAGGCTGGCGCGGGCGCCGGGGTCACCGGCGGCGCCATCGGTGCGGGAGCCGGCGTGGCAACGGCCGATGGCGCCACGGCGGCCGGCGCGGCAGGTGGCGGCGGCGCTGCGGCGGCCGGAGGCGGCGCGGGCGGTGTGACCGGCGGCGGCGAAGGCGTTGCGGAAGGCGCGGCGGCGGCCGGCTGGGGGGCCAGGCCCGCGCGCTGGCGCATCGCGCTCTTCTGCGCCCGATCGGGCTCCAGCTCGATCGCCCGGAGCCAGTCGGCGCGGCCGCCCTCGGCGTCACCCGCGAGGCCGCGCGCCGTGCCCCGGTTGAAGAGCGCCTTGTCCAGGCCCGGCTTGGCTCGGAGCGCCTCGGAGAAGTCGGCGATCGCGGCCGGGTAGTCGCGCCGGGCGACGTGTGCGTTGCCGCGGTTGTAGAGCACCTCGGCGTCGCCGGGGGCGAGATCGAGCGCGCGCGTGTAGTCCTGGATGGCGCCGTCGAGGTCGTCGAGACGCGCGCGCGTGATGCCCCGGTTGCTGTAGGCGGCCGCGGAGCCGGGCGCACGGGCAATTGCCTCGTCGAAGGCGGCCCTGGCCTGCGTGTACTGCCCCGCGCGATAGAGCGCCAGGCCACGCTCGAAGGGACCGCCTCCCGCGCAGCCCGCAAGAACGATCAGGAGGATGGCGACCGCCAGGGCCCTCATGCGCGTCCTTTCAGTGCCCGCCGCAGCATATCAAACGCCGCCTGCGTGGACTGCCACTTCACCGAGGCGCGGTCGCCCAGAAACCGAAAGCGCCGCGCGCTCGCGTGCCCGTCCACCGCGAGCCCGACGAAGACGGTGCCCACGGGCTTCGTCGGGGTGCCGCCGTCGGGACCCGCGATGCCGGTGATCGCGAGCGCGCACGCGGTGCCCGCGCGCGAGGCGATGCCGCGCGCCATCGCCTCGGCGCAGGGCGCGCTGACGGCGCCGTGGACGCGCAGGATCTCGGCGGGGACGCCGAGCAGCTCCTCCTTGGCGCGGTTGGAGTAGACGAGGACGCCGCGCTCGAAGTACGCCGACGAGCCCCCGACGCTCGTGAGCCGGTGACCGAGAAGGCCGCCCGTGCAGGACTCGGCGACGGCCAGCGTGAGGCGGCGCTCGCGGAGCATCCGGCCGACGACGAGCTCGAGCGTCTCGGCGTCGCGCCCGTAGCAGTCGTCGCCGAGCGCCGCCGCCATCGAGGTCTCCACGCGCGCGAGCGCGCGGGCGGCGTCCGCGCCCCGCGCGCGCAGCCTCACCCACGCCTCGCCTTCACCCGGCAGGAGTGTCACGGCGACCTCGCCCGTGCGGCTCTCGGGCTGGCCGAGCCACGCGGCGAGCCGCTCCTCGAGCTCGCCCACGCTCACGCCGGCGGTCCGGAGCGTGCGGACGATCACGGCACCGCGGCCCGCCGCGCGGAGACGCGCGTAGGGCACGAGGTGCTGCGCGAGCACGGCACGGAGCCCACCGTCGCGCGCGAGCACGGCGAAGGCGCGCGCGCCATCCTCGACCAGCCAGCCAGGCTCGCCATCGTCCGCGGTCCAGGCCTGAGCGCCCTGCGGCAGGAGCGCGAGCCGCTCGGCCCGCCGCGGGAGCGGCCGGTCGAGTCGGCGATGGCGTTCCTCGAGCGCCGCGAGGAAGCGCTCGTTCAGGACGAGCCGGGCGCCGATCGCGCGCGCGAGCACGCGCCGCACGAGGTCGCCGGCGCCCGCGCCCGCGATGACGACCGTGAGCCCGTCGCCGGGGGCGAGCGCCCGCTCGAGGGCGGGCTCGTCGTCCTCGATCGCGACGCGGCTGGCGACCGGCAGGCCGGCTTCCGCGAGCGCCGCGGCCACGGCGGCGCCCTCGAGGTCGGGCAGCTCGGCCGCGGGGGGCACGCCGACCGTCACGACGTGCGCGGTCATGCCGGCCACCCCGTGAGGGCGCGCAGGAGCCCGAGGACGGCGAGCGCGTAGAGGCCGGCGATCAGATCGTCCACCACGACGCCGAATCCGCCCGGCAGGCGCTGGCTCGCATTGGCGGGAAAGGGCTTGAGGACGTCGAAGATCCTGAACAGCCCGAATCCGGCGGCGAGCGTCCAGGGCGTGAGCGCGAACGGGAGCACCGAGAGCGTCATGCCCGCCACCTCGTCGATGACGATGGCGCCCGGATCCGTCGCGCCGAGCAGGCGCTCGGCGCGATGCGAGGCCCAGATACCCGCGGCGGTGACGGCGACCAGGAAGACGCTGAGGCCCGCGAGCGAGAAGGGCACGAGCCAGAGCACGAGCACCGTGAGCGCGCTGCCGACCGTCCCCGGCGCCACCGGCGCGTACCCGGCGCCGCCCACCGTCGCGACGATCAGCGCCAGGCGATCAGGCGCGCTCGCCGACGAGCTCGTATCCCTCGACCTCGACGACGCGCACGCGCGCGAAGCGTCCCGCCTGGAACTTCCCGCGGAGATACACGACGCCGTCGATCTCGGGCGCCTGCCCGGCCGTGCGGCCCTCGAACGCGAAGGCGGAGTCCTCGCTCGGGCCGTCCACGAGCACGTCGGCCACCGAGCCCACGAGCTTCCGGTTGACCTCCCAGGCGATGCGATCCTGGGACTCCTGCACGAGGGCCGCGCGCTCGGCCGCGAGCTCGGCGGGCACCTGGTCGGCGTACTCGGGCGACGGCGTCCCCTGCTCGGGCGAGTAGGTGAAGACGCCCAGCCGGTCGAAGCGGACGTCGTCGAGGAGCGCGAACAGGTTCTCCATCGCAGCCTCCGACTCGCCCGGGAAGCCGACGAGCACGGTCGTGCGCACGGTGAGCCCGGGGATCGCCTCGCGGAACGCGCGCACGATCTCCTTCATGCGCGCGGCGGTCACCGCGCGGCGCATCGATTTCAAGATGGCGTCGTCGCCGTGCTGCACCGGCATGTCGAGGTACGGGACGACGCGCGCACGGGCCCACTTCGCGATCAGGCGGTCGTTGACGTGCGCGGGGTGCAGGTACATCGGCCGGACCCAGGGCATCCGCGTCTCGCCGAGCGCCTGGAGCAGGTCGCCGATGTCGCCGCCGCCCGGCAGGTCGCGCCCGTACGCCAGCGTGTCCTGCGAGACCAGGATGGCCTCCTGGATCCCGCGCGCCGCGAGCCCCTCGACCTCTTTCACGATATCGGCGCGCGGGCGGCTCCGATGACGACCGCGAAACTGCGGGATCGCGCAAAAGGTACAGCCCATGTCGCAGCCCTCGGCGATCTTCACGTAGGCGTACGGGACCTTCGCGGTCAGCAGCCGCGGCGTGGCGGCGTCGTAGAGGTAGCCGGGCGGCGCCGAGGTCGCCCAGTCGTGGCGGTTCGCCGCCTGGCCGACCAGCTCGACGATGCGCGAGAGGTTCGAGGTGCCGAGGATCCCGTCCACCTCGGGCAGCTCGCGGAGGATCTCGCTGCCGTAGCGCTGCGTGAGGCAGCCCGTGACGATCAGCGCACGGCAGCGTCCGCCCTCCTTGAGCTTGGCCAGCTCGAGGATCGTGTTGACCGACTCCTCGCGCGCCCGGTCGATGAACGCGCAGGTGTTGACGATCAGGCACTCGGCGTCCTCCGCCCGCTCGGCGAGCGGGAAGCCCGCCTCGGTCAGCATCCCGAGCATCAGCTCGGAGTCGACCTGGTTCTTGGGGCAGCCGAGGGTCGTGAGGTGGATCTTCATGGCGTGGCGCCCATTATAGCGGTTCGTGTATGATCGAAGGACAGACCATGAGCCAGGGCGAATCCCAGTACAGCCGAGCGCCGCGACACCCCTTCGAAGGGCCCGTCCAGATTCCGGAAGGCGAGGGCCAGGGCCGCAACATCAGCAACTCGGGCCTCTACTTCGAGGCCGACGGGTCGTTCGACGCGGGCGCAATCGTCAAGGTGTCGATCGTGCTGAACAACCTGGCCACGATGCCGCCCGTCGAGCTCGCCGCGGAGGGCCGCGTGGTGCGGGTCGAGCGCCTCGACGGCAAGGTGGGCGTGGCGATCGAGTTCGCGTCCGTCCGGCTCGAGACCGCCGAGACCCGGGCCGCGCGCCTCCCCGACTAGACCCGCTCCCCTCAGACGCTCCTGAAGTTCGTGAACTGAAGCGCGACGCCCAGGTCTTTGTCGCGCAGGAGCGCCATGACCTTCTGCAGGTCGTCGCGGCTCTTGCCCGAGACGCGCACCTGATCCGACTGGATCGCGGCCTGGACCTTCAGCTTCGTGTCCTTGATGATCCGGACGATCTCTTTGGCCTTCTCGATCGGGATCCCCTGCTGCAGCGAGATCTTCTGCCGGAGCGCGCCGCCCGAGGCCTGCTCGACCGTGCCGTAGGTGAGCGCCTTCAGCGGGACGCCGCGCTTGTGCAGGCGCGACTGGAGGATGTCCACGACCGCCTTGAGCTTCATGTCGTCCGCGGTCGTCACGGTGATGTCGGTCTTCTCGAGCACGACCTCGTTCTTGGAGCCCTTGAGGTCGTAGCGCGTCTCGATCTCACGACGCGCCTGGTCGAGCCCGTTGGTGACCTCCTGCATGTCGATCTTGCACGCGATGTCGAACGAGTTCTCGGCGGCCATCCGTGTCTCCTGTCTATCGGAGCGGCACCGTCGCGACGCCCTTCGGCACCTCGAAGGTGAAGAGTCGATCGGGCAGGCTCGAGTTGATCGCGACCTTCGTGAAGCGCATCGTGACCGTGTTCTCGAACTGATCGTACACGACCGCCCGCCGGATCTCCCACGTCCTGGCGTCGAGCGCGAGGACGAGCCGCGCGAGCGTCGGCAACGGCTGCCGGGGCGTCAGGTCGAGGACCCAGTTGCCCTCCGCGTCGCGCGGCTGGGCCGGGTTGAGGAAGCGGACGGTGAACTCGGCGCGGAGCCGGCCGAGCCCCGCGAGGAAGCTCCCGGCCGGACCGGCGAGCGCCTCCGGCGCCTCGCCGACGTTGACCTGGTTCAGCGCGGGCGTGTAGACCCAGAGCTTCTTGCCGTCGGACACGATCTCCTGCGGCGTCGGCTCCTTGTACTCCCAGCGCAGCTTGCCGCCCTTCTTCAAGAAGACGGCGCCCTGCGCGGGGATGTTCTGGTTGAGGCTCTTGTTGAAGGCCGTCTGGGCGAAATCGGCCCGGAGATCGGTCATCCGGGCGTAGGTGGCCTCCACGTCGCGGACGACGTCGTCCAGGGTCTGCCCGCCGGCCGCCGTGACGGTGGCGAGCGTGGACAGTATGATGACGGCGAGCGGAACGCGGACGAACTTGACCATGACCTCACTGTACACGACATCGCCGGCCGTCCTCGCGCTCGACTTCGACGGCGTCCTCTGCGACGGCATGCGCGAGTACTTCGAGTCGGCCTGGCGCGCCTGGCGGAGGCTCCGGCCAGGCGCGCCGGAGGCGCCGCCCGCGAGCCTCTTCGACCGCTTCGCCCGGCTGCGGCCGCTCGTGGAAACCGGCTGGGAGATGGTGGCGCTCGTGCACGCGCTGGCGTCCGGCGCCGCGGACGAGGCGCCGGCGCGCGACTGGCGCCCGGCGACGTGGCTCGCCGAACTCGGGTGCACGCGCGACGCCGCCACCGCCGCGCTCGACGGCGTGCGGGATGCGTGGATCGCCCGTGACGAGCGCGGCTGGCTCGACAGCCACCGGTTCTACGAGGGTGTGATCGCGCGCCTGCAAAGGCTCGCGGGTCCGCGGCCGGTCGTCTACGTCGTCACCACCAAGGAGGGCCGCTTCGCGCGCCAGCTCCTCCTGCGCCAGGGCGTCCGCCTGCCCGAGGCCCAGGTCCTCGGCAAGGAGGTCCGCTGGCCCAAGCGCGAGACGCTGCGGGAGCTCGCCGCGCGGCACGCCGGGGGCGACGCGCGCGGGATCTGGTTCGTCGAGGACCGGCTCGCGACGCTGCAGGACGTCGAGACGGACGAGACGCTCGCCGGCGCGCGGCTCTTTCTGGCTGCGTGGGGCTACAACACGCCCGCACATCGCGAGGCCGCGCGGCGCGACGATCGCATCGCGCTGCTGGCGCTCGAGCAGTTCGCCCGCGACTTCGCCGCGTGGCCCGCGCCGGGCGCGTAGCGCGAGGCGCCGCGCATTGACAGACCGTACCTCGTGACGATAATAGGCCAGTTTCGCCAGCCGTGACGCGACACACAGGAGGATCTTCATGGCGCGACGCGCCGCTCTCGTTACGTTTCTCGCGCTCTTCGTGTCGGTGTGCGTGGTCCAGCCCGCGCCCGCGCAGCAGCCCAAGCGCGGGGGCGTGTTCCGCGTCGCCGAGCGTGAGGCGCCGGGGCTCGACCCGCATCTCTCGATCAGCTTCCTGACCCACTCCTACGTGAGCCTGGCCTACAGCCAGCTCGTGCGCTTCCCCAACGGCCCCGAGCAGAAGTCGGCCACCGATTTCTCGATCGTGGGGGACCTCGCCGAGAAGTGGACGGTGTCCAAGGACGGCAAGACGTACACCTTCAACCTCCGCAAGGGCGTGCACTTCCACAACAAGCCGCCCGTCAACGGCCGCGAGGTCACTGCCGAGGACGCGAAGTACTCGCTCGAGCGGTTCATGGCCAAGTCGGCGTTCCGCGACCGCTTCGAGCCCGTGCAGGGGATCGACGTCGTGGACCGCTACACGGTCCGCGTCACGCTCAAGGAGCCCTTCGCGCCCTTCCTGAACCACTTGGCCAACCCGAGCTTCTGCGTGATCCTGCCGCGCGAGGCCGAGGACCGGTTCAAGGACTTCAACCACCCGGACGCCGTGATCGGCACCGGCCCCTTCGTGCTGAAGTCCTACGAGAAGGGCGTCAAGGTCACCTTCGAGCGCAATCCCGGCTACTTCATGAAGGGCCTGCCCTACCTCGACGGCGTCGTCATCGAGATCACGCCCGACGCGGCGGCGCGCGTCGCGGTCCTGCGCGCGGGCAAGGCCGAGCTGCCCCACATCTGGGGCTGGGTGAGCCCGGAAGAGGGCAAGGCGGTCCAGAAGACCAACCCCGAGATGGTGGTGACGCCGACACTGGTCATCGGTGTGGGCTTCATCTATATGCGCACCGACCAGCCCCCCTTCAACGACGTGCGTGTCCGGCGCGCCGTCGCGCTCGCGCTGGACCGCAAGGCCTGGAACGACGCGCTCCTCTTCGGCGAGGGCTGTGTCGACGCGGGGCCCGTGCCCTGCGCGCTGAAGGAGTGGAAGCTGGAGGCGTCGAAGATGGAGCCGGCCAAGGCGAAGTACCTGGTGGGCTACGACCCGGCCGAGGCGAAGAGGCTGCTGGCCGAGGCCGGTCACGCCAAGGGGCTCACGACGCCGCTCTTCCACTGGCCCGGCTACGTCGTGCCGTGGCGGAGCTACTACGAGCTGGCCGCGGAGAACCTCGGCAAGGTCGGCATCAACGTCGAGCTGAAGCCCGAGGAGTACGGCAAGTACTCCTCGACCACGATGCTCGGCAAGTACGAGAAGATGGCCATGGGGCCCTCGACGCCCTTCACCGAGGTGGACGACTTCCTGTTTGGGCGCTTCTACCCCGAGCTGCCGACCAACCAGAGCCACGTCGCCGACGCCGAGCTCACGAAGATGCTCGTCGCCCAGCGGCGCGAGATGGATCAGAAGAAGCGTAAGCAGATCGTGGACGACATCCAGCGCTACCTCGCCGACAAGGCCTACTACGTCTACGTCCCGCAGTGGCCGCAGTACGTCGCGCACCCGCCCTACGTGAAGGGCTTCCGTCACCACGACGGCTACGGCCTCGGCATGCGCCTGCTCTACACGTGGCTCGATAGGTGAAGCGGTACGTCCTGCGCCGGGTCGCGCTGGCGATCCCGACGCTCTTCCTCGTCAGCGTCATCGTCTTCGGACTCATGCGCTTCATGCCGGGTGACGTGGTCACGCGCATGGTCGAGGGCCACGCCTACGCGCCGACGCTCGCGGCGCTCCGGCACGACCTCGGCCTCGACCGGCCGGTCCACATCCAGTACCTCGAGTGGATCGGCAACATCGTGCTCAAGGGGGACTTCGGCCGTTCATACTGGACGCGCCAGCCGATCCTCGAGGAGTTCGTCCGCCGGTTCCCGGTCACGCTCGAGCTGGCGGCGCTGACCATCCTCATCTCGGTGGTGCTGGGGATCGCCATCGGGATCGTCTCGGCCGTGCGGCAGGACTCGGCGTCCGACTACATCGGCCGGGTGCTGGCGATCCTGGCGCTCTCGGTCCCGTACTTCGGCCTGGCCGTCGTCGTCGTCGTGCTGCCGGCCATCTACTTCAAATGGACGCCGGTCTGGACCTACGTCGCCTTCAGCGTGGACCCGCTCGAGAATCTGAAGATCATGCTCGTGCCGGCGCTCGTGTTCGGCGTGACACGCGCGGGACCGATCATGCGGATCATGCGCTCGGCGCTCCTCGACGTGCTGCGGCAGGACTACATCCGCACGGCCTGGTCGAAGGGGCTCGGCGAGCGGACGATCGTGCTGCGCCACGCGCTCAAGAACGCGATGATCCCGGTCGTCAGCCTCATCGGGCTCCAGACGCCGCTCTACATCGGCGGCTCGGTGATCATCGAGGCGATCTTCCGCCTGCCCGGCGTCGGCCTCTTCTTCTTCGAGGCGCTCTCGCGGCTCGACTATCCCGTCGTCCAGTCGGTGAACCTGATCATCGCGGCGATGATCGTCGGGCTCAACCTCCTGATCGATCTCTCGTATGCGTTCCTGGATCCGCGGATTCGGTACTAGCCGAGGCCCGGCGCTGGCCGCCGCGGGCCTCGCGGGCGCGCCCCTCGCCCTCCCCGCGCGGCGCGGCGCGCGCACACGGCCCTGGTGGCTCGACGTCTGGGTCCAGATGCTCAGGCGAAAGCCGCTCGGCACGATCGGCAGCGCGATCGTCGTCGTCATGCTCGCCGCCGCCGTCCTGGCCGACTGGGTCGCGCCCTACAGCTTCGCCCAGACGAGCCTCCGCGAGCGCTTCATCGCCATGAACGGCGCGCACTGGCTCGGCACCGACCAGATCGGACGCGACCTGCTGACGCGGCTCATCTACGGCGCGCGCGTCTCGCTCTACGTGGGCTTCAGCGCCGTCACCCTCGGCAGCGTGCTCGCCACCGTCATCGGCGTGCTCTCCGCCTACTTCGGCGGCCGGCTCGACCTCCTCGTGCAGCGCGGCGTGGACGCCTGGATGGCGTTCCCGCCGCTGCTCCTGCTCATGTCGATCATGTCGCTCCTCGGCCCGAGCGTCGGGAACATCACGATCGTCCTGGGCGTCGCCTTCGGCATCCAGAACTCGCGGATCATCCGCGGCGTGGCGCTCTCCGTCCGGGAGCACACGTTCGTCGAGAGCGCGCGGGCGCTCGGCGCCGGGCACATCCGGACGACCCTCACGCACATCCTGCCCAACGTGATGCCGACCATCATCGTGGTCGCGACGACGGGCCTCTCGACGGTGATCCTGACCGAGGCGAGCCTCTCGTTCCTCGGCCTCGGCGTGCCGCCGCCCTACCCGACCTGGGGTGGGATGCTCTCGCTCGCCGGCCTCGACCACATGTACCAGGCGCCGTGGCTCGCGATCTGGCCGGCGGTGGCGCTCTCGCTGGCGGTCTTCGGCTTCAACATGCTGGGCGACGCGCTCCGCGACCTGCTGGACCCGCGCCTCAAGGGCGGCTAAGCTCTCCGCCGTGAGCCTCTCGCGGCGCGCGTTCCTCGGAGGTGGCGTGGCGATGGTCGGCGCGGCGCTCCTCCCCGCACGCGCCGCGCGCGCCGCCGTCGCCGACCTCGACTTCGCCTCCGCGCTCGACGCCGCGCGCGCGATCCGGAGCGGCCAGGTCTCCTCGGTGGAGCTGACGACGCGGATCCTCGACCGCATCGCGCAGCACAACCCGAAGCTCAACGCGATCGTCCGGCTCACCCCCGACGCGGCCCTCGCCCGGGCGAAGGCCGCGGACGAGGCGCTGGCGCGGGGCGAGTGGTGGGGGCCGTTCCACGGCGTGCCGTGCACCGTGAAGGACACGTTCGAGGTGGCCGGCGTCACCACGACCGCGGGCGCGCCCGCGCTGAAGGACCACGTTCCGGCGCGCGACGCGGCGGTGGTCGAGCGGCTCCGGCGCGCGGGCGCCGTGCTGCTCGGCAAGACCAACGTGCCGATCTTCGCGAGCGACTGGCAGAGCTACAACGCCGTCTACGGCCAGACCAACAATCCCTGGGACGTCACGCGCACGCCGGGCGGCTCGACGGGCGGCGGTGCCGCGGCGCTGGCCGCGGGGCTCAGCTACCTCGAGCCCGGCAGCGATCTCGGCGGCTCGATCCGCATCCCGGCGCACTTCTGCGGCGTCTACGGCCACAAGCCCACGCTCGACGTCGTGCCGATGCGCGGCCACATTCCGCCGCCACCGGGGATCCCTGCGACGCCGCCCTCGACGCTGCCCGTGGCCGGCCCGCTCGCGCGCTCGGCGGCGGACCTGCGCGCGGCCATGGAGGTGCTCGGCGGGCCCGACGGGGACGAGGCGCGCGCGTACCGCTGGTCGCTGCCGCCGGCGCGGGGCGCGCGCCTCGGCGACTACCGGATCGGTTACGTGCTCGACGATCCGATCTGCCCCGTCACCCCCGAGGTCGGCGACGCGCTCGCCGCGGCGGTGGAGGCGCTCCGCAAGGCCGGCGCGACGCTCGAGGAGGGCTGGCCGCCGCGGGTCAACGCCCGGGAGCAGTACGACGCCTATCTCGCGCTGCTCTTCGCGCGGTTCGTGCCGCCGCCGCCGGACTACCAGCTCGACGCGCTCCGGAAGCTCGCCGCCAACCAGGACGGCTCCTACGTCGCCAAGTACGCCCTCGCCGTGACGGCGCCCTACGCGTACCAGCAGGCGGCGGAGCGGCGCGGCCGCCAGGCGCGCGGGATCTGGCAGGCGTACTTCCGCACGCACGACGCGTTCCTGCTGCCGACCGCGTTCGTCCCCGCGTTTCCCCACGACCACACCCCGGGCGTCGAGCGCCGCGTCCTGGCGACGGCGGCGGGCCCGCGCCCCTACCAAGACCTGATGTTCTGGATCTCGTTCGCGCTGCTGGCGGGCCTGCCGGCCACGACGGCGCCGGTCGGCCTCACGCGGGGCGGGCTGCCGGTCGGCATCCAGATCGTGGGGCCGTATCTCGAGGACGCGACGCCGATCGCGCTCGCCGGCCGGCTCGCCGACGTGGTCGGCGGCTTCCGCGCGCCGAAAGGCTTCTGACTCGCCGGGGCCTCAGCGCCCCGCGAGCGTCATCTCCGCACCGATCAACCGGTAGTCCGAGCGCGGCTTGAACTGGAGACGCTTGCTCACGCCGTAGACCACGACCTCCTGGAACAGCTCGAGCCAGGGCTTTTCATCGTGGACGATCGCGGTCGCCTCGGCGTAGAGCTGCTGGCGCTTCTTCACGTCGAGCGAGTAGCGCGCCTGCTCCATCAGCTCGTGGAAGCGCTGGCCGGGCTGGCTCCCGATCCAGTACTTCCCGTTGAAGCCGTTCGGGTGGAAGATGCGCCAGAGCGAGCCGTCGGCGTCGAGGAGCGTGGACTGCGGATTGACGAGGAGCAGCCCATTCGGCGGGATCGCGCGCTCGTTGTTCATCCGCTGGCGCGCGCCCATCTCCATCATCTCGACCTTCGCGCGGATGCCCACCTTGGCCCACATGTCGGCCATCGCCTCGAGCAGGAACTTGTCGTTGACCATCGTGCCGCTGCCGCCGTAGAGCGTGACGTCGATGCCGCCACCGCGCCCCGCCTGCGCGAGGAGCAGCTTCGCCTTGGCCGGGTCGTAGGGATAGGGCTTGAGCGTCGCGTTGTAGCCGAAGTCGGTGTCGGCGAGGCCGCCGCTGAAGGGCGTGCCCATCCCGGCGTAGAGGTTCTTGACGAGTGCTTGCACGTCGAGCGCGTAGTGCAGCGCCTGGCGCACGCGCTTGTCGGACAGCGGCGGCTGGGTCGCGTTTATCGAAACCGTCACGGTGCGCGTCGCCGGCGCGCTCACGATCTTCGTCCCCCGCCCCTCCGCGAGCGCCTTCATCCGGTCCGGGGGGACGTTGGTGATGACGTCCGCCTCGCCCTTCTCGAGCGCGACGATGCGCGGGAAGTCGTCGGGGATCGGCTTCCAGACGATGCGGTCGATCGCCGGCGGCCGCCCCTCCCAGCCCCACCACTCGCGGTTGGCCTCCATGACGAGCCGCTCGTCCTTCACCCACTCCACGAAGCGATAGGCGCCGGTGCCCACGGGCCGCCGCGCCAGATCCTTCACGCCCTCGTCGGTCGTGAGGCGCGCGGGCAGGATCTGCGAGCCCATCTGCGCCAGCCGCACGAGGATCAGCGGGTCGGGCTTCTTGGTGACGATGCGGATGGTCGTCGGATTCACGATCTGGACAGCCTCGAACGTGGCGAAGCCCGCCTGGACGACGGTCTTGCCCGGCACCATGAGGCGCTCGAGCGTCGCCTTGACGTCCTCGGCGGTCAGCGGCGCGCCGTCGTGGAACTTCACGCCGGGCCGCAGCGTGAACTCCCAGGTAGTCTCGTTCACGTTCTTCCAGGCGGTCGCGAGACTCGGCTGCAGCTTGAGCGCTCCGTCCCAGCGCGTCAGCGAGTCGTAGAGGTTGTAGAAGTAGTTGACGTTCAGGACCTGCGTGCTGCGGCCGGGATCCATCGTGACGGCCTCGGCCGGCAGCGCGATGGTGATCTGCGTGGGCTGGGCGTCGGCGGCCGCGGTCAGGGCGGTCAGCGCGAGCGCGACGATCGGCACGACGAGCTTCATCGGCTTCCTCCCGGCGGGAGTATAGCGCGGGGGCGTGGTAGCGTAACGCTCATGTTCGTCGTCGCGCGGGCGGTGCTGGCTCTGACACTCGGGGGGTGGATGATGGGAGGCGCCGCATTGGCGGCCGACAAGACGGTCGTCGTCCTCGGGACGGCGACGCCGGGCGGCGGGTTCCCCGTCTACGGCGGCGCCGTCGCCGAGACGATCAACGAGACGGACCCGACACTCGCGGTCGAGCCGCGGAATACCAAGGGGAGCACGGAGAACGTGCCGCTCCTCGAGGCGGGCCGGCTCGACATCGCGCTCGTCCAGGGCGAGGTCGTGTACGAGGCGGTGAGCGGGATCGGACGGCCACCGGCCCAGCTCAAGCTCGTCGCCGCCATGTACTCGACGCCGGGCATGTTCGTCGTACGCGCCGACAGCCCCTACCGCGCGGTCGCGGACCTGCGCGGCAAGCCCGTCGCGTTCGGCGCGCGCGGCTCGGGCCTCGTCATCCTCGCGCGCTACGTGCTCGACGGCCTGGGCCTCGACCAGGAGCGCGATTTCCAGGCGGTCTACTTGGACCGCGCGGGCGACGGACCGGCCATGGTGCTCGACGGGCGCGTCGCCGCGCTCTGGGGCGGCGGGCTCGGCTGGCCGGGCTTCGGCGCCGTCGCCGCCGCACCCGGCGGCGCGCGCTTCATCGCCCCGAGCGCCGGCGAGATCACACGCATCCTCGCCAAGCACGCCTTCCTCAAGCCCATGACCGTCGCGGCGGGCTCCTACCCCGGGCAGGAGGCGGCGATCCCGTCGGTCGGCTCGTGGAGCTTCGTCCTCGCGCGGCCCGATCTTCCGGACGAGGTGGCCTACCGCCTGGCGCGGGCCCTGCACCGCGGCGAGGCGGCGCTCGCGCGCCGCCTGCCCCAGGCGCGCGAGACGACGGCGGCGAACACGGTGGCCGCGGCGCCGCGCGCCGAGCTGATCCACCCGGGCGTGCTGCGCTACCTGCGCGAGATCGGTGTCGCGCGGTGACGCGCGTGTCGCCGACGCCCGCGCAGGACGCGATGCCGACGACGCGCGGCCTCAACTTCTACCTCGAGGATCCAAACCTCGAGTTCGTCTGCTCGACGGTCATGGACGCGGCGACGCTCGAGCGCGCGCGGCCGCACCTCGTCGAGCTGGGCGCGATCGCGGGCGACGCGCTCGACGGCCTCGCCGCCGACGCCGACCGGCACCCGCCGGTGCTGCGCCCCTACGACGAGCGCGGCCGGCGCGTGGACGAGATCGTCTTTCATCCCGCGTACCGCGAGATGGAGCGGCTGGCCTTCGGCCGCTTCGGCCTCGCCGCCATGTCGCATCGCGCGGGCGTGCTCGGCTGGCCCGGGCCGGCGCCGCACACGGTAAAGTACGCGCTCTCGTACCTGTTCTCCCAGTCCGAGTTCGGGCTCCTCTGTCCCGTGAACATGACCGACTCCACCGCGCGCATGCTCCGCCGCCACGCGAGCCCCGAGCTCCAGGCGCGGTACCTGGCGCGGCTCACGGCCACGGACACGGCCGAGCTCTGGCAGGGCACCCAGTGGATGACCGAGAAGACCGGGGGCTCGGACGTCGGAGCCGCGACGAGCCTGGCCCGGCGCGACGCCGACGGGACCTGGCGGCTCTGGGGCGACAAGTGGTTCTGCTCGAACGCCAACTGCGACGTGGCGCTCACGCTCGCCCGGCCCGAGGGCGCGCCCGCCGGCACGCGCGGCCTCGCCATGTTCCTCGTGCCCAAGCGCCTGCCCGACGGGACCCGGAACGCGTGGACCATCAACCGGCTCAAGGACAAGCTCGGGTCGAAGTCGATGGCGACGGGCGAGGTCACCTACGCGGGCGCCGCCGCTTACGTGGTCGGCGAGCTCGGCGCCGGCTTCAAGCAGATGATGGAGATGGTCAACGGCTCGCGCCTCTCGAACGCCATGCGCGCGGCGGGGATCATGCGGCGCTCGGTGCTCGAGGCGCTCGTGCACGCGCGGGGCCGCGCGGCGTTCGGCGACGCGCTGATCCGGCTTCCGCTCCTCCGCGCGACCCTCCTCGAGATGCTGCTCGACGGCGAGGCCGCGGCCTCGGTGGTGCTGAACGCGGCCGCCGTCTACGACCGCGCGGACGCGGGGTCGGCCGCCGACCGCACGCTCCTCCGGGTCCTGACGCCCGTCGCGAAATACTGGACGACCACGCGGGCGCGCGTCGTGGCCGGCGAGGCGATGAACGTCCGCGGCGGCAACGGCTACGTCGAGGAATGGCCGAACGCCCGGCTCCTGCGCGACAGCTACCTCGGCGCGATCTGGGAGGGCGCGGCCAACGTGGTGGCGCTCGACGTCCAGCGCGCGATCCTCAAGGACGGCGGCTTCGCCGCGCTCTCCACGTTCGCGAGCGCGCGCCTCGACGGCGTCGCCGAGCCTGTCGCCAAGCCCTGGGTGGACGCCGTGCGCACGACCCTCGGCGAGCTGGCGCGGACGATCGAGGGCTGGCCCGTGGTGGCTCGCGCCGAGCGCGAGCTCGACGCGCGCCCCGTGGCCGACACGCTTTACCACGTCCTGGCCACGAGCCTCCTGCTCGCCGAGGGCCAGACGCTCCGCGAGCGCCGCGACGACCACCGGAAGCTGCTCGCGGCCGCCCTCTACGCGCGCCGCTGGCTCCGCCCGCCCGCGCCCCCGGCGGCCCTCTTCAGCGCGCGGAGCCTCGAGTGGCTCGAGGCGCTCGCCGACTGGACCCCGGTCCCGGCCGAGGCGCTGTCCGGCGCCTGAGCGTCAGCGCCGCGCGGGCAGGGCCGCCCAGAAGCTTCGGAGCTCGGACGCCACCTCGTCGGGTCGCTGAAGCTGCCACCAGTGCGAGCAGCCGGGGAAGGACACGAACCTGGCACCCGTCCGCTCGGCCAGGCGCTCGCCGAAGCGCGCCGCCGCGTAGGGGTCGTCCTCACCCCAGAGCACGAGTCCCGGGGCGGAGACGCGTCGAAGATCGCCCTCCCACTCCGAGCCCGCGCGCACGGCCGAGCGGTAGAGACTCAGGATGCACCGCTTCATCGTGGCGTCCAGGTGACGTCCCGCCTCGGCCGCGTCAGCCTCCGGCACACCCGCCGCGGCGAGTGCCGCCTGGAGAGCCGCCGGCGTCAAGCCGGCCATCACCTGCTCACCCTTTTCCGGTGTCTGCCACGCCCGCGCGGCCTGGTGCCACGTGTACTCGGAGTCGAGCGGCGCCCCGCCGGCCGCCCAGCTTCGGACGAGATCCGGACGGACCGATGCGCATCGAACGACCAGGAGCGCGCCCCAGTCGTGGCCGACCACATCGATGGGCGCCGGCAGCTTCGTCAGCTCGCCGAGCAGCCAGTCCACGTACGCTTCCTTGGTCGCGTCGAACCCGCCCGGCAGCGGGCACCCGAACCCCGGCAGCGACAGCGTCACCGCGTCGTCGCGCCCGAGACGCGACAGAACGGCGTGCCACACGTGCGGCGTGTCGGGAACACCGTGCACGAAGACTCTCGGCATCCTAGATCCAGGCATCGGGCGCCGCGGTCTTGTCGCTCACGACGGCGCCGGTGTTCACGGTGCCGGCCGTCTCGACGAGCATCGCCCGGCACTCGGCCGTCGCCGAGGTCTTGTGCTCCACGCCCTTCGGAATGACGAACATCTCGCCCGCGCCGACCGCGATGTCGCCGTCCCGGAAATGGATGGTCATCGCGCCGTCGAGCACGATGAACACCTCGTCGGTGTGCGGGTGGTCGTGCCAGACGAACTCGCCCTGGAACTTCACGAGCTTGAAGTGATAGTCGTTCATCTGGGCGACGATCTTCGGCGACCAGTGCTCGGAGAACTTGGCGAACTTCGCGGCCAGGTTGATCGGCTGTCGCGTCATGGGGCGTCTCCCACGCTACGCACGTCCATGAAATAGAGGAAGTCCAGCCAGCCCGGCGAATGACCGGTCGCGGTCAGCACCATGGCGACCTCGCTCCGGTGCTGGGTCCCGTGGTTGACCTGATGGAGCATCTGCTGCCACAGGGGATACGCCCACCGCTTCCCCTGCATGTTGACGTACTCGACGACCCGCACCAGATCGGCCTCGGTCCGCGCGACGACGAACTCGTGCGTGTCGCGCTCGACCTGCGCCCAGCGCGCGCGGATGGCGGCGAGATCGGGAAAGGCCTCGGGGCCCGGCATCGCGGTGGGCGAGGTGCCCTGCCACCGCGCGAGCCAGAGCCACTGCGCGCCCATGGTGTGGACGAGCGTGTCGTGGATGGAGCCAAAGCTCGCGCCGCCCGGAGCCCGGCACTGCACCGGGCTGAGCTGCGCCGTCGTGTCGAGGATGCGCTGGTTCGCCCAGGCGTTGTATTCGTACATCGTGCGGACGAGCTCGGCGGTCATGCCTCCGCGCCGCCCGACGCGCGCCAGGCCGCGATCTCCTCCCGGTGCGCCGCGTCGTGCTGCGCCATCATCACCGGCAGGTCGCAGAGCGCGACCGCGCCGACGCCTTCCTGCGTGCCTCCCCGCGTCCAGGCGTCGGGGCGGATCGCCCGCAGCGTCGCGACGTTCCGGCGCCGAGCTTGGCGGAAGGCCGCGAGGCCCTCGGCCAGCGACTTCGACTTGTAGTCGCGCTCGCACGCGACGCGGGCGCCGTCGAAATCGGGGAGGCGCGGGTCGGCCTCGCCGAGGAGCCGCGCGATCCGCACGGCGAACGCCTCGCGCTCCAGGTCGGCCAGGTGCCAGGCCTGCTCGACCGGTGAGAAGATCCCGTCCGGCCCGGGTCGGGTCGCCTCCGCCGCCGACACGTGACCGAACGACGCGTGCAGGAGCTCGGGCATCTCTTCGAGATTCGTAAACAGGGAATCCTGCTCAGTGGCCGCCAGCATCAAGTATTTCATCCTGTCATCTCCTCTCGCGGCCGGTCATGGCCTCCGCCGCCTCGGCCGACGTGCGTACGGGTATGATCTCGAACTCGGTCAGATCCTTCCAGGCGCTCGTCCACACGGTGAACAGCGACGCATCGTCGGTTCGCATCAGCTGATAGCAGATCTTGAACTCGAGGTCGACCCAGCTCGAGACGTACTCCAGCCCGTCTGGCAGCATCCGGCCTTTCTCTCGGGCGCGACGATAGATGTCCGCCGCGGCGCCTTCCCTGAACCGCTCGATCACCATGTAGAGCATCTTCGATCTCCCGTGCCCCTCGCGGTCAGACGCGCGCTCCCGGCCCTGGACCGAGCAGCTCGAAGACAGGATACCGGCCGGCGAGCTCGCGGAACGCCTCGGGGCCCGCGCCCGCGCGCGGGGGAAAGTAGCGCTGGACGGTGAGCCGGAAGCGTTCGAGATAGGCGCTCAGGACCGGCGGCTTTTCGGAGTCCGCGACGGCGCGGATCCGGAATGCCTCGACGCGCCGTCCTTTCTTGAGCGCCACCTCCCCGGCGACATCGGCGTTGCGCGTCCATTGCGTGCGCCCCCGGGCGGCGACGAGGAATCGCCGGCCGTCGAGCTCGAGGACGTTCACCGGCGTGGAGTGGACGCGTCCCGTCCTCCGCCCCCGCACCTGGAGCAGGTGATTGTGGCGCAGGCCGAGCCCCAGGCCGACGAGCATGCCGAAGGCTCGATTGAACAGTCGTTCCATCCGGCTCGGCTCCAGGAACTGAACCGCTTCCCGATCAGTCAACGACGTGATCTGTCCGCGCCATGAGGGACGGCGGAATCGTGAGACCGAGGGTTCGGGCGGTCTTGACGTTGATGGCCAATTCAAACCTGCTCGGTCGTTCTATGGGGAGATCGCCTGCCTTGGCGCCCTTGAGAATCCGGTCGATGTACGTCACCGCTCGCCTGTACATGTCGGGAAAATCCGGACCATACGCCATCAGCCCCCCGGACCGTGGGAACACGGTAAATAGGCTGATGGTCGGGAGGCCCGAGGTCAACGCCAGGGCGGCGATCTGCGAGCGCTGGTTGAGAATGAGTGGAGAGGACAGGACAATGACTCCATTCAGGCGCTCGCGCGAGGCACGTCACATTTCAGCGCGACGAACTCGTCGACGAATGTGGGGAGCTGGTCGATCTGCGCCGCGTAAAATCGCATTTCGATGCGTGCGCTCTGGCCGTCGACATATCCCGCATCGCGGAGCGCTTGGACGAACACCGTGGCATTCTCGTTCCGGCTCCCCTGAAGAATGCCGATCCTGGGCACCCTCGCCGCCTGCTGCGCTTCGGCAGGAATCCGTGCGACGAGGCCACCGAGAAGGACGGCGACCAGGAGCGTCATGCGGGAAGCCTTCATGTCCAGGGCATCAAGAATACGTCTGAATGTCTATCCGTGGGAGGTAACCCGCCCCGTCAATCCCCACGGCCGGCGCCTCAATTCCGCGGACCGCGGCCACTTCTCCGAAACGACATGCCGGTACATGGCCTCGACGTCATCCACCTCCAGCACGATCTCGACTCCTCCCCCAGGCCGCCCGTGGGCGGTCAGTCGAATCGGATGGCCTTCGTCCAGGTCCGAGTGAAGGTTCAATGCGATGCGGGCCGAGCCCTTCGTGAGCGGCGTATAGCCGCCAGGGCGTTCCGTCTCCCTGTCGAATCCGAGCACCCGCTCGTAGAACTCGAACGATGCCTGCAGATCTCTGGCAAAGAGCTCGAGGCGAAGGGTCGCGCTCACGCTCGTGCCGAGCGTGGCACCGCCGGAGAGTAGTCGGTGGGAACGAGCACGCGGTCTTCGATTTCACCGACCATATCGCCGTGCGCCGCGCTTGTCACACGCTTGACCTCCTTCCATTCGTCGTCCGCCATGAACCGGGCCCGGGCTGCGGCCTTCGCACGCTTGTCGGGCCACGCGAGCACATAGACGAATTCGGTGCGGCGGTCGCTCTTCGCCTCCCACATGGCGACGATGTCGAAGCCGTACTTCCGCATGATCCGCGCCGCGTGATCGCGGAAGCGCTCGTGGAATGCGGATTTGTTCTGTTCGAATATCTCGTAGATCCGGAGTTGATGGATCATCTTGGACCTCCCAATGTCGTGCGCCCGTCATCCTGATCTCACCAGAAGTGCTTGCCTTTCACCTTGAGCAGGTAGTAGTCCCAGTTGCCGGCAATCCCCGCGTAGACCCAGAAGAGGGGGGCCGGGACGCCCGCGAAGACGAAGATGAACACGAGCATCAACAAGCCCTTGATCCAGATGCCCTTGGCCAGATACCAGAGCGCACCCGAGAGGAACGCCGCCCAATTCCACTTCACCTTGAAGCCACCGCCCCGCTGATCGAACACGGTGAACGTCTGCCGATAGTAGTCCGACAATCCCGCGTCCTCGCCCCTGCGCAGGAACTCAAAGCAGTGCTTGCACTTGATCGCGCCTTCCTGGATTTCCTCCTTGCAGAAGGGACAGCGCGTCATCGGCCCGTCTTCGCCCAGTTCAAAAGCAGGCCCGCATGGACGGGTAGAGAACGACGGGCATCAACAGATGCCAAAGAAAGTGAGTGCCGACGGGGAAGAAAGGGCAGACGGCTTGGTCG
Organism: Methylomirabilia bacterium; assembly: GCA_041496385.1. GTDB lineage: Bacteria > Methylomirabilota > Methylomirabilia > Rokubacteriales > CSP1-6 > AR19. The sequence goes on along the minus strand of JBGQEL010000014.1, from coordinate 22,148 downwards.
ACACTCCGGAAAACAACCGCCACCAGAAACACTCCGGCCGCCGCGAGCAGAGCACACCGCTCGACCTTTGTGTGTGCGGTAGTGGTAACGCCCGAGGCCGATGCTGAGAAGGAACGCCGGGGCGTACACGAGAGATCCGTTCAGGATGTGCGAGAACTGGCGCCCGAAGAACAGGGCCACGAGAAATGCGGCCAACAGCCCTGCGGCAGGATGGAGTTCCCATCCCTGTCCTTGCCGGTGCAGATCTCCCGCCCGCGAAGCTCCTCGCAGCTGCCAAGCCGAGCACCCCGCGTGTTGAGCAGGTCCCGTGCTTCCCGCAAGTCGCCGTCGACGACCAGCTCGATTCGCGGGCGACGGCCTTTGCCTCGGTGAAAAGCGATCTCGACGTCGACGGACGCAAGGAACGACGACCAACCTTCGCGAACATCCGCTACGTCGAGGCCCAGGGTGTCACGATGGATCACGCGGTGTCCGCGAGTTTGAGCAAGAAGGTCCACGACGTTCCGGATTCGCCGACCTTCTGGAAGCCCTCCGACTCGTAGAAAGACCGCGCGTAGTTCGAAGGGCTCACGCTCAGGCTGAGCGCCGGGTATCCGTCTTTGCGGGCGATCCGAACGAGGGCCCGAAGAAGAGTCCGACCGACTCCCCTGGAACGGTGGGTCGACACCACCGCGATCGCCAGCTCGGGAGTCCGGGCGTCCACGTAACCATAGGAGTGCAGCTCGGGCGTCCAGAGGCGAAACCACGCTGCACCGACTCTCGTTCGCTGTGCCTCGGCAAGAACACCACGGTCCCCCGGGCGACCCCAGTCTGCCAGGAGCTTCGTGAACTCGGGGTGCTCGCGGAACTCGGCCGGCGTGGGCCGCGACCAGGCGGGATTCCAGAAGAACGCTTCGAGAAGCATTTCTTCCAGGAAGGGTCGATCCGTCGTGTCAAGCGGCCGGACGTCAACCACGCTTCCCTTCCACTCAACGGTCGAGCGGTGCCTCACCTACTCGCACTCCCCCCGACCCTTCCCCACCAGCACTGCGTCCCCGTCCCGCCAACGGTGAATGGCAGCGTTCCGAAATCGATCGGCCGCACCGGGCGGCCGTCCAGCCCCTGCAGGCCCGGCTGGACGGCGGCGGGCCCCGCCACCCTCGCCACGAAGCCGCTCGTCGACCCACCAGACGGAAGCGCGGCCCTGACGTCCTTCGCTTCCCACCAAAGGTGCATGTAGGAAGTCTCCTCGGGATACACCACGCTCCCGTGCCAGCCCGAGGGAGCCGCCTGGATCGCTGGGGTCTGCTGAGGAACCACCTGCGTTCGTTCCGGCCCACCCGTGCCGATGCTCATCCAGCGCAGGCTCCCGCGCGTGTTGTTGACGACCGTGTACGATACGGTCAGGGTATCCGAGCCCGCAACACTCGCGTGGACTTCGACCGCCGCTCCGGCGGGCTCACACTCCTGAGCGTGCCCGGGCAGAGCAGAGACCGCCAGCACGATGCCACCCGCGATGAAGTGCGTCCTCCGCACGATTACTTCAGCGGGTCGGCGATGAAGCTCAATGTCTTGAGCTCGTCTTCGGCCTCCGCCTTGTCCACCAGCTCCGGGACGATCCGGCCGACGAACAGTCCCATCTGGATCTTCAGGCGCACGTAGCGCTCCTGGCGCGGCTCGAGCGTGAACGTGAGCTTCTTCTCGGTTTCGGTGGCGGCGGTCACCTCGCAATTGCCGGGGGCGCGGTCGACGAAATAGAAGCCGTGGGGCTTCGCCGTGCCGACCTTCTCCCCGTTCAGCTTGATCTCGGGCTGAACGGCGGCGCCGAGCGCACTGGGTCGATAGAAGTAGATCCGGCCTTGTGACGACATCAGCGACGGGATGGTCGACGCTACTTCCGTGTATTTCGGACCCGTGGCGCAGGCCGAGAGAAGCAGCACCAGCAGCACGGGCGCGAAGCGGGCCCTCATGGTTGCCTCCTCCGGATCGAGAGTCGAGTGTTCGGCCCGTCGGGCGCGGGCGAGAACGCGCGCTCGACAGGCAGGTAGAAACCGACGATGCGGTCGCCCGCGAGCACGAGATACGCTTCGTGGATATGGGCGCCCTCGACCGTGAATACGCGATCGACGGGCTTGAACACCTCCCCTTCGACCGACCTGCCGATGCTCACCCACACACTACCGCGCCTGATCACCCGCCGGTATCCCGGGCCGACCGAAATGGACGCGTCCTCCAGGACCTCGATCGTGCCTCCGGGTTGTTCCGTCACAGCGGCCAATTGCGTCGGGTGACGCACGATCTCCGGCGCGCAGGCCGCGAGCCCGAGCGCACTCAGCAGGACCACCGTCCTCACGTGACGCACGTCGCTCCTCTTTTCTCGCGGCTCAGCCACCGCAGTACCAGGATGTGGCCCATCAGCGCCGCCGTGACCAGAATCGCAGGCAACCATACGAACGGGGGATAGGTCACGAAGATGTTCAGTCGGTCGTCGCCGAACCATCGAAACACGGGCGTGGAGAGGATGGCGACGGCGACGACGTTCGCGAGGAGCGCGAAGCCCAGCATGTTCCAGCAGCCGACGACCCAGCCTGGCACGCGCCCACGAGCCAGCCACAAACCGAGTGCGCCGGCGCTGATCCCGCTCAGGATGTCGTAGTTCTGGCCCGAATAGCTCATCTGCACCGGCATCACCCCTTCGATATACGCCTGGTGCATGACCAGCTCCAAGGGGAAGCGGAAGACCTGAAAGCCCACCAGAGCCCAGAGCGGCAAGCCGCGAACGAGCCGCGTTCCGAGGGGCGAGCAGGGGACGGCAAGGCCGACGATCCCTGCCGCGAGCAGCAGGACCGCGAAGGGAGCCGGTGTCGCATCGAACCAGCGCAGCACACCGGTGGCGGCGATCAGCGCGGTCAGCAGCAGCCACGCGAGCACGGCCGCGCCGACGCGCACGGTGCGGCGTCGCCGCACCGTGACTCCCTCCCCGAGGCGCCGCCCCGCCCACTCGCCCGCCAGGATGAATCCGGCGGCGACGAGGAGCGGCAGGACGACGAACCCCCCGGTGACGACCGCAGACGCCTCGAGGAACACCCTGTCCATGGGACCTTCCGCCGTGGCCTACCGGCCGGGTTTGGACGCCGTGAGAATGAAGCTGGGCGCCACGACGTTATCCATCCCGGCTTCCCGAAGGATTCGCCGGTACTGCGAGTCGAGCACACGTTCGTCTCCCCGGCACGGGACCCGCGCCAGCAGGCCGTCCCGCAGTCGAAGCTTCCCGACCTTGCTGCCGAGAAGCATCGTCAAGGCGCACATGAACGTCCACACTGCAACGACGATGAGAGCCCAGCGCACGAGTCCCGGTGCCTCGACGCGCGGGAGAGACCGCAGCACCACTGCAAAGGAGAGCGCGACCACGCCCACCCCAACGAACCGCTGCACCACAAGAGGCGCGTCGATGCCGTACTTCGCGCGCTTCATCGTGCGATCCGTTTCAGATGGCGCTCAATGCTGCGTTCCCGGTCCGCTGCGACGCGGGCCGGGCAGAGTTGACTGCCACACATCGTGAAGGGCCGGGCCGTGACGTCATTGCCGGGTGAGGTACGCACGCCACGGCGACCAGTAAAACTCCTCCCAGCCGTGGCTGACCCCTGCGAAGTCCTGGTCGACCACGTTGACGTGAGCTACTTCGATTCGGCCACCATCCTTCTCGGGCAAGAACGTGAGGATCAAGGTCGAGTCGAGATCCGTGGGACCCCAATGGGGAGAACGCCACGACTGAACGATGAGACGCTTGGGAACGACCTGGAGGATCGTGCCCGTAATGACGTTGTTGAAGGCGCGGAAGACGGCACCAGGGTGAGCCGCGATCGTGACCGGAAACCCCGTGAACGCGGCGTGTTCGACGGGATCGAGATACATGTCGAACAGTCGATCGGGAGGAGCCGGCAACGAGGCAGCTAGTTGAATCGTGTGAGACATGGAACCCTCCTTCACTACTTCGTATAGCATCCCTTGCGGGCCTCGTAGGCGGCGACGAACCGGGGCGAGCGCTCCTTCAGGCGTTCGTGGCTGATGCGGCCACCGCGCATCACGTAGTCGTAGGCGAACGGCAGCGGGTCGAGCTGCATCTTCTCGCGGAAGCGTTCGTACCAGGCGTAGCTCCGCTCCGCCACCTTCAGGAACTTCTCCACCCCCGGCCGCCGCGCCTCCTCGAACGCCCGCAGCGCGGCCGGCACGTCGGTGCCGTGCGTCTCGAACGCCCGGAACAGCGCGATGGCGTCCTCGAGCGCGGTGCGCGTGCCGGAGCCGATCGAGAAGTGAACGGTCCGCAGCGCGTCGCCGATCAGGACCACGTTCCCTTGGCTCCAGCGGCGATTCGTCACCACCTTGAAGGTGATCCACAGCGAGCGGTTGGTGAGGAGCGGTTGTCCAGCCAGATCTGGGGCGAACACCGCCTCGCAGTAGCGACGACTCTCGTCCTCGGACATGGACACCAATCCGGCACGTTCCCACGTCGCGGCATCGCACTCGACGATGAACGTGCTGCGATGCGGCGCGTAGGGATAGTGGTGGGCGACAAACACGCCGTCGCCGTTCTCGCGGAACGTGAGCGTCAGCGCGTCGAAGAGCTGCGTCGTTCCGTACCACACGTAACGGTTCGACAGGGAGCCGATCGACGGGTCGAGCAGCTCGCGGCTGGCCTCGCGCACGACGCTGCCGACGCCGTCCGCCCCCACGACCAGGTCGCAGTCCGCGAACGCCGACAGGTCAGGGAGCCGGCGCTCGAACTCCAGCGCCACGCCTCTGCGGCGGCAGTGGTCCTGGAGCACCTGCAGCAGGTCGAGGCGGGCGATCCCCGAGAAGCCGATGCCGTCGATTCGCACCCGCTCGTCGCGGTGAACGATCACCTGGTCGTCCCAGGTTCGCAAGCGCCGGTCCAGGTCGGCGTAAGAGTCGGGGTCTGCGTCCTGCAGGAACGACAGTGCGCGGTCGGAGAACACCACCCCGAAACCGAACGTGGCCCCTACCGGGTTCTGCTCCACGACCCGGACGTCATACGAGGGGTCGAAGCGTTTCATCAGCAGGGCGAAATACAGCCCGGCGGGTCCGCCGCCAGCGATGCCGATCCTCATGCCCTTCTTGCCTTCGTTACCGTATGACCTCATCCGCCCGCGACAGCACCGGCTGCGGGATCCGGTTGCGGTTAGTTGTGAAGTCTCAAGAGAATGTCCATCCGAGGCCCCTTCTCTGCGATGGTGGTTGTCGCCAAACGACCAACCATGCGAGGGAGGTGCCCCGGATGGACGTGCACAAGAATGCCCGGACGCCGCCGCACAGTCGAGCTTTGATTGCACAGCGGGTCGCCGCCGGCGGGGCGCCCGCGGCCGTCGCGCGTTCGGCGTGTGTGATCGCACCGTGCGGAAGTGGGTGGCCCGAGCGACCGAGGGGCGCTGGGCGCTGGAGGATCGGTCCTGCCGACCCCAGCGATCGCCACGCGCGATCTCGGCGGCGCTGATGGTGGAGATCCAGCGGCCGCGCCAGCGCCCGCCCGGACGGCCATGCCCATGGTGGACCGCGCCAGGTCGACACGCGTGCGCGCTATGACCTTGTCGCGCTTGATGAGCTCATCGAGCGCCTCGCCAACCATGATCAGAACGTCCACGGGCTCACCGCGCTGAATCCGATTCGGAATCGAGCTCGGCGCGTTCCCCATCGACGCTCCCCGGGACGTCACGACCTTGTTCTTGGTCATGCGCTCGAACTCCGCAACGAGCTCCTGGTACGCCGCCGAGAAGCCGCCCGAGATCATGACTCTGATTTCAGCCGCGTCGACCAGCGCCCCCGTTCTCGTGATGACTACTTCGCCCTGCGCGGCGCGGTCTGCAGCAGCTCCGCCAGCTCCTGCTTCCAGAATCTCGCCTGGGCGGCGGTGCCGTGGCCGGCGGTCTGGTCGCTACCGGGTATCAGCAGCACGCGCCCGTTTTTCACGCGCTTTATCTCGCGGTCCAGCAGCCCGAGTTCCGGCGGGTTGCGCTCGTCGTCCGCCGAGTTGATCGCCAGCAGTGCCGCCTGGATCCGCTCCAGGCCCAACGAGGCGTTGTAGTCGCGCGACGCGTCCCACTGGTACAGGTGGTCGTTGGCATCACCGCGGAACGGCGCGCTCAGGCGCTGGTTGAGCAGCTGGTCGGCCTTCTCGCGCGTCGGGGTCGCCTTGTAGAGTCCCTGATTCCCACCATTTGTGGCGAGGCCGTAGAACACCGAGGCGAACTGCAGGCTCCGTGGCTGCTTGGTGTAGTTGCCGTTCATCCACTCGGGATCGTTGCGGATGGAATCGATGATCAGGCGGCGCATCATCCAATTGCGGCCGGACATCTCGCTCGGCAACGACGCCATCGGTACCGCAACGTCCATGAAGCCCGGGTATTTCTGGGCCCAGATCCAGGTGTGCATGCCGCCCATCGAATTCCCCAGAACGAGCCGCAGGCGGCGCACGCCCAGGTGTTCACTGACCAGCCGGTATTGAGCGTCGACCATGTCGTCGTAGTTGTACTTCGGAAAGCCCGCGCGCAGGCCGTCCGAAGGTTTGGAGGATTTGCCGGTGCCGATGGCGTCCGGCAGGATGATGAAGTAACGGCCGGCGTCCAGCGCCTGCCCGGGGCCGAAGAGCTCGCCGGCGAACGCGGGCGTGAGCATGCCGGCGCCCGATCCCGTCGTGCCGTGCAGGATGAGCACCGGCTCGCCGGTGGGCGCGCCCACGGTCGTGTAGTGGAGGCGCAACTCGGGCAGAGCCTCGCCGGTGTGAAAACGGAAGTCGCGTACCACCCAGCTGCCTTCCTTCGGCGCGGGGTAGTCGGCGGCCAGGCCCGGAAGGGCCGTCAGGGTGAACGCCAGACTCCACAGTGTCCAGGTAAGAAGCTTGACGAGCTTCATGTCGGTCCGCCTTTCACGAATCGGCCACCGATCGATCAGATCCTGACGAAGTAGGGAAGGGCCATGAGCGCTACTCCGATCGCGACGAGAACGATGGTGTTGGAGACGACATACGGTAACACCATGAGCACCACGCCACAGACCAACGGGACGACGGCTCTCTGCTTCTTGCCATACATGAAGAAGCCGAGCCCGACCGAGCCGAAAAGAACGCCCCAGAGGATTGATGACGTGCTCAATGCCGTCTCACTTGTCGGGAACGCGTGCGACCGCGATCCGATAGAACTCATAGCCGCGCATGCGCATCGCCGCCCGGCCGAAGTAGAGCGCGCGGTAGTCCGAAGCGCCGACGTCCCAGCTGAGGACCAGGCCGCGCTGCGCGAGGAAGCTGACGACAGCCCCTCGGGCCATGGCGGCGATCCTGTAGGCGCGCGCGTCGAACCCGGCTCCGAGAATGATCACCTGCTCGATCCCCGACCCGAGGGCCTCTTTGGCTGCGTCGTCGATGAAGCGGGTTCGGGCGACGGCTGAGGTCCGCGCGCCCGGCCACCGGCGATCAATGTACGCCCGTACGAGGGCGCCGACCCCGGGCACCCTGGACAGACCGACGACGAGGCGAAGTTGCGGAGAGAGAAAGGCGGCTGCGAATCGGTCTTCGAAGACGCGCCGGCCGGCCGAACGCGTGGCCTCCAAGGCGCGGAAGAGCGCCATGTATTCCGCCGTACGACTGGCTCGCCCTGCCTTCATTCGGGCTCCGTCGATGCCCACCCGTTTAGCGCCCCCGTTGCCTGGGAAATAGCACGTACCCTTCCCTTTCTCGCCCTTCCAAGAGCAGGTAGCCATGGAGCGGATACTCTATTCGTGAGCGCCAATGGGGTGACACGGCTCTCCACGATCCGTCTCTATCGACCGCCAGCAGTAGCTCTAGCTTTCCATCAAACACATGCCCAACCGGGACGCCACAATGTAGATAGAGCCAGGCCCGACACATCGCGCTACCGGGCTCGAACATGTCGGGGTTCAGGGTGGGATGCTTCGTTGTGTTTCTCTTCGCCGAGAACTCCAACGTGACTTTCATCAGCCCATAGTCGTGCCCCAAGGACACACGGCTCCGAAGGTCCTCGCTTTTCAAAACCGCTAGCTTGGTGAGGTCATAGTGACCGAACAGGTCACGTGAAATGATGTCCCGGGATTCGCGCAACGCAGACTCGGTGATTTTCTTGTCGGTGTTCTCATCGGCAAGCGCCGACGTGCAGCACACCGCCCAAAAGCCCAAGAACACGACAAGGACCCTCACCTTCTCGCCACGGCCTTGAAGAAGGTATAGGAAAAGGTCCCGCCCGCTTCCGCTGTCCGGTAGAGGTCCCGTATTCCCTTCTCCCAGGTCTCTTCGTCGATGAGTCCAGCAGCGAGCGCGTGCGCGCGAACACCTTCGACCATTGCGGTGAACGTGTTCCTGGTGAACCCCTCGACAAGTTGCGGGCGGCTCGAGTCAACGTAGACCACTCGTGGCGATACCGTGACGTGTTGGAAACCCGACTCGAGAAGGAGCGGATACAACGTGCGCCCGATCAGCGAGTCGCCACCAGCGCGAGCCTGCAGCTCGATGAGACACCGGATGGCTTGCCGGGCATACGGGCTCTCCGGGTGGAAATACGCCGAGCCATGATCACCCTCGATCGCGGTGATGGTGCCGCCTGGCTTGAGGACCCGGCTGAGATTTGCCAGGGCTTCGCGAGGCCGTGATAGATGTTCCAGGACAAAGCAGGCGAACACGTGATCAAAAGCGACTGGCGCGAACGTCATGGAGTATACGTCGGCCTGCTGGAACATCACGTTCCTGAATCCGGCGGATCGAATGCGCTGCTGGGCAGCAGCCAGGGATTCCTCGGATATATCCATCGCGACGATCGTCGCCTCGGGGCTCCGCCTTGCCAGCGTGACGGTTTGAGCACCGACCCCGCACCCGACTTCAAGAACCACACTTCCTGATGGATAGAACGTATCAGAGTGCAGGAGCTCGGCTAGCGTATCGGCTTGATCGGCGAGACGTTCCCGCTCGCGGCCTGAATATCCGTGTACGTAGTCTTGCCTGGCGCCCACTGTGCGTCACTCCTTCTGACTGAATGAGCCTATGGATCTTCGCCCCGAAGCTCCTGAAAGCCAGCGGTCGTCAACAGCGGTGGAGGCGAAGCATTTCATACCTCGCGCGCTGTGCGTCATCACTGGGAAGACGGCGGTACGCCCTGCCGCCATCGCCACCGCCGACAGCGGGAATAGCAGGATTTTACATAATGAACCACGAGCCAGGTCCGCACATCGAGGTTCAACGGCAGCTAACAACAATGGCGCGCCGATCACCAGGGCAATGTCAGACAACCGTTGATGTCTGTAGAAGTTCATACCTCCTCCTACCCCGCTTGGGACATTTGCAGCCCACGGCGTGCATCATAGGTCCCGGCCGCCGACCGCGGCAAGGCGTCAGCGATCCGCGAGGGCCGCCACGTCGGCCGCGGGCGAATTGATCTCCGGGGAACCTCCGGCGGGCGGTATGGTCTAACTGGATGGAAGGGCGCGCCGGCGATGACTCCCCTCTCGCGGACCGGCTCCGGCGGGGCGACTCCCGGGCCTTCGAGGACTTGGTGATCGCCCACCAGCACCGTGTCTTCGGGGTCGCGCTCCGGATGCTGCGCAACCGCGCCGACGCGGAGGAGGTCGCGCAGGAAGTGTTCCTCCGGGTCCACCGCGCAATCGGCGACTTCCGGGGTGAGGCGAAGCTCTCGACCTGGCTCTACGCGATCGCCTCGCGGCTCTGCCTGAACCGACTGGCCTCGGGCGAGCGGCGCCTGACGCGCGAGGGCGAGGAGTCGCTGGAGCGCCTGGCGGCGGACACCGCCGATCCGGCGGCGCACGCGGAGCGCGGCGAGCTGGAGGCCGCGCTCCGGCGCGCGATCGACGAGCTGCCGGACGAGCGGCGGATCGTCGTGGTGCTGCGCGACATGGAGGGGCTGGCGTACGAGGAGATCGCGGCGGCGCTCGAGCTGCCACTCAACACGGTGCGCTCGCGCTTGCATCGCGCGCGCATGGACCTGAAGGAGAAGCTGGAGCGCTTTCTGCCATGACCTGCCACGACGCGCGCGACCTCTTCTCGGCGCTCGCCGATGACGCGCTGACCGCGCCCGAGCGCGCCGAGCTCGACGCACACCTGGCGGGCTGCGCGGACTGCCGGCACGAGCTGGCGCGCTTCCGGGCGACCGTGTCGCTGCTGCGCGCCGTCGAGCCCGCGCGCGCGCCCGCGGGGTTCGTCGATCGCGTCGTCGCGGCCGCGCGCCCCACGCCGTGGCACCGGCGCCTCGCCCGCGCGCTCTTCCTCCCCTGGCCCGTGAAGCTCCCGCTGGAGGCCGCCGCGATCGTGCTGGTCGGCGTCGTCGTGACGCTCGTCTTCAGGGCGACGCCCGAGCTGGAGAAGGCCGCGCGCATCGAGTCGCCCCGCGCGTTCATGGACGCACCGGCGCGCGGTCTCGATGCCGCGCCGTCTGCTGCGCCCGTCGGCCCCACGCCGACCCCCGCGCTCCGAGCCCCCGCGGCGACGCCCACCGCCTCCGCCCAGGTGGCGGCACCCCCAGCTTCGGTTGCAGCGCAGGCGGCGAAGTCCGAGCGGCCCGCGCCGGCGGCGGCTCCCGCGCCGCCCGCAGAGCGGCGCGAGGAGAAGCCGGCCAAGCCCGATGCCGAGTACCGCACGGGAACGCTGGGGGACGCGAAGGAGCGCGACCTCGCGCGCCGGCGCGACGTCAAGGCCGCGCCCGCCGAGCAGGGGCCCGCGGAGTCCAAGGCCGCGGCGCCCGCGCCCGGGCGTGTCCAGTCGATCGCGAAGGAAAAGGCGAGCGGCGATGTCGCGCGCCAGTCGCTCGCGCTGGAGCCGGTGCCGGCGCACGTCGCCGGACGGCTCGTGGTCGCCGACCGCACCGCGGCCGAGCCCGCGCTCGCCGCGCTGGTGGCCAGGGTCGGCGGCGCCGAAGTCAGGCGGCTCGAGGCGCCCGACGGCACCACCTTCGAGCTTCTGATCCCGCGCGTCGCCTGGGCCGACTTCCTCCGCGGACTCGTCCGGCTCGGGACCTGGCGCCCGGAGCGCGAGCCGGCCGAGCTTCCCGTCGAGATCCGGGTCGCCCTCCGTCTCGTCGCCGGCTGAGGGAACTTCTCCCGCCGGCCCCTGTCTAACCGGACAAGCAGCCGATACCGGTTCGATGGGAGGAACGACGATGTTCACGCGATGGATCGCTCTCGCCCTGGTGCTCGTCTTCGCCGCGATGGCCGGCGCCGCCCCGGCGCCGCTCAGCGTGACGCGCGAGGAGCAGCGCGACATGATGGTCACGATCTACAACGGCGGCCTGGGCCTCGTGAAGGACGTGCGTGACGCGCGCTTCCCCGAGGGCGCCAGCGAGGTGCAGTTCGCCGACGTGGCGGCGCTGATCGACCCGACGACGGTCCACCTGAAATCGCTCACGGATCCGGCGGGCCTCAGGATCCTCGAGCAGAACTACGAGTACGACCTGCTCACGAGCCAGAAGCTCATGGAGAAGTACGTGGGCAAGAAGGTCCGCCTCTACCAGGGCGACGGCACCTGGCACGAGGCCACGCTGCTCTCCACCAACGGCCCGATCTTCGAGATCAACGGCCAGATCCACATGGGTCAGTACGGCCGCCTCGTGCTCCCCTCGCTCCCCGAGAACCTCGTCGCCCGGCCGACGCTCGTCTGGCTCCTGCGCAACCGGGTGGCCCGGGCGCAGCGCATCGAGGCCTCGTACTTGACGGGCGGCATCGGCTGGAAGGCCGACTACGTCCTCGTGCTGAACGCCGCCGACACGGCGAGCGACCTCACGGGCTGGGTCACGATCGACAACAAGAGCGGCGCGACCTACGCGAACGCGGCGCTCAAGCTCGTGGCGGGCGACGTCAACCGCGCGCGCGACCCGCGGCGCGAGGGGCGCGTGCTCGAGATGGCGGCCAAGGCCGCGTCCATGGCCGACGCGAGCCGCGACTTCAAGGAAGAGGGCTTCTTCGAGTACCACCTCTACACGCTCGACGGCCGCACGACGATCAAGGACAACCAGACCAAGCAGCTCGCGCTGCTCGCGGCGGACGACGTCCCGGTCCAGAAGCGCCTCATCTACTGGGGCGCGCAGGACTACTACCGCACCGCGTACGGCATGCCGGTCTCGAACCAGAAGGTCGGCGTCTACCTCGACATCAAGAACAGCAAGGACAACCGGCTCGGCCTGCCGCTGCCCAAGGGCAAGGTCCGCGTCTACAAGGCCGACGCCTCGGGCAGTCAGCAGTTCATCGGCGAGGACTGGATCGACCACACGCCCAAGGACGAGCGCGTGCGGATCAAGATGGGCGAGGCCTTCGACGTGGTCGGCGAGCGCACCCAGCGCGACTGGAAGAAGCTCGCGTCCAACCTCTACGAGGTCGAGTGGGAGATCTCCCTCCGCAACCACAAGAAGGAAGACCAGACGATCTGGGTGATGGAGCCGGTCCCCGGCGACTGGACCCTGCTCAGCGCCACCTTCGCGGGCGAGAAGCTCGAGGCCCACACGCTCCGCTTCCAGGTGCCGGTGCCGAAGGAGGGGGTGGCGAAGCTCACCTACCGCGTCCGTCTCCGCTTCTAGGTAGCGCCGAATTTTCTTCGCGCGGGCGGGAGGGCGGGTCCAGAGTAGGACCGTGGAGTCGCTGCTGAGGGAAGAAGTCGCCCTCCTGCTCGCGACGCTCGTCGCGTGCGGCTTCCTCGTCCTCGGCACCCTGGAGCTGCTCTGGCCGACCCGTCCGCGCCGTACCGGTCACCCCGCTGGCACGGCGAGTCTCGCCGCCGATCCCCCTGGTCTTCCCGTCGCCGCGGCGAGCGTTCCGGTCGAACCGGTGAGTCTGCCTGTTGAACCGGTGAGTCTGCCGGCCGATCCCGTGAGCCTTCCCCCGGACCCTCCCGCCGACCCCGTCCCGATCGTCGCGGCGCCGCTCGAGCCCCCGGCCCGGGCGGAGATCGTCCCCATCGAGGATCGCCCGGCCGTAGCGCTGCGGGTCGGCCGGGCGCTCCTCGCGAGCGCGCTGGAGGAGCCCAACCCCGCCGCCGACAGCCGCGTGAGGACGCTCTGCCGTGCGGTCGCCTGCCTCCAGCGCGGCGTCGAGCTGGCGCCCGAGGACACGCGGCTCAGCGAAACGCTCGCCGCGGCGCACGAGGCACTCGCGCTGGCGGAGCAGCCAGTGGCCTTCCGGTGGCTGGCGGCCACGATGCCCTGGCGCACCGCCCCGGCGGCCGAGCCCGCCGAGCCGGCCGCGCCCGCCGAGCCGCTTCGGACCTAGCCCCCTACTCTCCGAGAGCCTCGAGCTTCCGGAGCTGGCGACGGTAGAGCGGCCGGTCGTCCGTGTCGATGTGCGTCAGCAGCAGGTCTCCGGGTCTCGAGCGCGAGCGGCTCCGCGGGTCCACGACCTCCTTCACGAGCACGAGGCAGGCGCTCCGGTCGAGCGTGGCCTGGCCCTCGCGCAAGAGCAACAGGCGCCCGTTGGCGTCCACCGCCCACGTCCAGGGCGCGGCCACGGCGAGCAGGGCGCGATGGTCGGCGTTCGTGATCTTCGTCTCCGAGGTGAGGTGGCGCACGGTCGCGTCCGTGGCGAAGACGTAGCGCTGGAAGGGGTAGAAGGCCGGGTCGCTCCGGTCGATGCGGACCCCGGGCGCCGTGCCGACGCGGATCACCTCCCAGGCGCCGATCAGGTCGGCCGGCCTGCACGGGCGCGTGACCTCGGCCAGCTCCTGCGCGGAGGCGACGAGCGCCCAGGCGCCCAGAATTCCCGCGAGAACGGACAGCAGAATTCGCCCGCGAGGCACGCGACGACGATAGCATGCCGGCCGCGCGCGGCCGGCCGCGCGGCCGCTACTTCCCGCGCTTGGCGAGATACTCGGGACCGACCAGCACTTCGCGCGGCTTGGCGCCGTCGCCGGGGCCGATGATCCGATCCTGCTCCATCATGTCGATGAAGCGCGCGGCCTTCGGGTAGCCCAGGCGCATGCGGCGCTGCAGGAACGAGATGGACCCCTGGCGCTGGCCGATGACGAGGTGGACGGCGTCCCAGTAGAGGCCGTCGCGCTCGGCGGTGGCGCCCTCGACCACCTCGTCCTCGGTGGCGAGCACGACCTCCTCGTAGACCGCCGTCCCCTGCTTGCGAAGGAAGTCGCAGACCGCGCGGACTTCCTCGTCGGCGACCCACGCGCCGTGGACGCGCATCTGCTTGTTCGCCCCCGGCGGGACGAAGATCATGTCGCCGCGCCCGAGCAGCTGCTCGGCGCCGTTCCCGTCGAGCACCGTTCGCGAATCGACCTTGGACGCCACCTGGAACGCGATGCGCGTCGGGAAGTTCGCCTTGATCAGGCCGGTCACGACGTCCACGGAGGGCCGCTGCGTCGCGATGATCAGGTGGATGCCGACCGCGCGCGCGATCTGCGCCAGCCGCACCAGCGAGGTCTGCACCTCGCCCGCCGAGACCATCATGAGGTCGGCCAGCTCGTCCACGACGACGACCCAGAAGGGCAGCCGCTCCTCGAACGCGACGGCCTTGTTGTAGCCCTCGATGTTGCGCACCTGCTTGGCCTGCAGCAGCTTGTAGCGCTCGTCCATCTTGCCGACGATCCAGCGCAGACGCGCCGCCGCCTCCTTGGCGTCGGTGACGACGGGCGCCAGGAGGTGCGGAATGCCCTCGTAGACACTGAGCTCGAGACGCTTGGGGTCGATCAGGAGGAAGCGCACGTCGGCCGGCGTCGCCTTGTAGAGGATCGAGCAGATCATCGAGTTGAGCCCGACGGACTTGCCGCTGCCCGTCGCGCCCGCCACGAGCAGGTGCGGCATCGCGGTGAGGTCGCCGACCACGGGCGTGCCGTTGACGTCCTTGCCGAGCGCCAGCGGCAGCTTGCCCTTGGATTCGGCGAACTCGGCCGAGACGAAGATCTCGCGCAGGTAGACCGTGCCCGCCTCGTCGTTCGGTACCTCGATGGCGACGGTGCCGCGCCCCGGGATCGGCCCGACGATGCGCACCGAGGCGGACTTGAGCGAGAGCGCCAGATCGTCGGCGAGGTTCACGACCTGGCTCACCTTGATCCCGGGCGCGGGCTCGAACTCGTACGCGGTGATGATCGGGCCCGGGCTCACCTGGACGATGCGCCCCTCGACCTCGAACTCCTGCAGCCGCTTGCGGATCGTCTCGGCGTTCTCCTGCAGCTCCTCGCGCGTCTGCTTGAGCTCGGACGCCGGGGGCGCCTTGAGCAGGCCGACGGGCGGGAGCTGGAACGACTCGGCGCCGCCCGTGCCGAAGTCGAACGTCTCCTGCCAGGCGAGCCCCTGCTCGGCGAGCCGCCCGCGCGGCCGCGAGGGCTCGACGACGAGCGGCGGCGGCGCCGCGACCTCCGCCGGCGGGATCTCGCCGGCGATCGCGGCCGCGTGCGCAACGGGCATGAGCGCTGCGGTCGCGGCGGCGCCGCGCGGCGCCAGGCCGCGCGCGGGCTTCCCGCGGCGGAGCCGCGCGAGCCGCGCCGAAAGCAGGCGCAGCAGCGCCGCGTAGGAGACGCGCGTCACCATGAGGACGCCGACGGGCACGGCGACGGCGAGGACCATCCAGGCGCCGGCGTTGCCGACGCCCGCGCGGAGCGCGGTGGCCAGCCCGTGGCCGACGAGCCCGCCATTCTCCGCGGCCTGGGCGAGGAGGCCTGTGGCGGACGCGAGCAGCAGACCGAGGCCGGCGAGGGGACCCCAGCCGCGCGCGACGACGGGCCGCATGAAGACCGAGGCTCCCCAGGCCGCTATCAGGATGGGGAAGAAGAAGCCCGCGTGGCCGAAGGACCGGAAGCTGACCCAGGCGAGCCAGACGCCGACGGGCCCGACGGGGCTCGACTGCTGGCCCGGCGGCACGGCCGGCTGGAACGTGGCCAGCGCCAGTAGCAGGAAGCCCGCGCCCGCGAGAGCCAGGAGGCCCTTCACCTCGCCGCGCCAGCGGTCGCCGCCCTTCCTCCTTCGGGGGCGCGGCCGGGGCTCGGGCTTGTCGTCCGCGGACACGAGCGTCGCCATCAGACCTCCAGAATGATCGGGAGCACGACCGGCTTGCGACGGAACCGCTGGTTGATGAACTGCCGGACGGCGGTGCGCACGCGCGCGCTCGCGACGTCGCGGTCGAACGTCGGACCGGGCTCGTCCTCGGCGAGGGCCGCCAGGACGGCGCGCTTCATCTCCTCGAGCAGCTCCCGACTCTCGTCGACGTAGACGAAGCCGCGCGAGGCGATCTCGGGCCCCGCCACGACGGCGCCCGCGCGGTTCACGGTGACCGCGACGGCGACGAAGCCGTCCTCGGCGAGGAGCTGGCGGTCGCGCAGGACGACGGCGCCCACGTCGCCGACCGACTTGCCGTCCACGAGCACGCGGCCCGCGGGAAAGCCGCCGACCGCGCGCGCCGACGTCTTCGTGACCTCGAGGGCTGTCCCGTCCTCGATGAGGAAGATGTGGTCGGGCTCGATCCCGACGCCCTCGGCGAGCCGCGCGTGGCCGAGCAAGTGCCGGTACTCGCCGTGGACCGGAATGAAATATCGGGGGCGCGTCAGATTCAGCATGAGCTTGAGGTCTTCCTGGCTCGCGTGGCCGGAGACGTGGACGAAGGCGTTGTCCTCGTAGAGCACCTCGGCACCGAGCCGGTAGAGCGCGTTTACCACACGGCCGATCGTGCGCTCATGGCCGGGGATCACGCGCGCCGAGATGATCACGAGATCGCCCGGCAACACCTGCACGTACTTGTGCTCGCCGGTGGCCATGAGGGCGAGCGCCGAGTGGGGCTCGCCCTGGCTCCCCGTCGAGAGGATCACCTGGCGCTCGGGCGGCAGCCCCGCCAGCTCCTCGAGCGGGAGCAGGATGCCCTCGGGAACGTGGAGATAGCCGAGGTCGGCGGCGATCGTCACGTTCTTCAGCATGCTCATGCCGAGCAGCGCGACGCGCCGGTGGTGGCGCGCCGCGAGCGTCAGCACCTGCTGGATCCGGTGGATGTGCGAGGCGAAGGTGGCGACCATCACCCGCCCCGCCGCGCGCGCGAACCGCGCCTCGAGCGCCTGGCCCACCTCGACCTCCGAGCGCGTGTACCCGGGCCGGTCCACGTTCGTCGAGTCCGAGCAGAGGACGAGGACGCCCTGCTCGCCCAGCTCGGCGAAGCGCCGATAGTCGGGCGTCTGGCCGTCGAGCGGGCTCGGGTCGAGCTTGAAGTCGCCCGTGTGGACGATCGTCCCGACCGGCGTCTCGATGGCGAGCCCGATGCCGTCGACGATCGAGTGCGTCACGCGGATCGGCTCGACGCCGAAGGGGCCGACGTCGAAGCGCTCGCGCGGCCGGATCGGCCGGAGATCGGCGCCGTCGAGGAGGCCGTGCTCGCGCAGGCGCTCGCCGACGAGCGCCAGCGTCAGCGGCGTGCCGTAGACGGGCACGCGCGCCGCGCGCAGGAGATACGGGAGCGCGCCGATGTGGTCCTCGTGGCCGTGCGTCAGGAGGACCGCGCGGAAGCCGTCGCGCTTGGCGAGCGCGTAGGAGAAATCGGGGATCACGTGGTCGATGCCGGGCAGCTCGTCGTCGGGGAACATGAGGCCGCAGTCGACGGCGACCAGCTCGTCGCCTGACTCGACCAGCATCATGTTGAGGCCGATCTCGCCGAGCCCGCCCAGGGGAATGAGGCGCACCGAGGGTTCCACGAAAACTCCTTTCCTGACGGCCGTTTCATCGTATCACCCGGGTGCGAGGACCCCGAAGTTTAAGGCGGGGGAAAAGAAGAGAACGGACGGAGCGAGGGCCCCGGGGCCGGAGCGACCCCGGGGCGCGATACCTCCGGCGTCAGCGGCACGCTGGCGGCCCCGCGTTTACGGCAGGAGCCCGTACACCGTCAGCCGGCTCGATGAGGTGACGAAGACCTTGCCGTTCGCCACGAGCGGAATGCTGAACTTGGCGCCGACGTCCAGCGCGTCCCGTGATCCGGCCTGGCTGCTGTTGTACAGCTCACTGCCGAGATTGGCCGCGTCGTAGGCGCGGAAGACACCGGGGCTCGTCGCGCCGTTCCGTTGCACCGCCCACAGGATGCCGTTGCTGCTGCCGTTCGCCGAGATCGCCAGCGTTCCGCCCGGATAGACATACTGCTGGGCGGACTGGGACACGGGGGCCGTGGACAGCAGGCCGTTGGTCAACCGGAAGGCCTGCAGCGTGTCCGCGATCGGACTGAAGTAGACGGTGCCGTTGAAGTAGACCGGCGCGCTGTAGTTCCCGGGCTCCGGCGTGCCGTTGGGGAAGATGTTCACGAGCGACTGGACGATCTGGTTGTCGTTGTTGGGGTTGTAGTGCCCCATGGTATCGCGATCCACCAGGTAGATCGTCTTGTCCTTGCCCGCGCTCAGCAGCATGTGCGGGTGGGCGCCGGGCTGGTCCGGCAGCAGCAGGAGGCCGCCCGCGCCGAGGTCGGTATTCAGGGTCTCGAGGGTCGCCTGGTTGTGCGGGGTGAAGTAGTCCAGCACGGCGCCGCTCGGACCGAGCTTCACGAAGGTGTCGCCGTAGTCGACGCCGCCGGTGTTCGCGTCGAAGCCCCCGTTCCCGGTGACGAAGTAGATCGCGCCGGCCGCGTCGGCGGCGAGACCGCCGCCGCTCATCCAGATGCCGCCGCCGTAGCTGTTGGCGGTGACGTTGAAGGTCATCACGCGCTGGAGCGTGGTCGCGTTGTACCCGAGCACCCAGCCGTGCCACGGCGAGTTGTCGCCGTGACTCGCGAACCCCAGGTACACGACACCGTTGCTCAGGAGCAGGGCCGGTCGCTGGTTCTCCCGCAGGCCGTCGAAGGCGATCTGACCGCCGAGCGTTCCGGCACCGGTCCCGGGCACGCTCGCCTGGAGCAGGACGGGACCGCCGAACTTCTCGGCCCCCGTCGTGATGTCGAGCGCGTGGAGCTTCTGGACGTAGTTCGTCGTCGAGCCGACGACTTCTTTCGTCTTGGCGACGACGTACAGCGTGCCGCTCGACGGGTCGATCACCGGGGTGCCCGTGATCCCGATCTCGGGCGTGATGTCGCAGCACTCGCCCGTGTCGAGCGGCGGGACCGTGGTCACCCCCGCGCCCGGATTGATGAAGCTCACCTGCCAGTACGGCGTGGCGTTCAGCCCGTCGGCGTCGAACGCGTACACCGAGTTGTGCGCCGTCGCCACGTAGACGACGTTGCGGAAGCCCTGCCCCGGGATGCTCACGCTGGCCACGTAGAGCGGCGACGCGTAGGCGATGCCGTCGAGCGGGTACGAGAAGAGCTTCCCGAAGATCGCCGAGTTCACGTTGTTGAGCGTGAGGACCGTCTCGGCCTGGTTCTGCCCGGTCCGGAGGTTGTCGTTGTTGTGGGTGAACTTCCCCGAGAAGTTGGTCACGTAGACCGTCGCGTTGACCGACTGCGCCGACGCGGTGGCCGTCACGGTGTGCGAGCCGACGACACCCGGTGGCGTGTAGAGCCCCGTGGTGGTGATCGTGCCCGTGGAGGGCGAGCCCCCGGCGACGCCGTCGACCGACCAGGTGGCGCCGCCGACGCTGGCGGTGAACTGCTGCTTCTGCGTGAAGGTCACCGCCGCCGCGCGCGGAGTGATCGAGAAGCCCGTGACCGCCTGGGCGACGTTCGAGTAGGGCCCTAGATTGTTGGCCGCGTCCGTCGCCCGCACCCGGTACCTGTAGGTCGTGCTGCCCGCCAGCGCCATGTCGTTGTACGTCGTCCCCGACGCCGTCGCGACCTGCGCGAAGGTGGCGCACCCGGCCAGCTGGCAGCGCTCGACCAGGTACGCCGTCACCCCCACGTTGTCCGTCGCCGCCGTCCAGGTCAGGTTGATCTGGCTCCCGCCCACCGCCGTCGCCGTAAGGTTCGCCGGCGTCGTCGGCGGCTGCGTGTCTGGCGCCGATGACGCCACGGGCGTGTTCATGTCCGACTGGATCTGGGCCGCCGTCAGCGCCACGTTGTAGATCCGCACCTCGTCGATCGTCCCCTGGAAGAACTCCCCGTAGGTGTCCCCGCCGATCTGCAGCGTCCCCGTCGTCGGCGCCAGCGGCGTCGTCTGCGCCTGGCTCGCCGCCTGCACCCCGTTCAGGTAGAGCCGCAGCATCGCCCCGTCGAACGTCGCCGCCACGTGCGTCCACGTGTTCAGGGCCAGCACCGCGGTCCCGAAGATGTTGCGGTTGCCGCTCGTGAAGGTCGCCCCGACGCCCGGCAGGCCGCCCGGCGAGCCCGCCAGCAGGTAGTACCCGTCGGCGTTCTTGGCGATCAGCGCGCGCCAGTAGGACGGCGCGACCGTCGGGTTCACCCACGCCTCCAGCGTCATCCCCGTCGTCAGCCGCAGCGACGCCGCGTCCGGAACCGTGATCCGCGCGTTCGTCCCGTTGAACGCCAGCGCGCTCCCGTACTTCCCGGCGGTCGTCCACGTCGCGCCGCTGATGGTCCCCGTGTTCCCGTTCCCGGACGAGTCCGCGACCGTCGTGCCCGTCCCCTCGCCGAACGCGTAGGCCGCCACCAGCCCCGCGACCGTCCCCTGCGTCGTCGCGCTCGCCACGTTCGAGTACGGCCCGAGGTTGCCCGCCGCGTCCGACGCGCGCACGATGTAGGAGTAGCTCGTGTTCGAGGCCAGGCCCATGTCGCTGTAGGTCGTCCCCGTCGGGTAGTCGAGCTTCACGAAATCCGAGCATCCGACGCCCTGGCACCGCTCGAGACGGTACAGGGACACCCCCACGTCGTCCGTCGCCGCCGTCCAGCTCAGGTTGATCTGGCTCCCGCTGACGGCCGTCGCCGTCAGGTTCGTCGGCGCCGTCGGCGGCGTCGTGTCCGGCGCCGGTGTCGTCGCGCTCGCCACGCTCGAGTAGGGCCCGAGGTTGTTGGCCGCGTCCGTCGCCCGCACGCGGTAGCTGTAGCTCGTGTTCCCCGTCAGCCCCGTGTCGCTGTACGTCGTCGTCGTCGCCGTCCCGACCTGGGCGAAGCTCGCGCAGCCGGCCAGCTGGCACCGCTCCACGAGATATCCCGTCACGCCCACATTGTCGGTCGCCGCCGCCCAGCTCAGGTTGATCTGGCTGCCGCTCGTCGCCGTCGCGGCCAGGCTCGCCGGCGCCGTCGGCGGCTGCGTGTCGGGCACCGGCGGTGCCACCGGCGCGGCCATGTCCGCCTGGATCTGCGCCGCGGTCAGGGCCACGTTGTAGATCCGCACCTCGTCAATCGTGCCCTGGAAAAATTCCCCGTAGCTGTCCGCCCCGATCTGCAGCGTCCCCGTCGTCGTCGCCAGCGGCGTCGTCTGCGCCAGGCTCGCCGTCTGCACGCCGTTGACGTAGAGCCGCAGCGTCGCCCCGTCGAACGTCGCCGCCAGGTGCGTCCACGCGTTCAGCGCGAGCGCCGCCGTCCCGAAGATGTTGCGGTTACCGCCGGTGAACGTCGCCCCGACCCCCGGCATCCCGCCCGGCGACCCCGCGAGCAGGTAGTATCCGTCCACGGTCTTGGCGATCACCGCGCTCCACCCCGTCGCCGGAACCGTCGGGTTCACCCACGCTTCCAGCGTCATCGCCGTCGTCAGCCGCAGCGACGCCGCGTCGGCGATCGTGATCCGCGCGTTCGTCCCGTTGAACGCCAGCGCGCTCCCGTACTTCCCGGCGGTCGTCCACGTCGCCCCGCTGATCGTGCCCGTGTTGCCGCTCCCCGACACGTCGGCGACGGTCGTCCCCGTCCCCTCGCCGAACCCGTACGCCGCCACCAGTCCCGCGAGCGTCCCCTGCGTCGTCGCGCTCGCCACGTTCGAGTACGCCCCGAGATTGTTGGCCGCGTCCGTCGCACGTACGCGGTAGCTGTAGCTCGTGCTCGCCGTCAGGCCTGCGTCGTTGTAGGCGGTCGCCGTGGTCGTCGTCCCGACCTGCGCGAAGCTCGCGCACCCCGGCCCCGCGCACCGCTCGACCATGTACCCCGTCACGCCGACGTTGTCCGTCGCCGCGGCCCAGCTCAGGTTGATCTGGCTCCCGCTGATCACCGTCGCCGTCAGGTTCGCGGGCGCCGTCGGCGGCTGCGTGTCTGCCGCCGTCGTCGTCGCGCTCGCCACGTTCGAGTACGCCCCGAGATTGTTGGCCGCGTCCGTCGCCCGCACCCGGTAGCTGTAGCTCGTGCCCGCCGTCAGGCCCGTGTTGTTGAAGGTC
>JBGQEL010000013.1:0-71493 GCA_041496385.1 Methylomirabilia bacterium | reverse complement strand
GCTCGCGAGCGAGTGTCTCTCCGAAGCGCGCGAGCCCGCCCCCGCCCCCCGGCCATCCCCGGCAGGCTACCCGCGACACCGCTCGTCGGGACGTGGTCGTCACGAATCCCACCAAGGTGTTCTGGCCGGAGGAGAAGTACACCAAGGCCGATCTCGTCTCGTACTACGACCGGATCGCGCCCTTTCTGCTGCCGTATCTCGAGGACCGGCCCATCGTGCTCACGCGCTACCCCGACGGGATCGCGGGGAAATCCTTCTTCCAGAAGGACGCTCCCGAGTGGACGCCCGACTGGGTCCGTACCGAGCGCATCCATTCCAAGGACGCCGGGCGGGACATCGACTACTTCATCGTGAACGACCGCGAGAGCCTGCGCTACGTCGCGAACCTGGGCACGATCCCGCTGCACGTGTGGGGCGGGCGCCTGCCCGCGCTCGAGCGCCCCGACTGGCTCGTGCTCGACCTCGACCCGAAGGGCGCGCCGTTCACGGACGTCGTCAAGGTCGCGCGGGCGCTCCACCGCCTGCTGGACGACCTGGAGCTGCCGAGCTACGCGAAGACCTCGGGCGCGACCGGGCTCCACATCCTGCTGCCGCTCGGCGCCCGGTACGACTACGACGTGGTCCGCCCCTTCGCCCGCCTCCTCGCGATGCTCGGCGTCGAGGCCGAGCCCGAGATCGCGACGATCGCCCGGCCCATCCGGTCGCGTGGCGGAAAGGTCTACGTGGACTGGGGGCAGAACGGCCACGGCCAGACGATCGTCGCGCCGTTCGCCGTGCGCCCGCTGCCCGGCGCGCCGGTCTCGTGCCCGCTCCCCTGGGACGAGGTGACCGCGCGGCTCGATCCCCGGCGCTTCACGATCAAGACGGCGCCCGCGCGGTTCGAACGGGAGGGCGACCCCCTGTCGCCGGTGCTCGGCGATGGCCTCGACCTCGCCGCGGCGCTCCAGCGGCTCGAGCGTCGCACGCGCCCGACCTGAACGGACGCCCCCGGTCCGCGCCCGTCAGGAGGCGCGGCCGTCGAGCGCGCGGTCGAGCTGCCGCGCGTGATTGTCGTCGTGGTCGGCGAGAGCGGCGGCGAAATCACGGACGCTCAGCCTGCCGCGGCTCGGATGGACGCCGCCGCGGCGCCACTGGGAAGTTGAGAGGCCGCGCAGGAGCGCCAGGACCTCCTGCCGCCGCCGGTCGAACGCGTCGAGCGCTTCGCCGGGGTCGTTGCGCCGGTACTGGCGCTCCACGGCCCAGCGGTCGGGGTCGAGCGGGTGGCCGATCGCGCCGTCGATTCCCCACGGGGCGAGGTCACGCGGGGCCGCGCCGAAGGCGAGGATCTTTGGCTCGTCCATCGCGAGCATCGTCATGAAGCGGACGAGGAACAGTTCTTCGACGTCGCGCAGGTGACAGAGGATCTCGAGGGCGCACCAGGCCGTCGCGTCGGGGCGCCGCGCGAGCGTCGACGCGTCACGCCCCCGCACGGCCTCGGCCAGGGCGGCGGGCGTCAGGGCCAGGCGCCGGAGCAGCTCGTCCCCGTCCACGTCGACGCGCGGCGCTACGTGCCGAGCGAGAGCTGCACGAGCACGACGTCGTGCCAGCCGTCGAGCTTGAACGCGACTTCGCGCTCGACGCCGACGATCCGGAAGCCCTGGCGCTCGTGGAGCCGGATCGACGCCGTGTTCTTCGACGTGATGCGCGCGAGCATCGAATGGCAGCCGAGCGCCCGCGCCCGCTCGACGAGCGCCCCGAGGATCAGGGTGCCCAGGCCGCCGCCGCGGTGCTCCCGCGCGACGTAGACGGAGTCCTCGACCGTCCACGCGAAGGCCGGCTTGGCGCGGTAGGGTGAGAGCGAGCCGTAGGCCCGGACTTCTTCACCCGCGGCGGCGACGAGCGCCGGATACGCGCCCGTGTGACGCTCGAGCCACTCGCGCTGCGCCCGCGCGTCGCGCGACTCGGAGTCCGTCGTCGCGTCGGTCCAGAGCGCCTCGTGGTTCCAGATCGCGGCGATCTGATCGTTGTCCTCGGCGCGCGCGTCGCGGACCGTGACCGCGCACCCGACGAGCGTCTGGCTCGCCACGCGCTAGCTCAGCCGCTGGAGCGGGGCCCGCTTCCAGCGTGGATGGCCGGCGCCGGAAGCCGTGCTCCCGCGAAGCCGCCTCCCGAGGCTGATCAACAGCAGCCCCAGGCGTGCGCGCACGCCGAGGCGCGGCCGGGCGCCGCGCGACATCGCGAGCTTCGCGTGCACGAGAGCCTCGGCCCGGGCCTCGGCGAGGCGATCCAGCACCATCTTCTCGAGCGCGTAGATGTTCAGGTCCATGTCGCGATCATGACCCCGGCGCGCCCATCAGGGAAATCAATTGTCATTATGATCTCGATCAGATATTTTTTGAGTCCGAATGGCGCTCCAGCTCGTCCACCTCCAGACGCTCCGCGCGGTCGCGCGCCACGGCTCCTTCTCGCGCGCCGCGCGCGAGCTGCACCTCACCCAACCGGCCGTCAGCATGCAGGTGCGCCAGCTCGAGCGGGAGCTCGGCGTGCCGCTCCTCGAGCGCTTGGGCAAGCGCGCCTTTCCGACGAAGGCGGGCGAGGTGCTCCTGGCGCACGCGGGGCGCGCCCTGCGCGAGCTGGAGGCCGGCGTCGAGGTGATCCAGCAGCTGCGCGGCATCGTCGCGGGACGCATCCGGCTCGGGACGAGCGCGTCGTTCTCGATCTATCTCCTCCCGCCCGCGCTCAGGCGCTTTCGCGCGCGCTACCCGCGGACCGAGCTCACCGTCGTCACCGGGAACGCGCCGGAAATCGCGCGCGCCGTCGTCCAGAACGCGCTCGACATCGGGATCGTGAGCCTGCCGGTGCGGGAGCGCGAGCTCGCGGTGAGCGCCTTCTACCGGCACGAGCTCGTGGCGATCGCGCCGCCGGACCGCCGCTGGCGGCGCGGCGAGCGCGTCGCGGCGGCGGAGCTCGCGCGTACGCCGCTCATCCTCTTCGAGCAGGGCGCGACGCTGCGGCGCGTGATCGACGAGTGGTTCCAGCGGGCGGGCGTCGCCCCCGTGCTGCCGATGGAGCTCAACAACACGGAGGCGATCAAGAAGCTGGTCGAGTCGGGCCTGGGCCTGTCCGTGACCTCGCGGTTCTCGGTCGAGGAGGAGGTCCGCGCCCGGCGGCTGGTCGCCGCGCGACTCACGCCGCCGCTCTACCGGGACATCGGCGTGATTCTGCGCCGCGACAAGCCGAAGACGCCCGTGCTCGAGGCGTTCCGGGCGACCCTAGAGGGGCTCCGGCGCTCGCTCGAGTAGCGCCCGCAGACGCGCGGCCAGGGCGGGCCCGGTGCCCGAGTCCTCGTGCTTGAAGAAGACGAACGCCTCGCGCCACCCCGCACCCATCCGCCCGAGGGTCGCGATCCAGCGCGTGAGGTCGGCGTCCGTGTACTCGATCGCGCGGAGGCGCAGATAGCCCCAGTCGGCGGTCGCGACGGCGGGCGTCGCGCCCGCCTCGGTCTCGGCGACGCAGAGCGCGGCGTTGCGCGCCCGGAGGAGCCCGTAGACCTCCTCGTCGAACCAGCTCTCGTGGCGGAACTCGAACGCCGCGCGGAGGTCGGGCGGGATCTTCGCGAGGACGTCGTCGAGGCGATCGGCGGCCTTCTTGAGATTCGGCGGGAGCTGGAAGAGGAGCGGGCCGAGCCGCGCGCCGAGCACCCGCGCCGTCTCGCAGAAGTAGGCGAGCGGCTGGTCCACGTCGCGCAGCCGGGCCATGTGGGTGATCCGCTGCGGCGCCTTCAGCACGAAGGTGAACCCGTCGGGCGCGGCGTCGCGCCACGCGCCGAGGGTCTTGGCGTTCGGCATCCGGTAGAAGGTCGCGTTGATCTCGACGGTCGGAAAGCGCTCGACGTAGTAGGCGAGCATCTTCGAGGCGGGCAGCGTGGCTGGGTAGAACGTGCCCTTCCACTCCGGGTAGTTGTATCCGGAGGTGCCGACGCGGACCGTCAGCGGAGGCACGCCTCGAGCGGGGTCGGCGCCTCGCCGATCGACTCGGCGACGGCGGGGTGGACGACCTTGCCGCGCCACACGTTGAAGCCCCTGGCGAGCGCGGGGTTCGCGCGCGCCGCGTCGGCCGGGCCCCGCGCGGCGAGCTCGAGCGCGTAGGGGAGTGTCGCGTTGGTGAGCGCGAAGGTGGAGGTGCGCGGCACGAGCGCGGGCATGTTCGCGACGCCGTAGTGGACGACGCCCGAAACCACGTACACCGGATCCAGGAGCGTCGTCGGGCGAATCGTCTCCACGCAGCCGCCCTGATCCACCGCGATGTCCACGAGGACCGCGCCGTCCTTCATACTCGCGACCATGTCCTTGCTCACGAGGCGCGGCGCGCGCGCACCCGCGACGAGGACGGCGCCGATCAGGAGGTCGGCGCGGCGGAGGACCTGCTCGATGTTGAAGCTGTTCGACATCAGCGTGACGACCTGGCCGCGGAAGATGTCGTCCACGTGCCGGAGCCGGTCCAGGTTGACGTCGAGGATGGACACGTCCGCCCCGAGCCCGACGGCGGCGCGTGTGGCGTTGAGCCCCGCGGTGCCGGCGCCGAGGATCACGACGTTTCCGGGCGGCACGCCGGGCACGCCGGAGAGCAGGATGCCGCGGCCGCCGTGCGCGCGCCCGAGGTAGAACGCGCCCTCCTGCACCGACAGCCGGCCGGCGACCTCGCTCATGGGCGTCAGGAGCGGCAGGCTGCCGTCCGCGCGCTGGACCGTCTCGTAGGCGATCGCGATCGCTCCCGACGCGCGGAGGGCGCGCGTGATCTCGGGCGCCGGCGCCAGGTGCAGGTAGGTGAAGAGCATCTGGCCTTCGCGGAGCCGGCCGTACTCGGGCTCGAGCGGCTCCTTCACCTTGAGCACGAGGTCGGCGCGCCGCCAGACCTCGTCGGCGTCGCCGAGCGCCGCGCCGACGGCGGCGTACTCATCGTCGCGGATCCCGCTGCCCGCGCCGGCGTCGCGCTCGACGCGCACCTGGTGGCCGACTTCCGTGAACGCGCGCGCGCCGGCGGGCGTGAGGGCGACGCGCTGCTCGCCCGGCTTGATCTCGCGCGGCACGCCGACGATCATCGCCTCCGCCCCGGCTCGCGGAGCTCGCGGGTCACCCGGTGGTCCACGGCTCACTCTATCATTGCGCGATGCTCTGGCCGGCCGCCCGCGCGCGGCCGAGCGGAGGACGCCGATGCGTCTGCTGGTTCCCCTGCTGGCGTTGCTGCTGGCCGGCTGCACCACCATCGCCTCGCAGGCGTACAGCTCCGCCACCGACGAGCGCTCGCTCGCGGTGCAGGCGGAGGACACGAAGATCGCGACCAAGATCAAGAAGGGGCTCCTCGACACGGGTGCGAAGAACCTGCTCGCGATCGACGTCTTCTGCCACCAGGGGCTGGTCGTCCTCGCCGGCGTCGTCGAGCCGGGCTCGAACGCGGGCCAGCAGGCCGTCACGATCGCGCGCGGCGTGGAGGGTGTGCGGCGCGTGGAGACCTACTACCTCCCGAGCCGGGCGTCGGCGACGGCGACCTGAAGGCCTCCCAGGTGGACGTGTCGGTGATCAACGGCAACGGGGTGCTGGCCGGCGTCGTGGACCGCCAGGCGAAGATCGACGCCGTCGTGCGTCACGCGCGCGCCGTCGAGGGCGTCACGGGCGTGAAGAGCGACATCCAGATCAAGAGCCCGTAGCCGGTCAGAACCTCCGGCGGCCCGCGAGGGCGCGCTTGCGCAGGCGGAGCGCCTTCGGCGTCACCTCGAGCAACTCGTCCTCGCGGATCCACTCGAGGGACTGCTCGAGGTTCATGACGCGGGGCGGGGTGAGCTTGGCGGCCTCGTCCGCGGTGGACGCGCGCATGTTGGTGAGCTTCTTCTCCTTGGTGATGTTGACGTCGAGGTCGTTGTCGCGGGCGTTCTCGCCGACGATCAGCCCCTCGTAGACCTCGAGCCCCGGCGCGATGAACATGACGCCGCGGGCCTGGAGGTTGTCGATCGCGTACGCCGTGACCCGCCCGCCGCGGTCGGCGACGAGCGCGCCGTTCTGCCGGTGCGCGATCTCGCCCTGCCATTCATCCCACCCGTCGAACAGGTGGTTCAGCAGTCCGGTCCCGCGGGTATCCGTGAGAAACTCCGTCCGGTATCCGATCAGGCCGCGCGCCGGGATGCGGTACTCGAGGCGCACGCGCCCCGTCCCGTGATTCACCAGCTTCGCCATCGCGCCCCGCCGCGGGCCGATCTTCTGGGTGACCGCGCCGATGTACTCCTCGGGGATGTCGATGACGAGGTATTCCATCGGCTCGAGCGTCCGGCCGCCCTCGACGCGCGTGATGATCGTGGGCTTGCCGACCTCGACCTCGTAGCCCTCGCGCCGCATCATCTCGATCAGGATCGCGAGCTGGAGCTCGCCGCGCCCGGAGACGCGGAAAGTGTCGGGCGAGTCGGTCTCCTCGACGCGGATCCCGACGTTGACGCGCTTTTCCTTCATGAGCCGGTCGCGCAGCTGGGGGGAGGTGACGAACCGCCCTTCCTTGCCGGCGAACGGCGAGACGTTCGCCGAGAAGAGCATCGACACGGTCGGCTCGTCGATCCGGATCAGCGGGAGCGCCTGCGGGCTCTCCGCGTCGGCGACGGTCTCGCCGATCTCGATGGCGTCGACACCCGCGATGGCGACGATGGCTCCGGCGCCGGCCTCGGCGATCTCGACGCGCTTGAGCCCCTCGTAGCCGTAGAGCACCGTCACCTTCGTGTACTCGATCGAGCCATCGCGGTGGACGACCGCGACGCGATCGGCCTGGCGCACGCGACCGTTCACGATGCGGCCGATGAGGAGCCGGCCGACGTAGTCGTCCCAGTCCAGCATCGCGACCCGGAACTGGAGCCCCATCTCCGGATCGAAGCGCGGGGCCGGGACGGTCGTGAGGATCGCCTCGAAGAGCGGCTCGAGCGAGCGCCCGGGCTCCTTGAGGTCGCGCGTGGCGGTGCCCACCCGGGCATTGGTGTAGACGACCGGGAAATCGAGCTGGTCCTCGGCGGCCTCGAGGTCGATGAAGAGATCGTAGATCTCGTCGAGCACCTCGGCGGGGCGCGCGTCCGAGCGGTCGATCTTGTTGACGACGACGATCGGCGGCAGGCCCGCCTCGAGCGCCTTCTTCAGCACGAAGCGCGTCTGCGGCAGCGGGCCCTCGGCGGCGTCCACGAGGAGGAGCACGCCGTCGACCAGCGTGAGGGTGCGCTCGACCTCGGAGCCGAAGTCCGCGTGCCCGGGCGTGTCCACGATGTTCACGTGGATGCCCTTGTAGTCGATGGCCGTGTTCTTGGCCATGATCGTGATGCCCTTCTCGCGCTCGAGGTCGATCGAGTCCATGATGCGCTCGGGGACCGACTCGTTCTCGCGGAAGAGGCCGGATTGCCACAGCATCGCGTCCACGAGCGTGGTCTTGCCATGGTCGACGTGGGCGATGATCGCGATGTTTCGGATGTCCTCGCGTTGCCGCATCTTTTCATCCTACCACGGCGGGGTGGTAGCCTCGTGGCATGGGCGCGCTCCGCTGCCCCAAGTGCGGTCAGGTCCGCGTGCGCCGCTGCCCCCGGGTGGGCATCCTCGAGCGGGCGATGAGCCTCGTCTACGTCTATCCGTTCCGCTGCCAGCTCTGCGCGCGCCGGTTCCGAGCCCTCCAGTGGGGCGCGCGCTACACGAAGCAGACGGTGGTGGACCGCCGCGAGTTCGATCGCCTGGCCGTCCGCGCGCCGCTCGCGGTCCTCAGCGATCGCGGGCACGTCGCGGGCGAGGTGACCGAGCTCTCCCTCCAGGCCTGCACGGCCCGCCTGCGCGAGCCGCTCACGGAGGGCGGCACCGTGCAGCTCCAGCTGGACCTGCTGCCGGGGGAACGCCCGGTCGTCGTCGAGGCGGCGCTGGTCCGGTCGACGCGCGGGGAGGAGGTCGGACTCTACTTCGTGCGCGTGAGCGTCGGCGAGCAGCTGCGGATCCGCCGGGTCCTGGCCGACCTGGACTCGGCGCAGCAGGGCGAGGTGGTGCCCCCGCCGCCCGGCGTCCGCGACGGGCGGCGCGACCTGCTCCGGTCGGCCGACTTCTGGCTGGCGGCGCTCCTCCTCGTGCTCGCCACCCTCGCCGTCAGCATCCTGGTGCCGACGTTCTCGCGATGCGTGTGGGGCGTGAGTTGTTGAGTATAATGAGCCTTCCCGCATGATTCCCCGGTCCCTCGCACTCACCGTGCTCCTGCTGGTCGTGTCCGCGATGCCCGGGCACGCGCAGACGGCTCCCGCGAAGCCCGCGCCGGCCGAGGCGAGGGCGACGCAGGCGATCATCACCCTCGCGAAGGGCGGGCAGATCACGCTCGAGCTCTTCCCGGCCGACGCGCCGAGGCACGTCCTGAACTTCACGAAGCTCGCGGGGAGGGGCTTCTACGACGGCCAGCGCTTCCACCGGGTCGAGGACTGGGTGGTCCAGGCCGGCGATCCGCAGACGAAGACGCTGCCGATGGACGACGATCGCGTGGGCACGGGGGGCGCGGGCTACACGATCAAGGCGGAGTTCAACAAGCAGCCCCACGAGCGCGGCGCGCTCGGGATGGCGCGCGGCGACGACCCGGACTCCGCGAGCAGCCAGTTCTACATCACGAAGAAGCCGGCGCGGTTCCTCGATTTGCAGTACACCGTGTTCGGGCGCGTCGTGAAGGGCCTGGACGCGATCGACCGCATCAAGGAAGGCGACCGGATCACCTCCATCAAGATCGTCACCCCAAAGTGAGGAGCCTCGCGTGAAGCAGACGGTGGTCATCGAGCTCGCGAAGGGCGGCGAGATCCGGCTGGAGTTCTACCCGGCCGACGCGCCGAAGACGGTCGAGAACTTCGTGACGCTCGCCAAGAAGGGCTTCTACGACGGGCTCACGTTTCACCGCGTCGTGCCGGACTTCGTCGTCCAGGGCGGCTGCCCGAAGGGCAACGGCACCGGCGGCCCCGGCTACCAGATCAAGGCGGAGTTCAACACGCAGAAGCACCTCCGCGGGTCGGTGGCGATGGCGCGCAGCCAGGCCCCGGACTCGGCGGGCAGCCAGTTCTACATCTGCTACGGCGCCACGCCGCACCTCGACGGCAACTACACCGTCTTCGGCCGGGTCGTCGCCGGCATGGAGCTGGTGGACCGGATCGCGCAGGGAGACCCCATGAAATCGGTGACGATCGTCGAGGCGTAGCGCATGGCTTGGTCGCTGCTCTTTCGCAACGGCATGCTGGTCGACGGCACCGGCGCGCCCGCGCGCGCGGCGGACGTCGCGGTCGAGGGCGACCGGATCGTGGCCGTCGCGCCCCGGCTCGCCGGCGAGGCCGACCGCGTCATCGACGCCGCGGGTCACGTGGTGGCGCCAGGGTTCATCGACATGCACTCGCACTCCGACCTCTTCTACTTCGCCTGCCCGTCGGCGGAGTCGAAGGTGAGGCAGGGCGTGACGACGGAAGTCGTCGGGATGTGCTCGTTCTCGCAGGCGCCGATGCGCAGAGACCAGCGCGAGCTCGTGCGGGGCTGGGCCGGCGGCATCGGGGCCGACCTGGACCTGAAGGCGGAGACGTTCGCGCAGTACCTCGACGCGCTGCGGGCGGTCCGCCCGTCGGTCAACATCGCGCACTTCGTTGGCCACGGCGCCCTGCGGATCGCGGCCATGGGGTTCGAGGCGCGTCCGGCCGGCGCCGACGACGTCAAGGCGATGCAGCGGCTGCTCGGCGAGGCCCTGGACGCCGGCGCGTTTGGCTTCTCGACGGGGCTGGTGTACGCGCCCAGCGCCTACTCCGACACCGGGGAGCTGATCGCGCTGGCCCGGGAGATGGCCCCCCGCGGCGGCTACTATTTCTCCCATATCCGCGGCGAGTCCTCGATGCTGCTCGACTCCATCAACGAGGCGATCCGCATCGGCGAGGAGGGCGGCGTCGCCGTCCAGGTCTCGCACGTGAAGGCCTCCGGCCGCGAGAACTGGCCGAAGATCGACGCCGCGCTGCGCCTGTTCGAGACAGCGCGGGCGCGCGGCGTGGACGTACTGGGCGACGTCTATCCGTACAACGCCGGCAGCACCAAGCTCGACAACATGATGCCGGCCTGGGCCCACGACGGGGGGACGGCGAAGCTGCTCGAGCGCCTGGCCGACCGCCCGATGCGGCGGCGCATCGTCGAGGAGTGCCTGATCGACGGTGAGCGCTGGGGCACGGTGTCGCAGGGCGGAATCGGATTCGACCAGGTCTTCGTCGCCACCTGCCGCCGGCGCGAGCTGGAGGGCCTGAGCCTGGCCCAGATCGCCCGCCAGTCGGGCCTGGCACCCGCCGAGGCGTTGATGAACCTGCTGCTGGACGAGAAGTGCACCGTCGGCATGGTCAGCTTCTCGCAGAGCATCGAGAACGTGGCCAAGGTGCTGGCGCATCCGTCGCTGATGATCGGCTCGGACTCGATCCCCCTCTACGAGGGCGACGGCGATCGTCCGGGCAAGCCGCATCCGCGCACCTACGGCACCTTCCCGCGCGTCCTCGGCGAGTACGCGCGCGAGCGGCGCATCTTCCCGCTCGAGACGGCCGTGCACAAGATGACGGGCATGCCGGCCGCCCGCATCGGCCTCCGCGACCGCGGTGTCGTGCGCGAGGGTGCCGTCGCGGACCTGACGGTCTTCGATCCGGCCACCGTGAAGGACGAGGCGACCTACGCCGAGCCCCATCGCTATCCCACCGGCATCCCCTACGTCGTCGTGAACGGCGGCCTCGTCGTGGACGGCGGTCGATTCCGCGCGGCCGGCGGCGGCCGCGTGCTCGCGCGCGCATGAGCGCCCGCGTCTCGCGACAGCTCCTCTGGATCGCCGTCACCGCGCCGTTCATGGTCGGCGTCGAGCTGGGCCGGAGGATCTTCGCGAACAACGACGACGCGCGCTTCGCCGTGCTCGCGCAGGACGTCCTCTCGCACGGCCTGCGCCTCTTTCCCGAGCTGAACGGCGTGACGTACTACAACAAGCCCGCGCTGCTGGCCTGGCTGATCGCGGCGGCCTCGTGGCCCACCGGCCAGGTGAGCCAGTTCACCGCGGCGCTTCCCTCGGCGCTGGCCGGGATCGCCGTGGCGTTCACGGTGTACGCGCTCGGCCGCGATCTCTTCGGACCCGAGACGGGCCGGTACGCCGCGCTCATCGCCGTCGCCACGCAGGGCTTCTTCCTCCAGGCGCGGCTCCCGCTGCCGGACATGCTGATGACGCTCTTCATCACGCAGGCCATCTGGCAGTTCTGGCGGATGACCCAGGACGGCGCGCGGCCGCGCCACTGGCTCGGCTTCTACGGCTTCACCGCGCTCGCGTTCTGGGCGAAGGGTCCCGCCGGCTTCCTGCCGCTCGCGGTCGCGCTCGGCTGGGCGATCGCCGAGGGGCGCGCCGGCGCCTGGCGCCGGCTCCGGCTCGCGCCAGGGCTCGGCTGGCTGGCCCTGCTGATCGCGCCCTGGTGGCTGATGGGCTTCGAGACCGACCGCGCCGCGCTCCGCAACGCCGTCCTGGTCGACCACCTCATGTGGTACCTGCCGACCACGCTCAGCTGGAAGTCGGTGACCTCACCGCTCCGGAACAGCTTTGGCATCCTGTTCCCGTGGGTGCTGCTCATCCCCGTTGCGATCGTCCAGGCGGTGCGCGCGGGCCGGGCCGGCGGGCCCGGGCGCGAGCGCCTCCGGTTCCTCCTGCTGTGGAGCCTCGTGACGCTCGTGATCGTCGGGGTCTCGCGCCAGCAGCGGCTGCGTTACTACCTGCCGCTCCTGCCGCCCGTCGCGCTGCTGATCGCATGGTGGCTCGCCGTCGCCGTCCCGCTCCGTCAGGGCCTTCCGCGCCGGCCGTGGCGGGTGTACGCGGTCGCGGCGGTCCTCGTGATCCTGACGGGCGCTGGCGTCCTCGCCGCCCACGGCGGCCTGCCGCGCGACGCGGCGATCTCGATGCCGTCGTCGGCGCTCGAGGTCGTCATTCTGGGCGGTGGCCTGGCGGTGATGCTGGGCGCGCTCGCCTGGGGCGTGCGTCGCGACCGGATCGGCCGCGCATTCGCCGTCGCCTGGCTCGGGAGCGCCGTCTTCGTCGTCGGCGCGTACCAGTGGGAGCTCGCGCGGTTCAACGCGGCGAACGACTTCCCGCGCGTCTCCCAGCAGATGGAGCCCGCGCTGCGGCAGGCGTCGGTCGTCGCGGCGTGGGGGGTGCCGGAGCTGCCGCTGTCGTTCTATTTCAACCGGCGCGTCATCGCCGTCGAGACCACCCACGACCTCGAGCGGATCATGTCGGGCCAGGCGCCCGCGGTCGCGATCGTGACCGAGGGCGCGCTCGCCGAAAGCGGAGCCCGCGGCC
This sequence comes from Methylomirabilia bacterium, assembly GCA_041496385.1. Classification (GTDB taxonomy): domain Bacteria; phylum Methylomirabilota; class Methylomirabilia; order Rokubacteriales; family CSP1-6; genus AR19. The sequence goes on along the minus strand of JBGQEL010000013.1, from coordinate 59,145 downwards.
GCCTCGAGGTCCTCATGAGCGATCACCTGGCGCTCCGGCCGATCGCCCTCGTCCGGCGCGAGCCCCCGAAGCGCCTGTGATCGGGCCATGATCATGCAGGCGAAGGGGCCGCTCGTGTTCGCGGCGCTCGCGCTGGGCGCGCTCTCTATCCTGCCCCCGGCCGCGCGCGCCCAGCACGCGGGCCACGGCGCCGCGGCGGCCCAGGCCCCCGCCGGCGCACCGCGAACCTACACGATGGAGGAGCTCCACAAGAGCGGCGGCGTGCCGCCCGGCTGGAAGTTCACGCTGCCCGCCGGCGACGCGGCCAAGGGGCGCGCGCTCTTCCGCGAGCTCGAGTGCTACAAGTGCCACGCGGTGAAGGGCGAGGGCCTTCCCCCGTCGGGCGACGCCAGGAACGTCGGCCCCGAGCTGACGGGCATGGGCGGGCACCATCCGGCCGAGTACTTCGCCGAGTCGATCATCGCGCCCGACGCGGTAATCCTCGCCGGGCCGGGCTTCACCGGACCCGACGGGCGCTCGATCATGCCGAGCTTCGCCGACAGCCTCAGCGTCTCGCAGCTGACCGATCTCGTCGCATACCTGAAGAGCCTGGCGGAGGCCGGCGGCGATCACCACGATCACGGCGCGGCGCCTGCCGAGCGGACCGCGGGCGATTACACAGTACGGCTCGAGTACAAGGGCGGGGACAAGGCGCACGGCGATCACGCGGGCCACGTCGCGCCCGTGGCTGCGCCCGGCCACCTGATGGTCTTCGTTACCGACCGCGGAAGCGGCGCGCCCGTTCCCTACCTGCCGGTCACCGCGACGATCCGCGCCCCGGGCAAGCCGGCGCGGACCGTGAAGCTCGCGCCGATGGTCGGGGCCGGAGGTTTCCACTACGGCGCCCACGTCGTCCTCCCCGAGGGCGCGGAGAAGATCACGCTGACGATCGGGCGTCCGGCCATGCAGATCATGGAGTCGGCGAAGGGCCGCTACGCGACGCCCGTGACCGTCGTCTTCGACGGCCGGCCCTGAGCCTCCGGCGCGCCGGCCTCTAGCCCGCCGCCGACTTCGCCGCGGCCAGCGCCGCGTCGTAGTTCGGCTCGCTCGCAATCTCCTTCACGTACTCGACGTGCTTGAGGGTGCCGTCCTTGCCCACGACGAACACCGCGCGCGCGACGAGCCCGGCGATCGGCCCGTCCTTGATCTCCACGCCGTAGGCCGGCCCGAAGGCGCGCTCGCGGAAGTCGGAGAGCGTCTTGACGCTCGTGACGCCCGCGGCGCCGCACCAGCGCTTCTGGGCGAAGGGCAGGTCGCGGCTGATCGTCCAGACCTCGACGCCGCCGCCGAGCTTCCCCGCCTCCTGGTTGAACCGCCGCGTCTCGGTGTCACAGGTGGGCGTGTCGAGCGAGGGCACCGAGCTGAGGACGATCACCTTGCCCTTCGCGCCGCTCAGCTTGACGGGCTGGAGCCCGTTGTCGAGCGCGGTGAAGTCGGGCGCGCTCTGGCCGGGCTTGAGCTCCGGCCCGCCGAGCGTGATGGGATTGCCGCGGAGCGTGACGGCGCCTTTTCGGTCGTCGGCCATGGGGGGTCCCTCCTGATCGGTCGGATGCGGCGAAGCTTAGCCGGATTCCCGCGAAACGCAAGCGCGCCGGCGGCCCGTTGCGCGGCGCCATGCCCATCGCGTATCGTTATGCTCTCCAAGGCATAGCGAAGGTGGAGGGAACGATGAGCATACGCCCGATCGTCGCCGCGCTGGCGCTCCTGGGCCTCGGGAGCGGCGCCGCCGCGCAGTCGAAGGTCGTGATCCTGTCCACGACGACGTCCACGCAGGACTCGGGGCTCCTCGACGTCCTGGTGCCGATGTTCGAGACGCGGACGGGTTACACCGTGAAGACGATCTCGGTCGGCACGGGCCAGGCGCTCGCGCTCGCCGCGCGCGGCGAGGCGGACGTGACGCTCGCCCACGCGCCCGAGGTCGAGAAGAAGTACGTCGCGGAGGGCAAGCTCCTGAACCGTCGCCTCGTCATGTACAACGACTTCGTCGTGATCGGCCCGGAGGCCGATCCGGCGAAGATCCGTGGCGAGAAGCGGGCGCTCGAGGCGCTCAAGCGCGTCGCCGCGGCCGGCGCGCGATTCGTCTCGCGCGGCGACAAGTCCGGCACGAATACGCTCGAGCTGGCCCTGTGGAAGCAGGCGGGGGTGACGCCCGCCGCGCCCTGGTACATCGAGTCCGGGCAGGGGATGGGCGCGACGCTCGGGATCGCCGACGATCGCCAGGCGTACACGATCAGCGACCGGGCCACGCTCCTGGCCTTCGGCAAGCGCGTGAAGCTCCAGATCATGGTCGAGGGCGACCGCTCCCTGCTCAACATCTACTCCGTCATGGAGGTCAACCCGGCGAACGGTCCGCGCGTGAACGGCGCCGCCGGCCGCGCCTTCGCCGAGTTCGTGCTCTCGCCGGAGGTCCAGGCGGTCATCAAGACCTTCGGCCTCGAGAAGTACGGCCAGGCGCTCTTCGTGCCCATCGCCGGCAAGAAGGACGAGGACTTCTAGCCGGTGGATCTCGTCTGGAGCGGCATCGTCCAGGCGGTCGCGCTGCTGGCCGGCGCGGATCCGGAGATCTGGGGCATCCTCTGGCTCTCGCTGCAGGTCTCCGGCAGCGCCACGCTGATCTCGCTCGCGCTCGGCATTCCCGCCGGCGCGGCGCTCGCGCTCGGGCGCTTCCCGGGGCGCGGCCTCGTCGTCAGCGTCGTGAACACGGGGATGGGCCTGCCGCCCGTCGTCGTCGGGCTCTTCGTGACGCTCCTCCTGTGGCGCAGCGGGCCGCTCGGCGCCTGGGAGGTGCTCTACACGCCTGCGGCCATCGTAACCGCGCAGGCGGTCATCGCCGCGCCGATCGTGACCGGCATCACGCTCGCCGCGGTCGGGCAGGTGCCGCGGGAGTTCAGGCTCCAGCTCCTGGCGCTCGGCGCCTCGCGCGCCCAGATGGTGTGGGTCGTGCTGCGCGAGGCGCGCCTGCCGATGCTCGCCGCGGTCATGGCCGGCTTCGGCGGTATCATCTCGGAGATCGGCGCCTCGATGATGGTCGGCGGGAACATCAAGGGCTCGACGCGCACGCTGACGACCGCGATGGTGCTCGAGACCGGCAAGGGCAACTTCGACGTCGCGATCGCGCTCTCCGTCCTGCTGCTCGTCCTGATCTTCCTCGTGAACTGGGCGCTCACCACGATCCAGCAGCGCCACGCGCGCTGAGCGGCGCGCCATATACTCCGCGCCATGAGGCTTCCGAGCCGCCGCCGCCCGCCCACGAGCCCGGCGAGGAAGGGACAAACGCGCCCCCGCGGCCGGTAGTGGCATAGTAGGCGGCGTGACGCCCGAGGCCCTGAGCGCGCTCGTCCTGTCCGTCCGCGTCGCGATCGTGGCGACGCTCCTGAACGCCGCGCTCGGCATTCCGCTGGCCTACCTCCTGGCGCGCCGGAGCTTCCGGGGCCGGGCGCTGGTCGATCTGCTGGTGACCCTGCCGCTCGTGCTCCCTCCCACGGTCACCGGCTACTACCTCATCGTCCTGCTCGGCCGCCGTGGCTGGCTCGGCGCGCCGCTCCACGGGCTCACCGGCTGGAGCGTCGCCTTCACCTGGTACGCGGCGGTGATCGCGGCGACGGTGATGGCCCTGCCGCTCCTCGTCCGCACGGCGCGCGCCGCGATCGAATCGGTGGATCGGGAGCTCGAGAGGGCCGCGTACACGCTCGGGCGGTCCGAGTGGCGCACCGCGCTCGAGGTGACGCTGCCGCTCGCGCGGAACGGGATCATCGCGGGGCTCGTGCTCGCCTTCGCGCGCGCGCTCGGCGAGTTCGGCGCGACGCTGATGCTCGCCGGGAACATCCCGGGGAAGACCGCGACGGTCCCGCTCGCGATCTACACGGCGGTGCAGACCGGCGAGATGGGCGAGGCGGTCGTGCTCGTGCTGGCGCTCACCGCGCTCTCCTGCGCCGTGCTGGTGCTCGCCGGACGCCTCGGCGCGAGGGCGGCGTGAGCCACCGCCTCTCGGTCGAGATCAGGACGTCCCTGCCCGGTTTCACGCTCGACGTCTCGTGGAGCGCGGGCGACGGCGTCGCGGTGCTCTTCGGGCCCTCCGGCGCGGGGAAGACGCTCACGCTCCAGTGCCTGGCGGGGCTGATCCGGCCCGACGCCGGCCGGATCGTCGTGGACGACCGCGTCTTCTTCGACTCCGCGGCCGGCGTCGATCTTCCGCCGCAGCGGCGCCGCATCGGCTACGTCTTCCAGGGCTACGCCCTCTTCCCGCATCTGACCGTCGCCGAGAACGTCGCCTTCGGGCTCCGGGACCGGCCGCGCGCCGAGCGGACGCGGCGCGCCGGCGAGGTCATCGCCCGGCTCGGGCTGGCGGGGCTCGAGGCGCGCTCCCCGGGCGAGCTCTCCGGCGGCCAGCGGCAGCGCGTCGCGCTCGGGCGCGCGCTCGCGATCGACCCCGCGCTGCTCCTGCTCGACGAGCCGCTCTCCGCGCTCGACGCGCCGCTCCGGCGCGCGCTGCGCGACGAGCTGCGCGGCGTCCTCGAGACCTGGGGCACCGCCGCCGTGGTCGTCACCCACGACTTCACCGAGGCCTACCGGCTCGCCGACCGCATCGTCGTCTACGAGGAGGGACGGGTCATCCAGTCGGCGCCGCGTGCCGAGCTGCTCTGGCAGCCCGCGTCCGAGGCCGTCGCGCGGATCATGGGGCTCAGCAACGTGCTCCACGGCGAGGTCGTGAAGGCGGCGCCGGACCGCATCCAGATCGGCTGGCGCGGCCAGATCCTCGAGGCGGTGAACTCGCCGACGCGCTCGTACCTGCCGCCGCCCGAGAGCCCGATCGCCTTCTTCATCCGCCCCGAGTACGTTCGGCTCGTCCGCAAGGACAGGCAGGTACCCGATCCCGCGCACCACATGAACCTCATGCGCGGGCGCATCGTGCACGAGGCCGACTTCGGCACCGTGTGGTCGCTCCGGCTCCGCCTCGACGAGCCGGGCGCGCCCTCCCAGGGCGACTTCGACCTCGAGGTCGAGGTGCCCCACCTCGTCTACGAGATTCTCGAGATCGAGCGCGACCGGCACTGGGAGTTCTCGATCCACCGCGGCTCGATCCACGTGCTCCCGGCGTGAGGGCGGCGGTCGTCGAGCTCGCCGGCGTGCGGGTGCGCTACGACGGCGCCGACGCGCTCGACGTGCCGTCGTTCGAGGTGCGGGAGGGCGAGGTCCTCGCGATCGTCGGCCCCAACGGAAGCGGCAAGTCGACGCTCCTGCGCGTGCTCGGACTCCTGGAGCGCCCCACGGCGGGCGAGGTGCGGTTCCGCGGCCGCGCGACGGACGCGGCGCAGGCGCTGGCCGAACGCCGGCGGATGGCGATGGTCTTTCAGCAGCCGCTCCTGGCCGACATGACCGTGGGCGAGAACGTCGCGCTCGGACTCGGCTTCCGCGGCGTCGCCGCCGGCGAGCGCGAGCCGCGCGTGGCCCGCTGGCTCGAGCGTCTCAACATCGCGCCGCTCCGCGGCCGGCGCGCCCGCACGCTCTCGGGCGGCCAGGCCCAGCGCGTGGCGCTCGCGCGCGCGCTCGTGCTCGAGCCCGACGTGCTCCTGCTCGACGAGCCGTTCTCGGGGCTCGACGAGCCGTCCCGCGCCGCGCTGCTGCCGGACCTGGCGGCGATCCTGCGCACGGACCATGTAACGACCGTCATCGTGTCGCACGACCGGGGCGAGGCGCGCGCGCTCGCCGACCGCGTGGCCGTGCTGATGCGGGGCCGCGTCCTGCAGCTCGACGAGACGGCGCGGGTCTTCCACGCGCCCGCGTCGGAGGAGGTCGCGCGCTTCGTCGGCGTCGAGACGATCGTGACCGGGCGGGTCCTCGGCCGCGACCGCGGTGTGACGCTCGTGGAGGTGGCGGGACGGAGGCTGGAGATCGCGGCCGCGGGAGAGCCCGGCGCGCTGGTGAGGCTCGGGATCCGCCCGGAGGACGTGACGCTGACGCTGCCGGCGGAGACGGCCCCGCTCTCGAGCGCGCGCAACCGGCTCGACGGCACGGTCGCGCGCCTCATCCCCTCGGCGCCGGGCACGCGGGTCGTCGTGGACGTCGGCTTCCGTCTCGTCGCGACGCTCACCCCGCGCTCCGTCGACGACCTCGGCCTGGCCGAGGGCGTCGCGGTCATCGCCGTCTTCAAGGCGAGCGCGGCGCACCTGCTCGGCCCGGCGGCCGAGCCCTCGGCCGCCGCCGGAGGCGCGCTTGACACAGGTCGTCGCCCCGCCTAGAGTCGGGCCGCTCGACGACGCGTCAGATCCTGTCAACCACCGCCCGGCCCCTCGGGAGGATTTCATGCGATACCGCCCGATCCGCCTCGTGCTCGTCGCCCTCGCCCTCGTGCCGCTCGTCCTCGCCGCCGCGCCTGCGGCGCGCGCGGCCGGCCCCGAAGGCCAGATCACCTGGGGCGTACACATCACGCTCGCGCCGACGTGGTTCGATCCCGCCGAGACGCCCGGCATGATCACGCCGTTCATGATCATGTACGCGCTGCACGACGCGATGCTGAAGCCGATGCCGGGGCAGCCCAAGGCGCCGGGCCTCGCCGAGTCGTGGTCGGCCTCCAAGGACGGGCTCGCCTACGAGTTCCTGCTCCGGCGGGGCGCGCGGTTCCACAACGGCGAGGTCGTGACGGCCGAGGACGTGAAGTTCTCCTTCGAGCGCTACCGCGGCACGTCGCACAGGGCGCTGAAGGAGCGCGTGGCGGCCGTCGAGGTGCTCGACCCTCGGCGCGTACGGTTCCGCCTCAGGCAGCCCTGGCCGGACTTCCTGACCTTCTACTCGAGCGCGACCGGCGCGGGCTGGATCGTGCCCAAGAAGTACGTCGAGCAGGTGGGCGACGACGGCTACAAGAAGGCGCCCATCGGGGCCGGGCCCTACAAGTTCGTCTCGTTCACGCCCGGCGTGGAGCTGGTCTTCGAGGCGTTCGAGCAGTTCTGGCGCAAGAGCCCGAGCGTCAAGCGCCTGGTCTTCCGGGTCATCCCCGACGAGTCCACGCGCCTGGCCGCCCTCAAGCGCGGCGAGGTGGACATCGTCTACTCCGTGCGCGGGGCGCTGGCCGAGGAGCTCAACCGCTCCCCGGGCCTCACCCTGAAGCCCGCCGTGATCCAGGGGACGTTCTGGATGTACTTCCCCGACCAGTGGGACACGAAGTCGCCGTGGCACGATCGGCGGGTGCGGCTGGCCGCGAGCCTCGCCGTCAACCGGAAGCTCATCAACGAGGCGCTGACGCTCGGCTTCTCGAGGCTCACAGGGAGCATCATTCCGAGCAGCTTCGAATACTACTGGCAGCCGCCCGTGCCGACCTATGACCCGAGCCGGGCGAAGCAGCTCCTCGCCGAGGCCGGCTATCCCAACGGCTTCACCGCGGGCGAATACTTCTGCGACGAATCCTACGCCAACCTGGGCGAGGCCGTCGTCAACGACCTCCAGGCGGTCAAGATCCGGACGACGCTCCGGCCGCTCGAGCGGGCGGCCTTCTTCAAGGGATACGCGGAGAAGAAGTTCAAGAACCTGATCCAGGGCTCCAGCGGAGCGTTCGGCAACGCCGCGACCCGGCTCGAGGCGTTCGTCGCCTCCGACGGCGCCTACACCTATGGCAGCTATCCCGACATCGAGGGACTGTTCCGAGAGCAGACGGCCGAGCTCGACCTCAAGCGCCGTGACGTCACGCTGCAGCGGCTCCAGCAGCTGCTCCAGGAGCGCGTCGTGTACGCGCCCATCTGGGAGCTGGCCTTCCTGAACGGAGTCGGCCCGCGGGTCCAGGAGTCGGCCCTGGGGCTCATCGCCGGGCACGCCTACTCCGCGCCCTACGAGGACGTGACGCTGAAGACGAGGTAGCGTTGCTTGACACCCGGCGCCTCGCGGGGCTATAAGAAAGTCGGCCACCACCGCGAGTTGCACACCCTCCACCGAAGGAGGCGTCGCATGGACCAGGAGACCCTCATCGAGCGACTCATGGCCGAGAACGAGGAGTTCCGGCGCCTCCGCACCGAGCACGGATCCCACGATCAGGAACTCGAGGCGCTCAAGCGATCCTCCCCGCTCTCGGCGGACCAGCAGTGGCGGATGAGCGAGCTGAAGAAGCTGAAGCTGATGGCCAAGGACCGCATGGAGGCCATCCTCAAGCACGCCCGCTCCGGCGTCACGGCCTGAAGAAACGCCGAGCGGGCTCGTTTCGCGGCCTCTCCCATCTCTCGCCGGAGGGCGCCGCGCGCATGGTGGATGTCTCGGCCAAGCGCGAGACGGCACGCGAAGCGGTCGCGCGGGCGGTGTTGCGGATGAAGCCCGCCACCCTCCGGGTGATCCGGCGGGGCAACGCGCCCAAGGGTGACGTCCTGGGCGTCGCCCGGCTCGCGGGCATCATGGCCGCCAAGCGCACCCCGCAGCTCATCCCGCTCTGTCACCCGCTCCGCATCACCGGCGTGGACGTCACCTTCGCCCAGAACCTCCGCCGCGGCGAGCTGACGGTCGAGGCGCGCGTCAAGACCGTGGACAAGACGGGCGTCGAGATGGAGGCTCTCACGGGCGCCGCCGTCGCGGCGCTCACGGTCTACGACATGATCAAGGCGGTCGAGAAGGGCGTGACGATCGCGAGGGTCCAGCTCGTCGAGAAATCGGGCGGCAAGTCCGGGACGTGGAAGCGGCACGCGCGGAGCCCCACCACGTGACGCGCGGGCGGAACGCAGCCACGGCGCGCCTGTCTCAGGCCACCCACCGAGTGCCCCTGGCCTCGCGGCCCTCGCTCCAATGAAGACCGCATTGATCCACTCCGACGCCTGGCGGCACTTCGACTACGGGCCCGCGCACCCGCTCCGCATGGAGCGCCTCGGGCTCACGTGGCGGCTCATGCAGGCGTACGGCCTCACGGCGCTCCCCCACGCGACGATTCACGCCCACGAGCCCGCCACCGAGGCCGCGATCGCGCTCTGGCACACCTCGGACTACCTCGACGTGCTCAAGGCCTCGAACGGCGGCGTCGCGCCCGCGCACGCCGGGCGCTACGGCCTCGGCCCCGGCGACAACCCGGTCTTCCCCGGTCTCTGGGACGCGGCGCGGCTCTGCGCGGGCGGCTCGCTCCTGGCCGCCGAGCTCGTCGCCGGCGGCACGGCGACGCGCGCCTTCCACTTCGCGGGCGGGCTCCACCACGCGCTGCCGGGGCGCGCGTCGGGATTCTGCTACGTCAACGATGCGGTGCTCGCCATCCTCTATCTGAAATCGCGCGGGCTCCGCGTCGCCTACGTGGACATCGACGCGCACCACGGCGACGGCGTGCAGTACGCGTTCTACGGCGACCCGAGCGTGCTCACGATCTCGACGCACGAGCGCGGCGACTATCTTTTTCCGGGCACGGGCTTCGTCGAGGAGGCGGGCGAGGGGCCGGGGCTCGGCTACTCGGTGAACCTCCCGCTCGAGCCCTACACCGACTCGTCGGTCTATCTCCCGGCCTTCGAGCAGGTCGTGCCGCCGCTCCTCGACGCGTTCCGCCCCGACGTGGTCGTCGCGCAGCTCGGCATCGACTCGCACCGCACCGACCCGCTGACGCACCTGGAGCTCGACGTGCAGGGGTTCGCGCGCGCCGTGGCGCGCATCGCGGAGCTGTCGCCGCGGCTCGTCTGCCTGGGCGGCGGGGGCTACGACCTGCCGAACGTGGCGCGCGCGTGGACCGCGGCGTGGGCCGTGCTGAACGGCGTCGAGCTGCCGGCAGCGCTGCCCGCGTCCTTCGCGCCGGACGTCGAGCGCTACGAGTTCGCGGTGCAGACCCTGTGGGACCCGCCGGATCCGCCCGCCGATATCAAGCGCCTGCGCGCCGCGGAGTTCGCGCGGGCCCAAGTCGACGCGATCCGAAAGCTCATCTTCCCGATCCACCGCCTGTAGCCGCGAGGTATCCCGGCACCGCGAGCGCCGCGAAGGGGGATCCCTGCCGGCTCACCCGCACGCGATCGCGTAGACGTCCTGGACGCCGTCCGGCAGCTGCGACTCGCGCCACGTGCGGCCGCCGTCCCCCGTGCCGAAGACCTGGCCGTGGCGCGTCGCGCAGTAGACCTGATCCGCGTCCTGAGGATGCAGGGCCACGCTCATCATGGTGCTCCGCGGCGTCAGGCCGTGGTCGAAGCGCGTCCACGTCCGGCCCAGGTCCTGACTCCGGTAGAGCGAGCCGTCCGTGCTGCGCGCAGCCGGGCTCAGGCAGGCGAAGAGCGTGCGGGCGTCCTGCGGGGAGACGCGGACGTCGCGCGCGTAGGTGAGCGGCGAGAAGCGGCCGACGTCCAGGTCGCGCCAGGTCTCGGCGCGATCCGCGCTCTGGAAGAGCCCCATGCGAACCGCCAGGAAGACGGTGCGCGGCAGGGCCGCGCTCACGCAGACGGCGTGCGCGTCGAGCATGCCCTCGGTCTCGCTGTCGCTCTGGATCCGGCTCTTGAGGTGCGGCAGGTCGGCGAGCCGGAGCAACTCGCTACTACAGTCCGACCAGGTCTCGCCCGCGTCCAGGCTCCGCATGACGCCTCCAACCTCGAGCCCGGCGTACACCTCGTCGGGGTGGCCGGGATCGACGGCGAGCCGCATCACCCGGCACGCGAAGGACATCTTCAAGCGATCGGGCTGCACGGCCCGCGGCAGGCGGCGCCACGTATCGCCGCCGTCGTCGCTCCTGTAGACGCCCACGGGCGAGGTGCCCGCGTAGAGGATGCGGGGGTCGCGCGGGTGGACCTGGATCGACCAGACTTGAAGACCCTCGGGAAAGCCGAGCCGCTCCCAGCGCTCGCCGCGGTCCGTGCTCCGGTACGCGCCGTCGTGGGTGGCGATGTAGACGACGTCCCCATTGTCCGGATGCACGGTGATGGCCTGGACGGCGGTCGCCTCGGGCAACCCCTTGGCGGCGGTCTCCCAGCGGTCGTCCCCCGCCGACTGGCGAAGGAGCCCGCCACGCGTTCCGCCCGTCCACCGCGCGGCACCGACGTAGACGTTCGTGGGCTTCGGCATCGTCGTTCCCTTCTCAGGCGGCGGTAGTGTACCTCACGAGGCCGCCGCGCGGGGGAGGCGCTCGGGCAGGAGGCCGGCCGGGCGGAAGCGCAGCACGACGATCAGCGAGGCGCCGATCAGGAACTCGCGCACCGCGGCGACCTGGACGGGCCCGAGCCCCGGCAGCCATCCGGTGAGGAAGCGTGTCGACTCCATGAAGAAGACCACGAGCAGCGCGCCGAGCACCGCGCCCCCGTTGGTGCCGGTGCCGCCGGCCGTGAGCGCCAGGACGATATAGATGGTGATGAGCGGCGCGAAGGCCTCGGGCGCGATATAGGACGTGTAGTGGCCGTAGAGCGCGCCGGCCAGGCCGAGGATCGCCGCGCTCAGCGCGAAGGCCTCCACCTTGAAGGCGATAACGCGCTTGCCCGCGACCGCCGCGACCTGGTCGTCGTCGCGGATCGCGCGGAGGACGCGGCCGTACGGCGCGCAGCGGACGCGCTCGAGGACCCAGAACACGAGCGCGACGACGAGAACGGTGAGTGCAAGATAGATCAGGTTGAACGTTTCGGGTGCCACGCGGCCACGCCAGGGCCCCGGGATCCCGGAGATGCCGTCGGTGCCCTTGGTGAGCCAGATCTCGTTGCTCGCGGTGAGCCGCACGACCTCGGAGAAGCCCAGCGTGACGATGGCGAGATAGTCACCGCGCAGGCGCGCGGTCGCGAGCGCCATCAGGGCGCCGGCGACCGCGGTCAGTACGGCCGCGGCCGCGAGCCCCGCGACGATCGGCGCGCCGGCCTTCAGCGTGAGCAGCGCCGAGACGTACGCGCCCAGGGCGAAGAAGCCGACGAGGCCGAGGTTGATCATCCCCGCCATGCCCCAGACGAGGTTCAGGCCGAGGGCCAGCAGACCGTAGAGCCCGGCGAAGGTCAGCATCGCGACGAGGTAGTTCCTAATAGGCGTGCTCCCCGAGGATCCCCCGCGGCCTGAGCGTGAGGACGAGGAGGATCGCGAAGAAGCCCACCGCGCTCCGGTACGCGGGCGCCAGCGCCAAGAGCGAGAGCTCCTCGGCGAGGCCGATCGTGAGGGCGCCGACGACGGCGCCGGGGATCGAGCCGAGTCCGCCGACGACCGCCGCGGCGAACACGGAGAGGATCACGCGGAAGCCGGTCAGCGGGTCGATCGACGTGTCGAGACCTAGGAGCATCCCGCCGAGCCCGGCGAGGCCCATGCCGACGAAGTTGACGAGCCGGGCGACCGCGTCGGCGTTCACACCCTTGACGCCAGCCAGCGTCGGGTTGTCCGCGACCGCGCGCATCGCCTTGCCCGTGCGGGTCCTGGCCAGGAAGAGGAAGAGGGCCGCCATGGCGACGACGGCGATCGCGAGGTTCTGCACCTGCTGGGGCCCGATCCGGAGGGGGCCCCACGCCCAGTCGCGCCGGATCGGCAGCGCGTAGCCGCGGAGGTCGTTGCCGAACACGAAGCGGACGACGTTCTCGAGCGCGATGTTGAGGGCGACCGCGGCGATCGCGGTCGTCAGCGCGCCGGCCGGCCGGAGCGGCCGGAGCACGAGCGTGTCGTTGGCGACGCCCGCGGCCCCGGCGACGAGAAAGGCGACGGCGACAGACGCCCACGCGGGCAGCCCGAGCGACACGTTCGCTACGTAGCCCGCGAACGCGCCGATGGTCGCGTGGGACGCGACCGTGAAGTTCGGAAAGCGCAGGACCGCGTAGATCGCGGTGAAGCCGATGGCCGGCACCGCGAGGATCGTGCCGGCCACGAGGCCGTTGACGACGAGCTGGAGGACCTCAGGCAATTTTCAGGAGCTTGAAGTTCCCCTTCTCCGCCTGCTCGTACCTGAACTTGGTGTCCAGGATATCGCCGATCTCGGTGAAGTCGCAGGGGCCGCTCGCGCCGTCGTAGTTGATCTCCTTGCCCTGCGCGATGAGCTTCAGGCCCTCGACCGCGCTCTCCACCTTGGCGCCGGACCCCTGCGAGATCCGACGGACGTGGTCGCGGATCGCCGTGCCCGTGGCCTCGCCCCTGGCGTGGGCGATCGCGAGGACGACGAGGCTCACGTGGTCGTGGCACTGGCAGGAGTACGGGTCGAGGTCGTCGTTGCCGAGCGCCCGGGCCAGACGTCTGTACGCCGTCGAGTCGATCGAGGGCGACGGCGCGATGGTGTAGGTGCCGTCGGTGACCTCGGGCGGCAGGGCGTTGAGCAGCTTCTGGTTCACCGCGTACGCCTGCGCGATCTTGGCGCCCGTGTAGCCCGCCTTGTAGAGGTCCTTCAGCACGACCGTGACGTCGGGCGTGTAGCCGTTGAGATAGATCATGTCGGGCTTCGCGCGGAGGACCTGATCGATCTCCGATCGGTAGGTCGTCTTGTCTTTGTCGTAGACGACGGCGGCCACGAGCTCCGCACCGCGCTTCTTCAGCTCCTCGCCGACGATCTTCTGCGTCGGCAGCGCGAACGGCGCCTGGATCGCCAGGATCGCGGCGCGCTTGCTCCCGAGGGACGCCATGAACTCGGCGAACTTCCGGCCCTGGAGGATGGTGTTGGGCTGGGTGCGGATCAGGTATCCCTGATGCGGCAGGAGCGTGATCGTGTCCGAGCCCGACACGGTCGTGAGGAACGTCTTGCTCTCCCAGCAGAGCGGCGCGACCGCCGTCGTCACCGCGGAGGCCCAGGTGCCCATGATCGCGGCGACGCGGTCGACGTCGATCAGCTTCCGCGCGGCGCGCACCGCGGCGTCGGGATTCGTCTGGTCGTCCTCGCTCACGAGCTGGAGCGGGCGCCCGAGGACGCCGCCGGCGGCGTTCACCTCGCCCGCGACCCACTCCATCGCCTTCCGCATGGATGGGCCGTAGTTGCCGCCCGCCCCGGTGAGCGGCGTGAGCGTCCCGAGCTTGATCGGGGCGCCCTGCGCCCGGACGAACGCCGGGGCGAGGCTCGTGACGGTGAGGGCGGCGGCACCCTTGAGCACGGTGCGGCGGGACGTCATCGCGCTATCCTCCCAGGAAGATTCGACGCACGTCGGGGTCGCGGGCGAGCTCGGCGGCGGGGCCCGTCCGGCTCACGCGCCCATCCACGAGGATCGTGCCCCGCCGCGCGATCGCCAGCGCCTCGAGCGCGTTCTGCTCCACCATCGCGATCGAGACGCCATCTTCGTTGATCCCGGCGATCGTTTCAAAGAGTTTTTCCGCGGCCCGCGGCGCGAGCCCGGCGGAGGGCTCGTCGAGGAGCAGGACCGCGGGCTCGACCATGAGCGCCATGGCCATCGCCAGGATCTGGCGCTGGCCCCCCGAGAGGGTGCGCGCGGCCTGGCGGCGTTTCTCCGCGAGCTGCGGGAAGCGCGCGAAGATCGCCTCGATCTTGGTCCCGCTGCCTCGCGGGTCCACGTAGCCGCCGATCTCGAGGTTCTCGCGCACGGAGAGGCTCGGGAACACGTTCTGCTCCTGCGGCACGAAGGCCACGCCGAGGGCGCTGATCTCGCGCGGCGGCCGGCCGTGGATCGGCTCGCCGCGGAGCCGCACGCTCCCGCGGCTCGGCACGAGGATGCCGGCGACGACCTTGAGGAGCGTGGACTTGCCGGCGCCGTTCGGTCCGATGATCGCGACGATCTCGCCGGGCTCGAGGTCCAGATCCACCGATTTCAGGATCTCGTCGGTCGCCGTGTAGCCGGCGACGAGGCCGCGGGCGCTCAGGAGGCCCACGCCCGCCGTCCCATGTACGCCTCCTGCACGCGCGCGTCCGCCGCGACCTCGGCGAAGCTTCCCTCGGCGAGGTGACGGCCCTCGGCCAGGACGATCACGGGCGCGCATAGCCGGGCGATCATGTCGAGGTGGTGCTCGATGACGAGGAAGGTGAGGCCCTGGCCCCTGAGCGTCTCCAGGTGCGCGGCGATCTCGTTCGCGAGGCTCGGGTTCACGCCGGCGATCGGCTCGTCGAGGAGGACGAGCTGCGGATCGGTCATGAGCGCGCGGCCCAGCTCGAGCAGCTTCTTCTGTCCGCCGGAGAGCTCCGCCGCGGGCCCGTCGAGGACGCGCGTGAGCCCGAGGCGCCGGGCCACGGCGCCCGCGCGCTCGCTCAGCTCCGCCTCCCGCCGGCGCGCGGCTCGGGCGCCGCGCACGGCGGCGACGAGGCGTTCACCCGGCTGTCGCGCGCCGTAGAGGAGCAGGTTCTCGCGTACGGAGAGGCGGGGAAAGCCGCGCGCGATCTGGAACGTGCGGACGAGGCCGCGCTGGGTGACGCGGTCGGCGCGCCAGCCGGTGATGTCCTCGCCGTCGAAGCGGACGGTCCCCGCGTCGGGCGGGACGAGGCCCGAGACGCAGTGGAAGAGCGTGGTCTTGCCGGCGCCGTTCGGCCCGATCAGGCCGGTGATCGTGCCGCGCGCGACGGCCAGGTCGGCGCCGTTGAGCGCGCGGACGCCGTAGAAGCTCTTCGCGAGCCCGCGAACCTCGAGGAGCGCCACGATGGCGGCAACGCTACCACAGCCGGACGCTCAGAAGCGCGCGGCGACGCCGCCGAGCAGCGTCCTCGGATTGCCCGGGGTGAAGTGGACGTCGGGCACGCCGGCGGCGGGCTCGCCGGGCAGCCGTGACGTGAAGAAGAACTGCGCCTCGCGCCAGTCCACGTCCGTGAGGTTCTCGACGCTGGCGAAGAACTCGAGCCACCGGTAGCGATACCGGGCCGTGAGGTCGAAGAGGGTGTAGCCGCGCGCGGTCTGGCGACGCTCCTCGTCGGCGTAGCGGTCGCCGAGGTGGCGCATGCCGAGGCTCGCGGCGAGGCAGCCGGCCGCCCGCGCCGCCGAGGTTGTCGCTCACGTCGTAGTGGAAGATGTCGCCCCGCGCGCCGGTGACGAGCCGGAGCCACGGCAGCGGCGTCACCTCCAGCTTGACGTACGGCGGTTTCCGGAAACCGGATTTCGGGGTAGACTGGCTGCGTTTTCGCGACGCGGCCGCTTCGGCCGAACTCAACGCCGGTCAACTAATGAAGCTCACGCTACGACTCGTCACGGCGATCTGGCTCGGCGCGCTGCTCGTCATCGCGGGCTTCGCATTCCTGCAGGTCCGCGAGGAGCGCGAGCGACTCAGCGCCGACCTCGAGCGCCGCGCCCTGCTCCTCGGCGAGAGCCTGAAGGAGACGCTCGAGCCCGTGGTCGCGCGCGGCTCCACGGCGGCCGTCGAGCGCCTCCTGACGAAGCTCGGCCGGCCGACGCGCGGGATCGCGGTCTACGACCGGGTCGCGAATCTCATGGTCGCGACTCCGGACCTGGCCCCCGCCCTGCCGCCGTCGCTCCCCGAGGCCACCGAGGCCCTCGCGGAGGACGCGGTCACCCGCGGCTTCCGGACGCTCGGCAACGCCGAGCGGTACGTCTACGTGACGCCGCTCCACCGCGACGAGAAGGTCGTGGGCGCCCTCGCCGTCGTGCTCGACGCCTCGCACCTCCCCGCCGCCGAGTGGAGCGTCTGGCGCACCAACGCCGTGCACTTCGTCATCCTTGCGGCGGTCGTGTCGATGATCGCGCTCGTGATCGTGCAGAGCGCGATCACGCGCCCCATGGCCCGGATGTCGGAGTGGACCCGCGCCCTCCGGACGGGCCGCCGGGTCGCGCCGCCGTCGGTGTCCGACGCCGCGCTCTTCGGCCCGCTCGCGAGCGAGGTGTCCCGCCTCGCGCGGAGCATGCAGCGCGCCCAGGCGGCGGCGCATCTGGAGGCGGCGCTGCGCATCTCCGGCGAGACGGTCTGGACCGAGGAGCGGCTCAGGCAGTTCGTGGGCCTGAGCCTCGACCGCCGCCCGCTCGTCGTCGTGTCCAACCGCGAGCCGGTGACGCACAGCTGGAAGAACGGGAAGGTCGAGGCGCGGATCCCGGCGAGCGGGCTCGTCACCGCCATGGAGCCGGTCATGCGCGCGTGCGGCGGCGTCTGGGTCGCCCACGCGAACGGTGACGCCGACCGGGAGACGGCGGACGGGCGCGGGCGGCTCGGCCTGCCCGAGGACGATCCGCGCTACACGCTCCGTCGCGTGTGGCTCTCCGAGGAGGAGGAGCAGGGCTACTACTACGGCTTCGCCAACGAAGGGCTCTGGCCGCTCTGCCACATCGTCCACACCCGGCCCGTCTTCCGCCCGGACGACTTCGCGGACTATCTCGCCGTGAACCGCAAGTTCGCCGAGACCGTCCTCGACGAGATCCGCGAGGCGGAGAGCCCGCTGGTGCTGATCCAGGACTATCACTTCGCGCTCCTCCCGACGCTCCTCAAGGCCGAGCGGCCCGACGCGCGCGTCGCCATCTTCTGGCACATCCCGTGGCCGAACTTCGAGGCGTTCGGCATCTGCCCCTGGCAGCGGGAGCTGCTCGAGGGCATGCTCGGCGCCGACCTCATCGGCTTCCACACGCAGTACCACTGCAACAACTTCCTGGAGACCGTGGACCGGGTGCTGGAGGCGCGCATCGACTGGGGGAACTTCGAGGTCACGCGTGGCGAGCACGCGACGCACGTGAAGCCGTTCCCGATCAGCGTGGCGCCCGAGTTCGTCGAGGAGCCGCCTGCGATCTCGCGCGCGCAGCTCCTGCGCGAGCTCGGCGTCACGGCCGAGTTCCTCGGCGTGGGCGTGGAGCGCGTGGACTACACGAAGGGCCTGCCCGAGCGCTTCCGCGCGCTCGGCGCGTTCTTCGAGCGGCACCCCGAGTATCGCGAGCGGCTCGTCTTCGTGCAGCTCGGCGCGCCGAGCCGGTCGACGATCCCGCGCTACGCGGAGCTCCAGCACGAGGTGGAGACGACCATCCGCGAGGTGAACCAGCGGTGGGAGACGCGGAGCTGGCGCCCGATCCTCTACCTGAACCGCCACCACGAGCACCGCGACATCTGGGCCTTCTACCGCCACGCCGATTTCTGCATGGTGACCTCGCTCCACGACGGGATGAATCTCGTCGCCAAGGAGTTCGTCTCGGTCCGCGACGACGAGGACGGCGTGCTGATCCTCAGCCGGTTCACCGGCGCCTCGCACGAGCTGCGCGACGCGCTCATCGTGAACCCGTACGATCAGGCGGAGACGGCCGAGGCGGTTCGTGCGGCGATCGAGATGCCCGAGGAGGAGCGCCGCGCGCGGATGCAGCGGATGCGCCGTGTCGTGCGCGAGCACAACATCTACCGCTGGGCCGGTCTGTTGCTGAACGAGCTGTCGCGGATCTCGATCGACCCAGCCGCCGTCAAGGTGTCCTGAGTCTCCCGCGCCGCCTCCTCGCACGGATCGAGCGGGAGCTCGGCCGCGGGGCTGGCCTTGTCGCGATCCTGGACTACGACGGCACGCTCACGCCCATCGTCGGCGCGCCAGACGCCGCCCGGCTGGCGCCGTCGGTCCGGGCGACGCTCGCGCGGCTGGCCGGCAATCGTCGGGCGCGGCTGGCGATCCTGTCGGGTCGCGGCATCGATGACCTGAGAGCCCGCGTCGGGCTGCGCGGCGTGGTGTACGCCGGCTGCCACGGCCTGGAGATCGAGGGCGCCGGGCTCTCGTTCCGCCACCCGCGGATCCGCCTGGCGAGTGTCGTCGCGGCGCGGGCCGCGCTGGGCGCGGGGGCGGCCGAGATCCCCGGCGCGTTCGTCGAGTTCAAGCGGCTCGCGGTGAGTCTCCACTATCGCCACGTCCCGCCCGCGCGGCGCCGGGCGGTGCGCGAGCTGGCGGCGCACGTGCTGCGCCGCGTGCCGAGCCTGACGCTCATCTCGGGGCGGGAGGTCTTCGAGTTCGTGCCGCGGGTCGGCTGGACCAAGGGGGAAGCCGCCCGCTGGATCGGGCTCCGCGCCGTGCGGGCGCTCCGGCCCCGCCGCGCCACTATACTGTACGCGGGCGACGACACCACCGACGAGGCGGCGTTCGCGGCGCTGAAGACGCGCGCCGTCACCGTGCGGGTGGGGTGGGGCCCGAGCGTCGCCGACTACCGCGTGGCCGACGTCAGGGGGATGCAGGCGCTGCTCCGCCGGGTCGCGATCGCCCTCGGCTGACACCGTCGCGCCGCCGGGGTACGATCGGCGTGAGGCCCATGGATCCGACATGACGACGCTTCGGTCCGGCGGCGGTTGACGATGCGCGACGCGGCGCGTCCGTTCGCCTTCATGGGCTGCGTCGAGGTGCGGCAGACGCTCGACACGCACGCGCTCGACGCGCACGAGCTGATGCACCGGCTCGGCGAGATCCCCCCGGGCTCCGTGTTCTTCCACACCTTCGGCTATTTCCTCCACCACCGCCCCTTCACGACCGCGTACGGCAACGACTTCGCCCGGTGGGCCGCGGTCGAGATCTTCGACGGTGCCCTGGCCGAGCGTCTGGCGGTCGTCGACCCCTTCGCCTTCCCGACGCTCGAGGCGCTCCGTGAGCACCTCGTGACGATCCTCCAGGGCCATCTGCGCGAGCGCGCGGGCGCCGTGCGCGTCCCGTTCGATCACGGATTCCACTTCCAGCAGTCGCACGTCGTGCAGGTGCCGCTCGGCCTCCGCGCGAGCACGCTCGCCGAGTTCCGCGCGGGGCTCGCCGCCGCGGACGCGAGCGCGATCTACCTGCACACGATCGAGGCGCGCGCGCGCGACGGCCGGCGCGCCGGGGATTTCGGGGAGTGGCTGCGGACGGAGCTCGAGCTGCCGGCCCTCGCCGAGCGGTTCGAGCGCATCGACCCGTACCTGACGACGCTCGAGCGCATCCGTGGCCAGCTGCTGAGCCTCGTGGATCGGGCGCTCGAGGAGGAGCGCGCGTGACCAGGATCGACGACTACCGTCACGTGGCCCCGCCGCGCGCGGTGGATCTCCTCCTGCGCCTCGCCGAGCGCGTGCGGGGCCGCCGCTTCCTCCACGTGACGGGCGGCCGGCTGGGCGGCGCGGCCGAGGTCGTCCGGACCGCGGTGCCGCTCCTCAACGACCTGGGGATCGACGCGGGCTGGGAGATCACCGGCGGCGACCCGGCGTACTACGCCACCGCGCGCGCGCTCCAGGCGGCCCTCGAGGGCGACGAGCGCGTGCTCAGCGAGGAGGGCCTCGCGCGCTGGGTCGAGATGAACCGGGCGAACGCGAAGAAGCTGGCGCTGGACGCCGACCTCGTCCTCGTCCACGACGTGCAGCCCGCGAGCCTGGTGGTCCACCGCACGGACGGACGCTGGGTCTGGCGGTGCCACTTCGACTGCTCGGCGGCCCGCCCCGCCGCCTGGACCTTCTTCCGCGAGCTCGCCGACCGGTACGACGCGACCGTCGTCTCGCTGCCGGGGTTCGAGGGCCGCCTCGGCGTCCCCTCCTACGTCGTCCAGCCGGCGATCGACCCGCTCGCGGAGAAGAACCGCGATCTCTCGACGCGCGAGGTCGCCGACGTGCTCGGGTCGCTCCGCGTCGCCCAGGACAAGCCGCTCCTGGTCCAGATCGGCGCCTTCACGCGCGCGCACGATCCGATCGGCGTCGTCAACGCCTACCGGCTCGTGAAGCGCCACCACGACGTGCGTCTGGTCCTGGCGGGCACGGTGGACGACGAGCCGGCGCGCGCCGAGATCCGGAACGATCTCCGCCAGGCGGCCGAGGAGGACGGAGACATCGTCCTGCGGGAGCTGCCCGGCGACGCACACCGCCAGATCAACGCGCTCCAGCGCGCGGCGACGATCGTCCTCCAGAAGTCCGTGACCGCGGGCTTCGACCTGGGCCCGGCCGAGGCGATGTGGAAGGGCAAGCCCGTGATCGGCGGCGACGCGGGCGGGCTCGCGCAGCAGATCATTCCCAACGTCACCGGCTACACGGTCCGCTCCGTCGAGGGCGCCGCGTTCCGGATCCGGTACCTCCTGAGCAACCCGGAGCTGATCTCGCGGATGGGCGCCGCCGGCCGCGAGCACGTGCGCCGCGCGTTCCTGGTGACGCGGCACCTGGCCGACTTCCTGGCGCTCATGATCCACCTCACGCGATGACAGACGCCGCCCCCTCGGCGGCGCCACCGCCCGCCGTCGCGCAGCCGCTCGACGTCGCGGCGCCCTGCGAGATCGCGATCGGCGTCCTCACGTACGAAAACGCCGCGACCGTGCCCGCCGTGGTGGAGGTCGTCCGGGCCGGGCTCGAGCGGCACTTCCCCGGCGTCGCGGCCGCGCTGATCAACGCCGACGCCGGCTCGTCGGACGCGACGCCCGACCTGCTCGCGCGGTCCGGGCTGCCGCTCGTCCGCGGGACGCACGAGACGCCACCCGGCCAGCGCGCGGCGGTCCCCTTTCACGGCGTGCCGGGCCGCGGCGCCGCGCTCCGTCTCGTCTTCGACGTCGCCAGCCGGCTCGGCGCGCGCGGGCTCGTGCTCCTCGAGGCGGACGTGCCCTCCGTCACCGACGAGTGGCTCGAGCGGCTCCTGCGCCCGGTGCTCGAGGAGAAGGCGGACCTCGTGCTCCCCGCGTACGCCCGCCACCGGTACGACGGGACGCTCACGAACCTCCTGCTCGCGCCGCTGGTCCGGGCCCTCTTCGGGCGCCGCCTGCACCAGCCCGTCCCCGGCGCAGCGGCGCTGTCGGCCCGGCTGCTCGACCGCCTCGCGACCGACGCCCGCTGGCCCGCGTCCGGGCGGCACGCCACCGATCTCTGGATCGCGGGGACGACGATCGCGGGCGGCTTCGCGGTCTGGGAGACCTGGCTCGGGCGGCGGCGCGTCGAGTCCCGCACGCGCACGACGGACCTCCCGACGGTGGTCGCGGAGGTGCTCGGCGGTCTGTTCGAAGTCATGGACCGGTACGGGGACCTCTGGCTCGAGGTCGGGGACAGCGAGCCGGTCCCGGCGACGGGCGCGCCCGCCGTGCCGGCGATCGAGCCCGTGCCGCTCGACGTCGAGCGCATGATCGGCGCGTTCCGCCGGGGCGTGCGCGACCTCGGGGCGATCTGGGAGCACGTCCTGGCTCCGGAGACGTACGGCGACGTGCTCGCGCTCGACACGCCGTCCACCGCGCGCTTCGACTTCCCGGACGAGCTCTGGGTGCGCGCGGTCTACGACTTCGCGCTGGGCCACCATTACCGCGTCGTGTACCGGGAGCACCTGCTGCGCTCCTTCGTCCCGCTCTATCTCGGCCGCACCGCGGCGTTCGTGCTCGCCACGCGCCACCGCGACGCGGCGGCGACCGATGCGGCCCTCGACGGCGCCGGGGCGGCGTTCGAGCGCCAGAAGCCCTACCTCCTGGACCGCTGGCGAT
This sequence comes from Methylomirabilia bacterium, assembly GCA_041496385.1. GTDB lineage: Bacteria > Methylomirabilota > Methylomirabilia > Rokubacteriales > CSP1-6 > AR19. The sequence goes on along the minus strand of JBGQEL010000013.1, from coordinate 36,952 downwards.
GAGCCGGCTGCCCACGCCGCGCGACTGGTACAAGGACGCCGTCTTCTACGAGATCCATGTGAAGGCGTTCATGGACGGCAACGGGGATGGGATCGGCGACTTCACGGGGCTGACCGGACGCCTGGATTATCTGCAGGAGCTCGGCGTCGACTGCCTGTGGCTCCTGCCGATGTACGGGTCGCCGCTCAGGGACGACGGCTACGACATCGCCGACTTCCACGCCATCCACCCCTCGTACGGGACCGTCGAGGACTTCCAGACGTTCCTCGACGCCGCCCACGCCCGGGGGCTGCGGGTCATCGCGGACCTCGTGGTCAACCACACGTCGGATCAGCACCCGTGGTTCCAGGCCTCGCGCGGCGAGCCCGACGGGCCGTACCGCGACTTCTACGTCTGGAGCCCGACCGACGAGCGCTACCGGGACGCGCGCGTCATCTTCGTCGACACGGAGAAGTCGAACTGGACCTGGGACCCGGTGCGCAAGGCGTACTACTGGCACCGGTTCTTCAGCCACCAGCCCGACCTCAACTACGACAACCCGCGGGTGCGCGAGGCGATGCTCGACGTCATGCGCTTCTGGCTCGATCGCGGGCTCGACGGCTTCCGGTGCGACGCGGTGCCCTATCTCGTCGAGCGCGAGGGGACGAGCTGCGAGAACCTCCCGGAGACCCACGCGATCCTCAAGGAGTTCCGCGCGGTCATCGAGGGGGAGTACGGCGGCGACCGGCTCCTGCTGGCCGAGGCCAACCAGTGGCCGGAAGACGTGCGGGCGTACTTCGGTGACGGCGACGAGTTCCAGATGGCGTTCCACTTCCCGCTCATGCCGCGCCTCTATCTGGCGCTCCGGCTCGAGGAGCGGCTGCCCATCGTCGACATCTTCACGCACACGCCGACGATCCCGCCGGCCTGCCAGTGGGGACTCTTCCTGCGCAACCACGACGAGCTCACGCTCGAGATGGTGACGAACGAGGAACGGGCCTTCATGTACTACGCCTACGCGCACGATCCCGAGATGAAGCTGAACCTCGGAATCCGCCGTCGGCTGGCGCCGCTCCTGGACAACGACCGCCGCCGGATCGAGCTGCTGAACTGCCTGTTGCTGACCCTCCCGGGGAGCCCGATCATCTACTACGGCGACGAGATCGGGATGGGCGACAACGTCTATCTCGGCGATCGCAACGGCGTGCGCACGCCCATGCAGTGGTCGGGCGAGGCGAACGCGGGATTCTCGCCGGCCGAGGAGGGACGGCTGTACCTACCGGTCATCACCGATCCGGTCTTCGGCTACCAGGCGGTGAACGTGGCCGCCCAGACCCGGACGCCGACCTCGCTCCTCAACACGATGCGGCGGCTGATCGCCGCGCGGCGGTCGTCCGCGGTCTTCGGGCGCGGCGGCATCGAGTTCTTGCGACCGCGCAACCCGCGGATCCTGGCGTTCCTGCGCCAGCACGGGCGCGAGACGCTGCTCATCGTGGCGAACCTGTCGAGCGCGCCGCAGCCGGTGGAGCTCGACCTCGGGCGGTTCGCCGGGACGCGGCCGGTCGAGATGCTCGGCGGGACGGTCTTCCCGCGCATCCCGCCGACGCCGTACTTCCTGAGCCTCGGCCCGCACGGATTCTACTGGTTCCGCCTCGAGCGACCCACGGACGGCGACGAGTCGTATGGGATCGAAGACGCCCTCGTCTGAAGGAGCGAGACGACCATGACCGACCTCTGGCGCGACCTCGTCTTGACGGCGATCGGCGAGATGACGGCCACCCTCAGGGTGGTGGCGCCCAGCGTGCTCGCCATGCTCACCCTCGTGATGCTGGGGGCCGTCCTCGGCTGGGTCGCGGGCGCGCTCGTGTCGCGGCTCGCGCGGGCCGCGGACCTCGACGAGCGCAGCGGGACGTGGGGGCTCACGGCGGCACTCGCGCGCGCGGGCGCGCACCGGCCGCCCTCTCAGATCCTGAAACTCCTCGTGTTCTGGGGGACCTTCACGCTCTTCGCCACCATGGGGATCGACGCGCTGGCGATTCCCGGCGCGCCCGGCGCCACGGTGATGCTGGTGCGCGTGCTTCCGCGCCTGCTCTCGGCGTTCCTGATCCTCGTCGTGGGCTGGCTCGCCGCGAACTTCCTGGGCCAGGCGGCGCTGATCGCCGCGGTCAACGCGGGCCTGCCCGAGGCCCGGCATCTGGGGCGCGTGGCCCGCTGGCTCGTCCTGCTGTTCACGATCGCGACGGTGCTGACGGAGATCGGGATCGGCCGCGACATGGTGCTGATCGCCTTCGGCGTGCTCTTCGGCGGACTCGTGCTCGCGCTGGCGCTGGCGTTCGGGCTCGGCGGCCGGCACCTCGCGGGCCGCGTGCTCGACCGCCGGCACCGTGAGCGCGAGCGGTCGGAGCGCGAGACGATCACCCATCTCTAGTCCGTTGCCACGACCGCGGAGGCCCGCCGCGCGGGCCATCCTGCTACTCGCCGCGACGCTGGCGCTCGCGGGCTGCGCCGACGGCCCGGCGCGCGAGACGCCCGTCACGCTCGTCCTGAAGTACGCGCGCATTCTCGGCCCCGACGACCCGTTTCCCCCTCTCTTGCGCGAGTTCGAGGCCGCGCACCCGGGCGTGCGCGTGCGGGGCGAGGCGCTGCCGTGGAGCTCGGACGAGCAGCACCAGTTCTACGTCATCAACCTCGAGGGCCGGAGCCCGGGGTTCGACGTGATGATGCTCGACGTGATCTGGGTGCCCGAGTTCGCGCGCGCGGGCTGGCTCCTCGACCTCACCCCGCACCTGGCGGCGGACGAGCTCGCGCCGTTCTTCCCGAGCACGGTCGAGGCGGCGACGTACGCGCGGCGGATCTGGGCGCTGCCCTGGAACATGAACGTCGGCCTCCTCTACTACCGGCGCGATCTGCTCGCGAAGTACGCTCTGGCGCCGCCCGAGACGTGGGACGAGCTCGTGCGGCAGGTCGGCGTGATCCGGGCGGGGGAGCGTGACGCGACGCTCGACGGCTATCTGTTCCAGGGCAAACAGTACGAGGGCATGGTCGTGAACGTGCTCGAGGTGTTCTGGGCTGGCGGCACCCGCCTGCTCGCCGAGGACGGCGCGCTGTTCCCGGAGCCCGAGCGCGCGGCCGAGGCGCTCGCGTTCCTGCGCGGGCTCATCGAGCGCGGCGTGAGCCCGCCCTGGACGACGGCCGCCGACGAGGAGCTCTCGCGGCGCGCCTTCGGCGACGGCCACGCGATCTTTCTCCGGAACTGGCCCTACGCGCTCGACCTCTTCGAGGCGGCGGACTCGCCCGTCCGCGGGCGGGTGGACATCGCCCCGCTCCCGCGCCGCGCGGGCGGCGCGCGGGGCGCGGGCTCGACCGGCGGCGCGCACCTCGGCGTCTCGCGGGGGAGCCGTCATCCCGAGCTCGCGGTGATGCTGGCGCGCTTCCTCACGAGCGAGCGCGCGGAAAAGCGGATGGCGCTCGCCGCGCTCTCGCCGACGCGGACGGCCCTCTACGACGATCCCGACCTGGTGCGCCGGCGCCCGGCGCTCCCGCGGATCCGCGCGCTCATGCTCGCCGGGCGCCCGCGGCCCGTCACACCCTACTACCTGCTGCTGTCGGCGACGCTCCAGCCCGAGTTCTCGGCGGCGCTCGCGGGCGTGAAGCCGGCGCGCCGGGCGATCGCCGACGGTCGTGCGCGCCTGGATCACTTCCTCGGGGCGCTCCGGTGACGGCCCGCCCGCGCGCCGACCGCCGCCTCGGGCTGGCCCTGCTCGCGCCGACGCTCGCCGCGCTCGGCGTGCTGACGGTGTTTCCGGGCGTCTGGGTGCTCTGGCTCTCGCTCCAGCACCGCGTGCCGATCTTCGGCGTGGCGCGGTTCGCCGGGCTCGACAACTACGCGTTCCTCGCCGTGGACCCGCGATTCTGGAGCGCGGCGCTGACGACCGCGCTCTTCACCGTGGCCTCGGTCGCCCTGGAGCTCGCGCTCGGCCTGGGGGTGGCGCTGGCGCTCGCCCGCCAACGCCGGGGCCGGCGCCTGGCCCTCTCGCTGCTGCTGCTCGCCTGGGCGATGCCCGCGGTCGTGACGGCGAAGCTCTTCGAGTGGCTCTATCACCCGGCGGCGGGCCTGATCAACGTGGCGCTCGGCGGCCGGGCGCTGAACTGGCTCGGCGACCCGCGGCTCGCGCTCGCGGCCGTCGTCCTCGCCGACGTCTGGCGCGCGATGCCGTTCGTGGCGCTCCTCTGCTACGCGCGGCTCCTGGCGATCCCCGCCGAGCTCTACGAGGCCGCCCAGGTGGACGGCGCGGGCCGGCTCGCCACGCTCGGGCGCATCACGCTGCCGCTGCTCGCCCGGATCCTGCTCCTGGCGCTTCTGTTCCGGACGCTCGCCGCGCTGCGCGCGTTCGACATCATGTTCGTGCTGACCGGCGGCGGTCCGGCGGGTGCCACGGAGACGCTGACCGTGTACGCGTACCGGAGTCTCTTCCAGATGCTCCAGCTCGGCTTCGGCGCGGCGCTCGGCGTCGTCGTCTTCGTCCTCGTCATGGCCGTCGCCTGGGCGTACCTGCGCCTCGGACGCGCGGCGGCGCCGGCGGGATGAGACGCGCCGGCCCGGCGCTCGCCGACGCCCTGGTGCTGCTGGCGCTCGCCGCCTACGCGGTGCCCTTCTTCTGGCAGCTCCTGACGTCGCTCAAGCCGGAGGCCGAGCTCCTGCGGCTGCCGCCGCTCCTGCCCAGCCGGCTCACGCTCGAACACTATCGCGTCGTGCTCGCCCAGAGCCTGATTCCGCAGGCGCTCTGGAACAGCCTGGGGATCGCGGCCCTCACGACGCTCCTCGCGCTGGCGCTCGGGCTCCCGGCCGCCTACGCGCTCGCCCGGCTCGCGGTGCCCGGCACGCGCGCGCTGCTCCTGGTCATCGTCGCGTCCACCGCGTTCCCGCAGATCGCGACGGTGAGCCCGCTCTACCTGCTGCTGCGCGCCCTCGCGCTGCGCGACACGTGGACGGGGCTCGTCCTGGTGCACGCGTCCTTCGCGCTGCCGCTCACCATCTGGCTCCTCGCCGGGTTCATCCGCGAGATCCCGATCGAGACGGACGAGGCCGCCGCCGTGGACGGCGCGGGGTGGCTCGCCGCCGTCCGCTGGGTTCTCCTGCCGCTGCTCGCGCCCGGGCTCGCCTCCGCGGCGCTGCTCACGTTTCTGTTCAGCTGGAACGAGTTCCTCTTCGCCTACACGTTCACGGCGTCCGAGGCGAGCCGGACGATCCCGGTGGCGCTGGCGCTCTTTCCCGGCGTGTACGAGGTCCCGTGGGGCGACATCGCCGCCGCCTCGATGCTGGCGAGCCTGCCGCCGGTGCTGATCGTCGTCGGGTTGCAGCGCTTCCTGGTCAGCGGCCTGCTGGCGGGCGCCGTGAAGGACTGAGGCCGCACATCGCGGGTCGCGGGAGGTGGGGCATGCGCTTCAAGTACGCGTTCGTGGTGGTCGTTGCCGCGGGCGTCATCGTCTTCGCGCTCCAGAACAGCGCGCCGACGTCGATCCGCTTCCTGCTCTGGACGCTGGGCGCGGTGTCGCTGGCGAGCGTGATTCTCCTGTCCGTCGCGTGCGGCATCGTGCTGGTCGGCGTGCCCCTCTGGGTCGAGCGCTGGCGGCTGCGCGCGCGGCTGCGCGGGCTCGAGGCGCGCCTCGCGGCGGCCGAGTCCCGCCTGGCGGCCGCGGAGACCGCGCGGGAGCCGCGCGCCGAAGGTGGGACACCGTCCTGACCCGGGGCGGGATTCGCCTGGCGCGCTAGAGTCGCGTATTCTTGTGCCGGGAGGTTCGGTGACGTGAGTGGCGCGCTCATCACGTTCGAGGGTGTGGAGGGCTCGGGCAAGACGACCCAGCTGCTCCGACTCGAGCGCTGGCTCCGTGCGAGGGGACACCGCGTCGAGCGGACGCGCGAGCCCGACGGCACCCGCCTGGGCGCCGCGGTGCGCCGGCTCTTCGAGCGGCCGGGCGTGAGGCCCGAGCCCCTCGTCGAGGTCTTCCTGTTCATGGCCGCGCGCCACCAGCACGTCGTCGAGAAGATCCGTCCGTGGCTCGAGCGCGGGCGCGTCGTGCTCTCCGACCGGTACGCCGACGCAACGGTTGCCTATCAGGGCTACGGCCGCGGCGTGGATCCCGACCTCGTCCGCGAGCTGAACGTGCGCGCGACGGGCGGCGTGCTGCCGGATCTCACCCTGCTCTTCGACCTCGACCCCGCGACGGGCCTCCGGCGCATCGGCCGCCGCCGGCTCGATCACTTCGAGCGGGAGAAGCTCGCCTTTCATCGCCGCGTGCGGAGGGGCTACCTCGAGATCCGGCGCGCCGAGCCCAAGCGCGTGCGGCTGATCCGCGCCGCGCTGCCGCCGGCGGACGTGACGCGCCAGGTGCGGGCGGCGGTGGAGGAGTTCCTCCGTGGCGCTTGACGCGATCGAGGGCCAGCCGCGGGCGGTCGCGCTACTCCGGCGCGCGCTCGAGCGCGGGCGCGTCGCGCACGCGTACGCGTTCGTCGGTCCGAGGGGCGCCGGGCGCCTCACGACGGCGCTCGCCTTCGCCGGAGCGCTGCTCTGCCCCGCGGGCGGCTGCGGCGCCTGCAACGCCTGCCGGCTCGCCGCGGCGCGCACGCACCCCGACCTCCACCTGATCGCGCCGACGCCGCCCGAGTCGAACCCGAAGGGTGCGCGCGCGATCCGTATCGGCGCGATCCGGGAGCTCGAGCGCCAGGCGTCGCTCCGGCCCGTGATGGCGCGCCGCAAGGTCTTCGTGCTGGACGAGGCCGAGCGGATGACCGGCGAGACCCCGCATGCCATCTTGAAATTGTTCGAGGAGCCGCCGGCGTCGACCGTGCTGATCCTGATCCTTCCACGGGCGCGCGCGCTGCCGGCGACCGTGCTCTCGCGCTGCCAGCGCGTGCGCTTCGAGCCGCGCGGCGACGACGCCGCGGCGGCGGTCCGCGCCCAGGCTCTCACGCTGCTCGACGAGGTCCGGGCGAAGGGCGCCGGCGAGATGTTCCGGCGCGCCGAGCGCATGGACCGCGAGAAGGCCGAAGCCCTCGTGGACGCCTACTGGCTCTGGGCGCGCGACCTGCTCCTCGCCTGGGCCGGGGCGCCCGCCGGCCTGCTCGTCCACAGGGACCGCGCGGAGGCGCTCGCGCGCGAGGCGCCGACGTGGACGCTGGACGAGCTGCTGGGCGCCATCGATCTCTGCCGGCGCGCGCGCGAGGCGCTCCTGCGCAACGTGACGCCGCGCCTCACCATCGAGCTGCTCCTGAGCCGCTTCGCCCTCCGGGCGGCATGAGGATAGACCCATGGACGAGTACCTGATCGGCGTGCGGCTGCGCGCGCCCGCGCAGGCCGACGACTACAAGCTGGCCGGCCTCGACGCCCACGTGGGCGACCTGGTCCTGGTGGAGACGTCGGGCGGGACGGCGGTCGGCGAGGTGCGCCGGCCCAAGCGACTGCTCCCCGAGTTCAAGCGCGACCGCCTCTATCATCGCGTCCTCCGGCCCGCCACCGACGCCGAGGCGCGCGAGTACCGCGAGCGGCACGCGCGCGAGGAGGCCGCGGTCGCGACCTGCCAGCAGATGGCGCGCGGGCGCGGCCTCGCGATGAAGGTCGTGGACGTCGAGATGCAGCCCGCGGCGCGGCGCGTGACGGTGTCCTTCAGCGCCGAGACGCGCGTGGACTTCCGCGAGCTGGTGCGCGACCTCGCGCGCGAGTTCCACGCGCGCGTCGAGATGCGGCAGATCGGCGCGCGCGACACCACGAAGGTGATGGACGGCATCGGGCCGTGCGGGCGCCAGCTCTGCTGCTCGTCGCACCTGCGCCGGTTCGAGCCGATCTCGGTGAAGATGGCCAAGGCGCAGGACATGCCGCTGACCGACAGCCGGTTGCTGGGGAACTGCGGCCGGCTCAAGTGCTGCCTGCTCTACGAGTTCTCCACGTACCAGGAGCTGCGCGCGCGCCTGCCGCGGGTCAACTCGGCCTGCCAGGCCGACTGCGGCGGCGGGGGCTGCATGACCGGCAAGGTGCGGTCGCTTCGCGTGCTGAAGCAGTCGGTGATCGTCGGCTTCCCGGACGGGACGGAGGCCGAGGTGCCGCTCGACCTGCTCACCTGGGAGGGGCGGGAGCACGTCAAGCCGGCGGGCGAGGGCGCGTGAGCGGCACGTTCTACCTGACCACTCCGATCTACTACGTGAACGCGCTGCCGCACCTCGGCCACGCCTACACGACGATCGTCGCCGACGCGATGGCGCGGTACCACCGGCTCGCCGGCGACGACGTCTGGTTCCTCACGGGCACCGACGAGCACGGCGACAAGATCGCGCAGGAGGCCGCCAAGGCGGGGGTGCCGCCGCAGGCGTACGCCGACCGGATCTCGAACGCCTTCCGGGAGACGTGGCGGGCGATCGGCATCACCAACGACGATTACATCCGGACGACCGAGAGGCGTCACACGACGGTCGTGCAGGCGATCCTCCAGAAGCTCTGGGACGCGGGCGAGATCTATCTCGGCGCGTACGGCGGCCACTACTGCTTCGGCTGCGAGCGCTTCTACACCGAGAAGGAGATCGTCGACGGCAAGTGCCCCGACCACCTGACGCCGCTCACGTGGATCGAGGAGGAGAACTACTTCTTCAAGATGTCGAAGTACCAGCCGTGGCTGATCGAGCACGTGGAGCGCCACCCGGACTTCATCCGGCCCGAACGCTACCGGAACGAGATCCTGGGCTTCCTGCGCGATCCGCTCACCGACCTGTCGATCAGCCGGCCGCGCACGCGCCTCGAGTGGGGCGTGCCGTTGCCGTTCGACGACAAGTTCGTGACCTACGTCTGGTTCGACGCGCTGATCAACTACGTCTCGGCGCTCGGCGGGCCCGGAGCCCCGCGTTTCGAGAAGTACTGGCCGCACGCCCAGCACCTGATCGGCAAGGACATCCTGAAGCCGCACGCGGTCTACTGGCCCTGCATGCTCGCGGCGCTCGCGACGGCCGACGGCAAGCCGCGCGAGGCGTACCTGTACACGCGCCTCAACGTCCACGCCTACTGGACGGTCGAGGGCCAGAAGATGTCGAAGTCGCTCGGCAACGTCATCGAGCCGCGCGCGTTCGCGGCGAGATACGGGCCCGTCGGCAACGACGCGTTCCGCTACTTCGTCATGCGCGAGATGACGTTCGGCCTCGACTCCGACTTCTCCGAGCAGGCGTTCGTCGGGCGGCTCAACGCGGACCTGGCGAACGACCTCGGCAATCTCGTCGCGCGCGCGACGACGCTCATCGCGAGCCACGGCGACGGCACGCTGCCGGCGACCGCGGGCGCCTTCGCGCCGGGTGGCGAGCACGCGTTCGGGGGGGACCTGAAGGGCGCCTGGGAGAAGTCGCGCGGCGTCGTGGACGCGGCGATGCGCGAGTTCGCGTTCCAGCGCGCGCTCGCCGCGATCTGGGACTTCATCGGCGCGGTGAACCGCTACGTCGACACGACGCAGCCCTGGACGCGCCCCGTGAACGACGTCGCGCGCGGGCAGCAGGGCCATGCCCTGTACGACCTCGGCCAGGCGCTGTGGTGTCTCGGGGTCGTGCTGACGCCGTTCGTTCCGGAGGCGGCCGGCCGTGTTCGTGGGGCGCTCGGCTCGACGGGTGAGCCACGGCTGAGTGACGCGGAATGGGGGCGCCTGACCCCGGGGACGCGGGTGCAGAAGCTCTCCGGGCTCTTCCCGCGCGTGGAGGACAGGAAGCCGGTGGCGCCCGCGCCGGGCGCGCCGGTCGCCGCGGGCTCGCGGATCACCATCGACGACTTCGGCAAGGTCGAGCTGCGCGTGGCCGAGATCGTGGCCGCCGAGCCCGTGCCCAAGTCCAAGAAGCTCCTGAAGCTCACGGTGTCGCTCGGCACCGAGCAGCGCACGCTCGTCGCGGGGATCGCCGAGCACTACGCGCCGGCCGACCTCGTCGGGAAGAAGGTCGTCGTCGTCGCGAACCTCGAGCCGGCGAAGCTCATGGGGGTCGAGTCCAACGGCATGGTGTTGGCGGGCTCGGCCGACGGCAAGCTCGCGGTGCTCACGCTCGACCGCGACCTGCCGCCCGGGGCGAAGGTCCGATGACCCCCGTGACGCTGAGCGACGACGAGTACGTGGACGCGATCGTCCACGTGGCCCAGGCCGACCAGTCCATCGCGCGCGTCCTGCGCGAGATCGTGAGCCTCGAGACCGAGGTGCGGGCGAGCGCGCTCGATCTCGTCGGCGCCCATCTGCGCATCCACTCCGCGGCGGGCGACGTGCTGGACTGCGTGATCGCCCTGAAGCGCGACACCGTCGCGCGCCGGCTCGCCGAGCGTCTCGGCCCCCCGGGCGCGTAGCCCGCCACCGGAACGTTCGCGGTGCCGTTCCTGGCCTGGCTCCGCCGCTGGGGCGTGTCCTTCGCGTCGCTCGGCGGCGGCCTCTTCACGCTCTTCGTCTTCCGGCGCGGCCTGCCGCACGTCGCCTGGATCGTCGGCTACCTGCTGCTGCTCTGGCTCGTCTTCGCGCTGCTGGCGCAGCTGCGCCACGGCCTGGAGACCGCCGAGCCGAAGACGCGCCGGCTGATGGTGAGCGCCGTGGACTACACCGTCCAGACGCTCTACCACGGCCTGCTCCTGTTCGTGCTGCCCGCGTACTGGGCCGCCACGACGCTCACCTCGTGGAACGCGCCCTTCTTTCTGCTCCTCGTGGCGCTGGCGCTGGTCGCGACGTTCGACCCATGGTACGGCGCGCTCGTCCGCCCGCGGCCGTGGCTCGGGTACGTGTTCTTCGTGGTCTCGGTCTTCGCCGCGCTCGGCGTGGCGCTGCCGCTCGTCGGCCTGCCGCCGTTCCCGTCGCTCGTCGCCAGCGCGCTCCTCGCCGCGCTGGCGCTGGCGCCCGCCGTCCGGCGCGCGCGCGGGCTCGCGTGGTCGCGCGCGCTCGGCGCGACTGTCGCGCTGGGCGTGGTCGCAGCGGTCGCGGTCGCCCTCGGGTGCCCCTTCATCCCGCCCGCGCCGCTCTTCATGGCGCGGGGCACGCTCGCGTGGAGCGTCGGGGCGATCGACTCGATCGAGCCGGTCGCCGAGGCCATCCCCGCGGGCGAACTGAAAGAGCGGGGCCTTGTCGCGTACACTGCCATCTACGCGCCGGCGGGCCTCTCCCAGCCGGTACGCCACGTGTGGCGGCGGAACAGAACGGTGGTGGAGGTGGTGAGCCTCTCGCCCGTCCAGGGGGGCCGCCGGGAGGGGTTCCGAACCTACTCGCGCAAGACCGCGTTCCCGGCGGATCCCACCGGACCCTGGACGGTGGACGTGACGACGAGCTCGGGGCAGCTCATCGGCCGGCTTCACTTCCGCGTGACCCCGTGAGACCCAGAACCGATGGAGGAGAACGTCATGGCTGAGACGGCGAGACTCATGGACTACTTCTACACGATGGTGCCCGACAAGCCCGGCGAGGGCGCGCGCATCCTCGACGAATTCCGGAGCGGCGGCGTGAACCTCGTCGCCTACTCGGGCTTCCCCGAGGGCCGCGGCGCGCAGCTCGACTTCGTCCCGATGGACCCGGCCGCCTTCAGGGCCGTCGCCAAGCTGATGAAGCTGAAGATCAAGGGGCCCAAGCGCTGCTTCATCATCGAGGGCGACGACCGCATCGGCGCCTGCGCCGAGGTTCTCGGCAAGCTCGCCGCCGCGAAGGTCAACGTGACCGCGATGGACGCCTGCGCGGCGGGCGCCGGGCGCTGGGGCGCCATCCTCTGGGTGAAGCCGGGCGCCGTCAAGAAGGCCGCGGCGGTGCTCGGAGCGATGTGACGCTCGACCTCTTCGACACGCACACGCACCTGCACTTCCCGGAGTTCGCGGGCGACCTCGACGCGGTGCTCGCGCGCGCGCGGGAGGCAGGGGTGCGGCGCATGCTGACCATCGGTACCGACGTCGAGTCCTCGCGCGCGGCGGTGGCGCTGGCCGCGCGCGAGGCCGACATCTGGGCGGCCGTCGGCTTCCATCCTCACGACGCCGCCCACGCGGACGAGGCCGCGCTGGCGGAGATCGAGGGCCTCGCGGCGGCGCCCCGCGTCGTCGCCATCGGCGAATGCGGCCTGGACTTCTTCAGAAATCTCTCGCCGCGCGAGGCCCAGGAGCGCTGTTTCCGCGCCCAGCTCCTGCTCGCCCGGCGCGTGCGCAAGCCCGTCCTCGTGCACTGCCGCGACGCCCACGAAGAGACGCTGGCGATCCTGGCCGAGGAGCGCGTGATGGAGACGCGCGGCATCATGCACTGCTTCTCCGGCGACGTCGCGATCGCCCGGCGCTGCCTCGATCTCGGACTCCTCGTCTCGCTCGCGGGGCCCGTGACCTACCCGAAGGCGCGGGCGCTGCCCGACGTCGCGAAATTCGTTCCCGGCGACGGCCTCGTCGTCGAGACCGACTGCCCGTTCCTGCCGCCCCAGCCCCACCGCGGCAAGCGCAACGAGCCCGCGTACCTGGCGCTCACCGCCGCGCGCGTCGCCGAGCTGCGGGCCGAGCCGCTCGAGGCGCTCGGCGCACGCATGGCGGAGAACGCCCGGACGCTCCTGCGTATTCCGTGACGGACGCGCTCGCGGTCGCGCGGCTCCTCGCGGGCGCGTCGAACGCCGAGCGCGAGGCCGCCGTGGCCCGGTGGCTCGCGTCGCGCGGCGTGCCCCTGACGCGCCACCGGTTCGAGACGCCGCAGGGCCGGGGCGAGAGCTTCGCGGTGGATGTCGGCTCGGGCGCGCGCCTCCTCGTCCTCTGCGCCCACCACGACGCGGTGCCCGGCAGCCCGGGCGCCAACGACAACGCCGCCGCCGTCGGTATTCTCATGTCGCTCCTGGAGCGGCTCGAGCCCGCGATCCCCCCCGGCCTCGGCGTCCGGCTGCTCTTCACCGCGTGCGAGGAGCTGGAGTACCTCGGGGCGCGCGAGTACGTGCGCGACCGGGGCGTGGCCGGGATCGCGGGAGTCCTGAGCCTCGAGCTCTGCGGCGTCGGCGACAGCCTCGTGGTCTGGGACGCGGCCGAGGAGACGCCTTTCAGGGAGACCGTGCGGGGCGCGCTGGAGTCGCTCGGGCTCAGGGCCGACGACGGCTACCACGTGGTCGGGCGCATCCCGCGCTTCGGCAGCGATCACCGCGCCTTCGCCGCCGCCGGCGTCCCCGCCTACGGCCTCACCGTGGTGCCGCGGGCGAACGCCCCGGCGCTCCGGCAGTTCATCTTCCATCCCGCGTGGGGCGCGCTGCGCCTTCTCCTGCGCCGCCCCGTGCCGTTCGACACCTACCACACCCCGCGCGACACGCTCGCCACGCTGGACCCGCGCGCGCTGGAGCTCACGTCGCGAGCGCTCCGCGCCGTGATCTCCGCCGCCTAGCGCTTCATCCGCGAACGACGAGAATTCACGTCACGATCGCCGCGCGCTGAGGCCGGCGGGGGCGTGCGATAGGGGTCGAGAGGACCCGTTCCCGCCAACGCGTAGACGGGCACAGCGCGCCCTGATGGAGCCCAGCTATAGGGGGGCAGCGAACGCAAACCGCGTGGTCCTTCCGACCCCTACCGCACGCCCCCGCCGGCCTGAGCAACGGCCACGTGACGTGACGTCGAGAACGGGATCTAGGGAGAGTTCGGGCCGGGGGCGGTGCGGGCGAGGAGCAGGCGGCTCCGCTGGGCCAGGCTCCCCGGGACGAGGATCACGACCTCGCCCTGCGCGCCGACCGTGAACGGGTGGACCGAGTGGGCCAGGCGGGAGCGGAGGAGCACGGGGATGCCCTCGCTCTCGAGTAGGCCCTTCACCACGACGGCCTCGGCCCGGTCGCAGCGATGGACCTCGACGAGCTGACGCTCGTCGTGCGGCTCGGCCGGCCGTGTCGGAAATGGGATCACCTTCCCGCGCCGTCGCATGTGCACCGAGCAGTATAATCGGGCCACTCAGCCGGCGGGAGGCCTCATATGGAAAAGTTCGAGTACTTCAGCGGAACGCCCGAGGCCGGGATCGTCCCGCGCGCGCCCCACGCGGGCCCGCTGCTGCGCCACGTCTACGAGCTCGAGCACGGCCGGGGCGGGTTCGCCGGCAAGGTCACGCACAGCTACCACCTCTACCCGCCGAACAACTGGCTGCCGGAGGAGACGCGCGGGCTCGACGGGCGCGCCTGGGCCCCGCACTGGGAGTCACCGCTCCGCCCGATCGGTGGCGTCCACCACGCGCTCGACGTGACGGCGCCGGCCGAGCCGCGCGACGTCTATCGCGGCATGGCGCGGCTCGTCGCGAACGCGACGGTGACGATGAGCGTGACGGCGCCGCGCGCGCCCATGGACTACTTCTTCGAGCACCACGGCGCGACGCTCGTCGTCTTCGTCCACGAGGGCGGCGGCACGCTCGAGACGACCTTCGGCCCGATCGAGTTTCGCAAGGGCGACTTCCTCGTCATCCCCAAGGGGGTCACACACCGCTTCGAGCAGGCACCCGGTCCCCAGTACTACTGGGTCTACGAGTCGTTCGCCGGCGACCCCGAGAAGTCCGAGTCGCCCACGACGGGCCAGTTCATCACGCACAGCCGCAGCGACTACAAGTTCCCGCGGACGCTCGACCCGCGCAACGAGGCCGGGCGCTTCGAGATCGTCTCGAAGGTCGGCGAGATCTACACGCGGCGCGTGCATCCGACACATCCGTTCGACGCGATCGGCTGGCGCGGCGACTACCTGCCGTACCGGTTCGCCGTCGAGGACGTGCGCCCGCTCGTCGCCGACCGCTCGCACGTCCCGCCCTCGGGCCACACGATCTTCAGGCTCCCGGGCTGCTACCTCTGCGTCTTCACCGTGCGCTCGGTCGAGAAGGAAGCCATGTGGCTGCCGTTCTTCCACAAGAACCTCGACTACCTCGAGACGCTCGGCTACCACTTCGGCGACTTCTTCAGCGCGGGCGGCGTGGTCACGAGCGGGATGGTGACGCTCCATCCGGTCGGGCTGCCGCACGGGCCGAAGCCGGCCTCGCTGAAGGCGTTCCTCGACGGCCGGAACCCCGGCGTCCACAACGAGGTCGCCATCATGGCCGACCTGGCGAACCCCGCGCAGATCTCCGACTTCGCGCTCGCCCTCTCCAGGCCGGACTACATGGCGGCCTGGAGCGCCTACACGAGCGATCCGCGCTTCACCCACCGGCCCGACCGGCTCGCCGAGGTCCGCGCGCTGGCCGAGCGCCACGCCGCCGCGAGGGACGAGCTGCGCCCGAAGACCGGCGAGGAGTAGTGACCGGCGTCGTCGTCGCCTGCCCCTGCGGAGAGGTCTACGAGCTCAAGCCCGAGTACGCGGGCCGGCTCCTCGAGTGCCCGGTGTGCGGCCGCCGTCTGCGCGCGGGCGCGCCGCCCGGGACGCCGCGCGCGCCGGCGGCCGACGTGGACCCCGCGTTCGACCGCGACGTGTTCCTGCTGCGCGAGCGCCTCTTCACGATCCGGACGAAGTACGAGGTCTGGGCCCAGGACGGCACCCCGGTCCTCTACGTCGAGCGTCCGACCTATCCCCTCCGCACGCTGGCCGCGTACGCGCTGGGCCTCGTCGCCGGGTTCTTCGTGCTCGGCTGGATCGTCGCCGGCGTGCGGCTGGCCGGCCGGCTCGCGCGCGTCCTGGGCGTGCTGCTCGCCTATCCGCTGGCCTTCCTCGGCTTTCTCGTGGTGTCCATGTCGCTTCGACCCCTGCGCCACGTCACCGTCTATCGCGACGACTCGCGCGTCGAGGTGCTGCTGCGCGTGCTGCAGGACCAGCGGGTCGCGCTCCTCACGCGCACCTACACGGTGCTCGGGAAGACCGGCGAGCCGCTCGCGCGCCTGCGCAAGACCTACATCCACAACGTCGTGCGCAAGCGCTGGTACGTCGAG
This sequence comes from Methylomirabilia bacterium, assembly GCA_041496385.1. Lineage (GTDB taxonomy): Bacteria > Methylomirabilota > Methylomirabilia > Rokubacteriales > CSP1-6 > AR19. Next base: position 21,108 of record JBGQEL010000013.1, on the reverse strand, counting down.
ACCGCGAGCGGGCAGCCGCTCGCGATGGCGATCGAGGACTCCGTCGTCCTGTCGCTGCTCCGTCGGGTGCTCGGCCCCTTCTTCGGCTTCCTCCGGACGAACTTCATCTTCGTCCGTGGCGCGGACGAGGAGGTCTTCGGCGAGTTCAACCGGAAATTCACGCTGCTCGACCGCTACGTCCTCGACCTCACGGCGGACGGCGAGCGGACCTTCGACCGGCGCATCGCGGTGGCGCTGGGCATCATGCTCGACACCGGAGAGCGGCGGTGAGCTGGGCGCCCGAGCCGCCGCTCCGCATCACGCCGGAGATGCTGCTCTCGCGCCGCATCGACTTCGAGCGGCGCATGCGGCGCTTCCCGCCCGTCACGGCCGTGATCATCGGCGTGCTGGTCCTGATCTTCGTCCTCGAGGTCCGGCTGGGCGCCCTCCAGTCGCGCACGAGCATCGTCGCGATGGGCGCGCTCGTGCGCGAGGGCGTGGCCGCGGGACAGTACTGGCGCCTGCTGAGCGCGCCGCTGCTCCACGGCGGCTTCGAGCACCTGGTCGGCAACGCCGTCGCGCTGTTCATCCTCGGGATGGTGTGCGAGCACGCGTTCGGCCGGGGCCAGTTCATCGTGCTCTACGTGCTGAGCGGGCTCGCGGGGTCGGTGGTGAGCCTCGCGACCAGCGCGGGGCCGTCGGTCGGCGCCTCGGGCGCGATCTTCGGACTGCAGGGCGCCGCGATCGTGCTCTTCCGCGCGCACCGCGACCGGCTCCTGATCCGCGACCGGCGCACCGGCTTCGTGCTGCTGATCTGGGCCATCTTCACGATCGCCGGGGGCCTCATGAATCCGTACATCGACAACGGCGCCCACGTCGGCGGCGCCCTCGGCGGCGCGCTGCTCGCGCGGCGGCTGCATCCGGTAGTGCTGGGCCCGCTCGACCAGGCGCAGGCGGCGCGCGTGCGCCGCGGCCTCTGGCTCGTCGCCGCGCTGCTGGGCTACACGGCCTGGGGCTGGGTGCGCGGGTAGGCGGCGCGCGGCGCGGGCGCGCCGATCAACCCCGTCGCGGCGCCTGATGGCGGAGGAGCCACGCGTGCACCCTCGCGCGCACCTGAGTCGGCTTGAACGGCTTCGTCAGGTAGTCGGTCGCTCCAGCCTGGAAGCCCTGGGCGGTCTCGTCTGCGTCAATGCGGGCGGTCAGGAAGATGACGGGTACGCCGCGAAGGTGCGGGTCGGAATCGGCGCGAAGCGCGCGGCAGACCTCGAGGCCATTGCGCTCCGGCATACTCCAGTCGAGCAGGAGGAGATCCGGCCGCTCCCTGCGCGCGATCCGCAGGGCGGATTCGCCGTCAGGGGCTGACAGCAGCCGGAAGCCCTCGGGCTCCAGCGTCCCGACGAGGAGGTCGACGACCTCCGGGTCGTCATCCACGATGAGAATCGTCGTGGATCGTGGCGTCGCGGCCTCGTGCCCGGCCCCGCGAGGCTCACTCCGTTCGACAGACACGGTGTGGGGAGTTCGCGCCGAGACCTCGATCTCGAGCGCCTCCGCCGCGGCGATCACGTCGAGCGTGCCACCGGCGGCGGCGACGCGGGCGCGGCACGCCTCGACCAGCCGGTCGACGGCCTCGTCGGTGCGGCCGGGATCGTGGTGGAAGAGCGCCAGTCGCCGGACGCCGCCGGCCAGCGCGAAATCGACGGCCCACTCGGCCGGCGTGTGTCCCCACGTCAGCTTGCTGGGGTACTCCTCGAGCGTGTACTGGGCGTCATGGACGACGAGGTCGGCCCCGGCGAGGAACTCGACGTGGCGGCGATCCTCGGGATGAATCGCGCCGCCCGCGCCCGTCACGACGGACTGGTGGCGCGAGTGCGGCTCGTGATCGGTCGCATAGACCACCGCGACGCCGCCCGCTTCGAGGCGATAGCCCATCGCCAGCCCCGGGTGGTTCATATAGCGCGTCGTGATTCGCACGGCGCCGATGTCGAACGAGGTCTCGGCGAGCTCGTGATAACGGATCGTCGCGCCGAGCTGGCCGAGCGTGATGGGAAAGTAGGCGAACTCCATCTGGCCGGCCAGCGTGGCCTCCAGGCGCTGGCCGACGCGCTGCGGCCCGTAGATGTCCCACGCGCTGTCCCCTGAGAAGAGCGGCGCGAAGAACGGCAGCCCCTGGATGTGGTCCCAGTGGGTATGCGTGATGAGCAGATGACCGCGGAGTGGCGCGGAGCCCGACGCGAGCAGGGCGCGGCCGAGGTCGTGGGCGCCGGTGCCGCAATCGAGGACGATGATCTCGCCGCCGGGTCCGCGCACCTCGACGCAGGAGGTGTTGCCGCCGTACCGGACGGTCGTCGGGCCCGGCTTGGCCAGCGAGCCTCGAGTTCCCCAGAACCTGACGCGCATCACCGGAACACCTTTCGCTCCAACGCTCCGACACGGGTTCGGGAGTCGTCAGCTGGAGGTGACAGGACTCTATCCGGGGCCTTGGAACGCGTCAAGCCGGCGACTATAGGTCACGCGCGGCGGGCAGGGAGGGGAGCGAGGTCGCGGCGCGCACGCCGCGGCAGATCGCGCGCGCGACGGCATCGGCGGCGGCCAGACCGAGGCGCGTGAGATCGGCCGGCACGTCGTCGACCGACAGGGCGAAGAGCGTGTCGCCGTCGAACGCCGTGTGGGGCGGCGAGAGCGCGCGCGCGAAGCCGAGCATGGCGAGCGAGGCGAGCTTGCCCGCCTCCGCGCGCGTGAGCCGCGCGTTGGTCGCGACGACACCGATCGTCGTGTGCTGGATCGCGGCGGACGGTTCGGGCGTGGCGAAGCGTCCGAGCGCGCCGCCGGCCTGGAGCGCGCGCGCCGTGTCGATGAGCCGGCGGCCGCCCGCGGCGTCGCGCGCGCCGGCGATGAGTGCGCCGGTGTCGGGATCGCGCACGTCACCGACCGCGTTGACCGCGACGAGCGCGCCGACGATCGCCTCGTCCACGCGCGCGCTGGCGGTGCCGACCCCGCCACGCATCGCGCGCGCGATGCCGTGGAGCTTGCCAACGCTCGCGCCCGTGCCCGCGCCGACGCTGCCTTCGCCCACCGTGCCGCGGGCCGCGCGCGCAGCGGCGTCGTAGCCCATCTCGCGGGTGGGGCGGACGCGCCCGTCGCCGACGTTGAGGTCGAACAGGAACGCGCCCGGCACGTGCGGCACGACGGCCGACCCCGCAGCGAAGCCGGCGCCGCGCGCCTCGAGCCAGCGCATGACGCCGGCGATCGCCTCCTCGCCGAAGCGGCTGCCGCCGCCGAGCACGACGGCGTCGACGACCGGCACCAGGTGGCGCGGGTCGAGGAAATCGAGGCCGACGACGTCGTTGGCGCCGCCGCGCAGCTCGACGCCGCAGGTCGCGGGACGATCGGTGACGACGACGGTGACGCCGGTGAGCGCGACGGGATCGGACGCGTGGCCCACTGAGACTCCGGGGACGTCCGTGATCATTTTAGCGGGGCCCGCGGGGCCGGCGTCGCCGGTGGGTGGCCCGAGACGGGCGCGCCCCGGCGGCGTTCCGCATGACGCTGCTCATTCCACCGGATGCGCGGGGCCGGCGTCGTCGGCGGGTGGCCCGAGAGGGGCGCGAGCCGGCTGCGTTCTGCATGACGCTGCTCATTCCACCGGGTCTGCATAGCCGGCTGAGCCGTGGGGGGCCTGAGACGGAGGCGCGACTTTGCGGCTGACGTCGGCGGCGGAGACGCGCCCCGCCGCGACCTCGCCGGCCACCTCGAGGGCGCGCTGGGCCAGGGCGCGGGCGAACGCGTGGCGGCGCGGGTCGGCGGCTGCGTCGCCGAGGCTCGCCGCGGCGGCGCGGGCGATGGCGCCCAGATCCGCGCGCTCGGTGGCGGCGAAGATCCACGCCATCTCGGCGAGGCGCCTGGCCCAGAGTCGCCGGGCGGCGGGCGCGAGCTCGCGCTCGACGACGCGATCCACGATGGCCGCCTGGCGCTCGGCCTTGATCTGCGCGGAGACGACGAGGCGGCTCTCGCGCGCCTCGAGGAGCTCCAGGGCGTCGGTCTGCACGCTCTCGGGGTCGAGGAACCATCCCGCCGTCTCCGGCAGCTCGAGCAGCGCGGCGGAGCGCTCGACGAGCGCCGGGTCGCCCGCTGCCGGCGCGTCCATCGGTGCGGGGCGCGCGCCCTCGAAGAGGCGTTGCCAGCGGCCGAACGCGGCGGGCGGCGTCGTGCCCTGCTCGCGGTGGAGCGCCAGCGCCTCGGCGACGAGCGAGAGGACCCGAAGCGGCTCGGTCTCGACCCACGGGAGCTTCTGCGAGGCGCGCAGCGCCTCGAGCTCGCCCTCGAGGCGCTTCTTGGTGATTTCGCCGCCGGCCGCGTCCACGACGCCGACGGTATCGTTGACGATGAGCGAGCAGAGCAGGGCGCCGCCGAAGCCGCCCTCGAACACCACCCACGCAGCGCGGGAACCGCTGCCGTCGATGCCCGAGATCCAGGCGCGCGCGGCGCGCTCGGGGCGCGCCTCGACGACCGGCCGCCGCGCGGGCCGGGGCGGTGCGCTCACGCCGCGCTGGGACAGGCGGTAGAGCGCGCGCTTGGCGGCGCGCCGCTGGGCGCGGTCGCCGCCCGCCGCGAGGTCCGTGAGGGCAGGCAGGGCGTCCGCGCCGTGCGCGCCGGCGAACTCGCGGAGCGCCGCGTCGAGCGCGTCCTCGCCGAGGCCGCGCAGGCGCTCGACGTCGAGCGCCGGCGCCGTCATGAGAAGTGCAGGCGGAAGAAGGGGTGGGGCGGGGCGTCGCCGAAGTGCACGCGGCGCGCGTACTCCAGCACGCCCGCGTAGCGCTCGAAGCGGTCGCCCAGCCGCCGGTAGAGCGAGGCGCCGCCGCCGCGCGCGCGGTCGCACTCGGAGACGAAGTGGTAGGCGCGCTTGCCCTGCGCGATGTAGTACCCGGTCGACGCCGTGCGCTCGACGTGCTCGCGGAAGAGTCCCGTCATGAAGAGCGTGAAGTCGCCGATGTGCCGGCGCACCGCGACCTCGCGCTCCGGCTGCCAGGCGGGCGTGTCCTCGCGCCAGACCGCCTGTGTCTCGAGCAGCATGTCGGCGACCGTCTCGAGCCGCGGCACCGCCACCCCGGGAGGAAAGAGATTCTCGGTACGCGCGAAGCGGCTGAGGAGATCGGCCAGGTACGGCGAGGCCGGGTCGTTGCCGATCGCCACGTCGTGGAAGCTCGCCCTGAGCGCGCGCTCGAAAAACAGTCGCAGCTCCACGAGCCGGATGATAGCAGATTAATCTGCTAGAATCCGAGCCCGTGGCCGACCGTCCAGGCGCCAGGCTTCCGTGGATGCTCGTCGCGGCGAGCGTGCTGCTCACCGCGATCCTGCTCTACGTTCTGTTCGTCGGCTACCTGCCGGCCAAGCACAGGGCCACGGGCCTCGAGCGCGAGCTGAAGGGGCTCTACGCGCGCGAGGCGGAGCTCCAGACGAAGCTGGCCCAGCAAGAACAGCGTCACTCCCTGCGCGAGCGGCAGCTCACCGCGCTCTCCGCCGAGCGCGACGCGCTCGTCAAGCGCCTGGAGGATCTCGAGCGCGAGCTGGCGGCGCTCCGCCGCCGGCGGTAGCCCGCCCGCCGGAGCCCGGCCGGAGTGTCCGGGTCACTCACCGCGCTCGTCGCCTCCTTCGCGGTCGTCGCGCTCGCCGAGATGGGCGACAAGACGCAGCTCATCGCCTTCTCGCTCGCCACCCGCTACCGGCGCCCCTGGGTCGTGATGCTCGGCATCCTGATCGCGACGACGCTCAACCACGCGCTCGCGTCCTCGTTCGGGGCGCTCCTCGCGGCGTGGATGCCCGCGCGCGTGCTCGCGTGGGTCCTGGCGCTGGGCTTCGTCGGCTTCGGCGTCTGGACCCTCGTGCCCGACCGCCCGGAGGCGCCGGCGGAACGCCGCTGGAACCCGCTCCTCGCGACGTCGGTGATCTTTTTCCTTGCCGAGATGGGCGACAAGACCCAGCTCGCGACGGTGGCGCTGGGTGCGCGCTACGCGGCGCCCGTCGCCGTCACGGCGGGTACGACGCTCGGGATGCTCGCGGCCGACGGGCTCGCGGTGTTCGCGGGGGCGCGCCTGGCCGCGCGCCTGCCGATGACGCTCGTGCGCCGGATCGCGGCCGCGTTGTTCTTCGTCTTCGGCGCCGCCGCCCTCGCCCGCGCCCTCAACGTCTTCTAACCGCCCCGCTGCCCCACGCTATGCTCGTGGACGCCGCGCCCCGGATCGCCGGGCGCCCGGGCGAGGGGTCGTAAGGACCCGTTCCTGCCACGCGGCGTCGGAGATCGCGCCCTCGGATGGAGCCCAGCAACAGCAGGGCAGCGCCCGCGTGCCGCGTGGTCCGCTGACCCCTCGCCCGGGCGCCCGGCGATCCGGGGCGTCAGGAGAGAAGCGCGAGCAGCCGCTCGTTGGTCTCGCGCAGGCCGACCGAGATCCGGAGGTGGCCCGGGAAGCCCACGCCCGCGCCGTCGCGCACGAGGATGCCCGCGCGCATGAGCCGCGCGCGGAGCGCCACGGCGTCGGGCACCTTGACGAGGAGGAAGTTCGCATGGGACGGCGGGAAGGCGTAGCCGCGCTTGCCGAGCCCTTCGGCCAGGAACCGGCGCTCCTCGAGGAGCCGCCGGCGCGACTCGGCCCAGTGCTCCCGGTCCTCGAGGGCGGCGAGCGCCGCGACCTGGCCCAGGCGGTTGACGTTGTAGGGCTCGCGGACGCGGTTGAGCCAGGTGATCGTCTCGATGCTCCCGACCGCGTAGCCCACGCGCAGGCCGGCGAGGGCGGCGATCTTGGAAAAGGTACGGAGCACGAGGAGCCGCGGGTGGCGCCGGAGCAGCGCCACGCCGTCGGGGTACTCCGGGTCGTCGACGAAGTCGAAGTAGGCCTCGTCGAGGATCACGAGCGGCGGATCGTCGCCGAGCGCGTCGAGGAAGGCGCCGAGCGGCGCGGCGCGCACGATCGTTCCCGCGGGGTTGTGGGGCGAGCAGAGGATGACCGCCTTGGTCCGGCCGGTCACCTTGCGCCGCATGTCCTCGAGGTCGGTCTCGTAGCCGGCGAGCGGGCTCGCCACGGCGCGCGCCCCCGCGATGATCACGGAGGTCGAGTAGGGCTCGAACGAGGGCTCGGGCACGACGACCTCGTCGCCGGGCTCGAACGCGGCCTGCGCGAGGAGGCCGATCAGCTCGTCGGCGCCGTTGCCGACGACGATCTGGTCGGGCGCGGTGCCGAGGCGCCACGCGAGGGCCTCGCGGAGCGCGGTGGCGCCACCGTCGGGGTAGAGGTGGACGCGCGCCGCCTCGCGCGCGACCGCCTCGATCACCCGCGGCCAGGGCCCGAACGGGTTCTCGTTCGCCGAGAGGCGGGCGAGCTCGCCCACGCCCAGCTCGCGCGCGAGCTGCTCCAGCGACTTGCCCGCGTCGTAGGGGACCAGGGTCTCGAGGCTCCGGCGCCAGATGCTCCTCACGCGCCCATTCTAGTCAGTTGGCCCCCTGTTTGACAGTGTTCGTGCGCGGTTGCTACGCTCACGGCGTCATGTCGGTCGAGCTGTATCGCCGGGCCCGGCGCGCCGAGGCGAAGGCGGGGCGCGCCCCCGACCGGCGGCGCATCCGGCTCGAGTTCTTCCGTCAGGCCCTCGCCGAGGGATTCGACGCGCTCAAGGTCAGGCACGCCGAGGGCGCGTCGGGGCAGGAATCCGTCCGCACCTACGCGCTCCTGATGGACAAGGTGATCGCCTCGCTGACGCGGCTCGTCGCCGCCGACGCGACCGCCGACGGGCTCACGGCGACGCCGCTCGTCGTCATGGCGCTCGGCGGCTACGGCCGCGGCGAGCTGCACCCGCTCTCGGACATCGACCTCATGGTGATCTACGACGGCGAGATCACGCCGTACGTCCAGCGGATGATGCAGGAGCTCCTCTACTCGCTCTGGGATCTGGGGCTCCACATCGGCCACAGCCTGCGCTCGCTCGACGACTGCGTGGCGATGGCGCGCACGGACTTCCCGAGCCGGACCTCGATGCAGGAGGCACGCTTCCTCGCCGGCGACCGCCGGCTGTTCGCGCGCTTCCAGCGCGTCCTGCGCGAGAACGTGTACCGCCGCGACTTCGGGAAGTTCCTCGAGACGACGCTCGCCGAGCGCGACCAGCGCTACCGGAAGTTCGGGGCCTCGCCCTACATCGGCGAGCCGAACCTCAAGGAGTCGGCGGGCGGGCTGCGCGACATGCACACGGCCATGTGGCTCGCGGCGGCGAAGTTCGGCGCGCGCTCGCTCCGGGAGCTCGCCGACAAGGGGCTCATCACGCCGCGCGAGCAGGCCGCGGCCGACGCGGCGCTGACGTTCCTCTGGCGCGTGCGCAACGAGCTGCACTTCTTCTCGGGTCACAAGAACGACGTGCTCGCGCGCGACGTGCAGCCTCGGATCGCCAAGAATCTCGGCTACGAGAACGACGACAAGTCGCTGGGCGTCGAGCGCTTCATGCGCGAGTACTACCTGCACGCGCGGGTCCTCCACCGGGTCTCGAAGCGGCTCATCGCCCGCTGCCAGGAGACGCTCTCGCGGCGGGGCTCCGCCGAGCGCCGCCAGCGCCAGCAGGCGCTGGCCGACGGCCTCGTCTTCTTCGACGGGCGCCTGCACCTGGTGGACCGCGATCCGACGCCGCTCCGGGCCGAGCCGGCGCGGCTCATGAAGGTCTTCTGGCACCTCCACCGCCTCGGCTGCGAGCTGTCGCTCGATCTCGAGCGCGCGGTCGAGGACGCGCTGCACCTCGTGGACGACGCGTTCCGGCGCTCGGACGCGGTGCGCGACCTCTTCCTCGACGTCTGCCGGAGCTGGGGACGCGTGGCGCAGACCTTCTCGGAGATGCACGAGCTCGGCCTCCTCGGGCGCTACCTGCCCGAGTTCGGCGCGCTCACCTGCCTCGTGCAGTATGACGTCTATCACAAGTTCTCGGCCGACCAGCACTCGCTCCTCGCCGTCGAGCACCTCGAGGCGCTGGCGCCCGGCCAGTCGGCGGAGTCCGAGGGCGCCGCGCGCGTCTTCACCGAGATCGAGAAGCCCGAGCTCGTGATGCTCGGCATGCTCCTGCACGACATCGGCAAGGCGAAGGGCCACGGCCACGTCGCCAAGGGCATTCCGCTCTGCCGCGAGCTGACCGCGCGGATGGGGCTTTCCCCCGCGGACGCCGCGGCGGTCCAGTTCCTCGTCGCGCACCACCTGACGATGTCCCACATCGCGCAGCGGCGGGACATCCACGACCCGAAGACCATCGCCGATTTCGCGACGACGGTGGGCGACCCGCAGCGGCTGCACATGCTGTACTGCCTGACCTACGCGGACATGCGGGCGGTCGGGCCCGGGGTGCTGACGCCCTGGCAGGCGCAGATCCTCCACGAGCTCTACACGCGCACGCTCGCCCAGCTCGCGGGGGGCCGCCTCGAGAAGCCGAGCCGGGTGCAGCTGGCCGAACGGCTGCAGGAGGCCGCGAAGGGGGAGCTGGACCTCCAGGCGGTCAAGGCGCACCTCGCCATGATGTCCGACCGCTATCTGGAGGCGACCGGGGTCCAGCGGATGGCCGAGCACATCCGCATGCTCCAGGATCTCGCCGAGGGGCGGGTGGCGACCGCGCTCTTCCACCATCCGGATCTCGGCTCGTCGGACCTGGTCGTCGTCACCCGCGACGTCCCCGGCCTCTTCTCGCTCATCGCGGGCGCGCTCGCGGCCCACGGCGTCAACATCATCTCGGCGCAGATCCACACGCGCGCCGACGGGATCGCGATCGACACCTTGCAGGTGAACGACCCGACGAGCGAGGTCGTCACCTCCTCGGCCCTCTGGGCGCGCACGCTCGACGGGCTCCGCGCGGTGATCACCGGCGAGCAGTCGGTCGAGGCGCTGCTCGCGAAGCGGCGCGCGGCCGGCCGGGCGGCGCAGCGCCCCGGGGGCCCGCCGAAGATCGCGCTCGACAACCGCCTGTCGGACACGGCCACCGTCCTCGAGGTGAAGTGTCCCGACCGCGTGGGACTCCTCTATCTCATCACCAAGACGCTGGCAGGGCTCGAGCTCGACATCGCGAGCGCCCGCATCGCCACCGAGATCGATCAGGCCCTCGACACCTTCTACGTGCAGGACCGCCAGGGCCGGAAGGTCGACGATCCCGAGGCGCTCGAGCGGGCCCGCGCGGCGCTCGCGCAGGCGCTGGCCGAGCCGATCTGACGATGCTCGGACGCTACCGCGAGCCCGTCCGCACGTGGACCGAGCCGGTCGGCCGGGCGCTCTTCCGGCTGCACCTGCGCCCGAACCATCTCACCGTGCTCGGTTTCGGGGTGAGCGTGCTCGCGGCGAGCGCGTTCGTCGCCGGGCAGACGCGGCCGGCCGGCCTGCTCCTCATCGTCGCGGGCCTCTGCGATTTCTTCGACGGCGCGCTCGCACGGGTGTCGGGGCAGGTCACCGCGTTCGGCGGGTTCCTCGACTCGGTGATCGACCGCTACTCGGACCTCGTCGTCATGCTGGGCATCGTCGTCCTGTTCGCGCGCACGCCCAACGCGCGCGGCGCCGGCGTCGCGATGGCGGGGCTCATCGGCTCCATGATGGTCAGCTACACGAAGGCGCGCGCCGAGTCGATCGGGGTCACCTGCACGGTCGGGATGATGGAGCGGCCGGAGCGGCTGATCTGCCTCATCGCGGGCGCCGTCCTGAACCTGCTCGAGCCGGCGCTCTGGGTCCTCGCGATCTTCTCGAACCTCACGGCGCTCCAGCGCATCGCGTTCACGCGCCGGGCGGTGCGCGACGCGGCGCTGCTCCGCGGGCTCGCGCTCGCCGCGCTGCTGCTGGGCCCCGCCGCGGCCGCCGCGCAGGCGCCGCCGCCCCCGACGCCCGAGCTCGAGCGCGCCTGGGCGCAGGCGGTGGAGGCCTACCAGCAGGGGGACGCCGGGCCCCTCGTCCGCGAGTTCGGCGGCGCGGCCGCGCGTGAGAGCGCGATCGGCGACTCCGCGCACTACCTGCTCGCCGAGGCGCTCGCCCGCGACGGCGACCTCGCCGCCGCGCGCGCGGCGGCGGCGGGCGTCGCGGCCCGCTGGAGCGAGAGCCGCCTGGCACCGCGCGCGCTGCTGCTCGCCGCGCTGCTCGCCGATCGCGCGGGCGACGAGGCCGAGGCGCAACCGTTGCTGGCGCGCCTCGTGGCCCGGTATCCCGACGCGCCCGAGGTGGCCGAGGCCCTCTACCTCCTGGCGCTGGGCGCGGAGGCGCGCGGCCAGCGCGACCTCGCGGCGCTGACCTATCGCGAGCTGCAGCTCGTGCTCCCCGCGAGCGGCTACGCCGACGGCGCCGCCGACCGCCTGGCCGCGCTCATGGCGGCGGGCGTCCGCGTCACGCCCTTCACCCCGTCGCAGCGGCTCGAGCGCGCGGAGCGCCTCCTGCGCGGCGGCGTGCCGGGCCAGGCGGCCGAGGAGGCCGACCGGCTCATCGCCGAGGCGCGGGACGACACCGTGGCGCTCCGCGCGCTCCGGCTCGCCGCCGAGGCGGCACGCCGGCTCGGGCGCTGGGAGTTCGGCGCGCGCGCCCTCGGGCAGGCGGTGGCGCGCGTTCCCGCGGACCAGAAGCCCGCGCTCCAGCTCGAGCGGGCGCGGTTCCTCGCGCGCGCGGGCCAGCGACGGCAAGCGCTCGCCCTCTGCCTCGAGGTCGCGGCCACGGGCGGCGCCGCCGAGGCCTCCGAGGCGCTCTACCAGCGCGCGCGTCTGCTCGACGAGATGGATCGCCCGGCCGAGGCGATTGACGCCTACCGCGTGGTGGCGGCGCGTTATCCCACGCGCGAGGTGGCCGCCGCGTCGCTCTGGCGGCTCGGCTGGCTCGCCTGGTTCAAGGGCGACGCGCGCGGCGCCGGCGAGAGCTGGGCGCGCGCCGCGGCGCCCGGCGGCGACCGCGCCTACCGGATCGCCGCGCTCTACTGGGCGGGCCGCGCGCGCGAGCGGGTGGGTGAGCGCGCCGGCGCCGAGCGCCACTACCGCGACGTCCTCGCCGAGGGGCCCCGCACCTACTACGGCGTGCTCGCCGCGGCCCGCGCGACCGCGCCGCCGGTGAACGGCGCCAGGGCGGACGTCACGCTGCCGGCCGAGCCCGCCCTGGCCGTCGCGGGCGATCCCGCGTTCGCGCGCGTCGACCTGCTGCGCCGCATCGGCCTCGTCGAATACGCTTTCCAGGAGCTGGAGGAGATGGCGCCGCGGCTGGCCGGCGATCCCGCGCGGCTCTACCTGCTGTCGAGCGTCTACACGCGGGAGGAGCGCTATCACCTCGCGCTCAGGATCTTCCGCCGCTACCTGGCGCCGCTCGCGTCCACGGACGATCCCGGGCTCCCGCGCGCCTTCTGGGAGATGTTCTACCCGCTCGGCTGGCGCGCCGAGCTGACCGAGGCCGCCGAGGCCTCCGGTCTCGACCCCTCCCTGGTCGCCGCAGTCGTGCGCGAGGAGTCGAGCTACCATCCGCGCGCGCGCTCGCGCACGGGCGCGCGGGGCCTCATGCAGCTGATGCCGGGCACCGCGGCGCCGATGGCCCGGGTCCGGGGGCTCGCGTTCCGCAACGGCGAGCTGCTCGACGATCCGGCGGAGAACCTCCGGCTCGGCTCGCGCTTCCTCGCCGGGCTCGTGCGCGAGTTCGGCGATACGCGCCTGGCGCTCGCCGCCTACAACGCCGGGCCCCAGCGCGTGCGCCAGTGGTGGACGGCCCGGCGTACCGACGACGTCGAGGCGTTCATCGAGCAGATCCCCTACGACGAGACGCGCCACTACGTGAAGCGCGTCCTGCTGTCCTGGGACGAGTACCGCCGGCTCTACGGCAGACGCTAGCGAGCGCTCGATGAACGGGCCGCCCCTCACGATAGAGGTCGCCGGCTACTACGCGCGCGGCGGCGAGGCGCGGCGGCTCTTCGGCGGCCACGGCCAGATCGAGCGCGCGCGCACGCAGGAGCTCATCGCGCGGCACCTGCCGGGCGGGCGCGCGGTCGTGCTCGACGTGGGCGGCGGCACCGGCGTGTACGCGTGCTGGCTCGCGGCGCAGGGTCACGAGGTGCACCTGGTGGACGGCCTGGCGCTGCACGTCGAGCAGGCCCTCGCCGCCTCGGCGCGCCAGCCCGCGCACCCCCTCGCGAGCGCGCGCGTCGGGGACGCCCGGCGGCTCACGGCGGGTGACGCGAGCGCCGACGCCGTGCTGCTCCTCGGCCCGCTCTACCACTTGACCGCGCGCGGGGATCGCGTGGCCGCGCTCGGCGAGGCCCGGCGGGTTCTGAGGCCGGGCGGGCTCGTCTTCGCCGCCGGGGTCTCGCGCTTCGCCTCGCTCCTGTCCGGCGTCGCCGAGGGGCTCCTCGCCGATCCGGAGTTCGTCGCCATCGTCGAGCGCGATCTCGTCGACGGCCAGCACCGGAACCCGACGCCGAAGGCGTACTTCACCACCGCGTACTTCCATCTGCCGGGAGAGCTCGAGGACGAGGCGCGCGCCGCGGGCCTCCTGCCCCTCGAGCTCGTCGGCGTCGAGGGACCCGGCTGGCTCCTGCCCGATCTGGACGCGCGCTGGCGAAATCCCCAGGAGCGCGAGCGCCTGCTCTGGGCGGCGCGCGCCGTCGAGCGCGAGCCCACGCTCCTCGGCCTCTCACCCCACATCCTGGTCGTCGCGCGCCGATCCGCGCACTGACCGACGGAGAGAATCCCATGCCCTATCGCATCAATCACATCCACCTGAAAGCGCCCGATCCCCGGAAGACGGCCGACTGGTACGCGACCGCGTTCGGCTTCCGCATCGTCAACGACGAGACCCGCATCTTCGGCGACCGCTTCGTGCGCTGCATGAGCGAGGACGGCGGGATCGCGGTCAACATCTCGGGCGCGCGGACCGCGGAGCGCCTCCTGCCGGGCGAGGCGCGCGCGCATTTCGGCCTCGAGCACTTCGGCTTCGACTCCGAGGACATCGAGGCCGACATCCGGCGGCTCGAGGGGCTCGGCGCGAAGCTCCTCGAGGGGCCGACCCAGGTGCCGAACGGGCCGCGGATCGCGTTCCTGCAGGGACCCGACGACACGCGCCTGGAGCTGGTCCAGCGGACGAAGATCGCGGGCGGCTGCTGCTGAGCGCGCCGACGCGCGGCGGGCGCGCGCGCGGCGCCGGGTCCTTATTTACCCCCTGACGATGTCGCGAGGAGCGGGCGCAGGTGCGGCCAGAGGCGGTCGGCGATCGCCTGGTGCCCCGCCGCGTTCGGGTGGAGCCCGTCCGCTTGTACCAGGCGGCGGTCGATCACGACGTCGAGCGGGAAGGCGACGAACGGGACGTGCGCGCGCCGCGCGACGTCCGGAAACACCGCGGCGAACTCGCGCGTGTATTCTTCGCCGTAGTTCGGCGGCAGGCGCATCCCCGCGAGCAGCACGCGCGCGCCCGCCGCGCGCAGCCGGCTCACGATGGCCTCGAGGTTGGCGCGCATCGCCTGCGTGCTCTGGCCGCGGAGGCCGTCGTTGACGCCGAGCGCGACGATGACGATCTCGGGCTCGGCGCGCAGGACCCAGTCGACGCGGCGCAGGCCGCCCGCGGAGGTGTCGCCGCTGACACCCGCGTTGACCACGCGGTATGCGTAGCCCGCGCTCCGGAGGCGGGCCTCGAGCCGCGCCGGATAGGCCTCGTCCGCGGCGACGCCGAGGCCCGCGGTGAGGCTGTCGCCGAGGGTGACGACGACGGGTTTCGCGAGCGCGTCTGCCGGAGTGAGCAGGAGCGTCGCGAGGAGGGCGGCGCCGAGGGTCCTCACACGCGCAGTGTAGTATGAGTTTCGTGATCGTCCAGGTCCGCGACCTCGTGATGCGCCTGCCGAGCGGCGGCCGCGCGCTGACGATCCTCGACGGCGTGACGCTCGGCGTGTCGGCGGGCGAGGTGTGCGCCGTCACCGGCCCCTCGGGCAGCGGCAAGTCCACGCTCCTCGGCCTCATCGCCGGCCTCGACCGGCCCACCGCCGGCTCGATCGAGGTCGCGGGGGTCGAGCTGACGCGCCTGGGCGAGGACGCACTGGCGCGCTTTCGCCGGGAGACGCTCGGCTACGTCTTCCAGTCCTTCCACCTGATCCCGTCGCTCACCGCGGCGGAGAACGTCGCGGTGCCGCTCGAGATCGTCGGCGTGCCCGACGCGCCGGCGCGCGCCCGCACACTCCTCGCCGAGGTCGGGCTCGCCGCGCGCGCGCACCACCACCCCGCCCAGCTCTCGGGCGGCGAGCAGCAGCGCGTCGCGCTCGCGCGCGCCGTGGCGCTCGGCCCGAGGCTCCTGCTGGCCGACGAGCCGACGGGCAACCTCGACTCCGCGACGGGGACCCAGATCATCGAGCTGCTCCTCCGCCTGAATCGCGAGCGCGGCTCGACGCTCCTGCTCGTGACGCACGACGAGGCGCTCGCGCGCCACGCCGGTCGCGTCCTCCGCCTGCGCGACGGGCGCCTCCTGAACGGCGGTGCGAGGTGAGGCCGTTCGACGGGCGAGCCGAGCGGTGAGATGGCTCGAGGGCGGTGCGAGGTGAGGCCGTTCGACGGGCGAGCCGAGCGGTGAGATGATCGGCACTCCCGCGCGCTTCGCGCTGCGCATGGCGTGGCGCGAGACGCGCGGCGCCTGGCGCCACTTCGTGGCGTTCTTCCTCTGCGTGGCGCTCGGCGTCGCCGCCCTCGTCTCGGTTGGCACGCTCGCCGCGAACCTCGACGCCACGCTCGGCCGCGAGGCGCGCGCGCTCACGGGGGGCGACCTCGAGCTGCGTTCCGCCCAGCCGCTCGGCGCCGACGCCGAGCGCGCGCTCGACGGGCTCCGCCGGGAGGGCGCGGCGACGGCCGTCGTGAGTGAGCTCGCGGGGATGGCGCGCAACCCGGCGCGGGGCTCGAGCCTCCTCGTCGAGCTGAAGGCGGTGGACGCGGGCTACCCGCTCTACGGCCATGTCGAGACGTCGCCGGCGGCGCCGCTCGGCGTGCTGCTGGCCGGGCGCGCCGGCGCGGCCGGGGCGCTCGTCGCGCCCGAGCTTCTCGAGCGACTGGGCCTCGGCGTCGGCGACGCGCTCCTGCTGGGCGGGGGGCGCTTCACGATCGCCGGCATCCTCCGGCGCGAGCCCGACCGGGCGACGGGGTTCGTCACCCTCGGTCCGCGCGTGCTCCTGGCGGCGCCCGCGCTGGCGACGACGGGCCTCTTGCAGACGGGCAGCCGGGTGCGCTACCGCACGCTCGTGCGCTTGCCGGAGGGCGCGTCGCCGCGTGCCGGCCTCGAGCGACTCGCGCGCCTGGTCGCCGATCCGTCCGTCCGGGTCACGGCCTACGACGCCGCGCAGCCGGGCCTGCGCCGGTTCTTCGGCCAGCTCGCGTCCTATCTCGGACTCGTTGGCCTGGCGAGCCTCCTCGTCGGCGGGATCGGCGTCGCGGCCTCGGTGGCCACGTTCGTGCGACGCCAGCTCCCGACGATCGCCGTGCTGAAGTGTCTCGGCGCCTCGCGCCGGCTGCTCGTCCTCACCTATCTCGTCCAGATGCTGGGGCTCGCGATCGCCGGGAGCCTCGCGGGGGCCGCCGCGGGCGTGCTCGTCCAGCCCGCGCTGATCCGGGCGCTCGCCCCGTTCGCGCCCTTCGCCCTCGTCCCCGCGCTCGACGGCGCGACGGTCGTCCGCGGCGTCCTCATGGGCACGCTGGCCGCGCTCCTCTGCGCGCTCTGGCCGCTCCTCGCGGTCGCCGCCGTGCCGCCGTCGCTCATCCTGCGATCGGACGTCGAGGCGGGCGGATGGCAGGCCCGCCGGCCGTGGGCCGCCGCGCTCCCGATCGTCGCGGGGCTCGCCGCGCTGGCGCTCTGGCAGGCGGGCTCGCCGCGCCTGGGCGCGATCTTCGTCGGCGCCTCCCTCGCCGCGCTCGTCCTCCTCGCCGCGCTCGCGCGCGCCGTGGTCGCCGTCGCGCACCGGCTCCCGCGGCCGCGCGGGCTCGCGTGGCGGCACGGCCTCGCCGGGCTCCGTCGCCCGGGCGGCCACGCCGCGCGCGTCATCGTGGCGCTCGGCCTCGGCGTCATGCTGCTCGTCGCGATCGCCCTCCTCGAGGGAAACCTCGGCCGGCAGGTCGCGCTGGAGCGGAAGCACGAGGCGCCGTCCTTCTTCTTCATCGACGTCCAGGGAGACCAGCGCGCGGCGTTCGGACGGCTGCTCGCCGAGCGCGCGGGAACGGCGCCGCCCCTCACCCCCGTCGTGCGGGCGCGGGTCGGCGCGATCAACGGCGTCCCCGTGACGCGCGAGCTGATCGATCGGCGGACGGCGCAGGCGCCCGACAAGGTCTGGTATCTCACGCGCGAGTACGTGCTGACGCAGGCGGAGGAGCCGCCGTCGGCGAACCGCATCACGCGCGGCCGCTGGTGGACCCGGGAGGACGCGACGCGTCGCGCGCGGGTCTCCATGGAGGAGGAGGCCGCGCGATACCTGGGCGTTGACGTGGGCGGGACCCTCACCTTCGACGTCCAGGGCGTGCCCGTCGACGCCGAGGTGATGAGCCTTCGCAAGGTGGACTGGCAGAGTCTCTCGATGAACTTCTTCGCCATCCTCTCGCCGGGCGCGCTCGACGCCGCGCCCGCGACCTACATCGCGACCGCGCGCGTGCCGGCGGCCGCCGAGACGGGCCTTCAAGATTCCGTCGTCGCCGCGTTCCCCAACGTCACGGCCGTCCCCCTGCGGGCCGTCCTCGAGCGCGTGGCGCGGGTGCTCGACCAGATCGCCTTCGCCGTGCGCTTCATGGCGCTCTTCAGCATCGCCGCCGGGCTCACGGTGATGGCGGGCGCGCTCGCGGCCACCCGCTACCAGCGTCTCTACGAGTCGGTCATCCTCCGGACGCTCGGGGCGACGCGCGGCGCGGTCGCGCGCGCGTTCGCGGTCGAGTACGCCTGCCTCGGCGCCGCGGCCGGCCTCGGCGGGACGGCGCTCGCCGCGGTGCTCGCCTGGGTCGTGCTCCGCTTCGTCCTGGACGTGCCGTGGGCGCTCGAGCCCGACACGCTGGCCTGGGGCGTCGCGGGGACCACGATGCTGGCGCTCGGCGTCGGGTTCCTCGGCACGTTCCGCCTCCTCGGGCGCAAGCCGCTCCCGGTGCTCCGGCGCGAGTGAGCGCGGTATGCTAGCCTCACGTCGCCCGGCCGGCGGCGCCGCGAGGGAGGGGCTCATGTTCACACCGCTCGGATTCGATCACGTCGTCCTGCGGGTGCGCGACCAGGCCCGCGCGCGCCGCTTCTACGAGGAGGTGCTCGGCTGCACGGTCGACCGGGTGAACGAGAAGATCTCGCTCGTCCATCTTCGGTTCGGCGAGCACTTCATCGACCTCCTGCCCGCGACCGAGGGCGAGCCGCGCGGCGGGCTCGACCACTTCTGCCTCTCGATCCGCTGCGACGATCTCGACGCGGTGGCGCAGGCACTCACGGCCAGGAGCGTCGCGCTCGAGGGCGCAGTCGTGCAGCGCTACGGCGCCTACGGCGACGGCCCCTCGCTCTACCTGCGCGACCCCGACGGCTACATGATCGAGCTGAAGCCGCGCGATGGCAGTGCGAGGTGAGGCCGGTCGACGGGCGAGCCGAGCGGTGAGATGGCTCGAGAAATGACCAAGCTCGAGCGCGTGCGCGCCGCCATCGCGGGCAAGCCCGTGGACCATCCGCCGTTCACCGTCTGGTACCACTTCGGCCTCCAGCACGCGCCCGCGGCGCGCACCGCCGAGGCGCATCTCGAGTTCTTCGAGGCCTACGACCTCGACTGGCTCAAGGCGATGAACGACTACTCGTACCCGATGCCGCCGGGTGTGGAGACGCTCGCCCGGGCGCAGGATCTCGCGGCGCTCGGCCCCGTCGAGCCGGAGCGCACCCCGATGGGCGCGCAGCTCCAGGCGATCGAGATCATGGCCAAGGCGCTCGCCGGCCGCACCCTCGTGGTCGACACGCTCTTCAACGCCTGGAACACGCTCCGGCGCAACGTCGTGAAGGACGCGATGGGCCCGCTCATGCGCGAGCACCCGCGCGAGCTCGAGCGGGCGCTCGACGTCGTCAATCAAAATCTCATCCTCTACGCCCTGGCGAGCCTCGACCGCGGCGCGGCGGGCATCTTCTTCTCCGTGCCCGCGTCCGCGGAGTTCGTCACGCGCGACCAGTACGAGCGCTTCATGCGCCCCTTCGACCTCACGCTGCTCGAGGCGGTGCGGACCCGCGGCGAGTTCCACGTGCTGCACGCGCACGGCGCCCGGCTCTACTTCCCCGACCTGCTCGACTATCCATGCCACGCGCTTTCCTGGGGCGACCGGGAGGGCGGGCCGTCGCTCGCCGAGGCGCGGCGGCTGACGCCCCGCGCGCTCATGGGCGGAATCGCCCACGGCGGCTTCGCGTACTCGCCGGCCGCGGCGATCCGGAAGGAGATCCGTGACGCGGTGTCGCACGCGGGCAAGGACAAGCTCTTCCTGGCGCCCGGCTGCGCGCTCTCGACGTACGCCTTCCCCGAGCTGATCCGCGCCGCGCGTGACGAAGCCCGCGCCTAACATCTATCTCTGCGGAATGATCGGGAGCGGCAAGACCACGCTGGGCGAGCGTCTCGCCGCGCGGCTCGGCCGCCCGTTCCACGACCTCGACCGTGAGATCGACCGCGGGCTCGGCCGGAGCTTCCACGACCTCGTCCGGGAGCAGGGCTGGCTCGCGTTCCGCGAGCGCGAGTACGAGATCTGCAAGCGCTTCGCCGGACTCCGGGGCACCGTCTGCGCCCTCGGCGGGGGCACCGTGCGCTACGCGTGGAACCTCGACGTCCTGCGCGGGACGGGCGTCGTCGTGCTGCTCGAGGCCGGGCTCGCGGCGCTCGCCGATCGCGTGCGGCTCGCCGACCGGCCGCGGGTCAACGCCGACGTCTCCCTCGAGGAGGATCTCGCGCGTATCTGGTCCGCGTCCGCCGACCGCTACCGGCGCGCGGCCGATCTCGTCTACCGGACCGATCTGGGCCGGACGCCCGACGAGGCGCTCGAGGAGCTGATGAAGCTGCTCGGGTAAACGCCCCCCCGGCGCCCCCCGTCTCATCCTCATGAACTGGAGGGACGGGGCCGGGCTGGCGCGGCTGCTGAAGGTCGGGATGATCTTCTACCTGGTCACCCACGGCGTGCCCGTCACGGGCGACCTGGACCTGCGAAGCTTCGCCACGACGATCGTGTACAGCGTCCTCGCCCAGCTCCGTCTCATCCGCTAGACTCTGAAGACATCCATGAAGGTCACGCTCATGCTGGCGGACTCCGCCCAGGAGGTGAACGGCAAGCTCTACATTCTGGGCGGCGGGTGGTCGATCACGAGCCCGGAGCCAGGCCCGTTCGCCATCGCGGGCATCATTCAGGTTCCGTGGGACCAGACCAACCGGAAGATCGCATTCAAGCTCTCGCTCGTCACCGCGGACGGCCACCCCGTGCGGGTCCCGACCCCGACGGGTGACCAGCCCGTCGAGGTCGCCGGCGAGTTCGAGGTCGGCAGGCCGCCGGGCTTGAAGCCGGGGACCCCCATGAGCGTGCCGCTCGCGTTGAACATGGGGCCCTGGCCGTTGCAGCCGGATACCGTGTACGTCTGGCGGTTGTCGCTGGACGGCAGGGAGGACGAGGACTGGCAGCTCTCGTTCGTGACCAGGCCGCGCCCCACCACGCATCGCTAGGCTTCCGGAACCCCCTTTCACACCGGCCCCGGGGCGGTGTCTCATAGGGCATATGGGCCTGTCTCCGTTCGACGCCATCGTGACCACGCATCACGGGGAGATCTATCGCTACCTCCGCCGGGTGACCACCCGCGCCATCGAGGCCGAGGATCTCGCCCAGGAGACGTTTCTCCGCGCGTATCGCGCGTATCACGGGCTGACCCCCGACGCCAACGTCCGGGCGTGGCTCTTCGCGATCGCGACCAACCTGACCCGCAACCATTTCCGCGCCGAGGGGCGGCGACGCCGGGCCCACGCGGCGGTCCGGGAGGTCGCGACCGACGTCGACGGCCCCGGGCCCGAAGAGGCGCGGCGCTTCAACGAGACGCGCGCGTTGCTCGACTCCGTGGTCACGCGGCTGCCGCTCAAGCAGCGGCTCGCGTTCACGCTCAGGAAGGTCCACGAGCTCGAGTACGACGCGATCGGACG